>CAINOE010000108.1 GCA_903851415.1 uncultured Rhodopila sp. | reverse complement strand
TGGGTCGCCATGTCCATTTTCTCCGCCTCAATTGAGGCCTGGAAAGTGGACATGCCCCCCCCCGCGACGCGCATGGATAACCCGGTCATGGTCGAAGCTCGGCGAACAGCGGCGCGGTCCAGAGCGGTTTTGGCGCCCGGTATTGGCGCCCCTTCCGGCGCTTCGCCTCCCGCAGGTTGAGAATTTCCGCGCGTCGGGCGGCTACCCGCGCCTGCGCCTGCGCCAGCGGATCCGCCAGGCAGTCGTCGCACCGATCGGCGCGGCCGCGCGGCTTGCGAGGCCCCGGAAAACTCGCCTCCCCCCCCCTGGCGCCACAGTCGCGACAAAGCCGGCTCATGCTGCCTGCTCCCGCGGCTTCCAGTTTTCGTAAGCGCGTTTCGCGTGCTCCTCGCAGTACGGCGTCTTCGCGGCGGCCACGCCTGTGCAAAACCGGAAGGCCGGACTGCCCGGCGTGCCGATCGGCCAGCAGCATTCGTTTGATCGGGCGAATCTGGCCGGTGCGGCGGACGCGGCCGGAACGGCTGCGGCCCTTATCACCGGTTCGGCCGCGATGGCCGCGGGGGGGGGGCCGGGATAGCTGGATAGCTGGATAGCTGGATAGCCGGTCACGGTCGTGAATAGACGTGATTCTTCGTGATTTCCGTGCGCATCGAGCGGCACGGGCGCCTCCGACGGCATCGGCGCCGGCGGCGTTCGCTCCCCGCCAGGATCGGTTGGCGCGTCAGGCGGCGCAGCGCGCGCCAGCCGATCGGCGCGTTGCAATCGCAGCAGCTCCGCCACCTCCGCCGCGGTCATCTCCTTCCGGCGCGTGGCCCGTTTCAAAGGCTCCGTCTTGGGTCGCAGCGGGCTGCCACGGCGCTCGCAGAGACCCAGACCTTGAAGGCGATGAATGCGCCCGATAACCTGGCCGGGGGTCAGACCCATTGCGCGCGCAACGACAGCCTTCGATGCGCCGGCATTCCAGCGCGTGATGACCTCGGCATCGCGTTCAGGCCACGGCGAGTCGTAGCGGCTTCCGCGACCGCGCTGAGACACCGCGGAAACATCTCTCACGGCATCGTTAGGAACGCGACCGAATTGCGGACTGGTTCGTTTCGGTTCGGTCGCCGACACTTGGGTTTGCATTGTGACTACCCCTTGGTGCCCCGGCGATTCCAGTCGTCGAGGCACCTATTCTTTTTGGTTCAGATCACACCTCAGGGTTTGCCGGTCGTCGGGCCGGCGCGTGCGCGCCACCAGTCCGCCTTCCGCTGCAGACGCTGCGCACGCCGCACGTACCAGCCCGACATCCGCAGGGTTTGGGCGCTCGGCGGCGCACGCGCGCGCCACCAGTCCGCCTTCGCTTCAAGGCGCTGCGCCCGGAGCAGGTACCAGGCCGACATCCAGCCAGGATCGGAGCGCCACCACAGGGCGAGGCCGGCGCACATTAGCCGCCCCTCAGCGCATCGAGTTCCGCCTGCAGCAGCCGCAGCCGCTCGCGCAGCTCGGCCGATTGGCGGTCGAACTCCATCAAATTCAGCGCCACGTGCGCCGGAACCGACCGCTGCTCTTGGTACCAAAGCCGCTTCGTCAGACTCGCGGGAAGCCGAAGCCGTCGGGCCGCGCGCTGGATCATCTGGTTGATCCGCTCGCCGGGATCCGATGGCGTCGCCGCCCGCCGCACGATCTGGGATAGCTGCTCGTTGACGTCCTCAGCCGTGAACACCGCGGCCTCCGGAACGCCTGTCTTCCGTAATCGCGGAAGGATTTTCTGCAAATCGGGCCTGATTTTGTGCCGCCGCACGGAAGGAAGCTCCTCGATACTGTGATCGAGGGGTTAGGGCTTCAGCACAGGAGGATGACGCGGACACACCGAGCCGAAACCGATACGAAAACGACGCCTGGCCGGAACGGGGTCGATGCCCGAACCGGCCGCAGCGCGGGATGGTGGCCAGGGGGAAACGCAGGCCCGGCCGCCATCCCGCACGCGCGGGGCGGCTGGCGCAGCCAGCCCCGCGACTTGCCCCGAGGGGCATCCCGCACAAAGCAATGGGGAGGCCGGAATCCTCCTGCCTCCCCATTCGAATCAGTCCCGGGGGCGAGCCCGTCACGCGCCTGTCCGGTTTGGTTGGGGTGTCAGGGTAGGCGACGCAGGTCTCGCCGTAACTCGGGGTGAAGCCGTCAGCCCGCTCGGCAGCGAATCGGCGGACGGTTTCAAATTCGGCCTCGAATCGAGTCGGCGATTCCTCGAATCGATGCAGCCACTCGTTGAAGGCGCCGGCCAGCTGTTCGCGGGTGAACGGCATCAGGCGACCTGCCCCCGCGCAGAGGGGTCGCAGGAAGACTCGCCAACATGCTGATCGACAAAGTCTTCGGCGGTTACTTGGCCGTTCGTCGCATTTCGAATGAGCCGAAGATTCCAAGGGGACGGGAAACGGGCGCCGCTCCGGTAATTGTGGATCGTTTGTTTAGACGTAATACCGCTGGCCTCGGCGAATTTCGCCGACGTCAAGCCATTGAGGCGGAGATATTCGTCCAGCGTCATGGCAAACAGTAACCATAATGTGGACCAGATGGTCAATGCCTTGATGACCGACGTTGGTCACCATATCGTTTACCTTTGCCTTGTGGAGTGGGCGAAGCGATTAGCGCCGCCGCTCAGTGTATCGTGGCAGGAGGCTCTGCCAAATTCCCATCCGACTCGAGGCGGGATGAGCTCCTCGCGGCCTATGATCTCATGGACGAGGAACAACGCGCGGCGATTCTTGCCGCAGCTAAGGCGATGACCCGCAGGACGCAGGGCGATATGTATCGGAATACGCAACATTAGTCAGTCATCAATTTGTTTATTTTTCCATTGACGGTTGGTCTTCATATTGTTTACTGATTGTCCCGCGATCAATATCGCAAACGGTTGGAGGGGTAGATGGTCACCGCAGAGGCCGCGTCAGTCGGCACAACGCCTGGATCGACGGCATTCAGTCCGTCGGTGGTCTCGATGATCCACGCCGACATCGAGCCGGCAACGCCGCTGATTGCCGTCGGGGTCACACACGACCGCTACGTGTTTCTCCTACCCTCGGGCGAAAAGCGCGCTCTCACGTTCGTCGAGTTGTGCGATCCGGCCCGGCTGATCGCGCTGTGCGGCGGCGAGGCATGGCTGCGTTATTATTTCCCTTCCGAGCGCCGGTCGTTTGACGTTCGTAGCGGCGCCTCGCGCTGGGTGTCCTCCGGCATCGAGACTGTGATCGCGGCGCAGTTCCTCGCCGATCTGTGCCTGCAGAAGGAAAAGGCGGCGATCCAGGCGACCTTGCGCGCGGCCCCGCGCCGGCGCTGGTGGCAGCGGCTCATCCGCTGGATCGACCAACGTTTCGCCCTCGCCGCGTCAGCATCATGAAGGACGGCACCATCCTCCCCGAGGTCCTGGCGGAGCGCGAGCGCTGCTTCCGTATCTGTTCCAACGCCGCGAGGATCTGCGAGGAAACGCGGATTTCCGAACCTGAGGGCCAGAACCGGACCTATTTCGGCTTCGGGGCGCTTGTCGCCGACCTGTGCGGCGTCTGGATCAAGCAGGGCGACCCGGCATGATCACGCCAGGCGCTTTCGATCCGGGCCGTGACGCATGGCTACGCCGCGCCCTGTCGGCCGCGCCACGCATGCCGGCGGCATTGCTGGATTTCCTCAGCGCCGCACTGGCCGATCCGAAAGCGACCAGCGACTCACTGCTCTGGATGGCCGACGCGCTGGAAGAGGCCGCCGCGTCCGCGAAGGCGGCTGGCCGCGCGGTGATGACGGCCGAACTTAAAGCTCTCGCCGATCTCCCGCGCCAGCTCGCCCCGCTGCGCGCCTGGCAGGCACAAACGCCCTACGGCGTCGATCTGGCCGCCGGCGACGACGTCGCCGTCGAAGGCGTCATCGAGTCAGACGGCTCGGTGACGATGCTGCTTCCCGGAAACAAAGGCCTCGCCGCGCTGCGCGGTCTGCCATTGCGCCTGCGGCGCCGTTCGTGGACGCGGAAGGCCCAGCCATGAGCGCCCTCTCCCGCGCGCGGGCAAACCGGCCGGGCAACCCAAGGCAAACCAGGAGTCTCGGCATGTCTGAAACATCGCCTTGGACGGTCAAGGCCGTCCCCATCGAAACCCGGAAAAGGGCAGTCAGAGCCGCCAACGCCCAGGGCGTCAGCATGGCCGACTGGCTGACCGACGCCGTCAACCGCCTCGCCGATCAGCAGGCCGGAAACCTGGTCATGCCGCCGGGCAAACCAGAGCAGCCCCGACCGCCCGAAAGCACCCCGGCGATCGATCTGCTCGGCCTCGCCGCGGTTATCGAGGCGACCGTGTCCGCGCACGAGGCCGCCGGCCGCAAAGTGCCCGCCGGAATGGCCATCGAAGCCTGCGCCACGCTGCGCCTGGCGATGCGCACCGCTCGCGGTTTGCCCGCAAGGCAAACCAAGCCCCGAAACGGGCAAACCACCACGCCGCTTCTCGAGTCTGGAGACCTTCCCCAACCCTAACCAACCACGCTTTCGGTTGACCGAAAGGCTGACGACGATGATTGCCCTCGATCTGATCGATACGCCGCACCCAAACCCCTGCACAGTTCCGGCGCCGCCGGAGGCCGACGCAGCGCTGCTTGCCAGCATCCGGAAATCCGGCGTCCTCTCGGCGATCATGCTCCGCCCCGCCGGCAACCGGTATGAGCTGGTGTTCGGCTACCGGCGCGTTGCCGCCGCCCGCGCCGCCGGCCTGACCGAGATCCCCGCCACCGTCAAACCGATGACCGACCTGGAACTGCTCGAGGCCCAGGTCATGGAGAACCTGCACCGGCGGCAAATGCATCCGGTCGATCGCTGGAAGGCGGTGGCCGACATGCTGGACGCCGGCGAGACGCTGGCCGGCGCCGCGATCGCGCTGGGCTACACCGAGCGCGAGATCCGCCAGATGGAACGCCTTGCGGCGCTGCACCCGAAGATTCGCCAGATGGTCATCGCCGACATGCCTTCGACGTATCATTTGAAGGCGATCGCCGCCGCCTCGCATGCACGCCAGATCGAGGGCCTGAAGGCGCAATATGCGGTCCAGGGCGACCGGGTGAACTGGAACATCATCGCCAACGCCTGCCGTGACGCGACGATCCCGCGCGGCCGGGCAATCTTCGATCTCGGGTCCACCACGATCGCGTTCACCGAGGATCTGTTTGCCCAGCCCGGCGCCGACGATCAGTTTGTCACCAGGGACGTCGCCGGCTTCATGGCCGCCCAGCGCGCCGCACTCGCGGACGCGGTCGCGGCCCACAAGCAACGGAACGAACGGGTCGTTCTGGCCGATTGGTTCAGGGGCAGCGTCGCATTACCCCGCGGCTACACGCCCCGCTTCACGCCGGCGCGCGGCGGTTCCCCGAAAGGTCCTGCTGGCCCGACGAAGTTCATGGCGATCGTTGAGAGCGGCGACGATATCGGTAAGGTCGTCGAGGTTCTCGCCGATCCGCCGGCGCCGCTGCCGCGCCGGATGGAGACCCCCGGCCGCGAAGAGACCGACGCGCAGGAGCCGCCGCATGCGGTTCCGCTGGAGGCGGATCGCCAGGATCCGCTGGAAGAGTTCGGAATCGAGCGGCCACCGATCACCAATCGCGGTCGCCAGATCATCGCGGCGACCAAGACGGCGGCTTTGCGCGAGCACATCCGCCGTCACGGCGGCAATCTGTCGGCCGAATTGCTCGGCGCCTGCCTCGTGCTGGCGCTCGCCGGGGACAACGTGCGCATCTCCGACGAGACCAGCAAATGGGCCGTCGTCAGTTTCGGCGACCTCGCCATGCGCCTGGTGGACCCGGCCGGACGACTGGACATCGATGCCGTGGCCATCGGGCCGATCCTGGCCGAGGCCTTGGCGCGCATGCTGACGGTGACCGACCCGGTCACGCTGGCCGGTTCCGGGCTGCCGCCGGAATGGATCGGCAACGCGCTGCAGGCCGACATGGCGCTGCCCCGCTACGACACGGCTGAATTCCTGGGGACGCTGGCGAAGCCGGAACTGCTGAAAATCGCCGCCGACCTTGACATCGCCGTCCCCGACAAGGTCACCGCGCTGCGCGAGGCTTTGGTCGGCAAAGCCCCAGGCTACCACCCCACCACGTTTGGCGCGCCCGGGCCGCGGCCGCGCGAGCTGCAGGTCCAGCACCGGCCAGTCGAGGAGTCGGTGGCATGAACGGCACAGTCACATCGATGGCGATCCCGAAGCTGGATCTGCGTAAGGCCTGGGATGCCCTGACCCCGGAGATCCAGGCCGAGTTCGGCATGGCGGCGATCGCCATCGGGTTTGCGCACCTGGTGACGATGATCGAGGAGCACGAGGTGCCGGCATGGCAGATCGCAGCCGAAGCCGAGCATACCAGTTTCTTCGATGCGGCCCTGCTCGAGGGCGCCAGCCGCGCCGGCGTCCTGGTCGAAGCGAAAGTGCTGGGGGGCGACATCGCCCAGCTGCGTGCGCCCAGCCTCGCGGCATTGGGCATCCGGCAGTGCACCGGATGCGGTTGCACCGACCAGTGCGGCTGTCCCGGCGGATGCCATTGGGTCGGTCCGCTGACGTGCAGCAGTTGCGGGGAGGCCGCGTGATGTCGAACATTCCGGTTCGCGCCGCTTTCCAGATCGAAGCCGGGCGCCTCGAGATGCACGCGTTTCCGGCTGTTTCCGACGCGCCGGTGCCGGTGCTGCGCATGGTCCAATGCGCCGAACGCGAGCTGCGCCGCCGGCGCCGCTGGTACTCCAACCGCGTCATGGCCGGCCGCATGAGCGTCGCGGAGGCGATGTCCGAAATCTGGGAGATGGAAGGGATCGTCGACACGTTGCGCGACGTCGCGGGCTGTCCGACCGGGCCGGAGATTAATTCACCAGCCGTCGGAGATTAATTCGTCGGTCGATCTGAGAGCGGAGAAAAACGTGGCTTACAACTACATCCGAAACGCCTTTGGCGTGAACCCGCGCGTCGGCCAGCGCATCACGCGACACGGGCAAGCCGGCGTAATCGTGCACACCGATGCAGATCCGATGTATCTGCTGGTCCGTTTCGACGGCGCAGCACTTGAGGTGCACGTCCACCCGACCTGGGGCATCGACTACGATCCGCAGCCGGCTTTCGTTCGTCCGACCCAGCTCGCGCTGGAATACGCGCATGGCTAAGCCAGTCAGCGAAGAAGAGATCAAGTCCGGCGGCGTTGCCGTGGAGCGCTTGCGCAGCCTGGTCGAACGGATCGAGCGCCTGGAGGAAGAGCGCAAGGCGCTCAGCAGCGACATCAAGGACATCTATGCCGAGGCGAAATCCGCCGGCTTCGATCCCAAGGTGCTGCGCCAGTTGATCAGCATCCGGAAGCAGGAAGCCGCCGAGGTTGAGGAGCAGGAAACGATGCTCGACATCTACCGCCGCGCATTGGGGATGTAACGATGGCCCTGGATCCAGAGATCGTTCAGTCCCTCGTTTCCCTGTGCCTGTTGCGGCCCGACGAACCGCGCGACGGCGCGATCGAGGTCGAGGGTATCAGGGGCGACTACAGCTTCCATGTCGACCGTATCGCAGAAAACACCAAGACGATCGGCGAGCTGCTGTTCGATCTGCCCGATCAGTTCAAAGCATCGTTCGGTGGTGGCTGGTCGTTTCTAAACGCTTGCATCGATCGCCACGGCAACCAGTGGACCGGCCTGCACCAGCGGATGGAGGAGCTGGTCTGCCTCGGTATCGCCGCCAAAAAAGCCAAATGGCAGATGCGGGAGCTGGTGGACGCGCTGCCGGGCGGCGTTCCCTTCTTCGTGGTGCTCTGACCATGCCGGAAATCGCACCAATCCCCACCATCACGGTCTGGCAGCCCTGGGCGACGCTGATCGCGGAAGAGCTGAAGCCTCTCGAGTTTCGCGGCTGGCCCGCACACGCCGCACTGATCGGGCAACGGATCGGCATCCACGCCGGCGCGCGGCCGGTCCGAAAAGACGAAGTCCGCGACCTCTTGCTGAAACTGCAGAGCCTGTCCTGGCGTGAGACCGGATTGGTGCGCGAGGGCAGCATCGAACTGCTGACGAAGGTGCTGATGGCACCAGGCGGCCTGCCTCTGTCATCGATCTTGTGCACGGCGGTGTTGGGTCAGCCGATCCGGAACCAGGATCTCGCCACCCGGATGGGGATCGAATTGATGTGCGACAGCGATCGCGGTGAGCACAGCAACTATGGCTGGCCACTGACCGACGTGGAAAAGCTGAAGCCGTTTGTCCCGGTTCGCGGCGCTCGGGGTTTCTGGCCGTGGCACCAGGTGCAGCCATGACCGTGGCCCAGATCGATCTGTTTGGCTCGTCGCCCGCGCCGTCGCCGATGGCGGTGACGTCACAGCCGGCGCAGCCACCCATGGCTCAGCCATTCCCGACGCCGCCCACGCTGCCCTGGGCGCGGCGTCTGACCGCTGCCGGCACCGTCGCGCGCGACATCTCGTTCCTGGTGTCCTGGTTCTGGACGGGGGAGATTGTCGAGGCGCTGTGCATGGGATCGGGCTTTAGTCGCCGCGAGCTTCTTGCGGCTCACCCGACTCGTTTCGGGATGTTACCCTTCATCGGCAACCCGGAAACCCGAGTCGAGAGGCCTGCTGATGAAACGAGACATGGATTTAGTGCGCACGCTGCTGATCAAAATCGCTGACGATCCCCAATTCAACGGCATCGGCAATCCGACGCTCGACCCGCTGGACTATGTGACCGAGGCGGCCAGCTATGCCGACGTCGATTACCATCTTCGCCAACTTCTCGACGCCGACATGCTCAACGGCGAACCGATGATGTCGCCAGGGTTTATCATTCGAAATGTCACCTGGAGCGGCCACGACTTCCTGGACACGGTTCGAGATCCCGAAATCTGGGCCCGCACGAAGAAAGGCGCCGCGGCGGCGGGGGGCTTTACGATCGATCTACTAAAGGACCTCGCAAAAGGATTAGTCCGAAAGCAAATCGAGGACCGGACCGGCGTGAAGCTCTGAGCGACTTCGTCCGACGGGTTTATGCATAATTTATGCATTTTATGCATTGGCCCGCGCCCAGAATCAAAAAGCGGCCCCGAGGTTTCCCCCGGGGCCGCAATTTTCGGTTAAGTCGACTCGCGTCGAGTATGCCGTTTATTTCGTGAGGGCCTGCCGCGCCGACAGCCATGCCGCAATCCCGCCGATCGCGTGGCAGTCGAACGGATCTGTCATCGGCGCGCCGATCGGGATCAGCTCAGCCATATGGCCTAGCCACGGCGGCACTTCCGTCACCGGGTCGTCGCCATAACGCACCTGCCACCAGGCAATGCCGGCATCGGCAAACAGTTTTCGGCACGGTCCCTCAGCCACGCGCGGCGCTTCCTGCGACGTCGGGTTCGGGTGCAGCTCGACACCCTCAAGCAGCAACACCGCGCCGCCGATGATCGCCGCGCCGCCGCCGAGAGAATGCCCGTTTGGCCGCACTCTGCGTCCCCGCACGTGCGGCAAGATCAGCGGGATGGTCGGCAGCACCGCATCCATGATGCCGGCGTGGCATCGACCAAGCTGCGGATGCGCCGCCGATTTGGCCAGCCACGCCGAAAAATCGATCGCCCAGTCGCGCGGATGCGGCGGCCGGGTGCCGCGATAGGTCAGGTCGATCCAGCCGCCTGGATTTTCGGTCAAGACCGCCCGGATGCTGCCGACCTCGATCACGATGCCCGGTGGCGGAGGAACCGCATAGGACTCCTCTGAGAGGCGCGCCTGACGCGCCAGATCCGCATAGTCCATCGCGCGGGCCGTTATTTCTTGCTCGTGCGTTCGCGCTGGATGTCGGCGATCGCGGACTGCGCGGAGACCAGGGCATCGTCCGGCGCGTCATCGAACAGACTGCGGATATAGAAAGGGTCCAGCACCCGCGGCGCGGCTGGCGTGGCGCCCGACCCCGAACCGGACACGGACGAGCCTTCCGACCGGACACAGGTCGGCCGCAGCAGCCAATGATGGCTCATTGTTTCGGTCCTTGATTTGCTGGAGATGCCGGGCGCCGGAACGGTCCGGCGCGGCGGCCTAAGTCGATGGCACCATCGACGCCGCGGTGGGCTCGACCGGGCAGATGGCGGGCGCCGGGACCGGCGCCTTCGCCGGGCGCGTCACCTGCATGCCCTTCGCCTCGGCGATCGCCTGAAGGCTGTCATCCACGACGCCGGAGGCATCGAGCACGATGCCGCCGATCGCCGCACCGGTGGCCCATGCGGCGGCGGAGATCCCGAGCGGCGCGGCCACGCACCCTGGCAGCGCCAGGAGCGCGGCCAGGGCGAGTGCCCGTTTCACGGTGAGGCTGGGGGTGCCGCGGTTGCGGACGCCGCCGCCGGCGCGGTTGAAATTGATGTCACCGGCGCGGCGGGTGCCGGGTTCAGCGCGGTCTGAATCGCCTGCAGGCAGTTCGGATCCTTTGCGGCGTCGACCAGGATTGTGGTGCCGGCGGCGGTGGCGGTCTTGCCGTTGATCGACCCCGGCGCCTGGGCGGCGGTCAGGCCGGCGGCGAGGACGGTGCCCCCGGCGTCTTCGAGGCAGGCGGTGCCGGCGGGGTTGTTGCCGCAGGCGGCCAGGCAGAGGCAGGCGAAGGCAACCAGGAGATGGCGCATCGAGAAATCCTTATGGGAGTGAGGAAAAGCCGGCGCTCGGACGCGACCGGCCAGCGACCGCGTCAGGCGGTGGGAGCGACGCCGGCCGAAGCCGCGCCAGAGGTTGCTGATTCGGGCGCCAAGACCGGCGCCGGCGCGATCGTCGGCACGCTCGGATCGTTGCCCACCGCATGGCCGATGCCGCCGACGATCCGGCGCGCCAGGTCGTCGGCCGAGATGCCGCTGGCCCGCGCGTTCGCCGACAGCATCGCCAGACCGGCGGTGGCGATCTGATCGATAAACGGGTTGCCGGTGGTGACGTGGGTCAGCTGCATTTCGCCGGAGGCCAGCTTCGCCCGCCCCCAGCCGATACCGGTATTCACCACCGAGGCGATATCGGAGGCGATGGCATCCTGCAGCTGCTGCGAGACGGTGAATTTCCAGCGCGCCTGCAATTGCCGCAGGCCGAAGCCGAGCAAGGTCAGGATGGACGGCAGCAGCGCGAGGGCGACGACCTGGAAGGCGTCCTGCACGATCGGGTTCAGATCCATGGTCAATGCTCCGCAAGGCCCGCGGACGAAGCCCGCGCGGCTGGATGATCGTTTCGGTTGTCAGGGGTTCGGTTTGGTTGTCGGCCTCAGGCGGCGAGCGCCAGCGCCGCCGGCAGCACGGCCTCAAGCCGCTTGGTCCAGCCGCCCTTGAATTCGGGCCAGGACGAGAGCCGCTTCAGATAGGCGTAGTGGTTGCCATAAAGCGCCTGGATCAGCGTCGGGGCGTGGCGCCCGGTCACCGCCTCGAGGCTTTCCCGACCGAAATCATCGTCCACGTCGTCGCCGACCAGGCCAAGGCATTGCTGGAAGATCCCAGGGAAGCCACCGCTCATCATCCGGCCGTTGAACAGCATCAGATCGAGCCCTGATGGCAACGCGTCGCAGGCGGATCCCCAGAATTTAGCGCGCAACACGATCGAGAGCTGGTCTCGCGTGGCATCGGCCAGTTTTCCTCGCACAAGCCCCGCGGCGACCGCGGCGCTCCACGTCGCCTCAATGACGCCGCCAAGCGTGCCGCCGCCGGCGTCGCCTGGGGTGACGTGATAGCCGTCGGCCGGATTGTCGAAACCGGGGCGCCAGACGAGGGCGAGCGACGACGGATAGTTCGCGGCGGCCATGGTCAGCTCCCGTGTGGGGGGTAAAAATGGACGCCAGCACCGCCGATCGCCGCGGCGACGGCCATTTTCAGGATCTCGACGAAGTGACTCGCAATGCGCATCGACGCCGAGCGCCGCTCAAGCGCGAGCGTGACCGCCCGCATCGCCTGGGTGTGCTCGTCCATCTTGTCGCTGAGATCCTCGAGACGGCGCGCCACCTCGGGCAGCGACGTTTCGAGCGCGGTCAAACGTTCCCCGACCGGACGCCGGCCGGCTTCGAAGTCGGGCATCGCATCAATCCTTGCTGGGTTTACGGTGGGGCGGGCGAGCCCGCGGGGCGTTCGCTCAGCCGCTGGCGGCGACGACCAGTTGATAGGCGTCCCAGGCGACTTCGCGCCCGGCGGCCGTGGTACCGGCCAGCGTGATCTGGTAATCGACCGGACCGCTGGCCGCGATGGTGAAATTCACGCCCTGCCACCAGTTCGCGAAGAACCCCGTCGGCGTCGCTGGTCCGAGCGCGAGCATGGTTAGCCATGGCGGGATAACGGGGGAGCCACCCCAGGACGGCGTGATCGTCAGATCGGCGGCCGTGATCGCGTTGCCGTCCCGGCGAACGACGGTGATGCTGCCGATCGTCGCCAAGGGATCGTTGAGCGGTTCGCGCGGGTTGTTCAGGTCCGGCGAGAGATCGAGCCCGCGGGTGTCCAGCACCGGCTGCACGGTGCCGACGGACTGGCGGAAATCGGGCAGCCGGACCGGCTCGGAGTTGCGATACACGGCTACCTCGATTTCACGATGCGCTGGGTTGGCGAGACGGCAACGACCCGCTGGCGCGGGCGCACCGGCGTCGGAACCACCGCGGGCGCCGGCGCGGACGATGGCACCTTGATCTTCGCCAGATAGGCCTGCGCCCAACCGAACATCCGGGCAAGACCGCGGAGCACGGCGGCTTGCGACGGCTGGCCGAAACTAAAGAACCGCGCGGCCGATCGGTCGAGCCCGACGGTCTCCGGCTGCGCCGTCGATGCAACAACCGCTCGGTTGCGGCCCACAACGGCGTTCGAGGCTTCAGCCTGAGCTAGGCGGAATAGCCTGAAGACCGCTCGTTGTGCCGTTGAGGGCGACGGCTGGTCCAATGCCAGCGCGCGAACGACGGCTCGACGTAAGGTCGCGGCCGAGGCGCCAGCGACAGAGAGCGAGCGGACGACGACGCGCACCACCACTGCCGGCGACGCCTGCGTCACGACCGCGGCAAGAAGCTTCGCTTTCCCTTGGATGATCGAACAGGTCAACGTGACGGGCACCGACGCCAGACGAGAGGCGGCACGCGCGATGTTGGCTGCCTGAATGAGTCCCAGGGCGAACGATCGCGCCGCATGCCGACTCGTCGTCGCAGACTGCGGCTGGGCATCCGCCAGGTTTCGGATCATGCCCCGGCCGATGGAGGCGGCTTCCGTCGATGCCGTCGCAAAAAGCCGCGCCGGCGTTCGCTGGCTCGACATGGTTTCGGTAATGCCACTCAGCAGAACCCGGGCTGGCCCGCGCAAGATGTTTGACGAAGCTCCCTGCGGCGCACCGATCAGACGGATCGGATTCCTGATCAGCGACGAAACCGAGGGGCCGCTGCTCGCCAGTCCACGCGTGAGAGACCGAATCAGTCCGGCGGCTTGCCCTTCGCCGAGCATCAACAATCGCGCCGAATTCCAACGCGTCGCGGCCGACGACGCCTGAGCCGCCGCGAAATACACGGTGTAATTCGTTCCCCCAACAACCGTCCGCCGCGCCCGCCGGATCGTCGGGAGAAACATAGCGAAGGGATCAACATGCAGCGCGACTGCGTCCGACGCTGTTAGCACCCTATTCCATATGATCACCTGACCAAGAAGCCCGTTGAAGTTGTAAGACCCGCCACCGCCATAATTCGAAATGACGATATTGCCGGACGTTGACGATGGGAACGAGCCAGTTGCCGTGCCAACCAAGGCACCATCGACATACATCGTCATGACGCCACCGGATGCGACCGTCATCAAAACGTCGTGGATTTTTCCGTCGTTATAGGATGTGGTGGTGGTGACTGCGGCCGGCGATCCGCCTGCCAATGTCGCTGTAATGTCATAGGAGTTGGCTGTCAGATTGGTGGTTATGTTCCACTCGGAGTTGGCCCCTTTTTCAATCAGTCTCGTGTACTGGTTCATCGCTCCCTTGACCTGGAAGCGAATAAATACCGATGTGTTTGACCAAGTGAGGAGCGGCGCGGAGGCGTTCGCGGTTATCGATTGCGTCGTGCCATTGAACGATGCCATCGGCCCAGACGCGCCGGATACGATGGGCGGCGAATTAACGGGGGCGCCTGCTATTCCGTAAGGTGAGTAGTCCCGAAACGATGGATCATTGAGCGGCCACAGGGCGCATGCCCCAGATACGAGTGGGTTCGCTGCGTCCAACTCGAACGGCCACGTCGGAATCTGCGACGGGTTGATAATCGTCGGAAAGCGTCGCCGCGCGTTGATGTTGAGCGTCACGGGCCATTACCCGTTGAGACCAAGTACACCCGTACGGAACGCGACAACGTGCGTTGACGATGAGAGTGCGTTGCCGGAGGAATTGATCAGAGCATGTCGCATCCGGCCCCAGCGCAGCGGGATGAGCACGCCACCGACGATCGGCGAAGACTTGCCGGGCGAATAATAGATGCTCCCCTGCGATACCTGCGGCGCGGACGGGCTGGAACCACCGCCTAGGCCGTCCGCGTAAGTGGATCCGTCTTGGTTCAACCATTGCAGCATCGCCGTGATGTAGTCGCCAGCACCGCCGCTCGATCCCGACGCCAGCGAGACGCCGATCTCCATCATCGTGTCGCCCTCGGCTTCGAGGGGGCGGTTATCCAGGACAATCTGCGAAACTGCCTGATAGGTGGATGCTAGTGAGGTGAAGTCAGCGGTGGCGTTGCCGATGCACAGCCAAACGTAACCATCCGCAAGAGTGCTCGTGAGGGTTCCGGCGGTCGTTGTGCCGCCTGTTCCACTAGACGGATTGACTGTCGATGTGCCGCTGCCTTTGGTGACCACGACATAGGTGTTGCTGACTGCCACCACCTGAGCGCCGGTCGCGAGATCCGAGGCCGCTGCGTATGATGCGCCACTGGACCACGCCGCCTGCGTGGTAACGAAAGCCGGGAGCCAGGTCAGCGACCCTGCGGCGAATGCCGCGTTGCTTGTTAGCAGCGTCGTGCTGCCTGCATATCCAACGCCAAGTCCCGCAACGAAAATCTCACGATTTGCCATTAGACGACGCTCCCCGCGCCGCGCTGCGGATCACGAGCCGCCAGCAGATCGTTTTCGGTGACGCCGTTGGCGAACCCGAGTTGCGCGGCACGTGACGTGGTTGATGCGCCCATGGCGAGCAAATCAGACTGGTTAGACGCCGCGAATGGCGCGCCCGCGATGCTGACAAGACGCCCGGCGGCGCCTTCGGCAACGAGCGCCGTCAGAAGCGCGGTGATCTCAGCGACAACGGCAGGCATCGTGAAGTCCACCACCGGCACGGCGTTCGATCCCATGATGAGAATGATCATCTTCGCGGCCGCGACGGATGTCGGCGTCGCGCCTGCCGGCGGGGTGCCCTCGGCATATGCCTGTAGGGAGATGGTAAAACCGTACGTCGCCAGGTAGCTTTCCCACTGGCTGGTTGGGACCTTGAGCGCAATCGGAACGGTAGCCGCATTGATCGATGCCACGCGGGCGGCGTCCGCGGTTCCTGCAGCGAAGGCTGCGTCAATTGATTCCAGCGTTGCGTAATCGGGCATCGCCAGCTCCTATCAGGTCAACGTGACGGTCAGCGTGCTCGACAGCGAGTCGTTGACGTTGAGCGCGTCGCCAGCGAAATCGGCATGGACGAAAATGTTGCCGCCCTGCGCCGCACCCACGGTTGCGGTCTGCCCGGACGTCGCACCGGCCGTCGCCGCGCCACCGTCGCCGCCGATGGTATAGGGCGTGCCGGACGCCGCCGTCGCGGCCGTCGTGCCAAGTTGCGCGCGGCTGATCGACAGCGTCGCCGAGTTCGCTAGCGTGAACAGCACCGTCTCGTTGCCGATCTGGCCGTAGGCATTGCCAGTGGTGATCGCCGGCGCCGCACCCAGCGTGATCGAGGTCGCGATCGCGGTCAGCGAGGCCGCCAGCGTCCCGGTCGGGCTGGCCGTGCCGCTATCGAACCATCCTTCTTCAGTGATCGTTTTGGACGCGACCGCACAGGTGATGGTCGCGACCGCCTGATAGGTGTCGCCGAGGAAATTGGTGGTGACGATCGCCGTCGTGCCGGCGACGCGCGCCTCGGTGGCAGGGGCGAACAGGTTGACGTTGCCATTCGCCGCCCCGGTGAAGCCGCCACCGGTGCCCCACTGGACGTTCTTCGGCTCGGCGCCATTGCCCTTCAGCCGGTTCCACATCTGGGTGCGGCCCGGGTAGGTGTTCGTCACAGCATAGGTCATGGGTCAGGTCCCTTTGTCGAGGCGCTCAGTCGCAAGCCGCGCAAGTCGTTTCTTCACGCGCCGGATGACGCCCATCCAGTCGCCGTGATCGGCCTGTCGCACGAGGGTCAGGCTCGGATACCAGGACGTCGCCGCACCCTGCTGGCCCCAGCGCCACTCGGCGTGGTGTGGGAGAAGCAGCAGCGTCGGCACGTCCAGCGCGCCGGCCAGGTGCGCCACCGCGGTATCGACGGTCACCAGGATGTCGAGCTGCAGCAGCGCCAGCCCGGTGCCGACCCAGCCCTCGGCTGCCAGCATCCGCCCCAGCGGATTGACGATGTCCGAACAGCCCAGCGCGCCGATATCGTTGGCACCCGGGCCGACCTGGAAGCCGTACAGGGTGATGCGCGGATCCTCGGCGAGCGGCAGCAGCAGATCCAGCGGAATGGACCGGTCGCGGTTGCGCATGTGCGCCGGGTTGCCGGTCCAGACGATGCCCACCTTCAGCGACGGCAAATGCGGCAGCGGTAACGCCGCCGGCGCCTTCACGTGCTGGCGCATGATGCGCGCTTTGATATAACCGGGATCGGCAACGATATTGTCCGGCCTGGCGCCGAGCCGGCCGGGAATTGAGCACAGGAACGCGCCGAAATCCACGCCATCGGGAAACGGCACGCCGACCGGCAGCAGCTCGCAGACGTCGCGGTAGCCCCACAGCAGGTTCAGCAGATCGTCATAGGGGCAGAACAGGATCCGGCAGGTTGGCCAGCGGCGTTTGATCTCCGGAATATACCGGGCGAACTGCATCCGGTCGCCGACGCCCTGCTCGCCCCTGATCAGGATCGTCTTGCCATCCAGAGATTCGCCAGCCCACAGCGGCACGGGAAACCGCGGGTAATGCCGGCGGTCCTCGCTCATCGTCAGCCGCCGCTCGTAGCCGATCCAGCCTTCGCCCCAGTCGCCGCGCTCGAGCAGCCCGATCGCGCGGTCCCACACCGGGCCCGGTTTGTCCGGCGCCAGATCGGCGGCGCGGAACAGGTGATAATCCGCCTTCGCGTGATCCATCACGCCCGAGTAATAGACGCCGAGATTGCCGTGCGTCATCGCCATATCGGGCGCAAGCGCTGCGGCATGGCGCAGCAGCATACCGGCCTCATCGACAGCACCCATGCGCCACAGCACCAGGCCGAGATTGCCGACCATTTCGTGTTTGTCAGGCGCGAGCGCAATCGCGCGCCGCAGCATCGCGATCGCGGTCGGATCCTGACCGGCCCCCCAGGCCCGCATGGCGGCATCGTTCAGCGCATGCGCCTGGGCGACGCGGATCGACGGTCCAACGTCGTCCTGCGCCAGGGCGCGGTCCGGCATCACGCTGCGACAGGCTCCGCCACGGCCACCGGCGAATCATCCAGTGTGACCGTGGCGCCCTGAACGAACGCCACCTTGGCCCACGCGATCTCGGATGGCTTGTGATAGCGCCGCGTGATCGTGCCGTGCTGGCCGGTCGGATCCACCAGCTCGACCTCGACCTGGTCGACGGCCTGACGGCTCGGTTCGCCGGCGACAACGATGTCCATCGGCTGTTTGTGAACCGAAACGCGATTCACGAAATAGGCTGTTTGCATGGTCAGTGCTCCTCAGAGATGGCCTTTCCACACGACGCCTTGGTCGATGGTTAGTTCCGGGCCGCGCGCGGCACTGCAGTTCGGGCACTGCCCGCCCACCGGCTTACCCTCACGCGGGTCGCCTGGTGGCACATATGAGCCGGGCCAACCGGCGCGGATCCGCTCTTCGCTGCTGAAGAGGCCAGGCGCCTGGCACTCTGGGCAGGCGAGGATCTTCGTGTGCGCGATGGTCGCGCGGCCGATCGCGGCAACGCTGAAGGCGGAGGCGCCGCCGCGGCGGCCGCCCAGGAAGGAACGAATACGCTTTAAAATGCTGCTCATAGAACCGCCTTGTTTTGCATGCGGCTTGACGGTGGTAGGGTGCGTGGTCGTAACGTCCCGCCGTGAAGCGAATTGAAACCTTAGACTCCTTGCGCGGAATCGCGGCAGCGGCAGTTGTCGCCGATCATTTGCAAACTGCCCGGGGTTATTCGCTGGACGTCGCGCATTGGGCGGTCATGCTGTTCTTCGTGCTGTCCGGGTTCGTTCTGGCGATGCCGTGGATACGAGGCAAGCCCATTAGCTCGACTAAATTCCTGGTCAGGCGCGTCTTCCGACTTTGGCCGCCGGTGATCGCGGCGGTCGCAGTTGGCGCGATCGTCGTTCTGGTGATCGGACGCGATCCCCTGGCGGCCGCCACCGTTGCGCGCTGCGTGACATTGATCGGTCCCTATGGCGGCTGTCCGGAATTGGTGCCCCCGCTTTGGTCCCTCGCCTACGAGGCGCGTATATCGTTGCTGTTTCCGCTTCTGGCGGTCGCGACGATCCAGGCGCCGAGAGCTATGTTTCTGTTGGCGCTGCTCTGGGGCATCCCGCTCGACGTCGCCTTCTGGCAATACGGGCTGCCCGGAACTGTCGACGCCTTGGGTTGGATCGCGTCCATCGTGGCGACCTTGCATTACGCCGCATTGTTTGTGTTTGGCATCCTTCTGGCTTTGTACATCGATCTGGCCCGAGGCAAGATCCGGACGGCCGGAACGTGGGTCCGCGGAATCACCACGGCCGCCGCCGTTATCTTCTTGGCGTCACCCTTCGATATGGCAGAGGGCGCCGGTGCCGTCCTGTTGATCGGGTTGGTTATCGATGCGCGTTGGATCCTCTGGCCGCCCATTCGTTGGCTCGGGCGCGTGTCATTCAGCCTTTATTTGGTCCACTGGCCTGTTCTTACCTTCGCCGTCTGGCTATGCGGAACATCCCTGCCGGCGCTCGCGCTCGGTGCGATCGCGTCCGGGGCGGCGGCCGAGATCATGTATCGGCTGGTCGAATGGCCCTCGATGTCCTGGACCAAATCCGGAGGTCCGTTATCCGGCAAAGATAAGCTCCAGCTCCGCCGTGGCTGACAAGGCGGCCGTGTTGCCGGCGCCAGGCGTGTAGTCAATATTGAAGCCACCAAGCGTGGTGTCGGCGGCAACCGAGAACGATCCGAGGGCAGCAATGGACCCTATCTGGGGGCCTTGGGCGAACGTCCCGCCTGCGACGATGGTGGTCGTCGCCGCCGTTGATCCGGTTTGCGCGATCTTGCCGAGGTTCACTCCGCCGTTGCCGTAGACGAACCCGACGCTGCCGCCGTTGGTGTCGTCGTGAACCTCGCAGGTCAGGCGGAACGACGCGCTCTGCTTGGCGGCTAGCGACCCAACGTTCGATACGCTCGGCGTGAAAGAGTTGCCCTGCGCTGAAACAAGACGCATAGGCGATGTGCCGGGACTGCCGTTGTTGGACATCACGAGCCGCATGACCTGACAGTTGACCTGGGACCCCTGAGTGAAGGCCCCTTGCGTGCCGTTATCACTCGGCGAAACGCCGACAGCTAAGCCGAAAAAGGCGACGGTTCCGTGAGACCCGACAGCCGCGGCGTTTGGCCCGACGGTATTCGACGAGCCAACCGCAAGCCCTCCCGACCCGACGGAGTTGCTGCTGCCGATCCCCACCGCACTGGTGCCAATGAGCGAGTTGCCCGTGCCGACAGCCAAATTCGGATATACGCTGGTTAGCGTATTACTGCTGCCGATCCCCATGCCGCCGCTGCCGAAGAGGAGCGCGCCCTGGCTATTGGCGACAAACGGCGACGACGCATCGGCAAGGTAATTTGTCCCGTCGAACGTGATATCGACGCGCTGGGCTGGCGAATAGTAGAAGACCGACCCGCCGTTGTTGATCGTGCCTGAACTGGCGGTGATGTAGCCGCCGTAGGTAAAATTCGGCATTAAACTGACGCGATACCCAACGGCATAGCTGCCGGTGGAAAGGATCGGCTCAGTCACCCCGGCGTAGGTCAGGTGCACCAGTTTGGCCTGGTCGCCGACGGCGAGCGTGTAGCCCCCAACGGTCGTCGTGTTGACCAGCTCGCCGATCGACAGCGTGCCGGCGTTCGTCAGTGTGCCGCCGGCCGTTCCGTTGACCAAAATGCCGGCGCCACCGACGATCGTGCCAACGGTGCCGATCCCCGTCGTGCCGCCCGCCACGATCGCCAGCGTGCCGCCTGGATAAGCCGTGCTGCCGGCGAGCAAGGTCAGCCCCGGCGCAAGGCTGACGCCGCCGCCAGCGGCCGCCGTCGTGGCGGCATTGCCGATCAGGCCCTGGGCCGGGATTTGCGCCTGGGCGATCGTGCCGTCATTGACGATTGTCCCTGCATTCAAAAATGCGCCGGATCCAATAACGAAAGCCGTCATGGTGCCCGCGGAAAGCGGCGTGACGTTGGCCATGGCCTACCCCGCCGGACTGCTGCTGCCGGCGGCATTGACCGCGACCAGGAACACGGACAGGGCGGTCGGCGGCTCGCCTGTTACGGTCAGCGTGCTTGCCGGCGCGGCGACGCTTCCGGCCAGCGACGCGGCACTGAACGGCTGGCTGCTGCCGGCGGCGGTCCAGACCTGATAGGACAGGATTGATGGATCGGTGCTGGCGGTCCAGTCCATCGTGAATCCACCCGGAATGGCGACGACCGACAATCCCGTGGGCGCTGCTGGCACCGACGTCACCAGCGTGCCCGAGTTCACCGGCGCGCTAAGCGTGTCCCAGGGGGAAACCGCCAAGCCGGACTGGGAAATAGCCCTGACGCGGGCGCTATAGCTGGTCGAGGCCACGGCCGGCTTCAGGGCGTAGCCGAGCGCCGATGCGCCGAGGCTGATATCCACCGGCCAGGTCGTGCCGCCATCCTGGCTGAACTGCAGCTCGTAGGCGCCCAGCGACGGTCCGACGCTCGCGGTCCAGCTTGCCGTCATCGCCAGCACCGTGGTGCCGTCCGATTGCGTGGTGTGGCTGGCAGCCAGGGCGATTCCCGTGGGTGCTGCAATGGTGAACGCGACGCCGGTCGGCGTGTAGGTGTAGGCCTCCACATCAGCGATCGACTGTGCGCTGTTGCCGAACGAATTGACCGACGGGAACTTAAAGTACAGTTCCACCCCGACGTACTGCGCGGGCAGCGTATAAACGAAGGTGACGGACGGATCGATCCGGTAGAACTGCGCGCCGGTGGAATGCGCCGCCGGCGCCGTGCCGTAAACCCCGCGCTGCAGATAGCTGAGGTCGAAGGTCTCGGCCCCCGTCGCAGCAACGGTTCCGAACGCGATGATCTCGCTATCAACCAGGGACGCGGTCTGAAAGGCGTTTGCGTTGGCCTCGGTTACGCCGGTTCCCAGCGTGGCGCCGCTTTCCGTCAGGTCGATCGCGAGCGTCCCGGTCAGATCGAGACCGGCGGCGAGGGTCAAATCTGCCGTCAGCGTGCCTTGGATCGCAGGCGTCGCGATCGATCCGATGTTCACGTAGCTCGTGCCATCGGACGAAATATAGATGCCGCAGCCGCCCCAGTTTTCACCGCCGGAGGCCTCGATCCAAACCTGTGGCTGGCCGTTTGTGATCGCCACCGGCGGCTCGAAAATTCCCGGCGGGTTGACGGACGGTGGTTCGGCTAAAAGATTCGGCGGCGGCGTCGCACCGTTCGCCTGAAATGGGTAGGCCGAGGCGATGCCGATCGAGGCGGGACACTCCTCGGCGGTGAATTTCAGGATCTGCTGGGCGTCCTCGTCGACCTGGGTGATGCGGACCGGCTGCTGGACTAGCCCGATCCCAGGTTCGGTCAGCGTGACGATATCGCCCGGCTGAAGCAGGACCAGGCCGTAGCCGCCCTTAAATTCGTAGTTGTTGCGAATATAGACCGACCGCTGGCCGATCAGCAGCGCGACGATCTGGCCCACGTTCGGGTCGCAGATCTCATCGGCCTGCACCACCTGGCTCTGGAGCACACCGTACTGGTCTTCCGACGTCTGATCGTCGTAGCGCATCGGATTGGCGTTGTACTGGTTGCCGCGATCGCGGGTGTCGAGCTGAACGTTGTTGTAACCGTCGGCGGGATCGATCCGGGTCACGGTGACCGGGATTTCCGATTTGTGGTCGAATATGAAATCGTCGGTGCCGAGATCATAAACCGGCGTCAGGTTGGGCGTGTAGGTGACGCCATTCGCGATCAACTGACCCGTGCCCAGCGGCACGAACACCAGCTTGGTGCCGTCCCAGAAGATCCACGAGTTGGTCAATTGCGACCAGCGCTCGATCGCCTGCGTCGCCTGTTCCTGCGTCGTCAGGACGGGCGACATCCAGATGCCCTGCGCCTGCAGGTAGGTCTTGTAGGTCGCCAGGCTGGTCGGATCGATATAGGTGGCATCGGGATCCAGCCCAAACTGGGTGCTGGTGATGTAGAGCGGGATCCAATCCGCCATGTTGATGTCGGCGCCGTCCATGCTTTCCGGCACGCTGCCGTACAGGAAGCCGAGCACCTCGACGTTGTGCTGCGGCACCGATGGACTGGTGCCGAAGCTGTAATTGCTGGAAAACAGATAGGCCGTCTGGGAGTAGGCCAGCGCCTGGGTGGGGTAGTTGGCCTCGATCCACGCCGCCGGCCCCTGGTCGGCGGTCCCGGAATATAGCCCCAGGCCAAGCGATCCCAGTGTCGTGACGCTGCTGTCGGCCCACACCGTCCCGACATTGACGGGTCCTTCGCAGAGCCCGAGCGCCACCGCGGCCGAGTAATCGTATGCGGTCGCCCCTTTTCCGCCGCCCTTCCCGCCCTTCCCGCCGCCCTTGGCAGGCGTGGACTGGAAGTTCAGGAACTGGATCAGGTTGCTGCCGATCCGGTTCGCCCCGGCGACGATCGGAATCGCCACGCCTTGGCTGCTGGTCTGAACATCGACGGAGGTGTAGCGGTTGACGGTCTGCGAGGCGGGCCGGGCGCCAAATATCGCGCTCATGCGGCGATTTCGCGGAGTGGTGCGAAAACGTCGAAGAACTTCCGCGGCCTGGACTTGCCGCGATCATAGCGGAGGAAACCCTCATCCAGGTCCGTCCGGGTGCATTTCCTATGCTCGGCCAGCGCATGCATGACGTGAAGTCGTTCGTTGACGATGATCCCACCATGACTGAAACAGCGGCCAAAACGCCAGATTACCACGTCGCCCGGCCGAGGGACCTCAACTTCCCGCGCCAGCGTCTGCATCCAGTCGAGGTAGCGTTCCTGGCTTTGGTGCAGATGCCAGTTCGGCGGATAGGGCCGCGGATCGAACGGCTGGAAGATCCCGCTGTCCACCCAGCAGCGCACCAGCAGCATCGCGCAGTCGATCGCCGAGTACCGGACGTTTCCCTGCTGGACGTAGCTGGCACCCTGCCACTTCATGGCTTCGGCGATGACGGCCGCGCGCAGCGCCTGCTCGCGCGCCGGCGTCAGCGGCAGGCACGCCGCGATCGGCGTCGGGGCAAAGGGTACCGGACTATCCGTCATGGCGCCCCATTCACCCCCAACAATACGCACAGCCCGGCCGATGTCGGCCGCCACAGCACCGCCGGGTCATGTCCGCGCAGCGCGTATCCGGTCAGCCAGCCACGCTCAGACAGGACGACCCGGTCAGGGTCACCCGCGGCGACCGCCAGGCCTTCGGGCGCGTGCGCCTGGCGCAGCATGTCCATCTGGCGTTCGGTGGGTGGCGTTGTCATCGCGGCGTCCTCGGCAACGCTTCCTCGCACCAGACGCATACGAAGCCGCGCGATCGGAACCAGGTCGAGGCAGCCAAGATACCGCAGCGCGGACACCGCGCCGGTGCGCGCTCATGCACCGCGCCATCGCCGATCAGCGACGCCTCGCGCGCCGCCGCCTCATAGAGATCCTGCACGCGCTCGATCTCGGCCGAGAGGTCGGCCTTGACGTCGAACCGGGGCGACATCGTCATCCGACGACCGCCGTTTCCGCCGGCGGCACAAAGGGGAAGCCGCGGAAATGCTGCTGGTTGGCGAAACGGTTCGTGCAGGTCGTCAACGTCTTGTCGCAGCCGAACGTGACGGTGAACGTGTCACCGGGCTCGGGCACCTGGTAAAGCGGATACATCAGTTTTACCCCGGTGTTCGCCGCGTTTTGGATGGTACGCAGAGACCCTTCGGCGATGCCGGAGGTCATGGTGATGTAGCCGAGAATGAGATTCGCCCAATTGCCGTCGGTCGGGTCTTCCTCCCAATTCACGACCAGCGCATTCGCCGCCGAGACGGTGCCGGAGAACGTGTAATCCGCGCGCACCGCCGTGCAGCCCGGGTCGTAGAGCGCGTGGATGCACCCGAGCATGTACCGGTTCTTCGGCATGTACTGCTGCATGAGGACATTGGCGCCCCGCACCGTGATCTTGGCGCCCGTAGCCGTGATCTGCACCTGCCCGGTGCGACCGCCGAAGATTTCGACAAGTCCGAGGCTGGTGTCGCCGAACGTGCCGCCGATCACGGGCATGAACGCCCGGTTCACTGTGATCCATCCGCCATCGAGCACCCCATCGTGGATCGCCAGCTTGATATTCGACCCGCTGGTGAAATCCATCCCGGAAGAGATCAGGTCGAGATCCAGGCTCGGCACCTCGATCGTGTTCTTGATCGACCAGGCGCCCCTTGTGATTCCCGGCGTTGATGCCGATGCCGCGAGCCATGTCGTGCCGCTATAGCTGATGTTGATATCTGTGCTTGCGAGGTTCCACGTTTGGCCATCAACCAGGCTGAACGTGACGAGGTCGGCCGACCAGAATGGTTGCTTTGACGCCAGGAACGAGGCCAGGGCGGAGGTTGCGGCGCGCATATTATCCCCGCAGCGATTCGAGCGTGATTTTCTTCAGAGACCAGAGTTTCTCCATAAATTTCTCAAACTCGTTGGTCGGATCTTTAAAATGGACGTAGTAATAAAATTGCATGTCCACCGTGATGGCCTGCCCGGTTGTCGGCGCCGTGTTAAACTTGACCTGTTGATTGACCGGCGTGGTGGTCAGCACGGAATACGTCGATGACGATTGCAGTATTCCGTTCAGATACAGGTTGAACGGTTCGGCGGTGTTGACGTAGCCGATCGGCTCTGTCCCGGATCCATTGCTGCCACCAAAGCTGCGAAACAAAGACCAATTCGTGGTGGTTCCGTCCGTAGTGCCGATCGCCTGACCGGTCACCGCATTGTCGTCGGGATCGCAGTACAGGAATGGCGTCAGATCCCCGCCCATCGCGAGATAAAATCCAACGAGGGTTTTCAGGTCGTTGGTCGGGTATTCCGCGCTCTCGTCGGAAAGAACGTCATAGGTGAGATCCCATTCCCAAAGCGGATAATTCGAATAGCCGACACGGACCTGCCAACCGGATCCGGACTGCGCCGATCCGGTAAAGACCTTCGGCCGCTTCATGGTCGAGTAGCCGAGGCCCGGCAGCGTCGGGAAAATAGCCGGTGTCGGCATGATGTGATTCCAGACGAGAATTTCGGCGATGATCTGAGAGACGAACCCCGCGGAGACAAGGATCTCCGCGACAGCCTGCGAGGCGCGGTTGGCCGGCGACGCCTGGGACAGGATCTCGGCCACAATCTGTGAAGCACGCGGCGACGGCGACGCCTGGGACAGGATCTCGGCCACAATCTGTGAAGCACGCGGCGACGGCGTGCTGGAAACCAAAATTTCCGCAGCTATCTGAGACGCGCGGACATTCAAGTGACGGCCTCGTAGCCGATCTGCATGGCATTGACTTCAGCCACCGTCCAACTGCCCGCGGTTGTCGGATTAATGGCCATCATGTCGCTAAAAAACTCGTAGCCGAGGGTGGTATTACGCGTCGTCAGGGCGGTATCGGTGCCACCCACTTTGACGTGTTGCGCCACAGTGTGCGGCGAGGCGTCCGTCTGCCGATAGGCGCCAACAACCTGGACAGCGATGACGTAGCTGATCGTGCCGGCCAGCGGGGCCAGATTAAACAGGTCCTCAGCACCCAGCGTCGACGCGAAGTTATAGGTCGTATCGCCATCGAACGCTGTTTCGCTGACCTCCTGCCAGTTGGCGTTCGCCAGCGGCGTCCATGCCACGGCGCCATTGCCGATCGGGAAGATCGTCGCAACACGCAAATCGCCCATCCAGGCATTACAGGGATACGAACCCGGGCCGGTTGTGGTGTCATTGTACCGGAAATCGTCGATTTCAAAGGATCCCGGCCGACCGTTGCCGGCGTCGTAGGTTAGCCCGAACAGAACACCACCAAAGGAGGCATTTGCGGTCGATTGCGTGTTTCCGGAATAGGTGACGACCTGGTTGTTATTGACCCTGACGGTCAAGAAGCCACTCGATCCGAGTCGCACCCCGATCTCAACAATCGGATAGGTGGCGGTGTTAATCGCAGCCGGCTCTGACGCTGCGAGCACCGTGGTGCTGTTGAACGCCCCCTTGAGCAGCGTGACGGTGCCGCTCGTGGGGTCGATACTGACCGTGACCTGGGCGTTGTTTCCGGCGAGCGGATCGATGAGCTCGACAAAGACCTGCTCCAGGTTTGTCCCGTCATTCAGCGCGAAGGCGAAATAGTATTCGCTGAGATTGCTGGAAAATATCCCGTAGATCCCGTTGGTGACCGCGCCAACAAAATTTCCCGGGTAATAGACTTGCAGGGCTTTGCCAAAGCCGCCGCGGCCCGGCGTGACGATGTTGATGCCGCTCGACGGATAGGTGCCGAGAGACCATTGCAGCGCGCCGACCCGCAACAGAGGGTCGGTGCCCAGATTGTAGTGGTCGAACCCATCCGATGCGATGACTGCCATTTACCGCCCCGGGACTTTGAGCTGACCGTTACGGAACATGCCGATCACCTGGGTTTTGAAGCCGCCAAAATCCTTCGACGCCGACGCCGCCAACCCAGCCGAGCCGCCGCCATGGAACGTGGGCGCATAATGGAAGTTGTTCACCGCCGAGTTTGTGTCGCCACCGCCGCCGCCACCGCCGCTGACCGCGGAGCGGAAGGCGCTGGCGAAAGGCACCGGCAAAACGGCTTCGTCCTTGTGGATCCGCGCGAACATGTCGCGTGGCACATCGTAGGCACCGGTCGCAAGACCAGGAACGGCGGCCTGAAATGCCATGACGGCTGTTTCCGCGGCGGCGGCGGCCCCTGGCGCGGCAACCAGGCCGGGCGGTCCCAGCGACGCGGAGTCGGCGAACGCCCAGGCCGCGGCCTCGGCCGCCGCCGCTGCGATCTGCGCCCTGGCGGCCGCCATGACGACCGCAGTGGACGCGATCGCCGCCGTTCCGTCAGCAGATCCGCGCGTGCCGGCCTGGGTGACAGTGGCTGTCGTCTTGGCGGTCTCCAGGCCGAGCCATCGGGCCAGGATCTGGCCGATCGACGACAAGAAGCCGCCGCCGGTGTCGGCCGTCGCCCGGGTTGCGGCGCCGGCATCGGTTGTTGCGGTCTTGGTGGCTTCCGTTGCGGTCCATCCCGCTACCGTCGTTGCGTTCGCCGTGGTCGAGCCGGCTGTCTGCACCGCCGTTCGGGATGCGGTGGCGCCGGTGGTGATCGTGGTCTGCGTCGCTTCCTTCGCCGTCCAGGCGGCGATGAGCTGGCTGAAGCCGGTGGCGCTGATGGAGCCGTTCTGGACAGTTTGAATCGCCGCCTGCGTTTGCGTCGATGTCGTCAGCATAGCCAGATTGGTCACCAGCCACCGCTCGATCATCTGTTCGCCCAACGTGACGAACGATCCGAGGATTGAGCGGGCCACCTCCTGCTCGGCCTTCTGCATCGTCGTCTGGTAGGTCAAATATCCGGAGAACGCGCGCTCGATGCTGCTGCCGATCTGCGAGAAATCGTTGATGTAGCTCTGCGTCAGCTTGTTGACGGATTTCTCGCCATCGGCGTCAGCCTGCGCCTGCAGCGTGCGCTGCTGGGTGAAGAATTCCTGGTTGATCTTGGTCCGCGCGTCGTAGGCGGTTTTGTAGGCGAGCGTGCCCTGTGTCAGGTTGTTGGTCAGGTTGCTGAGCGCCTGCACCTCGGTGTCGTGTGTGGTCTGAGCGAACTGCAGTAGCTGCTGGGCTTCCTGCGCCAGCGTGATCTGCCGGGTTGCGACTTCGTCCTTCAGCATCGCCTTCTGATCGGCGAGCTGACGCTTGGCGGCGTCCTCGATCGTTTTGACCTGGGTTTCCACCGCCTGGTTGACGGCGCCGGTGTCTTCCTTCAGCGCCGCCTGATACTGCGCCGAGGCCTCGCCGTGGACCGATTTGATGTAGGCGAGCTTCTGCGCCTCCAGCGCCAGGATCTGATCGAGGTTGCCCTTCGCGGCGGCGATTTCCTGATCGTATTCGGCGACCTTCGCGGCATAGGCCTGTTTCGCGCCGGTCTCGGCGCCGCGCGACAGGTCCTTCATCAGGGACATGTCGAGGTTGACGTACTGGGCGTGCATCGCCGCTGTCTGCGCCTCGGCGTGGCCCTGCTCCTGCGAGGCGGCCTTGTAGACCGCCATCTCGGCCTTGATGCCGGCCTCGGTGATCGCCAGACGGCTCTTGCCGGACGAATAGGCGGCGTTGACCGCGGCGTCCCCGGCCTCCTTGGCAGCTTGCGCGATCTTGGTGGTCCAGTCGGCGGTGCCGGGGTCCTTGATCATCGCGATCTTGGCCTCAGCCGATTTCTTCGCCGACTCGGCCATGGCCAGCGCCGTGGCGTCGGTCGAGGTCTTCAGGACGCGGTTCGCGGCATCGAGCGTGCGCGTGGCATCGGCGAGGTCGCGGTACGCCTGGGCATTTTTGGCGACCAGCGCCATATCGGCGATCTGTTGCGTGGGTTGGGCTTGCGGCGCCTGCGGTCCGAGGGCGGTCTGGGCGTCGCCAAGGTTTTGCGGCGTCTGGGGTTGCGGCGGCAGGAACGGGCTGACCCCTCCCTCATTTCCCCCGGCCATGCTTGCCAGGGTCTGCCAGTCCTTCGCGGCCTTGGCCATCTCGATGTATTTCTGGGTGACCGGGCCAAGCCGCCCGGACAGCGCCTCGATGCCGATCGAGTAGCGGTCTTCCGCGGTCTTGGCTGTCTCCCACGCCGCCGTCTGGCTGACGTTCAGCATCTGGTTTTTGTCGAGATAGGTCTTCAGCGCGGTTTCGCTGCCAAAGATCTCGCCGATGCCTTGAACCGTCTTTTCCGCGTCATCCTTGAACTTCACGAAGAAGCCGGGCGCCAGGGCGTTGATTTTTTCCTTCTGTGCCTCGGTCACGATGGGGAGCTGCTGGATCGCGGCGCTGATCTGATGCGCCGCGCCGTAGCTGATCGTTCCCGTCTTTTGCAGTGCGTCGGCAAACCCCTCGACCTGGGCCGAGGCGGCCGCGCCGCTGCGGCCCTGGAAGACGGCGGCGTTCGCCGCCTCGTTGACAGCGACGGCGGCTTCGTGCGCCCGTATGGCCAGGGAGGCGAACGCGGCGGCGGCGCCGATCGTCGCGCCGACTGCAAGCCCAATCGGACCGGACAGGGCGCTGAACGCCGCACCGAGGCCGCCGGTGTGCTCGGCGAGCACCATGGTGGACCCAAGCAGGCGCTTGTAGTTTCCCATGATGGTTTCGTGTGCCATCACGATCGTTTCACGCATCGCGATGGTGTTGGAGGTGAAGGCGTGCGTGGCGGCATCGGCTGCCTGCACTTCCGGTGACAGCGCACGCATCTTGCTGGCTAAGTTTGAAATTTGGACCCGCGTGGCCGCTACCTGAGCGGCTTGCTTTTGTAGGGTCGCCGCCAGCCCGTCGCCGCTGAGACCAGCCTCCTTACCGGCTTGCGCGGCCTTTTTGAGTTCGGCCTGATATCCCCGCAGATCCTGCGAGGCGACCGCCATTTTGGCGGTCAGATCGGTGATGTCAGCGGTCAAAGATGTCTGGATGTTGCTGTTGGCGCCCACGCGTCACCTCAATCGCTCAAGCGGCTTGGTCTTCCCGAGTTCCGCCGGCGTCAGCGGCGCATCGAGCGCGGACAGATCCACCGCCGGCGCCTCCGCCGATTTCGTTCCGGGCGGCGGCGTCTTCTTCGGGGTGGGAATTTTGTATTTCGTCGCAACGAGCATGCGCAGCAGCGCGTTCGGCCGGGGATGATCGCCCCAGTAGCGCTGCTGGGCGTAATACATCGGCAGCGTCCAGCGCTCCCAGATCAGCGCCGGCGAACCGCCTTCCATGCCCGCGTCAGCAAGCTCGGCGACGATGTATTCTAGGTCTAAGTCTGCGCCGGGGTCTCCGGCGCGTCGTCTTCCCCCGCCTTGGGTTCCCCCGCGGCGGGTGCGTCCACCTTGATCAGGCCGGATTGCAGCAGCAGCTGGTTCACCGACTCGGTGAGACCGAACATCTCCGGGCTATCGACGGTGAAGATCGCCGCACCCAGCTTTTCCTTCAGCACCGGTAGCGTCATCGCCGGCTTGGTCTTCAGCAGCGCGCCGGCGACGATCGCGAGGTTTGCGGCCGTCCGGCCAACGATGTCGTCCGCCGGACACGCATCGCGCGCCTTCATGGCAGGCCACACCCGCTCCAGGCAGGCAAAGTTCAGGATCGGCGGCAATTCGAATCTCTCGCCGCCGATCGTTACGAAAACAGGGTCAGCCATGGGTGGGTCTTCGCCCTCTAATTAGCAGCTCGTTAGACACTCGTTAGAGGCTGGTGTTGATGCTGCCGATGTTGCCGTTGGAATCGGCCGCGATCATGAAGTCCATTTCCATGATAGTATAATCGTCCTGCTTGGTCGGCATCGACAGTTTCGCTGCCTGGCATTGGTTGAAGATGTAAACGGCATCGCGCCCATCGAAGGGTTGGCTGAGCACGATCTTGAACGACGGCCCGACGCCCATGCGGACATTGCTGATCGGCAACTGCACGCCGGCGGTGCTGCTGTAGAGATAGGACAGATAGACGCCGAGGCTCGCATCCGCGCTGTCGAAGGTATAGGTGCCGGGCGCGCCCGATGGCGCGATGTACTGGCCGGCCGCGGTCAGCGTGGATACCCGCGTCATCGGCGTCCCGGCCGCCGCATAGAACACACCTTCATCGGTCAGGAAGTTAGAACCGTTCGCGGCGACGACCGTATAGGTCGAGGAGGCCGGAATCGTATCGGCCTCGCCATCGGCGAACAGCGTCTGCGTCGGGGTGGCCGTAACGCCGAAATACACCTGGTTGAACAGGTTCCCGCGGATTCCGGCGAACTTGGCCTTGATCTCGACCTTGGTCTTGCCGGGCGCCAGCGCGATCGCGTAGCGGTTCTGGCCATACAGCTCCTTCAGGTCCGCCGAGAAATCCAGCGAAACGTCCTGCAGGATACCGAACTTGACCGGTGTCACGATCCCGCCGCTGCCGACCTGGGTGGCGATCAGCGTGCCGGCGGCGAAGCCGATTTCTTCCGAATATTGAGACATCTACGCGGCTCCCTTCAGGATACGCCGACGAAGTTCCGGCAGCGCGTGTTGCACGAGGTGGTTGTATCCGGCGGTGTCGCGGGCGGCCGGGCTGTTGTGAATCATGTCCTGCATCCAGCCGGCCACGAGCAGATCGACCGCCGCGACCTTGGCGGTCGCGACCTCTGCCGCGCCGGCTTCGGCGGCGGCGATCTCCGCCGTTTGCTCAGCCGCCTCGGCCGCTTGCTCCGCGGTTCCGTCCATGGATTTTTCCTGCTGTTGCGGGTCGGACTAGCTGCCGAAGGTCGGGACCAGCACCTTGACCGGAATGATCGCGATCGCCTGGCCGGCGAGGTCACCGGGCTCCATGGTGATTTCACCCTCGATCCAGCAATGTGCGACCTGGCCGCCCAAGGTCTGGGCTTCGCGCCCTGGCGGCGGTTTCAGCGTCTCGCCGACGGCGGCGATCAGTTCGTTCAGGCCGACAGACGGCGGCACATCCAGATCGGCGCCCTGGTCGCTGTAAAGCCAGATCTCGAAGCCCATGATCACCTTCGCCGGCATGCGGGTGTTCTGGCGATCCCAGGTCTCAGCCTTGTTCCGCAGGAACATCGCCGGCTGCGCGGCAACGTCAGTGTACCATTTCAGGCGGCGACCGGTCGTGGCGAAGTCGGCCGACCCCACCAGCAGTTGGAACAGCGCGTCGGTGATCGTCTCGCGGGTTTTCATTGATTTTCCTGCGTCGCCTGGTCGATGGCCGCCTGCATCTGGGCGATGGCGATGCCGCGGACGGCGTCGATCGGGCCTTTGAGAAACGCATGCGGCGTGATCATCGGGCGCCGCATGTATTCCGGCAGATCCACCGCGATCGGCGAGATCGCCCGGCGCCAGATATGGTCCAGCGTCATAAAGTGGGCTTCCACCGTGATCGCGACTCCCCTCGACCCGTATTCCAATGCCGCGGCCTTGCGCGCCTCGTTACCCGTTTGAACGCGAACACCGACCACGGCCGCGATGCGGTTCGCGTGGTCGTAAACCCGGCCGCCGGTTAGGCTGCGCAACGCGCCGCTTTTTGTCGGCTCGGAGGCGATGACGGCGGCTTCAAGCTGCTGCTCGATGTCCGTCAGCGCCTCGAACAGCCGGTCGTGCGCGGCCTTGGGAAACTCCTCGAACCGCAGGATCGCTTTGCGATCGCCACTCACCTCAATCCCGAAATCCGTCATCGCACCACCGGCACGCGATAGGGGTTCAGCAAATCCGCGACCTCTTCGGTGAACATGCCCCTCACGCCAGGCAGTCCGCCGATCCAGTAGGTTTCGCTGCCCAGGCCACCGGGCTGATCGCGCGACCGCAGGTAAGGATCCCGGCCCCGCGCATCGTTGCGCGTGGTGATGACGCGCAGCGCCGCATCCACGATGCCGGCTGGAATCGGGTTATAGCCGGCCTGATATCGCACCACGGTCAGCACCGGGTCCCATTTCGCCGGGTAGCCGGTCCATTTGTTCAGCCGGATCAGCCAGCCCGCATCAGCGTCGATCGTGTAGTCGGTGCCGAGGATCAGGTCCGTGTAAGTGCCCGGCGGATCGGTCACCACAACCCGCGGGCCGAACTTGACCGTTGTGCCTTCCGGCACGTCCTGGGTGATCGGAAAACTCAGCGTGACGCTTTCGTTGGCAATGATAGACGCCACCGTCGCGTCGTGCGGAAATCCGGGCGTTGGCGCGCCGCCCGGAACCGACGACGGCGCATGCACCGGCATGCCGACCATGAGCCCCGCCGTGTTGGTGAAGGGCAGCGTGGCCCCGCTGCGCGTGTCCCCGGCGGTCGCCAGGGTCACCAGCGCCGGCAGGATCGGCCAGCGCATCAGCTGCAGTGGCCAAACGCCGCCCGGCACCTGGTAGGGATAGGCATCGCGTTCCGGGTAGCAATTGTCGCGCAGCGTCTCGACCTGGAACACCCGATTGCAATGGCGCGCGATCGCGTCCGACACCTGGGTGATGCCGCGCTGGAGGAACCCGCGGCTCTTCGTGTCGTTCGGCGGGATCTGCAGCTCATCCAGGACCGTGGCCATGTCGGTCAGGTCGTAGGCGCCGGCCGCCGGCGACGCCGCCGCGGCGGCGGCGACAAGCACCGTGGTGATGATCTCGATCGACATGGATGGCCCTTACGGGAAGGACGGGATCTGATCGCCCTGCACATCGACGGCGAGCGTCGTGCCGGCATAGGTGCCGCTGGACTGGTACAGCACGCGGAACTGCGGCCCGAGCACCCCGTCCTTGCAGGTGTTGGCGGCGATCGCGCCGTTGGTCGGCGTGTATTCAGTCGTCACCGGCGTCTGCGCATTCAGGTTGAAGACGAACCGTGCGGATGACGTTGTGAAGTGAAAATTGGCGATGTCCGTCCAGGTCAGACCCCCATCGAGTGAGGTCTGGAGATAGGCGTCCGCCGTCGTGCCACCGCTGCCCCAGGTGAAATTGGCCTGGACTGTCAGGTTGCGCGGCGTGCCGTTCAGCTTCGCCGGCGTCGTGGCGGCCGCTGGCGAAATGGCCGCGGTGAGCGGCAGTGTGAGCAGGTTCATCGGCCACGGCCCCGCGTCAGGAAGCGGTTACGCGGCTTCACCGGCTCCGCATCCGGCTTCAGCATCACGCCGTCGCCCACGGCCAGAATCGCCGGTCGGGCGGTTCCGTCCTTGATCAATATGTCCGCGGCTGCATCCGGCAACGTGTAATCATGGTTCGCCTGCCACGGCCGCATGTCGCGGTTCATCGTTAAGATTTGCGTCATGACGCGTGCCCTCGGCTTCCATCAGCGCGGCGAGGTCGCCGCTAAACGATTTTTCCCCGACATGTTCCAGCCGGATGGTCGGGTCGATCCACACGCTGCCGCCGATTTCGCGCCAGGCGTTGCAGAAGAAGAAATCCTCGCCGGTCTCATCAATATCGTCGGGAAACATGAAGAACCGATAATACCAGCGCCGCGCGGCCTCCGGCATGTTGGGCCAGCCGTTTCGCTTCCAGTCCGGGTGGTGCAGCGCCAGTTCCTCGAACACCCGGCGCTCGATCTTCAGGAAACCGGTGCCGACGCCCTTGACCTCGATCGCGCCCATCGCGTCCTGGTTGAGGTCGCCTTGCAGCGGAAAGAAGCACCAGCGGCCGGGATCGGTGTCAGGGCGTTCCACCTTCTTGACGCCGACTCCGCCGATCACCGGTTTGTCCGACGCCAGCAGCCGGACCAGGTCTTTCGGGTCCCAGCCCATGTCGTCGTCGATGAAGATCATGTCGGTGAAGTCAGAGGCCAGAAACGCCGCCACCAGCTCGTTTCGCGCGCGCGGCAGGTTGCTCGATCCCACCACGGTCTGCACGTAACTGCGGATCCCGAGACCGCCGAGCAGCCCGATCGTTTTGACCAGCGAGGCCGTGTATTGACGCACCGGGTGGCGGGCCATCGGCGTGGCGATAAACACCGATCGGCTGCGCGCCCGGGTCAGCCGATCGCCCTGGGCCGGATTGGCCGCCAGCTTGATTGCGCTGAATCGCTCGACGATCGCCGAATGATCCTCGGTTTTCGTCCAGGCCACGAACGCATGGTAATCAGCCATCAGCGTCGCTTCACCGCGCTCGTAAGTCGTATCTTTTGATACCGTCGCGTCGCGCTTCCAGTGCCTGTGCTCGACGCGCACGTCTGGTAGGCAGGTCCAAAAGCCGAAGCGCCGGCCAATGGTTTCCCAGAAATCGTCGATATAGTTGTGCCGCATACAGGGTGGCACCCAGAAGCCGGCAGCGCGCAGGATGTCGCCGCGCCACACGACCGCGCTGTGCATCCGTCGCGGCGCCTGCCAGCCGTCATCGCAGGATGCGATCCCGGTTCGCGTCGCGGCCTCGATCAGCTTGACGTCCCAGCCAGGCGTGACCGGCCAGTTGTCGTCGGCGATCAGGCCGTACCAGTCCCGATCTGGCACGAGCGCGAATGACCGATTGAGCCTGTAAACAAGGCTGCACGGTGTCAGTGGGTGGTCTAACTCGATCTGCCATCCAGGCGGCAACACCTCGACCAGCGTGCCGGGATCTTCGCGGGCGCCGAGCAGAACGAGCCCCGGCGTCGACAGGCCGGTTGCGACCATCTGGACAAGCAATGCCCGGACACGATCGATACGATTGAGCGAAGGAAGAATCCACATGGGCCGATGCCTTTCGTTACCGGCCCATGCTTATTCTAGTTGTTTGCCCCGGGCAAAATGTCGAAGCCGGCGAAGAAGCCGGCACCATCCGCATACAGCGTGTCGGTTCCGGTGGAGGAAAATTCCGGGTTGTAGTTAAAGCGGACATAGCGCATCGCGTTGTCGAGGTTCACCGCGATGTTGAACTCGCCCTTGACCACGGATCCACCTGACGCCCAGGTATTCGCCACCGCCCAGGTCGCCGTCTGGTAGTCGGACCATGTCGAGTTGTTCGTGCTGTTCTGCACGGCATAGCCGAGGCTGATGGTGGCACCGGACTGCAGCGTTGCTTCGTAGAGCACTGCCACTTCGGCGCTGCGTGGCAACGAGCCGGTCGAGAAATAGCCCTCCCGATCGATCGAGATCCCGGTGACCGTGGTCGCGGCGCCGGTGCCCCCGGCGGTCGCGGTAGAATGATCCGTGAGACGAACCAGATCGCCGTAGGCGGCGATATTCCGCTGCGTAACAATGTCGGCCATGACGGCGCGCTCCTAAGAAAAAGGGTGGCCGGGATTGCACCCGGCCGCGTTTCAGCCACACCGATCAGCTCAGCGTGGGCGCCCAGCGGACGAACTGAATGACCGCGACGGCGCTGTCGTGCCGCATCTGGAAATCGTGCTCGGCGATCGCCCGGACCAAGGTCTGATCGTTCTGAAAGGCGGACACGGTGTTGCCCGAGGCGTCGACGTACGAACCCTCGCGGGACACCGCCAGCTCCAGGCTCATGCTGTCCAGGATCATCGTCTCGTCCATCTCCGCGAGGAAGATGAAGGAACAATCCTTGTTGGTCCCGGTCGCATCCCAGATGTTGATCGGGATCTGCGTGGACTTCTTGATCGGGTAGCCGGACAGCTTGCCCTTATCCAGCTCATCGCGGAACACGAACACACCCAGGCTGTTTTGCACCCAATAGAGATAGTTGAAGGTGCGGGGGTGCATGAACCAGATGCGCCGGCTTTCCGCGACGTTTGCGGTGTCGAGCTTGTTGATCGCGCCCCCGAGCTCCGAGGACACCGTCGACAGGGTGTAGGTTTCGTCGCTGGTGATGAAGTTGCCGCCATTCTGGCCCGTCAGCGGGTTGGTGGCGGCAGTGCTGGCGCCGTTTACCGCGGCGGTGGAGTTGGCCGCGTTCAGCCAGGTGCCGATCGTTCCGCCCTGGCTCGCCACCCACATATTGGCGAAGCTGATCCAGCCGCGCGGGGTGGATTGCGTGCCGTCGCCGAAGATGAAAGCGAGATCCTCGCGCAGCGCCACGACCTTGACCAGGTCGTCACGCACGAAGGCATCAACGGCCGGATCCGCATAGCGCATCATGTCGTTCGACACAGGCACCAAAGCGGTCAGCTTTTTGAAGCTGGCGATGATCTGGCCAACCGTCTGCTGGCTCGCCGCGATCTGGCCGACTTCCGTGCCGTAAGTCGCCGTCGCGGGGCTCGTCTGGCTGGGCAGCGTCATCGTGCCGCGCGGCATCGGAATCACGCGCGGGTTGCTGCTGCGCACCACGCTGGCGGGCCGCAGCAACTCGATGATCTCGTTCATGTAGTCGGGCGGCACAATGAAACCGCCGGACGAGCCGACGCTGGTGATCAGCGCGCGGGTGACGGGGTGATTTTCGCCATAGACTTCCCGAGACGATTGGCGCGCCAGGAACAGGTTGCCGTTGCCGGCAGCCGCCATCTTCAGCATGCCCCCGAACACCAGGCTGCGGGCGCTGCCGATGCGGGAGCCGTTGCCCTCAGAAACGCGCCGGGCCGCGGCATCGTTGATGTACGGGTCACTTTCCGGGTTGGCGTAGGTGCGGGCCTGCGGCTCCTGGCCGGCGACGGGCACGGCCGTGGCGGCCGACAGTTCCTGCGCGGCGAGCGCGCGCGTGATCTGGCCGTCGAACTCGCGAACGGCTTTCTCGCGGCTGGTGTAGTCGATCTGCTCCTCGGCGGTGAGAGTCGGCTTTTCGGCCAGCAGCTTGAAGGTGTCGAAAGCCGCCGCGCGCTGCCGGCGGAGGTCCGCTACTCGTTCTGTCATAGGTGGAGGCTCCATCGGCAGACGTCGCGCCCAGCCGTCCGCGTGGACGGCCGAGCGTTAAATGACGCTGCGGTTTCTGGGGATGCCGCGCCTTTCAGCGCTGCGTATGCCTTGCCAAAGGGCTTTCTGGCGCCGGCCGAAGCCGGGTCGTTTCAGGCGCCGGACAGTTCCAGCGCCGCGAGACGGCGCAGCCGTGCTTCGGGCGTCAGGGCGCGATTGTTCTCGGTGCCCTCGCTCTCGGCGTCGCCGTTGCTGGTCTGAATCTCGGCCTCATCGGTGTCGTCGCCGGCGTCATGGACGCCACGGACACATCGGATCGCGGACCGCATGCAGCGCTGCGCGCCGGCGATGGCACCCTGGGCATCGGCCTGCACGTCGCCGATCGCGGCACAGCGCTCGCCCATGGCGGTCAGGTGCTTCCCAAGTTGCTTGTGGGCCTGCTGGACTTTGGCGATTTTGGCTGCCACGTCCGCCGGCGCCGAGCCGTTGGCGTCCTCGATGGCGGCATTCATTTTGTCATGCGCGGTGGTGGCTTTGCCGTGCAGATCGGTCATCGCCTCGCCGTGTTCGATCGCCTTCCCGGTATGATCGGAGGCTTCTTTCGCGCGGTTGGCCGCCTCATTGAGATGGTCGCCGGCCTGGTCGATTTTGGCGGCGTTGGCCTGGCTGATAGCCTTCCCGGCGCGCACCATCATCGCCGCCAGACCTTGGCGCCAGGCGCGGATGGCCGGCGTCTTCCCGGCCGCCACATAAGCGCGATCCTCAATGACAACCACGTCCTCGACGGGCGGGATCTCGTCCAGCCCCTTGCCGCTTAGCAGCTCGTTGACCTCTTCGGTCGTCATGGCGATCAGCGTCTCGCCGAGACCCTTCAGAGCCTCGCCGAGCATGGCGGGCACCTTGCTGTCGTCGCCCTCGAGTTCCTCTTCCCAGACCGATTCGCCGTGGATGTAGCCCAGATGCTGCACCATGTGCGCCAGCTGCGCGACATCGTAGAGACCGCGCAGTTTCAGCTTCGGCGTGGCCGTGAGCATCCGCGTGCGTTTAGCGGCAAAAGCGCGGCCTTTTTCGTCGTCGCTGGCGGTCATGCCGGCTTTCTCCTTGTAGTGGTCAAGGACAGCGCCGGCGGACGTCTTCACATCCTCCGGGATGTCGGTCTGCGGCAGACGGGAGGCCGCCGCTCGGATGGCGCCCCTGGGAACTTTCATGTCGCCGTCGGCAACGTGGGCAATCGGCAGCTTGTAGCTGCCTTTCAGTTTTGGACTGGTAGCGTCGTAGACCAGGAAACCCTTACGGGCTTTCGCCGGATCGAAGTCGTCGCCGCCGGCATGCTCGAAAATACTCGCTTCCGCTGCAGACCCATCCCAGGCGTCCGAATCCTCGATCGGTAGGTCGCGCGCGGCGCCAACCTTCCAGTCTGAGTCGGCGACGGCGCGGGCGGTCACGGTCGCGCCCGTGTCCACGGGGACCGAGCAAACGGTGCATTCGTACAGTTCCCACCGCGTCGCGCGGATCCCAGCACGCGGACGGTTAGGCTCGATCGGGTCGCCATCGAGAATGTCGAAACCGATGGATATGCCGCGCAGGATGTCGGCCTTCACGAGACCGCATACTTCGTCCGCTGTGGGTGATACGCCGACCGGCGCGAAATTAATCGTCGCCATGATGCAGTCGGGCTGGACCGACACCTCGTCCGCCCGTCCAACGGGCTTGGTTGTGTCGTGGGCGTAGAGGACGATCGGGTTGGCGAGAAAGTTGGTTAGATCACAGCCCTGCGGATCAAGGATATGGCCGTCGCGCGCACGCTGGCCGGTCGACATCCGAATGCGGACCTGACGATCACCCAAGGTTTCGAAAGTGGTGGGCACAGCGCGGCGATGCATCGTCATGCCTCGACCCCCTCGTAAGCTGGTGGCTGGATCTGCTCGCCGTAAACGATGACGTCGCCGTCGCCATAAACGGTGAAATCACCGGCGAACGACCAGATGCCGTCGGCATATTCAGCGGCTTGCGGCGGCGCATTCGGCCGCCAACGGACCTGCCGGGCCCAGTAGAATCCATCAGGGCGCGGTCGTGTCATCCTTCCGGCGCCTCATCCTGTTGGTTGCCCGTAGGGGCTTGCCCTTGACCGGGCCCGGGACGGCCGGCGTTGTCACCGGCTTGCCCGTTCATGTCGGACCCGAGGGCCGCCATGTTCACCGGTTGCATGATCACGTCGCCGCCCGGTACCGGCGCCAGGCGCTCGCCGCGGCGCCACTCGTTGGTGGTGGTCAGGCCGGAAAGTTTGCCGATCCGGCCGAGATTGTAGCGGGTCAGCGGGTCCGCCCGGAGCAGTGCGTCCTCGTTCATGTCCATGACGTGGCCGTCGCGCTTCAGATCGAACTCGCGATCGAATTTCTGCTCGATCATGTCCAGCTTCGGACTGATCGTGGTGTTCACGTAGGCCTGGTCTTCCTGGATGATCGTGGATCCGCGCGTGACGTCGGGCTGGCCGACTTTCCGCGGCGGAACACCCCAGAAACGACAGATGTCCTGGATGCCAAGGTTCGCGGCGTTGATGAAATCGATGTCGGCCGCCGTCAGCTTCAGCGACATGAAATCGATGCCGTCCTCGAGCACGGCCGTCCGGCCTTCATTCTGAATGCCCGCGTTGAACTGTTCCCAGCTCGCCTTGAGGCGTTTGGCCGCCGGTTCGGATAGTTCGCGGGGCGATTTCAGGATCCCGCTCGGCCGCGCGCCGTTGCCAACCCAGCGGCTTTGCTGCTGGCTTTGGCCCATCGAGAGGCCAATCGCATCGCGGGCAAGCCCGATCGTGCTGGCGGCGACCAGCATGTTGAACGCCATGCCACGCAAATGCAGGACATCCTCCGCCGGTATCGCGACGGGAAACTGCTGCAGCACCGCGATCTGAAACAGGCCGAGGCGGTTGACGTTGTAGAAGATGTCGCCGTTCGACGCTTCCAGCACCATGACGGCGTCGGGGTTGATCAGGATCAGCTCAGTGATCTGACCTCGGCTATTCCGCAGCTTAGCGGCGTAGCCGTTGCCGCGCAGCAGGTAGGCGACCATCAAATCCCGGATGAATTCGAACCAGGTCTGAATCCGGTTCGGCCGGTCGAGCAGCAGCGCGAGTTCGTGGTCGGTGTTGACGGTGCGGGAACCATCATCCGCCACGTCGAATAGTGTTGGTGTGCAACGCGCGATGTCGTGGGCGATCAACGAGACGCACGCATAAACCGCGCCAACGGCCATTGCCGAAGCCTGCGACACCAACAGCCCCGAAGCCGACTGCACACTACCCAGTGGCGGGATCATGCCATAACTCGGCACGCCGGCGGATGCACGCCGCATCGAACCGCGGGCCATCCGGTCGAACAGCCCCATGCGATTGCATCCTTAGGTCAAAAATCCCGACATCGCCGCGAGGCGAAGCAGTCGGGCCGGTCGCACGTATCGATGTGCCGGGAGGCGGGCCGCCACTTATGCAGGCCGAGCCAGCAAAGCAGCCGCCCGAGCCGGATCATTCCGGCGGCGGGGCGGCCGGTGGAGCAACGTTGCCGCGCGCGGCGAACCACGCGCCAGCCATCAGCAAGATGCCGCCGGCGACGTATCCGGCGGGCGGGTAAATCTGCCAGACGCCCCAGGACACCAGGCCGGCGCCCGCAATGCCAGCGAGGTCGGTCAGGGCCTCGGCGATGCGCGGTCGTTTCATGAGTGCCTACAGAATGAGCAGGTCTCGCTTGTCATAAGCGGACTTCGTCTTCGTGTTGGTTGCCGTTGCGGCGCCGATCGCCATCGCCAGCGCCACGACCGGATCGATGCGGTTGACGGCTTTGCGTTTCGAAAACCACCGGTTGTCGAACGGATCGCGTTCCAGCGTGGCCGACATGATCGCCGAGATGATCACCGGGCTGGTGCGGATCCGGATGCGCTTCTGCAGGATCAGGTTCTCAAGCTCGATCAATGAGCCCGGCATCCACAGGCCTTGCGGCGCTGGCCGGCCGGATCGCTTGGCTTCGTCGACCCATTCGTCGGGCGGTTTCGCCCGGCGCTTGCCGCCCTGCGGGTGCTCGATCTGACTGATCGTCAGACCCTGCTGGTCCAGTTCGTCTTCCAGCTTCGTGTAGCTGTAGCGGTCATAGGCGAGCCAGCGGATCCGGAAATCGCTGTTGATCTCGCCGATGCGCGCGGCGACGAAATCCAGCCGGATCGTCTTGCCGGGTTCCGCGAACAGGTAGCCTTCGCGCACCCAGACATCGTATGGCGCCTTATCGCGCAGCGCCCGCTCGTCCAGGGTGTCCAGCGGCGTCCAGGCATCGACCCAGGCGTCGTATGTGGGCAGCGTGACGACGGTGCCGTCGGCGTCCGTCACGTCCATCGTGCCGGTCTCGACGACGCCGGCGAGGGCGGTCAGATCCTGCGTGCCGGACAGATCGGCGCCGAGCGTCACATCCTTGCCGGCGTGGTCGAGCGGATCGAATTCCGCCAGGACCGCTTCCAATGCGGCCCGCGACATCCAGGCCTCATCCGCGTCGGTCCAGACGCAGAAATGCAGCCGCAAAATGTTGTTGAGCTTGCCGGGAATCATCGTGGCCTGGCGCACGACGCCGGCCAGGTAATCCGTCTTCACCGTGACGCCGAGCAGCGGGTTGGCTTTCGCCCAGCAGCTGGGATCCTTCAGCGGGTCTTCGTCGCGATCAAGGGAGCAGACGAACGAAAACGTCTGGTCGTCGATGATCTCGCCGACATACGCGAAGTCTTTGTCCGGCGTTCGCGTGCCGGCGGCGACCTTGACCGCGTGTTCGTGTTCCTGCCAGCAGACCGAGTTTCGGTCCGATCCGCTGTTGGTCGCCATCCCTAAGAGGGGTTGGCGGCGTGATTTGAAACCGCGCTCGAGCAGCTCGATCGTGATTGCGTCGCGGTGCTCGTGCACCTCATCGCACAGCGCGCAGCTGGGCCGCGGACCGGACTGGCCCTGATCCGACGAAATCGGCCGGAAGAACGAGCCGGTCCGAAGATCGCCCAGGTTCCAGGTCGGATTGGACCCCGACTTCGTCAGACGACGGCGCAGCGCCGGCGACTGATCGACCATCGCCACGGCGTCGCGAAACAGGATCATCGCCTGGTCTTTTTTCGACCCGGCGGCATAGACTTCAGCGCGCGGCTCGTTGTCCGCGAGCAGGCAATAGAGACCGATACCCGCCAGGAACGGGCTCTTGCCGTTCCCCTTGCCCTCTTCGTCGTAGAACCGGCGGAAGCGCCTAGTCCCGTCGGCACGCTTCCAGCCGAAGATGGAGCCGATCCGGAACGCCTGGGACGGGTGCAGCTCGAAGGGAATGCCTTCGAACTGGCCACCGTTCAGTCTCAGAACGTCCGGGAAGAACCGGATCGCCCGGTTTGCCGCGGTGAGATCCCACTTTAGGCCGCGCTTTGGCCCATGCACCAGGTCGTCGAGATGCCGCCGGCATGTGTTCCGGACGTGCGGCCCGGCGACAACCAGGCCGGCGGTGACGTCCTTCGCCCAAGCCGTTGTCGGGTCGTCAGAAGTAGGCGGCGGCCGGATCTTTCGACCGGTTCTTTTCACCGCCATCCCCGACACTGATCCTGCTGCGAGAGGCCGGCGTCATGCCGAATTCGGTGAGGAACCTGTGCATGAACCAGAGGGCGCGATTGCGAATGGCGAGATATGGGTTCTGCATCGGGTATCCGCCGCTGGATTTCTCCACCACGGTCCCGGACTTCAGCGTCCGGGTTTCGGTTTTGTAGGGCGACTCCACAACCTTGCCGAATTTGGAGAGCTGCGCTTCGGCCTCGATCCAGTCCGCCCAGGCCTGACAGTAGGCAGCGAGCGCCGCGCGATCGACCCCGGTGAGAAGGTCGAGAGCGGCGAGGGCTCGGGAGATCCGCCGCCATTCCATCTTGGCCGCCGGCGACAGATGCTTCGGTACCGACGGGATCCCGGCTTTCGGCTGCGGCTCGCGTTTGTTCAGCGGGCGGCGCCCGGCGTTGCCGGTAACCAGCCGCAGCTGCGTCGGCTTCGGAGGTGGCCCCGGCATGTTGGTCAGCCCGCGCGGTTTTGGTGAAAGGATCCCGCATTTTGGCGCGGAATGCCCAGGATTATGGCCGGTTTGGAGTTTTTGACCCCCCCTACCTCTAACCTGCGACTCTAAAAATAATGG
>CAINOE010000107.1 GCA_903851415.1 uncultured Rhodopila sp. | reverse complement strand
TGCAAGTCCGCAACCGCCCATGGACCACGTTTTTAGGCGGGGACTGATCCACCAAAAAGAATTCGGCCGCTCCCCTCCGCGCCATAATAGCGCGGTCCGTTTCTACCGCTACAGGCGGGCCCCGATCCGAGCCCGTTTTTAGGGAAAACGTGGACGACCACCACACGCCACCCCGTCGCCGTCACGCAGGCGGCGCGGGCGATGCCGTCCCGGCCCTTCATGCGCATTTCCCAGAGCGGCCCCTCAAGATGCTTGACATACGGCTCGCGGAGTTTGTGCAGACCGTCGGACTCAATCAGGCGCGAAATCCGCAGGAAGCTGGCCCGGATGTCCGCCGGCAGTGCCTCCAATTGGGCTTCCACCCCTTCGTCCAGAAACTCAACGCGCCAGCCCATTGGCGAAATATACCTTTTTAGACATAGAGCGCAAGCACAATCCAGGCGGGTCCCCAAGCGGGGCAGGCACATGACGAAGCGCGGAGACCCGTCATTCTGCTGTCATATAAAGCTGCTATGACCCCGTCGAGCCAGGTGGCCCGAATCCGGGTCGTCCTTCGCCCCTGGTTCGGGAGCCCGCGATGGATCAGTGCCGAACACAACCTCCACCCCAACCTCCCGAAACGCGAGGGTGATCGGCCGCAGGACCATGCTGTTCACCGGGGCGATGGCCGCCGCCCGGCACGCGGTGGCCGCACTGCCAGTGCCACGCAGCGACCGTCTCGACTTCCGTATTATTCGCCATGGCGATGAGATCGGCCGCCACACCCTGGCGTTCGAGCGCCGGGGGGACTCACTCACCGTCCGGGTCACCGTGGACGCCCTGGTCACCCTGCTCTCCCTGCCGATCGTCCGCTATGCCCTGCGGGCCACGGAAACCTGGCAGGGCGATAGGCTGGTCGGACTGGCCTCCGAAACCGACAAGAACGGCCGCCACCAGTGGGCCAGCGCGCGCCGCACCAACGAGGGCCTGGTGGTGCTCGGCAGCCAGACCCAGCGCTACATCGCGCCGGAGCCGGCGGCCACCACCAGCTACTGGGACAAGCGCGCGCTCGCCAGGCCGATGATCAGCATGGAGGACGGCGTGCTGCTGCGACCCAGGGTGGCCGAGCAGAAACCCGAAACGATCCCGACAGCGTCCGGCGGCCCCACGGTTGCGGAGCATTATGTGCTGAGCGGCTCGTTCAACGTCGAACTCTGGTACGATCGCACCGACACCTGGGCCAGCCTGGCCTATGCCGCCCCGGACGGCTCCACCGTGCATTACGAACGCCTGTGAGCCTTCGGTGACGCCAGACAGCTTCCTGATCGCATACGGCAGCGCGCTGATTTTGCCGCTGTCGGTCGTCGAGGGGCCCGCCGTCTCGGCGGCGACGGGCTTCCTGTCCTCGCAGGGCTATGTCGGCTGGAAGCTGGCCATGTTCCTGCTGGTGTGCGGCGACCTGATTGGCGATCTCATCTATTACTGGATCGGACGCTCCGGGGTGACCCCGCTGTCCGGCATCAGCCGCCGACTCGGCCTGAAACAGGCGTTCTCGCCGGAGTTCCAGCACGACCTCAGGCAGCATTCCACCAAGATGCTGCTTGTCGGCAAATGGACCCACGCCATCGGCTGCGTCGTCCTGGTCGCCAGCGGCATGCTGCGCCTGCCCCTGCCGCATTTCCTGTTGGTCAACCTGCTGGCCACGGTGCCGAAAAGCGGCGCGCTGTTCGCCTTCGGCTACTTCGCCGGGAACCATACCGGGTTTTTCGAGCGCCATGCCGTGCTGGGTTCGGCTTTGCTCGGCATCGCGGGGGTCGCCTGCGTTGCGCTGATCCTCCGCCACGCCCGGCTTGTGAGGGCGCGCCCGTGAGAATCGCGATGTTCACCGACTATTTCTTCCCCGAGCTGGGCGGCATCCAGGACTCGATCGCCACCATCAGCCGCGCCCTGGGCCTGCGCGGCTACCAGGTGGACATCTACGCCCCGGCCTACGGCGCCGCCGATTACAGCCGCATCGGCGCGCCGATGCGCGAACGCGACCTGGGCGAGCGGGTGCGGGTGCGCCGCCGCCCGTCGGTGCCGTTTCCCAGCTCCACAAGGCAGTCCCGCGCCGCCTTGCCCTCGCCCATCGGCCCGGCGGCGCTGGTCAAGCGCGGCCGCCCGGACGTTATTCACGTGCACTCCTTCTTCGGCATCGGCCTGGAGGCGCTGCTGAACGGTCGTTTCTTAAAGATACCCGTCATCGGCACCAATCACACCACGGTGGCCGGCTTCCGCGGGCACATGCCGGTCAGCGTGGCGCGGGCGGCGGCCTATGTCACATGGTTCTACAACCATTGCGCGTATGTCACGGCGCCGTCACGTTCGGTATTTGAAGAACTCGGCCTCGCCAAGCTGCGCCGCCCGCATGGGGTTGTGTCGAACCCGATCGATACCCGCCTGTTCACGCCGCTTCCGGCGGGTCAGCGCGACGCGCTGCGGGCGCGGTTCGGCCTGACCGGGCCGACGATCACCTATGCCGGCCGCCTCGGGCCGGAAAAGAACATCGAGGTGCTGCTGCACGCAGTGGCGGCGCTAAGCCACCGCGGCGTCGTTACTGAGCTGGTGATCGCTGGACACGGCTCGCATGAACCGTTACTGCGCACGCTGGCGGCCGAACTGGGGATCGACGGGGTGGTCAGGTTCATGGGGACGCTGCCGCAAAGGAACCTGGCTCAATTATTACAGATAAGTGACACCTTCGCGATGATGAGTACCAGTGAGACCCAGAGCATGGTGCTGCTCCAGGCGATGGCCTCGGGCGTGCCGGTGGTTGCCGCCGCCTCGCGGGCGTTGCCGGAGTTTGTCGGCCCGGGGAACGGGATCCTCGTCGATCCGGACGATCCGGCCGGGCTGGCCCGGGTGCTGGAGGATCTGCTGGCGGCGCCGGAGCGGCGGCGGCGGCTCGGCTCGGGCGGCCGGATGTCGGCCGAAAAATTTGCTGTCGAAACTGTCACCGATGAGTGGGAGACGCTCTACCGTTCGGTGCTCCAAGGGAGTGTTGCATGAGCGACCGGGTGGCGATCAGCTTCGTGGTGCCGGCCTATAACGAGGAGAAGACGCTGACGCGGAATCTCTCGGCCATCATCGCCGAGATCGAGCGGTGCGGCTGCAACGCCGAGGTGATCGTGGTGAACAACGCGAGCACGGACGCCACCGGCGACGTGGCGGCGTCGTTCCCCGAGGTCATCGTGGTGGATGAGCCGGTCAAAGGCCTGGTGCAGGCGCGCAAGGCCGGGTATCAGCGGGCCACCGGCGCGCTGGTCGCCAATGTCGATGCGGACACGATCGTCACGCAGGGCTGGCTGAACCGCGTGCTGGAGGAGTTCCGCCGGCATCCGAACCTGGTCGCGCTGAGCGGTCCGTACATCTATTACGACGTCCCCCGGCGCACCCGCGCCGCGGTGCGGGCGTTCTATGTCATGGGCTACGGGTTCTACATGCTGAACCGCTTCGTGCTGCGTGTCGGCTCCATGCTGCAGGGGGGCAATTTCGTTGTCCGCCGATCGGCGCTGGAGGAAATCGGCGGGTTCAATCCGAAGTTCAGCTTTTACGGCGAAGATACGGACCTGGCGCGGCGGCTGAATACCGTGGGCGCGGTGAAGTTCACCTTCGGGCTGCCCGCGCTGTCCTCCGGCCGGCGCCTGCTTGAGGAAGGCGTGTTCCGCATCGGCATGCGCTACTCGGTCAACTTCGTCTGGGCAACGTTCCGGCACCGTCCGTTTACCGATGAGTGGATCGACGTGCGGAATTAGGGGTGGTCTCGGGGCCGGACCCCCCGCCTGTATGTGGTTCGGCTTCGGCTTTATGCGCAGAGATCGCTGAGGTTTGGAGATCGCAGAGAAGGCCTTTGCCGCAGCAATCCCCAGCGCGGGCGTGCCCGGCCGCGACGGTTGTGGAGCCATCCGGCCGGTCCCGCTGCATACCAGACACAACCCCTTCCGACTTCGTGTCGGTCGTGCTACAAGCGCGGAACCAAATCCATCATTAGCCGGACGAAGGGGCGCCTTGGTCAGCACGTTTGAGTTTCCTGGCCTTGGCGACGATCCAAGCACATATCACAGCGGTGGGTTGCTGCGGTGACTGACGATCGCTTCACGTTCACTGTAGACCGCGTCCGTTCGCAATTTTCTAAAGCTGAGCTTATAGAATCGCTGAAGGCATATTCGCGGCTTCGCGACGCGGCGACATTCGCGATGCGCGACTACGACGCATGGCCAGGACGTGTCTCGACTTCGGATACAATCGGCAGATACTTTGGAAGTTGGGGTAAGGCGCTTCAGGCGGCTGAGCTTCGGACCTCGCGCGGCCACAAGTTGGACCCGAAGGCAATGGTTACTGCATTCAAAGACTGCTGGCGAAAGCACGGTTCGGTTCCATCCGTGAATCAGCTTGAAGCATTTCTCGAAACCGGAGGATTCCCGTTCCGCTATAAGAGTTATCTGAATTTTTTTGGAGGACTCGGTCGACTCGCCAAAATGGTCGTTGCTGTCGAGCACGGTGTCCTCCCGGAGTCCAAAATGTACGAGCGAAAGGAATCCGCCGCCGCAATCCGATGTGCAGTTTCATATCAAATGAGAACGGTTATTCTCAAGCGAGACGGGTATCGTTGTGTGAAATGCGGCGCCAGCCCGAAAGATAACGAACTTGTCCGACTTGAAGTCGACCATATAATTCCGGTCGCTCGTGGTGGTCTCTCATCGCCGGAGAATCTTCAAACCCTCTGCCTCCCTTGCAACCAGGGAAAGAAGGACCATGACGATTGAGTATTTCCTCGGCAAGCGGGAATGACCGCAATATACGATACGGGTAGCGAGGCCAGTTATATCGGTATCTTCTCTGCGATCTCCAAACCTCCGCGTCCTCTGCGCTACAAGCGGGATATCCGCCAGCACCGGTAGCGCCAGTCGCTCCCGCCTCCTGATCCCAAGAGACAGCGCATCGCAGACCGCCTACGCCGCCGTCTCGTACGCCCCCGCCCGCGCGCCCTCGGTCTCCACCCCGAGCATCCCCAGCACCTTGTCCCTTACCCGCAGGAACGCCGCGGACGAACGGTCGCGCCGCGCCGCCGGGTCCACCGTCACAACATCGGAAATCCTCCCCGGGTGCGGCTGCATCACCACCAGCCGATCGGCCAGGAACACGGCTTCGTCGACGTCGTGCGTGACCAGCAGGGCGGTGGTGCCGCCATGCCGGACGATCCGCGCCAGCTCAGCCTGCAGCCGCAGCCGGGTCAACGCATCCAGCGCGCCGAGCGGCTCATCCATCAGCAAAAACCGCGGCCGGTTGACCAAAGCGCGGGCGATGGCGACGCGCTGCGCCATCCCGCCGGACAACTGCGCCGGCCAGGCTTTGGCGAACGCGCTCAGCCCGACCAGATCCAGATATTCCGCCACCCGCTGCCGCCGCTGCCCCGAGTCCAACCCGCTCCGTCGCAGCGCGGCGGCGACGTTGGTCTCCGCCGTCAGCCAGGGCAGCAGCCGGTGCTCCTGGAACACGATGCCGCGGTCCAGGCCGGGGCCGCGCACCGTCTGGCCGTCGACGCGGACCTCGCCCCTGTCGGGACGGTCGAGCCCGAGGATCAGCCGCAGCAGGGTGGATTTGCCGCAGCCGGAGCCGCCGACGATGGCGACGAACTCGCCCTCCTGCACCGCCAGCGAGATGTCCCGCAGCGCCGGGACAGGCTTGCCGGCGACATGGAACGTCCTGTCCACGCCCGTGATTTCCAGCGCCGGCATCAGGCCGCCCTCCGTTTCAGCAGGGTTTTCTCCGCCGCCACCGCCAGCCGGCTGAACGCCAGCCCCAGCAGGCCGAGCAGCACGACGGAGGCAAGCACGAGGTCCATCTGGAAGGTTTCCCGACCTTCGTTCATCCGCCCGCCCAGCCCGGGGGCGACGTCGAGGAACAATTCCGCCCCGGCAGTGGCCAGCCATGCCGCGATCAGCGAACTGCGCAGCCCGGTCAGGATGGAAGGCAGAGCGCCGGGCAGCGCCACGAACCGGACATAGTCCAGCGGCCGGAACATCAGCACCCGGGACAACTCGATATAGCTGTGCGGCAGGGCGCCGGTGCCGCGCCAGGTGTTGACCGCGGCGGGCGCCAGTGCCGCCAGCGCGATGAAGGCGATTTTGCCCTGCTCGCCGCCGCCGAACCACATCGACAGCAGCGGCACCCAGGCGAACAGCGCGACCTGACGGTAGCCGAGGAACAGCGGGCCGAGCAGCCGGCCGGCGGGCCGGGACAGGCCGAGCAGCAGGCCAAGCGCCACGCCGCCGGTGGCACCGATGACAAAACCGGACAATTCCCGCAGCAGGCTGGCGGCCAGATCGCCCGTCATGCCGCCATGCGCGAAACCGTCCCACAGGCGATACGCGACCATCTCCGGCGGCGGCAGCAATTCATGCGACACCCGGGACAGGCGGCTGACCGCCTCCCAGACCGCAAGCGCGCCCAGCGGCACCATCAGGGGGGAAAATCGTTTCATGCCGGCCGCAGCTGCCAGCGTCCGAGCCGCCCTTCGATCCGGGCGAGGCCCCAGTTCAGCGCAAAGCCGATGAGCCCCAGCACGACGACGACGGCCAGCACGAGGTCGAGCTGGAACAGTTGGCGCCCCCAGGACATCAGGTAGCCGAGACCCTCGGAGGAGGCGAACAGCTCCACCGCGATGACCGTCTGCCAGGCATTGGCGAGACCTTCGCGCAGGCCGGTGAACACCGACGGCACCGCGGCGGGCAGGACGATCTGCGTGAGCATCGACCACGGGTCGAACAGCAGCACCGCGCCGACTTCGCGCAGGGCAGGGGGCACATCGCGGAACCCCTGCGCCACGTTCAGCACGACGGGGATGAAGGTGGCGATGCCAATCAGGATGACCTTCAGTCCCTCGTCGATGCCGACGAGCAGGATCATCACCGGCATCCAGGCGAGCAGCGGGACCTGAGCCAGGGCGAGGAAAGTCGGGCCGAACAGCCGGTTCAGCCGCGGCGACAGGCCGATGGCGGCGCCGAAGGCCAGGCCCGTGACGGCGCCCGCGGCGAACCCCTTGGCGACGCGTTGCAGGCTGATCAGCGTGGCGTCCTGCAGCTCCCCGCTGGCGATGAATTCCTTCAGCGTTGCCAGCACCACGCCCGGGGCCGGCAGGATCTGGTCGGGCAGCCAGCCTTCGCGGGCGGTCAGGCTCCAGGCGGCCAGCAGCAGCAGCGGCACCGCGATGCCGGCAATGACCCGCGACGCGGATTGCCGGATCTTCAATGGGTCACCGTTCCGGTGGCCTCGACCTCGCCGGTGGTCAGCTTCTTGCCGGTGGCGTCATAGGTGGACCAGAAATGCTCCAGATGCTGGTCCGCCAGCGCCTTCTCCAAATACCGCCGATCGGCCCAGCCATCGACATCGACGTCCTTGCGGAGAAGGCCGTAGTCGCGCACGCGCTGCGCCTGGTCCTTGTAGCGGGCGAGCACGTAGTCGTCGATCAGCGGGTCCAGCCGGTTGGCGAGCGTTTCGTTCGCGAAATCCTCGGCGTAGCTGCCGGCGGGGATGCCGGTCTTCGACCAGAGTTCGAACACCGCGTCGCGGTTCTTTTCGTCCGAAGTGTAGCGCGCGGCCCTGACGAAGGCGTTGACGACGCGCTGGACGATCTCGGGATGAGCCTGCTCGAACGCCTCGGTGACGTAGATGGCGGAGTTGCGGCCGAAGGTCGGGTCGTCGCCCTTGGTGCCGTAGATGACCGAGACGACGCCGCGCTTTTGCAGGCTGAAGAATTCGACGCTGCCGAACGATCCGTCGACGTCGCCCGACGACAGGGCGGCGATGGCGTTGGCGAAATCCAGGTTGACGAAGCGGGCGTTCCTTTCGCTCAGGCCGTGCGCGGCGAGCACCCTGTCGGCGGCAAGCTGGAGGTTGGTGCCTTTGAACTGCGACAGCTTGTGGCCGGCGAGGTCCTCGATCCGCTTGATGCCGGAGTCGGGGCGGACGGCGAGGTAGATGGTGACGCGGACCGTGTCGGTGAGCAGCCACCTGGTCTTCAGGCCGTTGGCGCGGCCGACGATGGCCGGCAGGTCGCCGAGGCCGGCGGCGAAATCGAGATGGCCGGCGGCGAGGGATTCGTTCAGGGCCGGGCCGGCGCCGCGGAAGAAGGTCCATTCCACCTTGATGTCGGGTTCGTTGGCGAATTCCTGCTCGACGGCCCGGGTGGAATGCGCGGTGGCGACGATGGAGCCGCCGGCAAACTGGCGGTTGTCGATGCCGATGCCGGGATAGCCGATGCGGATCACCAGCGGTTCGGCGCCGGACGGCGCCCCCCAGAGCAGCAGGCCGAGCAGGATGGCGGCGAAGCGAAGCGTCATCAATGAGGTCCCTGAGAGCCGGAGCGGAGGGCCATTATCCACGTTTAAGCCGCGTGTTCAATGCGCAAAACGCGCTGAGACGGACGGGCGGCGATCAAGCCCTGGATTGAAATAGTTGATTCCTGCGTGCGCCAAGCGGATTCCCGACGGCCGTGGCCATTTTACACAGGTGCGGCGTGCTTACAACAAAACAACACTGTTGACGCGTTTAATCGCATCGGCTTGTATCGGGTGCGTCATACGGGCGCCGGCGCCCGTGCCTGGAGGTGAGCCATGCCGCCTGAGATCCTGCTCTACGCCCTGGCCGATATCATTGTGCTGTTCATGCTGGTGGCGATCGCCCTGATGCCCGCGGAGGAAGCGCCGAGGGTGCAGACGCCGGTCGACGACGATGATGGCCGGACCTGGCTGACGGTGCCCTGCTGGCTGATCTGACGCGATTGTTGCGCCGCCGTGGCGCTGCTTCGGCTTATCAGGGCCATGACGATACAAGCCTGCCGTCACGATCTCCGGTCGGCATGAAACTGCTCCTGGAAGGATCGGAATGATGGACGGGTTTGCGGACCAGGCGGCCGTTCCGGCGGCGGTGCTGGCCGCCATCGGCGAGGCCGCCGCGCGCCATGACCGCGACGGCAGCTTCCCGCATGACAGCCTCGCCGCGCTGCACGGCGCCGGGCTGCTGGCGCTGACCGTGCCGGCGCGGTTGGGCGGCGCCGGCGCCTCGTTGCGCTCGGCCGCCCGGGTCGTCGGCGCGGTGGGCGGCGCCTGCGCCTCCACCGCCCTGATCCTGGCGATGCAGTTGGCGCACCAGCATCGCGTTGCGCACGGGGAGAACCTGCCGCCGCACGTGGCCGATGCCGTCGGCCGCGCCGCGGTGCGGGACGGCGCGCTGGTCAACGCCTTGCGGGTCGAGCCGGCGCTCGGCACCCCGGCGCGCGGCGGCCTGCCCGACACCATCGCGCGCCGCGCCGCCGATGGCTGGCGGATCACCGGCCACAAGATCTACTCGACCGGGTCGCCGGGCCTGACGTGGGGACTGGTCTGGGCACGCACCGATGAGGCCACGCCGCGCACCGGATCGTTCCTGGTGCCGCTCGATGCGGCGGGCGTGCGGATCGCCGAAACCTGGGACCATATCGGCCTGCGCGCCTCCGGCAGCCATGACGTGATCCTCGATGACGTTGCGGTTCCGGCGGATCATGCCGGGGAGCTGCGGCCGCTGGAGGGCTGGCGCGCGATCGATCCGGTCACGCTGGTCTGGCACACCGTGCTTGTCGGCGCCTTGTATACCGGCGTGGCGCGCGCCGCGCGCGACTGGGCGGTGCGGTTCGCGCATGACCGCAAGCCCGCCAATCTTGGCGCCTCCCTCGCGACCCTGCCGCGCGTGCAGGAGATCATCGGGCGGATCGAGGAGCGGCTGGCGGTCAACGACACCTTGCTGAACGCGGCGGCCGGAGACGGCGGTGCCGGGCAGACGGCCGCGAGCCTCGGCCTGTATAAGACCACGCTGGCGGAGAACGCGGTGCGGGCGGTGGAGGAAGCCGCCTCCATCGGCGGCAACCACGCGCTCAGCCGGGCCAATCCGCTGGAACGTTACTGGCGCGACGCGCTGTGCGCGCGGGTGCACACGCCGCAGTCAGACTCTGCCCATTCCGCGGCCGGCCGTGCCGCGCTCGCCATCTGAACCGGAGGAAATCCAGCCATGCCAGTCGAATTCATCGGTTTCGTGGGAAACCACAATGCCTCCGAGATCATTCCCCGCCAGGGGCCGGAGGTTGATGTCGCCTATATCGAGGCCGTTGCGAAAGCGCATGAACTCGGCGGCTTCGACCGCGTGCTGACGGCGTTTCATTCGTGGGCGCCGGACAGCCTTCAGGTCAGCCAGCACGTGCTGTCGGTGACGCAGCGGCTGAAGCTGCTGATCGCGCAACGCCCCGGCTTCACCGCGCCGACGGTGGCGGCGCGGCAGTTCGCCACCTTGGACCAGATCAGCCGCGGGCGCGTCGCCATCAACGTCATTACCGGCGGCGACCAGCGGGAGCTGCGCCAGGACGGCAACACGCTGGCGGAGAAGGACGACCGTTACCTGCGCACAGCCGAATTCCTCGACATCGTGCGGCTGGAATGGTCCGCGGCCGAGCCGTTCGAGTATCGCGGCCGTTTCTATACCGTGGAGAACGGGTTCTCCCGGGTGAAGCCGCATAACCCGGCCGGGATCGACATCTTCATCGCCGGCGCCTCGGATGCCGCGATCGAGGTCGCCGGCCGCCATGCCGATGTGTTTGCCCTGTGGGGCGAGACGCACGCCCAGGTGCGCGAACTGCTCGGCCGGGTGCGCGCGGCTTCCTCGCGCAACGGACGCCCGGCGCCAAGGTTCAGCCTGTCGCTGCGGCCGATCATCGCCGACACGGAGGAGGCGGCCTGGGCGAAGGCCGACGCCATTCTGGCGCGGGCGAAGGAACTGGCGCCGCTGACCGGCTATGTCCGGACGAGCGAGCCGCCGAACGAGGGTTCCCGCCGCCTGCTCGCCGCCGCCGCCCGGGGGCCGCGGCATGATCGGCGGCTGTGGACGGGGCTGGCGGAACTCACCGGGGCGAAAGGCAATTCGACGTCGCTGGTGGGAACGGCCGATCAGGTGGCGGAGGCGATGCTGGAGTATTACGAGCTGGGGATCGATATTTTCCTGATCCGCGGCTTCGATCCGCTGGTCGATGCGATCACGTATGGACGGGAGTTGCTGCCGCGGGTGCATGCGCTGGTGGCGGGGCGGGATAGCTCGGGCGGGCGGCAGGCGGCCTGACGGGGCGGAATGCCGGATGGTTTGCCGCAAGGTCGCGGCAAACCAATCCGCTCGCCGATCGGCATGTTTCAGCTAATCCGCGCCGCGGTCCATAAAAAGCAAGTATTGGAAACACAAATGAACACGATTGAACGCAAATAGGCTGCGTTCGTTTTGAAAATCCCGCCCGGTTGCATTGCTGATTCTATTTGTGTTCATTCGTGTTCATTTGTGTTTCCATTTTCCTGGCAATATAACCCGATGGTGGCGACCCGGGGCGCACCTGCTATCGACGCCGAGGATGCCAACATCGCGCCGGCCCGCTGGCTGCATGGTTCGACGCCGGCCGCGCAAGCGGCGGACCCCATCGACGCCGACGTGGCGGCTTCGATGCAGGAGGCGCAACGTCAGGCCCGGCAGGCGCGGCCCGCGCCGCAACCGGCGCCAGCCCCCGCCGTCGCGCCGTCTCCGATGACCGAGCCGCAGCGCAAGACCGCCCGCACGGACGCGATGGCCGAGGCGGCGGACGTGACCGCCTGCCTTGACGGCGTGTCCCATGCCAGGCAGGCCGCCGGCATGATGCGGGTCGAATCGCTGTCCCGGACTACGACCGCCCTGGCCTTCCGGCACCGCCTTGCCGCCTTATCTGGCCGCATCCTCGCTTGCCGCCGCGCCGCAAGCCGGGCGCTGATCTTCAGGCGGCGGCCCTCGGTCCCGGCGGGCCGGACTCCCGTCCGGTGCCCCCCCTCGATAGTGACGCCCGGCCTCCGCCGTGGCAGTCTTTCTCCAGCAAAGCAGGAGACGGACCATGCATTTCGGCGCTTCCATGTTCTTCACCGACTACTCGATGACATCGGCCGCACTGGCGAAGGCGCTGGAGGACCGCGGCTTCGAATCCGTCTGGGCGCCCGAGCATTCCCACATCCCGGCATCCCGCAAGTCGCCCTGGCCGGGCGGCGGTGATCTGCCGAAGATGTATTACGACGTCATGGACCCGTTCGTCACCCTGACCGCCGCCGCCGCCGCCACAACCACCCTGAAAATCGGCACCGGCGTCTGCCTGGTCAACCAGCGCGACCCGATCCAGACCGCCAAGCTGGTCGCCTCGATCGATCGGATATCGGGCGGCCGCTTCCTGTTCGGCATCGGCATCGGCTGGAACGAAGAGGAGATGGAAAACCACGGCACCGTCTTCAAAACCCGCGCCAAACTCGTGCGCGAGCGGGTCGAGGCGATGAAGGCGATCTGGACCGGGGACAAGGCGGAATACCACGGCGAATTCGTCAATTTCGAGCCGCTGATGAGCTGGCCGAAGCCGGTGCAGCAGCCGCACCCGCCGGTGATCGTCGGCGGCGCCTTCCCGCACGGCGCCAGGCGGGCAGTGCGCTACGGCGAAGGCTGGATTCCGCTGGCCGGCCGTCCGGGACCGGATGGCGATGTCTCGAACACCGTGCCGCTGTTCCGCGCGATGCTGAAGGAGGCCGGGCGCGATCCGGAGTCATGTCCGGTCTCGATCTTCGGGGCAGGGGAGAATGCCGATACGCTGAAGCAATACCGCGACCTGGGGATTGCCCGGGTCTCCGTCGCCCTGCCGGCGGCGGCCGAGGATGTGGTGCTGCCGATCCTGGACCGCTGGGCGGCGCTGATCCGGGAGGTGGGGTGAGGTTGCCTGGGCGCTAAATCTAGGTCGACGCCCAAGAATGATCGAATCGGTCGGCGACACGGGACAAAGTGTCCGTGAAATACTTCACAGCTTCATGCTGAACCCGGGATTAGGCTGCACGCCACTGGACTTCCCCGTCTTCCGGCGGAATTCCGTAGATTGCAACAGCGTAACTCAGGTGAGGCAACGATATGCAACCGCCTTTCGTTTTTTCTCCATTCCGGACTGACACGTGCTGGTACGACACTTATTGGCTGACGTCCGCGCCGCCGGAACGCCCGACCCGCATGGGCCGTCTGCGCTGGATCGCCGTCTTCCTCTCCCGGGTGCGGCTCCGGTATCGAGACAGCCGGCCGCGACCCATCGTCCCCGACGACCCCGCAAATCAATCGTTGGTCAGTAACGGATAATGCTCGGTCCCATTCTCGCTGCCGTCATTCCCGTGCTCGCCACGGCGGGGTTGGGCTTCCTCTGGGTCCGAACCGGACGCCCGTTCGACAACGCGATGTTTCTGCCGCTGGTGGTCAGCATCGGCACGCCCTGCCTGGTCTTTGCGACCTTCGCAAAGACATCGATCTCGCCGTCGCATTTCGCCGGGATCGCGCTTGCCTCGGCGTCGGCGATCGCCTGTTTCGCGCTGACCGCGGCCGCCCTCCTGCCGTTGGCCGGACTGCGCCTGCGCACCTTCCTGCCGTCGATGACCTTCCCGAACAACGGCAACCTTGGCCTGCCGCTCGCGGCCTACGGCTTCGGCGACGAGGGGCTGGGTTACGCGATCGTCTTCTTTGCCATCTGCACCATCGGCCAGTTCACCGCGGGCCAGGCCATTGCGGCCGGTTCGGCGAACTGGCGCGGCATGCTGCGGCTGCCGCTGATCTATGCCGTTCTGCTCGGCGTTGCCGGCTCCGTCTGGCGCGTGAAGCTGCCGCTCTGGCTGACCAACACCGTCAGCCTGATTGGCGGCATGACGATCCCGATCATGCTGCTGATGCTCGGGGCCTCCCTGGCGCGGCTTCAGGTGGTCACGATGGGCCGCGCCGTCACGCTGTCCGCGGCCCGCATCGGCATCGGCGGCTGCATCGGAGTTGCCGTCGCCTTCCTGTTCGGCCTCGATTCCACCGCGCGTGCCGTGCTGATCATGCAATGCGCGATGCCGGTCGCCGTCTATAACTACCTGTTCGCCCAGCGATGGAACAACCAGCCGGAGGAGGTGGCGAGCCTGGTCGTTGTGTCAACATTGCTGTCCATACTCAGCGTGCCGGCGCTGCTTCACCTCCTGCTGCCCTGAGGCTGTGGGCAGTTGACCCCGCTATCCACAGCCGTCCACAGGCAACGTCGATGCGCGCCATCGCGTGCCGCGCTAAGATGCCTGCGTGAACACCATCGACTCGCCGCTTTTCGGCCTTTCCCACCGCCTTCCCCCCTCCAACCTGCAGGCGGAGCAGGCGCTGCTCGGCGCGCTGCTGGCCAACAACAAGGCGTATGAGCGCGTCTCGGAGTTCCTCGCGCCGGAGCACTTCGCCGATCCGATCCACGGCCGGATCTACCAGGCGATCTCAAGACGGGTGGAGGCCGGGCAGCTTGCCGACGCCGTCACCCTGAAGGCGGAGTTCGAGCACGCCGGCATCCTCGAGGAAGTCGGCGGCACCGCCTATCTGACGCAACTCCTTACCGCCATGGTCGGCATCATCAACGCCGGCGACTACGGCCGCGCGGTGCACGACACCTGGCTGCGCCGCCAGTTGATCGATGTGGGGGAACAGGTCGTCAACAACGCCTTCGGCGCCGACGCCGAGCTGGACGCCTCGCAGCAGATCGAGTTCGCGGAACAGACCCTGTTTCAGCTCGCCGCCGAGGGCGGCGGCACCAAGGGCGGCTTCATCTCGTTCGAGCGCGCCCTGACCGACGCCATCCTGGGGGCGGAGCGGGCGTTCCGCCAGTCGGGCACCGTCTCCGGCCTGACCACCGGGCTGCGCGACGTGGACAGCAAGATGGGCGGGATGCATCCGTCGGACCTGCTGATCCTCGCCGGGCGGCCGGGCATGGGCAAGACGGCGCTGGCCACCAAGATCGCGTTCGGCGCGGCCAAGGCTTTGCAGGCCGAGGCGCGGCGAACCGATCCCAACGGGGTGCCCAAGGCAGCCGTCGCGATCTTCTCGCTGGAAATGAGTTCCGAACAGCTCGCCACCCGCCTGCTGAGCGAGGAGGCGCGGATCTCCGGCGACCGCATCCGCCGCGGCGACATCGGCCAGAAGGATTTCGACAAGTTCGTGCAGGTCTCGCGTGAGATCGCCTCCCTGCCGATACAGATCGACGACACCCCGGCGATCACCATGTCGGCGCTGCGGACACGCTGCCGGCGGCTGAAGCGGACCAAGGGGCTGGCGCTGGTGGTGGTCGATTATCTGCAACTGATGCGGCCGGCGGCGGGGACCAAGCCGGAGAACCGGGTGCTGGAGATCAGCATGATCACCCAGGGCCTGAAGGCGCTGGCGAAGGAGATGGAGGTGCCGGTGCTGGCGCTGTCGCAGCTCTCCCGCCAGGTCGAGAACCGCGAGGACAAGCGCCCGCAACTGTCGGACCTGCGCGAGTCGGGGTCGATCGAGCAGGACGCCGATGCGGTGATGTTTGTCTACCGCGACGAATACTACCTCGAGCAGAAAATGCCCAAGGAGGTCGGCTTCGAGGGCAGCGCAGAAAAGTTCAACGCCGCGATGGATGACTGGCAGCAGCGGATGTCGAAGGCGCATAACCGTGCGGACCTGATCATCGCCAAGCAGCGCCATGGTCCCACCGGGACGATCCCGCTGCTGTTCGAGGGCGAGTTCACCCGGTTCGGCGACATCGACCTGGTTCATTCCGACTATGTGGTGTGAGATGGAGCATGCGGCCTGCCTCCATGTGTTATGGCCGGGGGCAGGGCATTTTCCCCGCTCGTCATGGCCCGGCTTGTCCGGGCCATCTATCGCGGCACGTGCTTGCATAGGTGGCCCGGACAAGCCGGGCCATGACGAGGAGAGAACGACGCCTCGGCTCAACCCTCATCCGGCTGCCCCTTATTCTGATGCGCATAGGGACAGGCCGGGCCATGACGGGTAGTGGGACGATCAGTGGAAACTGACACCGCGCACGCGGTCCTGACCATCGATCTCGCGGCGATCGTCGCCAATTGGCGGGCGCTCAAGGCGCGGCATCCATCCGGCGGCGTCGCGGCTGTGGTCAAGGCTGATGCCTACGGCCTGGGTGCGCGTCCGGTCGCCGCCGCTCTGCATGGCGCCGGATGCCGCCACTTCTTCGTGGCCTGGCTGGAGGAGGCGCTCGCCGTCCGGGACGTGCTGCCCGGCGCGATGCTCGCGGTGCTCGGCGGACTGGTCCCGGGCACCGAGGCCACGTACACCGCGCAGGCCCTGACGCCTGTGCTGTGTTCACTGGAGGACATCGATCGCTGGCAAAACCGTGGCGAGGCCATCCTGCACGTCGATACCGGCATGTCGCGCCTTGGGCTGGCGGCTTGCGAACTGGCGGCTTTGGCGGCGGACCGCGCCCGGCTGGACGGGATGGCCATCCGGTATGCGATGTCCCACCTGGTGGCGTCGGAAGTGCCGGATGACCCGGTGAACCGGCTTCAGCACGGGCGCATCGCCGCAGCCCGCGCGATGCTGCCACCCTGGAAGTTCAGCCTGGCGAACTCGTCGGGCATCTTCCTCGGGCCGGATTTCGCTTCCGACCTCGCCCGCCCGGGCGCCGCGCTGTACGGACTCAATCCAACCCCCGGCCAGCCCAACCCGATGCGGAGCGTCGTGCATCTGATGGTCCGGGTCCTGGCGGTGCGCGACATCCCGGCGGGGGCAACCGTCGGCTACAACGCCACCTGGAAAGCCGAGCGTCCGACGCGTATCGCCACCGCGGCGCTGGGTTACGCCGACGGCTATCACCGGAGTCTGTCCAACCGCGCGTCGGCCTGCTTTGACGGCACCCCCGTTCCGCTGGTAGGCCGCGTCTCCATGGACCTGACCACATTCGACGTGACCGATCATCGCGGCGTGCAACCCGGAAGCTGGCTGGAAGTTCTCGGCCCGCACCTGTCCCCCGACGACCTCGCCGCCGCGGCCGGCACGAACGGGTATGAGGTGCTGACGTCGCTCGGCCGCCGCTTCCAACGGGTGTATCGCACAGCGTGACTGCCATCCTGGACTTCCTGGCTGCCATCGGCCGCCCGGTCATCGGCCTGTGCCGCGCGGCCGGCGCGTTGGCGCTGTTCGCGCTGGAGGGGCTGTCCTGCCTCGTCCGGCCGCCGTTCTACGGACGCCTGTTCGCCCGCGCCCTGCTGGAAATCGGCTATTTCAGCCTGCCGGTGGTGGCATTGACGGCGGTGTTCACCGGCATGGTGCTGGCGTTGCAATCCTATACCGGGTTCTCCCGGTTCTCCGCCCAGGGCGCGGTCGCCAACCTCGTGGTGCTGTCGGTGACCCGCGAGCTGGGGCCGGTGCTGGCCGGGCTGATGGTCGCCGGCCGCATCGGCGCCGCCATGGCCGCCGAGATCGGCACCATGCGCGTGACCGACCAGATCGACGCGCTGACCACGCTGTCGACCAACCCGATGAAGTACCTGGTGGCGCCGCGGCTGCTGGCGGGCATCATCGCGCTGCCGCTGCTGGTGGTGGTGGCTGACATCCTGGGCGTGCTCGGCGGGTTCATCGTCTCGACCCTGAAGCTCGGGTTCAACGTGGACAGCTACGTGACCAACACGGTGAACTTCGTGCAGACCGGGGACGTGGTGTCGGGGCTGGTGAAGGCGGCGGTGTTCGGCTTCATCATTGCGCTGATGGGCTGCTACCAGGGCTACAACAGCAAGGGCGGCGCGCAGGGCGTCGGCGCGGCGACGACCTCGGCGGTGGTCAGCGCGTCGATCCTGATCCTGGCGTTCGACTACGTGCTGACGGAGATGTTCTTCGCGCAGTGAGCGGAATGATCTTGTTAAGGATCATTCCGTGTTATTATTACCGTTCCGCAGGTAATGCGACGCGCCGCCCGCATTCATTGCAGTCAGAAACTCAATTTCTCGTGACTCGGGGCCATGACGATCGGGTAATCTCCGCCTGTCAACAATGCGGAGACGGCAATGAAGATCGGAGTCATCGGGGCCGGCGCTGTCGGCACCGCCTGCATCATGTCCATCCTCGGCCGCGGCGCCGCGCACGAGATCGTCGTCCTCGATTCCAACGAGGCGCGGGTGCGCGGCGTGGTGACCGACATGCAGTACGGCACGCCGCTCTGCCCGCCGGTGCGGCTGATCGCCGGCGACTACCCGGATCTTGCCGGCACCGAACTCATCCTTGTGGCGGTCGGCATCAACGAAATGGCCGGCGGCGCAATGGACCGCAACGATCCGAAGGGGCGGCTGCGGCTGCTCGGCACCAATGCGCGGATCATCGCCGATATCGTGCCGAAAATCGTTTCCGCCGCCGGCGACGCGACGATCATGGTCATCACCAATCCGCCGGAGCCGCTGACCGAACTGACGCGGCGGGTGGCCGGGCACGACCGGGTCATGAGTTCCGGCACCTATATCGATACGCTGCGCTTCCGCTTCTACATTGCCCGGCAATTGGGCGTGCATCCCGACCAGGTGGATGCGCAGGTGGTGGGTGAGCACGGCAACTCGCGGGTGCTGCTGTGGTCCTCGGCGCGGGTCGCCGGCGCCTCGGTGCTGGACATGGTGCCGATGGAGGAGGTGGGCGGGTTCAAGGCGAAGGTGGAAGCGCAGGTGCGCAACGCGAATATCACGATCATCGAGGGGACGGGGGCCAGTCAGTACGGCATCGGCATGGCCTGCGGGCGGCTGGTCGAGGCGATGATCCGCAACGAATTCGCCGTCTTCCCGCTCGGCTGCCACGTGCCGGAATACGGCACCACGCTGTCGGTGCCGACGGTGCTGGCGCGCAAGGGCGTGGCGCGGATCCTGAAGCCGGTGATGTCGGATGAGGAGCGGGCGGCGCTGGAGCGCAGCGCGGAGACGTTGCGGGCGGCGTACGAGCGGCTGGAGGTTTAGCCTCGGCTGCCTGCCCCGGGGACAGCCGCCCCCGGGGCGCAACGCGGCGGGCTAATCGCCGGGTGACGAGAGCGTTTCCAGGTCCCGCAGCTGCTTCAGCGCCTGCATTGCCTGGATCGAATTGTCGTTGATCCCGGCTGCGTTCAGGCTGCTGCCCTGCTGGAACGGAAAGTCCGGCAGGGACGTCAGAAACGATTTCAGCTTCTGCTGCACCGGAACGAACAGCCAGATGTTGTCGCCGTACCAGCGGATATACATCCCCGACTCGCTCGATGCCCGCTCGTAAGGGTCTGCCCGCAGGTTGGTGATCACCGGCCAGCCGGGAACGTTGCGCACGGCGGTCGCGATGTTGCCGTCGTCGGTCGCGAACGACACCTTCCAGTCGTTCCAGCGCACTGCATTCAGGTCGCCGCCCTGGCCGAAGTAGAAAATTTCCTCGCGCGGACCCTTCTTCGTTTCGCCCTTGAAGAACGGCAGGAAGTTGTAGCCGTCCGCATGAACTTTCCAGGTCCCGCCGGGCCGGTCCGGTGCGTATACGTCAGCGTAATGGCAGCGATGCCCGCCGCGGCGTTGGTGCCCTTGCCGCCCTCGACCCTGACCTCTGTCAACGCCAGGCTGACGAAACTGACCCCCGGTTTACCCGCAGGGCGATCCAGGGGTCAGAAGCTTCAGCAGCGTGCGGACGGACATGGCGCCGAAGCGCGCAGTCCGTCCCGGTCGATTCTTGTCCTAGTTGCCGCCCATTCCGCCTACGACACGCGGAATCGAAAGGGTAATCCCGTCGCACTTGGTTCCGGCGCCATCAATGGTCAAATTGATGTAGTCGCCTCGGGTCGTCCCATTGACTGTAACCTTTCCGGTCGCCCCCGGGACCATCTGCGGGTCAAGGTCCAGTTCAAAGCTTCCATTCTTGTTCCACTCGCCTTTTAAGGAGGCCATGTGGCCGGTCCGGTCAGAGGCGACGAAGCCGGTCAGCTTGTTGTCCGGCGCCTTGATGATGTGCCAGTCCAGCGGCGGGCAGCCACCTTCGGCGGCTCCGGTGTGATAGGCATAAAGCGTGCCCTTGTCCTGTTGCGCCAAGGCCGGGTTCAATGCCGCGACCGCCGCGAGGGCTATCGCGGCCAGCCCAACTTCCGCCATTATTGCTTTCATCGATCCGTCACTCCATTTGGGCAGCCCATTGCTGCCCCGGTTCTGCCGCTAGTCCACGAGGGCGGGTACGCCTATGCAGAAACGGCAAATGGAGAGACGCGGGCCATCAACACAGACCGACCGGACGGTAGTCGGGAGACTCCGCCGCGGGGCGTCGGGCGGGACACCTCGCGGCGGAGCGGCCATCCGAGTGCTGCGTCCGGCGATCAGCCGCCGTTGGCCAGCGTCAGCTCGACGCGGCGGTTTGCCGCCCGGCCCTTCGGCGTCTTGTTGGAGGCAACCGGGTTCGCCTCGCCAAAGCCGTGCGCCTCAACCAGATCCGGCTTCAGGCCTTGCGAGATCAGGAACTGGGCGACGCTCTCGGCGCGCTTCTGCGACAGTTGCTCGTTCGTGGTCACGCCTTCCTTCTTGAGCGCAGGGCCGATCGGCGCGTTGTCGGTGTAGCCGTTGACCAGGATCTTGTTGGTCTGCGTCGGCGCCAGCTTCGCCGCCAGCCTGGAGATGATCTCCTTGCCCTGCGGCCGCATCTCCCAACTGCCGGAGGCGAACAGCAGGTCGCTGTTGACCGTATACTTGACGGCACCCTGCAGGCGGGCCACCGCGGCCTTCTCGGCGGCGACCTGATCCGTCAGCGCGGCGTTCTGCTGCTGGAGCTGCTGGTTCTGCGCCTGGAGATCGTCGTACTTGCTCTGCGAGACGCAGCCCGTGAGGCCCATGAGCGCTAGCAGCGACCCGGCGATGATGGTGCGTTTGATTGGATACACAGGTGAACTCCCCATTTTGCCTTCCGCCGGACAGGAATGTTTGGGATGGTAACAGTTGGCGGATGCGCCGCCTTATGAGTCGTCCGTCCACATCTGTCTATGCAGATTCGGCGGCTGCGGCGAACAAACGATGTCCGCCGGTGGTGAATTCCCCCGCACGTTGCCCGCCCGGCTCAGTATGGGTAGGGATAGGGCGGAGGCGGATACGGCGGCGCATACCCGTAGGGCGGATAGCCATACGGCGGGTAATGCGGGGCTGCCGCCGCGCCGTACCAATACGCCCGCCGGGCGCTGCGCCGCGCCACGCCGGCGAAGGACAGCGGCGTCCAGGGCATGCCGATGATGTCGATGAACACCGAGGCCGGACCGTCCGCCCCCGAAAGGTTCCCCTCCAGCACCTTCACCGTAAAGCTCAGCCGATCGGCTTCGAGCTTCGGTTTGGTCAGTTCGGCGACGATGTCCTGGTTGGAGATGCCGTCCTTGCTGAGCACCGAAACCGTGGCATTCGGCGGGTCCTTGGCGAAGCTGCCGTCGGCGGCCCATTCCTCCAGCATGTCCCTGGTCAGCAGATGCCCCGCCGCGCGCACCGGCCGATCGGCGAACAGGATGGCGCTGGCGCTGACGCCCGTGAGCGTCAGGGTGTCGCCCTGCAGGCTGGCGCCGCGGGCGTTGAGCACGATCAGCGACGGCACCATGTCGGCCTTGACGGAGGACGGCCGCGACGGCGGCGCGGCGGTGGCGGCCGGTGGCGCGGCCGGCTGGGCAAAGGCGGCTCCGGCCAGGCAGCTCAGTGCAACAGCGCCAACCAGATGGATACAATTCGATGACATGCGGTAGGTGTCCTCGCCGCGGATGTTGAGCAGCGTGGCGCGACAGCCCGGGCGCGTCTATGCAGATCCGGCACGCCGGAGCGGGGTTCGCAGCAGGGCCGTCCGGTTGCTTCCGAGCGCGATGATCACTCCGGACTGTGTGCGGCAACCGCATGCCCCGGCCGAACCGCGAAACCCGCCGCCGTCAAAGCCGCCCGCACCGTGCCGCGCGCCGTCTCGGCCGACGGATGCCACGCCGCCGCCGCGACGCTGTGCAGAAGCGCCCGCCCCGGACGTCCGGAACACTGCGCCAGTTCCGCCTCGGCCTGCTCCAGCAGGCACGCCGCCGCCAGCGCCGCGCCCGGCGCGTGCCGCCACGCCTCCGCCCGGTGCCGGCGCACCACCTCCCGAATGCCGCCGACGCGGCCGGCCACATCATGACTGAGCGAGTCGGGGCGAGCCGCGTGCAGCAATTCCACCGCGGTAGAGGTCGCCACCGCGCCCCGCCGTGACAGGCGTATCCACAGATCCCAGTCCTCCGCCTGGCGCAGCCCGGGATCGAACCCGCCCGCCGCCAGCACCGCCGCGCGCGACGCCAGGACCGACGACGTGCACACCGGATTCTCCCCGACCAGCAGCGAAAACGCCGCAGCGCCAAGCGGCAGCATCCCCGAACGGCCGCCGACGAACCGCGAAAACCGCGGCCAGCTGGCGCAATGCCGCTGCCGCAACGAGCCGTCCGGCAGCAGCGTGTCGTAATCGGAAAAACTCAGCACCGTATCCGGATGCGCCTCATGCCACTCCAGCCGCCGCGCGATGAACTCCGGCCGCCAGATGTCGTCGGCGTCCAGCAAGCCCAGCACCGGCGCCCGGGCCAGCGCGATCGCGGCATTCCGCGCCGCCGACACCCCATGGTCCGCATCCCGCCGCAGCCACAAAAGCCGGTTATCGCGCCCGGCCAGATCCTCCAGCCAGGCCGCGGTCCCGTCGGACGATCCGTCATCGGCGACGATGACTTCGAACGGGCCGATCGGCAGAGCCAGCGCGCTGGCGAGCGCGCGCGGCAGGGTATCGAGAGCATTCCGCGCGGGAATGATGACCGAAACGCGCGGCGTCATGGCAAGCCTCCTGATGGACGGTCGTTCAGTCTTCCAGCGCGGCCGCCCCTGCCTGGCAGCATCCCTGTTCCCAGAACCGCGGCCGATCGGCCCAGATTTGGCTGATGCCGGCGTTGCGGATGTTGCCGATGGGCGGCTTGGAATGGCAGGCGCCGACATCGCCGTTGGCCTGGATCTGCAAGGTCGTCAGGGCGGAACAGATCTGCACCCGCTCATGCGCCGCCTGGCCCTGCACCGCCGCCTGCAACGCCATCGGGTTGCGGAAGTAAGGGATCATCGCCTCCAGCTGCGCGATGCTGTTCGCGATCGGATACCCCTGCCGCTTCAGCCGGATCAGTTCATTCACCGCCGCCGCAGCAATCTCGGGATCCCGGGGCCATGTCGGCGCCGTTTCAAACCACCTGTCATCCTCTTCGCTATTATAGTTCCTATCGATCGGCTGGTAGAACACTTCCATGCCGTTGTCGGCGGCGAAGCGCGCCACCTCCGCCGCGGACCCGATGTTGTGGCTCATCAGCACGGTCTTCAGCCGGATGATGTAGTGCAGCCCGCGCTCGGCGCGCAGCCGCTGGAGCATGCGCAGCGACGCCAGCGATTTCTCCCAGAAATTCGGCCGGCCGCGCACCACGGAGTGGATTTCGCCGATACCGTCGAGCGACATCGTGATCCGCCACGGGTCGGCCAGCGCCGCCTGCTCCAAACGGGCCGGATCGGACCAATAGCCGTGGGTGAGAAGCTCAATCGCCAGTCCGCGCGAAACCCCGTGCGCGACCAGCGCCGGCGCGAACGGCTGCATCAGCGCCTCGCCGCCGGTCAGCGTGACCTGCACGGGGCCGAGCCAGCGCGCCAGGTCCGTCAGGCAGGTCTTCCACACCTCCAGCCCGGGGCTGTCCTCCTTGCCCTTGTTCTGCCAGATGTTGCAATGGACGCAGCGCGCGTTGCAGCGCTCGGTCAGCAGCAGGGCGATCGATACCGGGCGGCAGGCGGAGCGGAACCGCCCGCCCGCGACCGAGCGCAGGCGGTAATTGGCTGCCTGGTACACCCGCCGGTAAAGCCTGGTGGATGTTCTGGCCAGCGAGTCGATGGGAGCCCGCGCCAGCGCGGCAACCCGGTCTGCACCCGGACCCGGAACGGCGGCGGCGTCGGTGACGGAAGTGGCGTCGGCAAAGGCGCTGGTCATGTTCAGGCGCTCCTTGTGGCTGGGATGGCGGGAAGGGCAGGGGGGGCGAAGGCGAGCAGCGCCCGGTATTCGTCGAGCGTCGCCGTCACCATGCGGTCGAGGCAAAAAGCGGACTCGGCGCGGCGCCTGGCCGCGGCGCCGAACCGCGCCCGCAGGTCGTCGTCGGCGAGCAGCCTTGTGGCCGCTTCCAGCAGCGCCGCGCCGTCGCCGGGCGGCACCAGCAGGCCGGTTTCGCCGTCCAGCAACACCTCCGGGATGCCGCCGATGCGGCTCGCGACGGCGGCGACACCGCAGGCGGCGGCCTCCGCCAGCACCAGCGAGAACGCTTCGAACCAGCGCGAGGGAACCAGCAGCACGTCGGCGGCGCACAGCAGCTCCGGCACGTCGTTGCGGCGGCCGAGCACCAGCACGCGCGGTCCGGCGGTGCGCTCCACCTCCGCCCGCAGCGGCCCGTCGCCGGCCCAGATCATCATCGCCCGGGGGTTGGCCGCGAGCAGCGCGTCCTGGATGGCCAGCAGATCGGGCACCCCTTTGGCCTCGTTCAGGCCGCCGGCGAACAGCGCGATCCGGGCGTCGTTCGGCCAGCCGAGCCGGGCGCGGATCGCCGCGCGGCCTTCCGCCTCGGCGCGCCGGGCGCGCGCGAGGTCGATGCCGTTGAACAGCGTGCGGATGCGGTCGCGTGAGACGCCGACTTCCCGGACGATCATGTCGCCGTTGAAGGCGGAAACGGGCAGCCAGCGGCTGATGAACGCCGCCTGCAGCCGGCGCCGCAGCCGCCTGAGCGCCAGCATGCCGCCGCCAGGCTGCTCCACCGTCCGGCGCGAGCCGTGGTCGGTGAAGATGAAAGCGCGGGCGCCGAGCAGCCGGGCAACCGGCGCCAGCTCGGTGGACGGCGAGCCGAAATGGCAGTGCACCAGGGTGGGGCGGCGGCGCAGCATTTCCCGGGCGAACCGCCAGGGACTTTCCTGCTGCTCCGCCGGCAGGCAGGTCAGCGTCGCCCCCGCGGCTTCCAGCTCGGCGCGTAGCCCGGGGTCCGCCACGGGTCCCGCCACGATGTCCACGGCCAGACCGGCTTCGTGGCTGCGTTCCGCCAGGCGCAGGACGTAGTCCTCGAACGAGGCGCGCTTGTCGAGCTGGCCCAGCACCCAGACGAGCAGGCGGCCCGCCGGGCGCGGCGCGGAGGCAACCGCCGGGGGCGGCGCGGAGGCAACCGCCGGCGTCCGCGACCGCCGGGCCGGGCCGGCTTGGATCGGGCGCAGAGGCAGCGGCATGACAGGAGTCCTTTCAGGGCGCCTTGAGCGGGGCGGGTTCGGGCATCGAAGGCGCGGCGGATGCCGCCGGCATGTCTTACACCAATTTGATATTATCGATGAACAGCAATTATCGCGCCAGTGTTGCGGCCAGCGCCGGGACACGCTTTCGCGTTTCACCTCGCAGATTGCCTTTTATTCGGCGAATGCGGCCGGTTGGCCGCGCCAATCCCTGACCGGCCCGCGAGTCCCCCGAAGCTTCACCCGCTCGGGCGGCCGGTCCTGGCTCAGCGTCCCGGCACCGCCAAGCCCGCACCATCCCGCATCCATTCAGTTTGGTTCGCACGCGGCCGGCGCTGATTTGGCCGCCGACCTTATGGCGCAGCGTTCGGTCCATGCCGAACCCCGGACCATCCCCCTGAGCGGGCCGCAGGCCGGCGGTCCTTATGGCGTTGCCGATCGGCGCCGCCCGGTCTTCCCGGCGCGGCAGCGGCTCCGCCGGGATGGCCCGCTGCGGAAGAGAAGACTATTGCACACCAAGTATATGATACAGACACAGATAGACGAAAGCTGGCTGGTGCAAAATCCAACGAGGTGTGATCCGGTTCATACTCTTCAGACTTCCGCTCGTGCCACAGCGACTCCCGTCGGTGCCAATACCGATCCACTACCGGATCGGCGCATTCGGCGGAGGAAAGCAACATGACGACCGCAACCATCGCGAAATTCAACAAGCCTATTGAGAACGTCAAGCCGGCGGCCGCGCCGGCGGCCGTGAACCTCGCCTCCCTGATCGGAACCTGGGTGAACGTGGACGCCGCGACACGGGATATCGTTCGGGTCGTATTGACCGGCAAAGCGGGAGCGCTCGAAGTGGATGCCTATGGGGCCTGCTCGCCCACGCCGTGCAACTGGGGGCAGGTCGCGGCCGGGGCCTATGCCGCTTCCGTCGCCGGCGGCAACGCGGTGGCGTTCTCGGCGAGCTACGCTTTCGGCTTCAAGACCACCATCCTGACGGGGCATCTCGATGGCGCGCACCTGATTGTCGAGGACTTCAACGTCTTCGCGGACGGCAGCGGCCGATCGGCGTACTTCACGCAGGGAACTTTCAAGAAGGCCTGACGGGAGGACCGGCCGGAACACCAAGCCTCCACAACACAAAAGGACCGCCGCCGGCATGCCGCGCGGCGGTCCGCGGCCCGAACGGCCGGAAGGCCGCATTCCATTCCCGTGATCGCCCGGCCCGTCCGGGTCACCCATGCCGGCAGGCGCCGCGCAAGGCGGCCCGGGGGACGATCCGGGCCGCGACGATCAGGGCACAATGCCCCGGCGCTGGCGCGGCGGGAACGATTGTATCGCCATCGTGTCCGCACGGCCGTGGCTACGGCTGTCACCCTCGCCGGGCGCCGGGTAACCTGCGCCGGAGGCGAAGAACCCGCCCCGCCCCCGCCCGGCCGACGAAAAAGCTGGCCTTGTTCCGCCGCACAGTGCACCGTAGGGCGATCCGATCACTATCGTAGGCATAATGGTTCCGCCGCCTTGCAGAAATTGACGACTGACCAAATTTGATCACTGTCAATGTCGTTTGACATCGCTCTATGCTCCGGCCGGCACTACTGAACGGGAGATACGCCCATGGTTTCGCGCGATCTGACGCCGATCGTCGATTTGAGTCTGGATCGGGGCACAGGGCCGTTCCGTACGCGCCATCCGGTGTGGTCCGATCTGCGCCCCCCCTGCAACAACGCCTGCCCGGCCGGGGAAAACATCCAGGCGTGGCTGGCGCATGCGCAGGCCGGGGAGTTCCGCAAGGCGTGGGAGACGCTGGTCGCCGACAACCCGCTGCCCGCGACGCATGGCCGGGTCTGCTACCACCCCTGCGAATCAAGCTGCAACCGCGGCGAAATGGACGCGGCGGTGACGATCCACGCGGTGGAGCGCTTCCTGGGCGACCTCGCCACCAGGGAGAATTGGGACTATCCGCCGCCCGCGCCGCCGTCCGGCATGCGCGTGCTGGTTGTCGGCGCCGGCCCGTCCGGCCTGTCCGCGGCTTACCACCTCGCCCGCTTCGGCCATTACGCGGAGATCCATGAGGCAGGGCCGATCGCCGGCGGCATGCTGCAATTCGGCATCCCGGCCTACCGCCTGCCGCGCGCCGAACTGGCGGCCGAGATCGCCCGCATCGAGCGCCTTGGCGTCCGCATCGTGCTGAACCACCGGACCACCGACGTCCTGGCCGAACAGGTGGCGGGCAATTTCGACGCGGTGTTCGTCGCCATCGGCGCGCACATGGCGCAGCGCACCAGCATCCCGGCGCGCGACGCGGCCAGGGTGCTGGATGCGGTGTCGGTGCTGCGCGATGTCGGCACCGGCGGCAAGCCGGTGCTCGGGCGGCGCGTCGTCGTCTATGGCGGCGGCAATACGGCGATGGATGCCGCCCGCACCGCAAGGCGCCTCGGCGCCGAGGAAGCGGTGATCATCTACCGGCGCGACCGCGAGCATATGCCGGCGCACGCGTTCGAAGCAGATGAGGCGATCGAAGAAGGCGTCAAAATCCGCTGGCTGACCAGCATCAAGGAAATCGCCGGCGAGTCGCTGACCGTCGAGCGGATGGAGCTGGACGAGAAAGGCCGCCCGCATCCGACCGGCGAATTCGACACGCTGGAGGCCGACAGTGTCGTGCTGGCGCTCGGCCAGCAGACCGACAGCGCGTTCCTGCACGGCATTCCCGGCATCGAGGCAAAGGACGACGGCATCGTCCACGTCGATCGCAACATGATGACCGGCTATCCGGGGCTGTTCGCGGGCGGCGACATGGTGCCCTTTGATCGCACCGTCACCACCGCCACCGGCCACGGCAAGCTGGCGGCGCGCAACATCGACGCCTGGCTGCGCGGGCACGCCTATGCGCCGCCCGAACCGCCACCGGTCGTGCATTTCGACCTGCTGCATTTGCCGGTGTTCAGCGACGTCGATCCCGCCGCGCAGAAGCGCCTGTCGGAGGAAGACCGCCTCGGCGGCTTCACCGAGGTGCTCGCCGGCCTCGACCAGGCCGCCGCCCGGCATGAGGCCCAGCGCTGCCTGAGCTGCGGCGTCTGCTTCGAATGCGACAACTGCTTCGCCGCCTGCCCGGAGCAGGCGATCGTCAAGCTCGGGCCGGGCAACGGCTACCGCCTGAACGACTCGCTGTGCACCGGCTGCGCAACCTGCTTCGAGCAATGCCCCTGCCACGCCATCCAGATGACGCCCGACAGCGCCGAGGGAGCCGCGCAATGAGCGCCACGCACGCCACGATGGACGGCAACACCGCGGTTGCCCATGTCGCCTATCGGACCAACGAGGTCTGCGCGATCTACCCGATCACCCCGTCCTCGACGATGGCGGAACTGGCGGATGAGTGGGCGTCGCAGGGCATCAAGAACATCTGGGGGCAGATTCCGGCGATCCAGCAGATGCAGAGCGAGGGCGGCGCCGCGGGCGCGGTGCATGGCGCGCTGCAGTCCGGCGCCCTGACCACGACGTTCACCGCGTCGCAGGGCCTGCTGCTGATGATCCCGAACATGTTCAAGATCGCCGGCGAGCTGACTCCGACGGTGTTCCATGTCGCCGCCCGCGCGCTGGCGACGCAGGCGCTGTCGATCTTCGGCGACCATACGGATGTCATGTCGGTGCGCTCCACCGGCTTCGCCTTCCTGTGCTCCGCGTCCGTGCAGGAGGCGCATGACATGGCGCTGATCTCGCAGGCGGTGACGCTGGAATCGCGCGTGCCGGTGCTGCATTTCTTCGACGGCTTCCGCACCTCGCACGAGCTCAACACGCTGGAGCTGCTGTCGGACGAGCAGATCGCCTCGATGATCGACGCCGATCTGGTGCGGGCGCACCGGGCGCGGGCGCTGGCGCCGGAGCATCCGTTCATCCGCGGCACCGCGCACAACCCCGACACGTTCTTCCAGGCGCGCGAGACGGTGAATCCGTTCTACGCCGCGGTGCCCGGGATCGTGCAGGCGCAGATGGACAGGTTCGCCGCGCTGACCGGGCGGCACTACCATCTGTTCGATTTCTTCGGCCCCGCTGACGCCGAGCGCGTCGTGATGGCGATGGGCACCGGCGCGGAAACCTCGCGCATCACCGCCGAGGCGCTGCAGGCCAAGGGCGAGAAAGTCGGCGTGTTGCAGGTCCGGCTGTTCCGTCCGTGGGATTCCGCCGCGTTCCTGGCGGCGCTGCCGGACAGCGTGCGGACGCTCGCGGTGCTGGAGCAGACCAAGGAGCCGGGGGCGCCGGCCGAACCGATGTATCTCGACGTCGTCGCGACCCTGGCGGAGGCGCTTGCCACCGGAACGCGCAACAGCATGCCGCGCGTCGTCGGCGGGCGGTACGGGCTGTCGTCAAAGGATTTTTCTCCGGCGCTGGCGAAGGCGGTGTTCGACGAGCTGGCGAAGCCGCATCCGAAGACCGGCTTCACACTGGGCATCGACGACGACGTGTCGCATACCAGCCTGCCGCCCGATCCGTTGTTTCCAACCGATCCGCCGGGGCTGGTCAACGCGGTGTTCTACGGCCTCGGCGCGGACGGCACGGTCGGCGCCAACAAGAACACGGTCAAAATCATCGCCGAGGACGCGGGCCTGCATGCGCAGGGCTATTTCGTCTATGACTCGCACAAGTCCGGCGCGCAGACGATCTCGCATCTGCGCTTCGGCGAAGCGACGATCCGGGCGCCGTTCCTGATCCAGCAGGCCAGTTTCGTCGCGGTGCACCAGTTCCAGTTCGTCGAGCGGCACGATGTGCTGCGCCTCGCCGCGCCGGGTGCCACCTTGCTGTTCAACTCGCCCTATGGCCCGGACGAGGTGTGGGACAAGCTGCCGCACGAGATGCAGAAGCGGATCATCGATGACAAGCTGAAGCTGTTTGTCATTGATGCATCTCGTGTGGCGCTGGATGTCGGGCTGCGCGGACGCACCAACACCGTGCTGCAGACCTGCTTCTTTGCTTTGTCCGGGGTGCTGCCTCGGGATCGCGCGATCGAGCAGATCAAATATTCGATCAAGAAGACCTACGGCCGCCGCGGCGAGGACGTGGTGCAGAAGAATTTCCAGGCGGTGGATGCCACGCTCGACCGTTTGTTCCCGGTCACCATCCCGGCGGAACCCTCCAGCCCGTTCGAGCGTCCGCCCGCCGTGCCGGCGGATGCGCCGGAGTTTGTCCGCCGCGTCACCGCGCTGATGCTGGAAGGCCGCGGCGACGAGATTCCGGTCAGCGCCATGCCGGTGGATGGCACCTGGCCGTCGGCCACCGCGGCATGGGAGAAGCGCAATGTCGCCGAGGCGATCCCGATCTGGAACCAGGACACCTGCGTCCAGTGCGGGCAATGCAGCTTCGTCTGCCCGCACGGGGTGATCCAGGCGCGCTACTTCGACGCCGGCAAGCTTGAGACCGCGCCCGACAGCTTCAAGTCGGCGCCGATCAATGTGCGCGGCTTTCCGGATGTGCGGTTTACGCTGTCGTTCTCGATGGAGGATTGCACGGGTTGCTCGCTGTGCGCCGAGGCCTGTCCGACGCAACCGGTCAAGTCGCTGGTCATGGCGGAGAAGCTGGACCTGATGGACGCGGCGAAGGCGAACCTGGACTTCGCCATGGCTCTGCCGGTGAACGACCGGGCGCGGGTGGATTTTGCGAACGTCCGCGGCGTGCAGTTCCTCGAGCCGCTGTTCACCTTCTCCGGCGCCTGCGGCGGCTGCGGCGAGACGCCGTATTTGAAGCTGCTGTCGCAGTTGTTCGGCGACCGGGCGCAGATCGCCAATGCGACGGGATGTTCCTCGATCTATGGTGGCAACCTGCCGGTGACGCCGTGGTCGAAGAACCAGGAGGGCCGCGGACCGGCCTGGTCAAACTCGCTATTTGAGGACAACGCCGAGTTCGGCCTGGGATTCCGGCTGGCGGCTGACCAGCATCTGGAACTGGCGGAATCCCTGCTGGCCAAACTGCAACCCGAAATCGGCGAGGACTTCGTCGAGGCCATCCTGAACGCGCCGCAGGTGCGCGAGTCGGACATCCGGGCGCAGCGCCAGCGGGTAGCGATCCTGATCGAGCGGCTGCAGGCGCTGGCCGACCTGCCGGGGGCAAAGGATCTGCTGTCGGTGGCGGATCATCTGGTGCGGCGCAGCGTCTGGATCGTCGGCGGGGACGGCTGGGCGTATGACATCGGCTATGGCGGGTTGGACCATGTACTGGCGACGTCACGCGACGTGAACGTGCTGGTCATGGATACGGAGGTGTATTCCAACACCGGCGGGCAGGCGTCAAAGGCGACGCCTTTGGGGGCGGTGGCGAAGTTTGCCGCGGCCGGCAAGCGGGTCGGGCGCAAGGACCTGCCGTTGCAGGCGATCGCGTATGGCAACGTGTATGTCGCGCAGGTGGCGATGGGGGCCAATCCGCAGCAGACCTTGCAGGCGTTCCGCGAGGCCGAGGCATACCCCGGTCCGTCGCTGATCGTCGCTTACTCGCACTGCATCGCCCATGGCATCGACATGCAGTTCGGGATGAAGCAGCAGGACCTGGCAGTGGCCTCCGGCTACTGGCCGCTGTTCCGCTACAACCCCGGTCTGCGCAGCATCGGCGCCAACCCGTTCGTGCTCGACAGCCCGCGGCCGACAGTCAGCTTCCGCGACTATGCCGGCAACGAGACGCGGTACAAGTCGCTGGCGCAGAGCCGTCCGGAGGACTCGAAGCGGCTGCTGGATGCGGCGCAGGCGGCGATATTGGAGAAATACCGCACCTACGAGGAAATGGCCGGCTGGTCCGCCGCCCGCTTCGCCCCCGCCGGCGTCGATCGTCCGACGGGCGTGGGCGCGGTGCCGTGGGATGGGGAGTCGGAGGGGGTGAGGGGGTAGGCGCATACGCGCCAAAATAACCCGGGAGTCGGCGGCCCGTCCCATTGTGTCATGGCCGGATTTAGTCCGGCCATCGACGACTTTGGTTGCGTCAGCACCGCAAGTCGTGGATGGCCGGGACAAGCCCCATAGCTATCAGGATAAGGGGTCGTGCGGAGCACGGCATTTCCCCACCGTCATGGCCCGGCTTGTCCGGGCCACCTATCGCGGCAGGGTGTTGGCATAGGTGGCCCGGACAAGCCGGGCCATGACGAGAAAGAGCGAGGCCTCGGCGAAACTTTTTCTCCGGCTGCGCCTTGTCTTGTTAGCTATGGGGACAAGCCGGGCCATGACGGTTGGGCGGGAAGATCCCCGCTCAGGGCCGGCTGGTCTCGCTCATCGGCCAAATCCGTTCCCGTCGCGGACCGGGAGCAAACTGCCTGTTGGCAGATTCCGGCATGTGGGGGATGATCCCCCATGAGCACCCACCGCACCCGAGTCGCGACGGCGGTGACGCCATGAGCAACCGTCGCACGCTTGCCTCCGCCGAGGGCGATCTGCTGGCCGGCATGGTTCCGCCGCCTTCTCCGCCGCCTCCGCCCGTCGCCCAAGGCGACCGGGACTTCTGGGAAAACGCCATTCGCAGCAGTCTGGCGGCGCGCTCCAACCGGTCGCTGGTGCTCGCGCACCAGGCGATGAGCGTCTGTCCGGCGGATCCGGACATCCTGCTGCTGTCGGCCCTGACGATGCTGGCCAGCAACCAGCCCGACCGGGCGCATGCCGTGCTCAAGCGCTACCGCAGGCGCTTCGCCGCGGGCAAGGAGGCGAACCTGCTGACCGCGCTCGCGCTGTTCCAGCAGAAGGAATACGCCAAGGCGCAGGCGGTGCTGCGGGAGGACAAGCTCGACACCGACCGCGCCGCGCTGGCCGCGTTCATCGGCGATCCGGTCATGCACGACTGGCTGCTGGACACCGTGCAGGAAATCCGGCGCAAGGCCGCCATTGCTGCAATCTTGAAGACGCCGGTGAAATCGCCGCCCAAGCCGGCCGCCCGCGCCCCCGTCAAAGCCGTGCGTCCCGCCCCGGTGGTTCCCGTTCCGCCCGCGGTCGAGGACCTGCCGAAGCTGGAAGCCGGCTTCGACATGGTGTTCGACATCGCCAATCTCGACGCCATCGAAACGGCCGCCGCCGCTGACGATCCGGCGGCGTTCGATCTGCGCGCGGAACTGGTCCGGCTGAGCCTGTTCGAGGGCTTCGACGAACTGCTCTGCCTGCCGGCGCTGCAAGGCGTGGAGGCGCATTGGTATCAGGTCGAAACCGTCCGCAAGGTGCTGAAGCAGTATCGCGGCCGGGTGCTGCTGGCCGATGAGGTGGGCCTCGGCAAGACCGTCGAGGCCGGCATGGTGCTGAAGGAATACATGCTGCGCGGCATGGCCGAGCGCATCCTGATCCTGACGCCGGCCTCGCTCGTCGGCCAGTGGCGCGACGAGATGGAGGCGAAATTCGGCATCGCCTGCGCCACCACGCACGACCCGTTGCTGCGCAGCGACCCCGCCGCGTTCTGGGCGCAGCCGCGGGTGATCGCCTCGATCGCCGTGGCGCGGCGGAAGGAGCAGGCGGAGATGCTGTCCGGCCTGCACTACGACGTGGTGGTAGTTGATGAGGCGCATCACTTGCGCGACCAGTCCAGCGCCAGCTACCAACTGGTGAACCGGCTGCAGAAGCGGTTCCTGCTGCTGCTGTCGGCGACTCCGGTGCAGAACAGTTTGCTGGAGCTGTACAACCTGCTGACCTTGTTGCAGCCGGGAATCTTCAAGACGCAGAAGGAATTCCGCTCCGCCTACATGGTGCCGGGCAAGCCGCGCGAGCCGGTGAACCGCGAGAAGCTGCGCGACCTGATGCGCAGCGTGATGGTCCGCAACACCCGCGCACTGGCCGCGCTGCGGATGCCGCGGCGGCATGCCTCCACCTTGCGGGCCGCGCCGGACGCGGCCGAAGCGGCGTGCTACGCCGATTTGACCGCGCTGGTGCGGGAGGCGGCGTCGGCGTCCGAGGGCGCGCACCGGCTGTCGCTGCAGCATCTGCTGGCCGCGGCCGGGTCCTCGCCCGCCGCCGCGGCTGGCGCCATCGCCCGCTTCGCCGAACGCCACCCGGGCGACAGGCGCTGGGCGGACCTGCTGAAACGAACCCGCGCGCTGCGCGCGGGGGCGAAGGAGGCGGCGCTGCTGAAGCTGCTGGCGCAGAACCCTTCCGAGAAAAAACTGATCTTCGTGCACCAGCGCGACAGCCTTCGGCACCTGGCCGATGCGCTGCGGGCGAAGAAGATGGGGTTCGCGATGTTCACCGGCGATATGACCGGGCCGCAAAAAGATACGGCAGTCGAATTGTTTCGCGATAGCGCGCCGATCCTGTTGTGCACTGAATCGGGGGGCGAGGGGCGGAATCTGCAGTTCTGCAATACGTTGATCAATTTCGACATCCCCTGGAACCCGATGGCGATCGAGCAGCGCATCGGCCGCATCGACCGCATCGGCCAGACGCGCGAGGTGTTCGTCTTCAACCTGGTTACAGCCGATACGATCGAGGACTCGGTGCTGCGCATCCTCGACGAGAAGATCAACATGTTCGAGCTGGTCGTCGGCGAAGTCGGCGCCATCCTGGGCGAGATCGACGAGCAGCAGGATTTCTCCACCCTGGTGCTGGACGCCTGGCTGCAGGGCACCGAACAGGCGCGGGTGGAGGCGTTCGCGAAACTGGAGGACCGGTTGCTGGCAGCGCGGCGCGACTACGAGGGCGTCAAGCAGCTCGACGAAGCGCTGTTCGGGAACGAGCTCGATGCAGCCTGATATTGCCGAACCGGGCCGGCTGCAGACCTTTACCGCCGCGCTGCTGCGGCACGAGGACGCGCTGGTCGAAAGCATCGAGCCGGAGGGGCTGGAGGTGCTGTCGCCTCCGCCGGTGCAGCGGGCTTTGGGTGTCGGCGAGCTGTCCCGCCTGGGGTTCGGCACGAGCCTGCCGCCGGGGGCGCAGCGTGTCGGCCTGGAAGGCGACTGGCTCGACCGGTTCGCCCGGCTGCTGGGGCCGCGCGGACGCTGGACGCGGCGGGTCCTGGCCAATGAGGCGAAGGCGCCGGGCGATCCGGAGCGGACCCTGGGGCACGAGCTCGTGCTGGACAACGCAACGTTCCGGCTGCTCGGGGTGGAGCCGGCGTGGACACGCTACCTGGTGCTGGATTTCCGCGCCTCCGCCGTTTCGGACGACAAACGCGATTTCATTTCGCGGGTGGTGGTGAACCTGGCCACCGGAGCGTTGCCGGATGCGGTGCTGGCGGCGCTCGATGGCCGGACTTTCGATGCAGGCGATGCCGAACCGGTATTGCCGGCGGATGCCGCGCTGCCGCCGCTGTGGGACCGTGCGCGTGTCGCCGCGCTCGTGCAACGGGCCCTGCCGCCGCGGCTGGAGGCGGCGCTGGAGCCGTTCGTCAAAGGCATGCGCCGCCGCCTGGGCCGCGACCAGGACCGCCTATATCGCTATCATAACGACCTGCATCTTGAGGCGATGCGCCGCGCGTTCGGGCTGCCGGAGGGCGATCCGAAACGAATCCGCGAAGAGCAGCGGGCCGCGGCGGCCGGGCGCGAATACCGCGCCAAGCTGGACGACCTGCAGCGGCAATACGCCACGCGGGTGACGGTGGAGTGGGTGCAGACGCTGGAACTGGTCATGCCCGTGCACCGGTTCTCCGTGCAGATCCGCAGGCGCAAAGCCGATCGGCTGGTGGCGTTGGACTGGAACCCGGTGGCGCGGCGGCTGGAGGCCCCGGCCTGCGATGCCACGCTGGGGTTGGAGAGGCCTCGGCTGGTGTGCGACGACGCGCTGCATCTGGTGGTGCCGGCGGCGTTGGGGCCTTGTCCCGGCTGCGGCCGGGCGTATTGCCGCGCTTGCCATCGGGGCGGGTGCCCGAAATGCAGTCATTGAGGCGGCGGGAACCGGCAGGCCTGGTCCTGCCGGCTGGCATGCGGGCCTGACCCGCGGCAAGCCGGCTTTCAGGGAGTATCCGCATGAATGGTTGGCAAGCGGTTAACGCCGGCGATTTTTCCGCGCCGGGGGGGTGCCGGTTACTCGTTGTTGGGCTGCTTGCGGGTGCGCGCCCACTCCGTTCCATATTGCTGCGGCATGACCCCTGCGCTGCCCTGGGTGTGCTGCTTCTGAGCGCCGCCATATTGCGGCGCCTGCAGCGCAGCGCTGCCCCGGGTTTGCTGCTTCTGCGCGCCGGTTGACGAATCGATGGCGGATGCGGCCGGATTGGTTGAGGTCCTGTCCGCATCCGGCCTGGTTTGCGCTGGTGCGGCGGTGGATACAAACGAAACCGCAGCGAATCCGGCTATGATGAAACCCTGAAACTTCATGACCTACCCCCGACAAATTGCGACATGACCTGGAATTGCAGTCGCGCCGGATATGGGACCGTTGGGCTGAAAATGAAGTGCCCCGCCGAAACCGCGGGCCAGGCCTCATCCGAGGGTGATCCGTGTCCGGGGGATGTTACACCAGCCCCGGAACCTCCGCCGGCGCGGCGGCCAGGAAGTCCGCGCCGGCTTCCCGCAGTTCCGCTTCGCCGCCGTAGCCCCATAGCGCGCCAACCGACCGCAGCCCGTTCGCTTTGGCGGCCCGGACATCGTGCATGCGGTCGCCGACCATGACGGTGGCGGCGGGGTCGTAGCCCTCGATGCGCAGCAACTCGGCGAGCATGTCCGTCTTGTCGTCCAGCCCGCCGCCGGGCAGGGCGCCATAAACCGTCGGCAGGAACCCGCGAAGGCCGAGGAAATCGACGACCTGTTCCGCGAAATCGCGCCGTTTCGATGTCGCGATGCACAGCGTCCGGCCGGTCTCCGTCAGCCCCGCCAGCATCTCCGGGATGCCGGGGTAGACGGCGCATTCGTAGATCCCGACGGTGGAATACCGCGCCCGGTAGGTGGTCAGGCCGAGCGCGACCCGGTCGTCGCCATACCTCGCCAGTAACGTCCCGATCGACACGCCGATGGGCGGCCCGACGGCCCATGACAGGTCTCCGGCGGCCGCGGGATCGTGCCCGAGTTCGGCCAGCATGAAGCGGAAGCAGGCCTCGATGCCCGGACGGGAATCCGCGATGGTCCCGTCCAGGTCGAGCAGAACCGTGCGGCTCAAGCGGCGCGGCCGAACAGGCCGCCGTGCCGGGCCAGCCAGGCCAGATGCGTGTCGGCATCGCCGAACAACTGGTCGATGACGGTGACTCGCTTGAAGTAATGACCCACCGCGTATTCGGCGGTCATGCCGATGCCGCCGTGCAACTGGATCGCCTCCTGCCCGATATGCCTCGCCGATCGGCCGATCTGGACCTTGGCGGCGGAGATGGCCTTGCGGCGCTCGATGGGGTTGGTTTCGGCGGCCATGACGGCGGCGAACATCGCCATGCTGCGGGCCTGCTCCAGCGCCACCAGCATGTCCACCGAGCGGTGCTGCAGCACCTGGAACGAGCCGATCGGCCGGCCGAACTGCTTGCGGGTTTTCAGGTAGTCCAGCGTCAGGTCGTGCATCGCCTGCATGCAGCCGACGGCCTCGGCGCAGAGGGCGGCGATGGCTTCGTCAACGACGTGCTCGATCAGCGGCAGGGCGTTGTCGTTCAGCAAAGCGTCCGCCGTGACCCGCGCGTTGGTGAAGGTGATTTCGGCGGCGCGCAGGCCGTCCTGCGTCGGGTAGCCGCGGCCCGACACGCCGGGGGTTCCGGCGTCCACCAGGAACAGCCCGATACCGGAACGGTCCCGCCGCTCGCCTGACATGCGGGCGGTCAGCAGGATCTTGTTGGCGGCGTCGCCGTGCAGCACGACGCTTTTCGCGCCGTCGAGCAGGTAGCCGGTGCCGTCCTTGCGCGCCGTTGTCGTAACGTCCGCCAGGTCGTAGCGGGAATGCCGCTCGATATGCGCAAACGCCAGCTTGACCTTGCCTGCTGCGACGCGCGGGGCCAGCGCACCGAGCAAGGAATCGGACGCGGCGCGGCGCAGCAGGCCTCCGCCGAGGATGACAGTGGCGAACCAGGGTTCCACCACGAGGCCGCGGCCGAAGGCTTCCATGACGATCGCGGTTTCCACCGCGCCGCCGCCGAAGCCGCCGAGGGTTTCCTCGAACGGCAGGCCGAACAGGCCGATTTCGGTGATCTGGGCCCACATCGCCTCGCTGTGGCCGCCGGCTTCGTGCCGGTATTTCTCGCGTTGCTCAAAGCTGTATTGATCAACAATGAAGCGATCGACGCTTTCCTTCAGCAGGCGCTGGTCGTCGGAGAGATCGAAGTCCATGTCTAAAGCCCCAGGATCGCTTTGGCGATGATATTGCGCTGAATTTCGTTCGACCCGCCGTAGATCGACACCTTGCGGTAGTTGAAATACGAGGGCGCAGCCTCGGAGGCATAGTCCGGGCCGATGACCGGTTCGTTCTTGCCGTCGAAGTCGCGCTGATAGGGCAGGGCGTACGGACCGACGACCTCCATGAGCAATTCGGTCAGTTGCTGCTGGATCACCGAGCCTTTCAGCTTCAGGATGGACGACGCCGGGTTCTGCCGCCCCCTGGCCAGCTTGCGCTCATCCGAAACGACGCGAAGCTGGGTCATTTCCAGCGCTTTCAGCTCGACCTCCACCGCCGCCAGCTTTTCCAGGAAGCGGGGGTTTTCGATCAGCGGCGTCTCGCCGGCGAATTCCAGCGCGGCGAGTTCCCTGATGCGCGCGATTTTCGCCTTGGAGGCGCCGACGCGGGCGATGCCGGTGCGCTCGTTCCCGAGCAGAAACTTGGCATAGTCCCAGCCCTTGTTCTCCTGCCCGACGAGGTTTTCAGCCGGCACCTCGACGTCGTCGAAGAACACCTCGTTCACCTCGCGGCCGCCGTCTATCGTAACGATCGGGCGGACGGTGATGCCGGGGGTCTTCATGTCGATCAGCAGAAACGAAATTCCTTCCTGCGGCTTGGCGGCGGGGTCGGTGCGCACGAGGCAGAAGATCCAGTCGGCGTATTGCGCCAGCGTGGTCCAGGTCTTCTGGCCGTTGACGATATAAGTTTCGCCCTTGCGTTCGGCCTTGGTGCGCAACGACGCCAGATCCGATCCCGCACCGGGCTCGGAGAATCCCTGGCACCAGAAGATGTCGGCGTTCGCCGTCGGCGGCAGGAAGCGCTGCTTGATCTCCTGACTGCCGAACTGGGCGATCACCGGGCCGACCATGCTGACGTTGAAGGGGATGGGCGGCGGGCAGTGGGCGAGCTGCATCTCGTCCTGGTACAGGTAGACCTGCACGGGCGACCAATCCTGTCCGCCCCATTCCTTCGGCCAGTTCACCGTCGCCCAGCCGTGCTCGTTCAGGATACGCTGGGAGGTCACGAGGTCGTCGCGCGTGAGGCCCTCGCCCTCCGCGACCTTGGCGCGGATCGTCTCGGGGATGGCGGTGCGGAAGAACGTGCGGGCTTCGTCTCGGAAGGCGCGTTCTTCGGGTGTGAAGTTCAGGTCCATGGGCTGCTCCCTTCGTGTCCGGTTCGTTATAGGGGCGGGGAGGGGGCGTCAAATCCGCCGATATCCGACGATGGGGCGCGGGCCTACCGGGCCTGCTCACGGAAACGCGCCGGACCCATCTTGCCTGCATCCATAACGGTGGCAAACTCACGATCGCACCAACAAGGAAACCCTGACAATGCGGGGCGTCGCCGCCATCCTGGGCCTGCTGCTGATGTCTGGCGCCGCCAGCGCCAACGACAAGATCACGTTCGGGCTGGACTGGAAAGCCGAGGCTGAATACGGCGGCTACTATCAGGCCGTCGCCACCGGCATCTATGCCCGGCACGGCCTGGATGTGACGATCCGCGAGGGGGGGCCGCAGGTCAACCACACGCAGTTGCTGATCGCCGGGCGGCTGGATTTCAACATCGCCTCCAACGCATTCCTGGCGCTGAATTTCGTCAAGGAGAACATCCCCTTCCGCGCCGTCGCGGCGATGTACCAGAAGGACCCGGCGGTGCTGATCGCTCATCCCGGGCAGGGCAACGACGATTTCCCGGCGCTGAAGGGCAAGCCGATCATGCTGAGCGGGGATACGCGGATCGGGTGGTGGAATTTCCTGAAGGCGAAGTTCGGCTATTCGGACAGCCAGATCCGGCCGTACACCTTCAATCTGGCGCCGTTCCTGGCGGACAGGACGGCGATCCAGCAGGGCTATCTCGGGTCGGAGCCGTTCTCGATCAAGCAACAGGCGAATATCGATCCGGTGGTGCTGCTGGTCGCGGATGCCGGGTTCCAGGGCTATGCCGGCCTGATCGTGACGTCCGACAAGCGGATCGCGCAGCAGCCGGACCTGGTGCAGCGGTTTGTCGATGCCTCGATCGAGGGTTGGTATTCGTATCTGAACGAAGGGCCGGCCCCGGGGAACGCGCTGATCAGGGCGGCCAATCCGGAAATGACGGATGCGCTGATCGCATACGGCATCGCGGCTATGAAGGCGCACGGGATTCTGGAGTCCGGGGATGCCGCGACGCTGGGCATCGGCGCGATGCGGGCGGAACGGTGGAAGGAGTTTTATGACGAGTCGGTGGGGCAGGGGCTGTATCCGGCGGGGCTGGATGTGACGAAGGCGTATACGCTGCACTTTGTGAACCGGAAGGTCGGGCTGGATACCGGGCGTTGAGGGTTCGCCGCCCACTGCAAGGTCCTGGCGGCCTCCATGTGTCACGGCGGGGCTTGTCCCGGCCATCCACGACTTGCGATTCTGGTTGCCGCAAAGTCGTGGATGGCCGGACCAGGTCCGGCCATGGCACGGGGACGTCGTGCGCCCGCCATGACGATAAGACTCCGTGCTGACCGTCAGCAGCGTCGGCCGCGTGTTCCCGGGCGGGATCGAGGCGTTGCGCGATACCTCGCTGCGGATGGACGAGACCGATTTTATCGCGCTGCTCGGACCTTCCGGCTGTGGCAAGTCCACCCTGTTGCGGCTGATCGCCGGGCTGGATCAACCGGACAGCGGGCGGCTGGACTGGGACGGCGGCCCGCCCGTGCCGGGCGACATCGGCTACGTGTTCCAGGACGCCACGCTGCTGCCCTGGGCGACCGCGGAGGACAACGTCTTCCTGCCGCTGCGGCTGCGCGGCATGGCGCGGGCGGAGGCGATGCCTCGGGTCCACGCGGCGCTGCATCGCGTCGGCCTGGCCGGGTTCGAGGCGGCCCGGCCGGGGGCGTTGTCCGGCGGCATGCGGATGCGTGTCTCGATCGCCCGGGCGCTGGTCACGCGGCCCCGCCTGCTGCTGATGGATGAGCCGTTCGCCGCCCTGGATGAATTCACCCGGCACAGGTTGCAGGCCGATCTGCTGGAGGTGTGGCGGGAGGCGGGGTGCACGGTGGTGTTCGTGACGCACTCGATCTACGAGGCGGCCTTCCTGGCGCGGCGCATCGTGCTGATGACGCCTCGGCCGGGGAAGATCGAGCGGGAGATCAGGTCTTCATTGCAGCCGGCTGCGGAGACGCGGCTGGACCCGGCCTATGCGGCGCTGGTCGCGGAGGTCTCCCGGGCGATGGCGGCGGCGCTGGCATGAGATGGGCGCCTGCGCTGTTCGGCCTGCTGGCGCTGGCGCTGTGGGAGGCGGCGGTGCGTGTCGGTGGGGTACCGGTGTATGTATTGCCGGGGCCGCTGGCGATTGCCGGGGCGTTCGCGGCCGATCCGGTGGGGCTGCTGACGGCGTTGGCCTCCACGCTGCTGGTGACGTTCGCGGCGCTGGTCGCGGCGGCGGTGCTGGGCGGGGCGATGGCGGTGGCGATGTCCAGCAGCCGGCTGGCTCAGGCGGCGATCCAGCCCTGGGCGGTGGCGCTTCAGGTGACCCCTCTGCCCGCCATCGCCCCGCTGATCATCATCTGGGTCGGCAATCCGTTCGTGGCGCTGGTGGTCTGCGCGACGATCGTGGCGTTCTTCCCGTTGTTCGCCAATACCGCGGCGGGGTTGGCCTCGGCGCCGCCGGAGTTGAACGATCTGTTCCGGCTGTATGGGGCGGGGCGCTGGCAGACGATGGCGCTGCTGCGGCTGCCGGCGGCGCTGCCGTATTTCCTGTCCGGACTGCGGATCTCGGGCGGGCTGGCGCTTGTCGGCGCGGTGGTGGCGGAGCTGGTGGCGGGCTCGGGCGGGTTCGCCTCCGGCCTTGCGTATCGGATTCTGGAGGCCAGCTTCAGGCTGGAGATGCCGCGCATGTTCGCTGCTTTGGTGCTGCTGGCGATTGCCGGGATCGTGCTGAATTTCGGATTGGGCGCGGTGGGGCGGATGATCCTGCGGCGGCGAGGGGTGGCATGAACCGGTTGCTGATTTTCGGGCTGGGCTATAGCGGGGGCGCGATTGCCCGGGCGGCGGAGGCGGCAGGGTTCGCCGTGACCGGCACGACCCGGGCGGGGGGCGGCGGCAGTATCGCGTTCGATGCGGCGGAGGCGGCGGTTCGGACGGCCAGTCATGTGGTCTCGACGGCGGGGCCGGATGCCGGGGGCGATCCGGTGCTGGCCCGCTACGGGGATCTGATTGCCGCTTCGCCGGGGATTCGGTGGATCGGCTACCTGTCGAGCACGGTCGTGTATGGCGACCGCAGCGGCGGCTGGGTGGATGAGGATACGGAGGCCGCTCCGTCGCAGGGGCGGGGGCAGGCTCGGCTGGAGGCGGAGGAGGCTTGGTGCCGGTTTGCCGATTTCCGCGCGGTGGATATCTTCCGGCTCGGCGGGATCTATGGCCCGGGGCGTTCGGCGTTCGACGATCTGCGGGCGGGGCGGGCGAGGCGGTTGGTCAAGCCGGGACATACGTTCGGGCGCATTCATCGCGACGATATCGCTCGGGCGGTGGTGGCGGCGATGCGGCAGGATCGGTTGCCGGGGCGGCGGGTGCTGAATCTGGTGGATGATGAGTCGTCGGAGAGCGCGATCGTGGTGACCGAGGCGGCGAAGCTGCTGGGGGTGACGCCGCCGCCGTTCGTGCCGTTCGAGGTGGCGGTTCGGGAGATGAGCCCGATGGCGCGGACGTTCTGGGCGGAGAACCGGAAGGTGGCCAGTGTGAAGACGAAGGCGGCGCTGGGGATTGGCTGGCTGTATCCGACGTTTCGGGAGGGGCTGCGGGGGATTTTGGCGGAGGAGGGTTCGGGGTAGGCGGCCTTTTCGGGGCCGCGCACGAATTCCCCGTGTCATGGCCGGACTTGGTCCCATACGCGCTAACATAAGGGCTGTCGGCCCGGCCGCGGCCTCCGTGTCATGGCCGGGCTTGTCCCGGCCATCCACGACTTGCGCTGTTGGTTGCGGCAAAGTCGCGGATGGCCGGACTAAATCCGGCCATGACACACTGGGACGGGCCGCCATCTCCCGGGTTATGTTAGCGCCTATGGGACTTGGTCCGGCCATCCACCACTTTGACGCAACCCGGTCATGGTTCGGCTGCCTGGTCTTGTAAATGTTAACTTTGTTCGTAGCCCCTTCTTGCGCGATGATGTGCACTGGAGGTGGGTATGGACACGACGGCGCGGACGTTTGTGGCGATGACGGCAGCGGAGTTCCTCGCCACCGACCAGGCTGAGTTCGGCAATGCCTGGCGCTACGAGCTCGATGAGGGCGTCATTGTCGCGCATGCGGCGCCTGCCCCGGAGCACGGCGCCATCCTGTCGATGCTGAACGTCGCTATCGAAAACCGGCTACGCGCTCGTGGCCGCGGCGGCTGCCGCTTCGAGTCCGGGAGCGGCGCCGCCCCCAAGAAGCAACAGCGGCCGACAGCGAAAATCCCGGATGGCATGGTCCGGTGTGGCCAGCATCCCCGCGTGACCTTCGATGTCGTGTCTCCGTCCGAACTGAAGAACATCCGGAAACGGGACCGCCGCCGCGCACAGCTTCAAGACATCGAAGGCGTTGAGGAAGTCGTCGAAATCTATCAACACGTCCCTGCTGTCCATACTTATCGACGGCAGGAGGACGGAGGTTGGGAGTTCGTGCCGGTGAATGGCCTCGAGTGCGATTTGGAGATCAAGAGCATCGGCATGTCCATCCCGCTGGCCGAGATCTATGAAACCGTGACGCTGCGGCCGGAGGACGAGGAGCCGGACGAGGAGCAGCGATAGCATTCATGTGCCGCTTTCCGCGCCGTGGACATTTGCCGCCTCGGCGGGATCTATGGCCCGGGGCGTTCGACGATCTGCGGGCCGCCCGCCAAAAAGCGTCCGAACCGCCGCCGAGCTGCAAGGGTTGCCGCCAATCCAACGGATGCGGAGCTACCCAAGCCAAGCGATGACCCTGCGCACGTCCAAAGGGAGCCGGAACGGGACATCGCCCGGGGGGCTGACGACACGGCGGGCGGAGTGTTGCCCGATCTACATCAAACAGTGGCAGGGCATCCGGCGGATCAGTAAGGATCGGCGGCCCATAACTTCAATGCGCGACGGGGGGCGTCAGTTGCGGCTGCGGCGCTGCCACTGCCGGATCGAGCGTGGCGCTGATAGTCGCCTGGAAAGCGATATCCGAGGTGCAGATACCTTTCATGTAGCCGCCGCCATGGCCGTTGAAGGTCATCTGGATTGACTTCTCCGCCGTATCGAACACGGCCGCTACGGTAGTCACTTTGCTGATATATGCGATGCAAGCGACCAACTGGTTGCCGCCGAACGGATTGCCGCCATTGGCCATGGCAGCGAGATCGAAGGCCAGAGGATTATCGGCTTCCAGTGAGACAAACAGATTATTGTTGTCTACCGGCAGTGCATTATCGAATGAACCGGTGAAACCATTGGCGGTCGGTTGCAGCTTCCAGGATTGCATCACCCAGAGACCGGCGGGTTCTCCGGTTGAACCGCCGCCGACCTGCGGGGTCGCCGAAACCACATGGAGGCCGCCAGGCTGGATGTTGACCGTCGTTTCAAGATCCGTCACATACAAAAACAACGGGTTGGTGTCCCCGGTGCCGGTCGTGGGGCCGTACTGCGTCGGGATTTTATAAGGTTCCTGAATGCTGACCAGCACTTCGTGAGTGCTCTTGTATCTGTTTGTTCCGCCGCTTTCATCATAGATCATCGTCATCTGTCCGACATATTGTCCATACTGAGCGTATGCAGGATGCATTGCCGGAGCGGCGAGGACACACAGCACAAGGGCGGCGGTGGGCAGGCCAGGTGACATGGCATTATCTCCCGTTAGTCCCGTGAATGGCCGAACACCGATATGGTTAGAACAAACGAGCCGTATGAGCATTGAGGTAAATCAAGCATAATGGAAACGATTTCATGGCGGGATGGATTCATGCATATCACTTCAAGGATTAATCGCGCGGCGTTGATAAAACCGTCGGTTGACGCGACAAATCATTGCGTGTAAAGCAAAACCTAGCACGCGCTGGTTATGTCTAGTCAAATCATAACCAATACGACAACCGGCGGCACGCCGTTCTTAGCCGGCGACGACGGCAACCCGCTTAAGTGGCCGAACAGCGGATCCCCCGGCGGCACCACCGATATTACAGTAGCGCTCGCCACCTCAAACTATACCGCCGATCAGAGTTACCTGACATTCAGTGCTTCGCTGCCGACACAATTCGTCCCATTGCTGCAAGCTGCCGAAGAAGCCTGGGAAGGGGACACGAATGTAAATTTTATCACCGTTCCAGACGCCGCAGAGAGCGCCAATACCGTACCCGATATTCGCATTGGCGTGGCGCTAATGCACCCCGCGACAATGAATTTCATCAGTCAGACATACTATTCCTATAATGCTCAGGATCAATTTGAGCCGGATACCATCATCGGCCTCGAAGACCCGTCGGAAACCTCGGTCACCGCGTTGCAAACCGGCGACTACAGCTATGCCGGATTTGCCGGGACAGTGTTTCAGCATTTCCTGCACGACCTCGGCTACGCCCCGGGTTTGGCGGATAATCAGAATGATCCTACATCGATCATGAACGCCACTTTGTCGGCATCGAATATGCTACCGGATGCTCAGGATATCGCCGCGATTCGCCAGCTTTACGGCCCGGCCACGCAACCGGTATCGGTCACCCGGGTCGAGTTCGATCTGCTGCACACACTGGCGCCGCAGTTGTTCACCACCACTTGAACGATTTCCGGCGCCACTGGTGTACCTAACTCGCTGCGGCTCTGGAACCAGCGATATTCGGACTCAAGCCACAAGCCGCCTGAGACCGTGCGGCTCGTGGCTCTTGCGGGTGGTGCGCACGTTGTCAACTATTTCGGTTGGCCGTATGAGTGCGGTGGCAATAAGAGCGATTTAGGCTGACTGGAATCGTGTCGGTGACCTCGATCGTCATGGCCCGGCTCGTCCGGGCTGCCACGAAGTTCTACCCGCCATCCTCCCCAAGCAAACCCGCAACCGTTTGCCTCAACACCTCCAGATCAGCCGGACGCGACAGCCGGTGGTCGCCGTCCTTGATCAGCGTGACGCGCGCATCCGGCGTCTCCACCTGCCGCACGATCTCCAACGCCAGTTCCCACGGCACGTCCGGGTCCGCCTGCCCGTGCAGCAGCCGCACCGGGCACCGCAGCGGAACCCGCCCGGTCAGCACCAAATGCTGGGCGCCGTCCTCGATCAGCGCCCGCGTGATCGGGGTCGGCTCGCCGTACTGGCTCGGCACATGCAGCACGCCGTCGCGCTGCAACTTCGCCCGCTCCGGCGTCGCCATCGCGTCCCACATCAGCCGCTGCGTGAAATCCGGAGCGGCGGCCACGCCCACCAGCCCGGCGATCCGGTCCGGGCGAAGAAGCGCGGTCAGCAGCGCGATCCAACCGCCCATCGAGGACCCGACCAGCACCAGCCTGCCCGCCGTCAGCGCATCGATCGCCGCAATCGCGTCGGCCGCCCAGGCGCCGATGGTGCCGTCCTCGAACGCCCCGCTCGAAGCCCCATGGCCGGAGTAGTCGAAGCGCAGCATCGCCTGCCCGCGCCCGGCGCAGAACGCGGCGAGCATGGTCGCCTTGTCGCCCGTCATGTCGCTGCGGAAGCCGGGCAGGAAGACGACCGTCGGCGCGCGGCCCTCCACGCGGGCCCAGGCGAGTTCGGTGCCATTGCCGCGGTCGAGGCGGCCGGTGGTTTCGGTCACAAATGTCATATCCCGCGGAACAGCCAGTCGATGGCTCGGATCAGGTCTTCCCGGTAGTGCGCGATGGAGCCGACCGGGTGGCGCAGAAGTCGGGTCGAAAGGGTCGTCGTCAACGTGAATACCACGGCATACTGGCCTCCCTCATGTTCGACGATCGGCAGCAGACGCGAAACGGGCGTTCGTTGGGTAACCGGCGTGAGCGGTGCGATCACCGCGTTCGGGCCATCGACCACTTTGGCCTGCAACGTGACGATCAGCGGATACAGCGGCCGCGCCCGGCGATTGGGATTGGCGAACAGGTCATGCTGCATCGTCGTTCAGGTAGTCGGGGCCGCCTTCCTCCGGCATGAACATCGCCATGGACACCGGGAACGGGTAGCCGTGTGTCGCCACGAAGCCGGCTGTCCACCTTGCGTCCGCCCTCAGCTCCTCACGGATATTTTCTTTCTCCGCCGCCGCGATCAGCGCACGCTCCGCGACGCGCGACATGTCGGTCCCAAGCGCCACCGCATGTGCCGGCCGATCGGCATCCCCGTTGACCCCGGCGCCGCGGTCATACAAGGGGGTTCGCACCGGCACGGTTCCCTGGTCGGATCGCACGGGTGAATCTACCCGTGCTTCCACCGCGCAACAAGCATGATACGGTCGCTTGCATGTCGCCGTCTCCCGATTCGCCGGTTATCCTGCAGGTTCTGCCCTCCCTGGTCACCGGCGGGGTGGAACGCGGCACGGTCGAGATCGCGCAGGCCATCGCCGAAGCCGAGGCGACCTCCTTGGTCGCCAGCGCCGGCGGCCCTCTGGTGCGGCCGATCGAGCGGGCCGGCGGCAGGCATTTCGCGCTGCCCCTGACGGCGAAGAACCCGTTCCGCATCTGGCGCAACGCCGCCGCTCTCGAGGCGCTCATCCGCGCCGAAAAAGTCTCCCTCGTGCATGCCCGCTCGCGCGCCCCCGCCTGGTCGGCCTGGCTGGCCTGCGAGCGCACCGGCGTGCCGTTCGTGACGACGTATCACGGCGCCTATGGCGAGGACCTGCCGTTCAAGCGCCGCTACAACGACGTCATGGCGCGCGGGCGCATCGTCATCGCCGCCAGTCGTTACATAGCCGATCTGGTGACGGCACGCCATGGCGTTCCGGCGGAGCGGATCCGGGTGATCCCGCGTGGCGTCGATCCCTCGGTGTTCGATCCCGCGATCGTCAATGGCAACCGCATCGCCCGGCTGGCGGAGGCATGGCGGCTGCCGGACGGAGTCCGTCCCGTCGTGCTGCCCGGTCGGCTGACCTCCTGGAAAGGCCATGCCGTGCTGCTGGAGGCGATCGCCCGGCTCGGGCGGGGCGACGTGATGGCGGTGCTGGTGGGCGCGCATCAGGGCCGCCACCGCTACGCCCGCCACCTCGCGCAGCTTGCGGCCCGGTTGGGCATCGGCGAGCAGGTGCGGCTGGTGGGCGAGTGCGACGACATGCCGGCGGCGTTCTGCCTGGCGGAGGTGGTGGTGCATGCCTCGACCCGGCCGGAGGCGTTCGGACGGGTGGTGATCGAGGCCCAGGCGATGGGGCGGCCGGTGATCGCGTCGGATCTCGGCGGCCCGGTGGAGACGGTGCGGCCCGGCGAGACCGGCTGGCGGGTGCGCCCGGGCGATCCGGACGCTCTGGCCGCGGCCATCGGGGTGGCGCTGGATCTGGATCCGGAAGAGCGGCTGGCGCTGGGCGAGCGGGCGCGGGCGTCCGTGCCGACGGTGCGGGCGATGCAGGACGCGACGCTGGATGTGTACGAGACGGTGCTGCGGGCCGGGTGAGTATGGCGAGCCATCGGCGACGCTGTGGCCGGGACAGGCCCGCTGCATATCAAGATAGCGAAGCGCGCAACGCGGCATTGTCCTCGGCATTGTCCTCTGGCGCGTCGCGCCCCGGCTCGTGATTCGTCATGGCCCGGCTTGTCCGGGCCACCTGTCGCGGCACGTGCTGGAATAGGTGGCCCGGAACAAGCCGGGCCATGACGAGGCAGGAAGCAATCACGTCGCGCCGGACAGCCTCCGCAGCAGCGCGCCCGCGTCCGCGGGTGCCCGCTCCGACGTCCAGGCCACGAACTGGTCCGGCCGCACCAGCACCAGCGCCACCCCGTACTGCTCCCGCCCGGCCGATCGGCTGTCCCGGACCAGGGTCAGGGGCAGGCCCAGCTCGGCTGCGGCCTTCTCGAACGCCGCCACCGCGGCGTCCGCCGCGTCAAACGCCAGCAGGGAGAACCCGTCTCCCAGCGCGTCGAACACGTTGCGGCCGTCCGACAGCGGCTGAGGCGCCAGATGGTGCCCGGGCCGAGCGATGAACATGTGCGACCCGAGCGCGCTGCTTTGCCCGCCCGCCGGCCCATCGACGATCGCCGAACCCTCGTAGTGCGGCTCGAACGAGTCCACCTCGGCCCGGGCCCCCGCCACGCGATCCGCCCAGGCCCGCTCGAACGCCGCACGGTCGCGGGCGGGGTCGAAGGTGGCGAGGAAATCGCGATCCGCCTCGATCAGCGCATCGATGAAGTCGCGCGCGGTGGAGGCCGACACCGGCTGCCGTTCGGCCGAGTAGCTGTCCAGCAGCGCCTCGCCGCCCCAGCCCTGCAGCACCGCGGCCAGCTTCCAGCCGAGGTTGCGGGCGTCCTCCAGCCCGGTGTTCACGCCATAGCCGCCATACGGCGGGTGGCTGTGCGCCGCGTCGCCGGCGATGAACACGCGCCCGTTGCGGTACTCGTCGGCCACCGCGAAGCGCAGGTCCCAGAAGCCGATATGCTCGAAGTCCACATCGAACTCCGCGCCCACCGCCTTGTTCAGATAGGCGCGGAAGTCGAAATTGTCCTTGGTGGTCCCCGCCGGCACCGGCGCGTGGAAGAACCACTCGGTGCCCAGATCGACCCGGCCGAAGTATTGCCAGTATCCCTTCAGCTCCGGCGTCAGGACGCAGAAGAACGACTTGTCGGGAAACCGCTCAAGCAGCGCGTGCAGGCCGGCCGAGCGGAACACCAGCAGCACCATCAGGCGGTCATGGTCGGTCAGCGTCTGGGCGATCTGCGCGCGGTCGCGGACGATCGAGTGGGAGCCGTCGGTGCCGGCGGCATACGCCGCCCGCAGCCACCGGCGGCCGGGACCGTGCCGCTCCACCGTGGCGATCGAGACGCCGTCCGCGTTCTGCACGACCTCCTCGGCCTGCCAGCCGTACAGCGTTTCGACCGACGGCAGTTCGGCGATGCGGCGGCGCAGCACCGCCTCGGTCTCATATTGCGGCACGCGTTCGTTGTCGGCGGCGTAGTATGGCCGCACCAGTTCCCGCTGCAGCCAGTCGTAGTGGTAGTCGCTCAGCAACGACCCGTACGCCGTCAGGCCGCCGATGCCGTACGATGTCGGGATTGTCCGCGCCGCCCGCAGTTGCGCCTCGGCGCCCCAGTGCCGGACGTGCTCCATCGTCCGTTGCGTCAGGTTCTGCCCCTTGGGGATGTGCAGCAGCCTGGTGTAGCGCTCGACCACGCAGACGCTGATGCCGCGCTGGCCGAGCTCGATGGCGAGGCCCAGCCCGACCGGGCCGCCGCCGACGATGACGACTTGGTGTGTGTGGCTCATTGCCCAACCTTAGCGCGGCGGCATCCGCAAGGCACCATCCAAACGAATGACCTCGCCATTGAGGTACTGGTTGCGCACGATGTGCTCGACCAGCGCCGCGTATTCCGGCGCACGGCCGAGCCGGGCGGGGAACGGGATGCCGGCGCCGAGGCTGGCCTGCACCTCGGACGGCAGTCCTTCCACCATCGGGGTGTGGAACAGGCCGGGGGCGATCGCCACCACGCGGATGCCGGCCCGCGCCAGTTCGCGCGCCGCCGGCAGGGTCAGCGCGGCGATGCCGCCTTTCGACGCCGCATAGGCTGGCTGGCCGATCTGGCCTTCATAGGCGGCGACGGAGGCGGTGTTGATGATGACGCCGCGCTCCCCGCCGTCCAGCGGGTCCTGCGCCGACATCTCCGCCGCGGCGAGGCGCAGCATGTTGAAGCTGCCGGTCAGGTTGACGCGGATGACGCGCTCGAACGTCTCCAGCGCCAGCGGACCCTCGCGGCTGACGATGCGGCCGGGGGTGGCGATGCCGGCGCAGTTGACCAGGATGCGCACCGGGCCGTGCGCGGCGCGGGCGGCGGCGAAGGCGGCCTCACCGGAGGCGGCGTCGCCGACGTCGCAGCCGATGCCGATGCCGCCGATGGTCAGCGCCTGCGCCCGGGCGGCGTCCCGGTTGATATCGACCACCGCCACTTTGGCGCCGAGCGACGCCAGAAGCGCCGCAGTGGCCGCCCCCAGGCCCGAGCCGCCGCCGGTCACAAGTGCCGGGCAATCCTTGATCTGCATCATTTTCTCCTGCGTCCCTCGGCAGCACAAACCACCGGCCGCCGTCTCGTGCAAGACCATCTTGACCGCCGAACGGTCAGGCCCGAAAAAGCGGCGAAACTGCTTGCAAGGGGAAACGCACCATGACGACCGCCCATTCCTATGACGAAGCCTACGCCGCGTCGATTCGCGATCCGGAGGCCTATTGGGCGGCCGAAGCCTTCGGCATCACCTGGACAAAGAAGTGGGACAAGGTGTTCGACCCGACGCTCGGCCCGTTCGGCCAGTGGTTCGCCGGGGGCGAGCTGAACACCTGCTATAACGCGCTGGACCGCCATGTCGAAAACGGCCGCGGCGAGCAGACGGCGTTGATCTGGGACAGCCCGATCACCGGGCAGCTCAAGACTTTCACCTATTCCGATCTGCTGGCACGGACCGAGAAGCTGGCCGGGGCGCTGTCGGCGCTGGGTGTCGAGCGCGGCGATCGGGTCGTTATTTACATGCCGATGGTGCCGGAAGCGGCGATCTCGATGCTGGCCTGCGCGCGGCTGGGGGCTATTCACTCGGTCGTGTTCGGCGGCTTTGCCGCGGCGGAACTGTCCACGCGCATCGCCGACGCCAAGCCGAAGGTGATCATCTCGGCGTCCTGCGGGCTGGAGCCGGGCAGGGTGGTGAAATACAAGCCGCTGCTGGATGCGGCGATCGCGATGTCGTCGCACAAGCCGGACTCGCTGCTGGTGCTGCAGCGGCCGCAGGCGGAGGCGACGCTGATCGCCGGGCGCGATTTCGATTACGAGGAGGCTGTTGCCGCGGCCAAGCCGCACGACTGCGTGCCGGTGCTGGCAACCGATCCGCTGTATATCCTGTATACCTCCGGCACGACCGGCAAGCCGAAGGGCGTGGTGCGCGACAATGGCGGCCACGCGGTGGCGCTGTGGAACTCCATGCGGATGATCTACGGGCTGGATGCGGGCGACGTGTGGTGGACCGCCTCGGACGTGGGCTGGGTCGTCGGCCACAGCTACATCGTCTACGCCCCGCTGCTGCGCGGCTGCACGACGATCATGTACGAAGGCAAGCCCGTCGGCACGCCGGATGCCGGCGCGTTCTGGCGCGTGATCTCGCAGCACAAGGTGAAGGCGCTGTTCACCGCGCCGACGGCGATTCGGGCAATCAGGCAGCAGGATCCGGACGGGCTGTTGTCCAAGAAGTACGACCTGTCGTCGTTTGATGTGCTGTTCGTGGCCGGCGAGCGCTGCGATCCGAACACCGCCGTGTGGGCGCACGAGTTGCTCGGCAAGCCGGTGGTGGACCATTGGTGGCAGACCGAGACTGGCTGGGCGATCACCGCATCGTTCCGGCAGTTCGGGCTGTTTCCGTTCCTGCCCGGCTCCGGCGGCCGGCCGGTCCCGGGGTATGACCTGCATGCGCTGGATGATAACGGGAAGGAGCTGCCGCGCGGCGAGACAGGGAACCTTTCCGTGCGCCTGCCGCTGCCTCCCTGCTGCGGACCGACGCTGTGGCAGGATGATGCGAACTACGTCCGGTCGTACCTGTCGGACTTCCCGGGCTGGTACCGCACCGGCGATGCCGGGGTGGTGGATGAGAACGGCGATGTCTGGGTGATGGGGCGCACGGACGACATCATCAACGTCGCCGGGCATCGTTTGTCCACCGGTTCGATGGAGGAGGTTCTCGCCTCCCACCACGACGTCGCGGAGTGCGCGGTGATCGGCGCGAAGGACGAGCTGAAGGGGCAGACGCCGATCGGCCTGGTGGTGCTGAAGGCGGGGGTGAACCGGCCTCAGGCGGATATCGAGAAGGAACTCGTCGCCCTGGTGCGCGAGAAAATCGGCCCTGTTGCAGCCTTCAAGGATGCGCGGGTGGTGCCGCGGCTGCCGAAGACGCGGTCGGGGAAGATTTTGCGGGCGACGATCCGCAAGATCGCGGACCGGGAGGATGCGATCGTGCCGCCGACGATCGAGGATCCGGCGGCGCTGGATGAGATGCGGGCTGTGCTGGAGAGGTAGGGGATCGAGATTGGGTCCTGATTGAGCGTTCCAGCGATCATGTGGCCCGGCTTGCCGAGGCCCCATGATCGTTGGGCGTTTTTTGACGAGCGCTAAAAGGCCGAAGGCCGCAACGTTCGCGAACAGTGTGGTTTACGGGCGATCGATGATCTCCGGGAAGCCTTTGCCCTCGGTTATGACATAGTCATCGTCGAACCTTACGAACCACAACACGGCACGCAACATATCCTCAAGCAACGCCTTTTGGATGTCGGGGCTTCTGCCACCGCCAATGAGCAGCTTACCGTCCCATCCTTCTTCCCAACGGATTTGGAACTGGTCGTAAGGGTTGCCGACATGGGCGATTTTGCTTGTGACGGCATAAAGAGAATGAAGTGTTTCGATATCCACCCCAAGCGCTTCAAGCCTTTTCCGTATCTCCACGGGTTGCGGACTTTTTTCGGCGTCGTAGAGGCCGGCGGTTGTCTCGTCCTTGCACACCAGCCAGTAGAAGGCGGTGGCTTCGATCCCGCTTCTGATCGAGTTGAATGCGTCCAGCAGCAGACCGCGCTCTATCAGCAATAGCGCTGCAAACATGTTGTTGATAAAGCGAGCTGTTATCATCATTTTTACATTTGACGCGTGAGTCTTTTTCTTCTGCTCCAGCATGCTGAAATGTTTGTCGAGGAAGGCGAAGATCTTCCTGGCATTCATAATTTGCGGTTTGAGCGTTCGCCTTGTTTCATCAGCAATTGTATTGCTATGGATAAACAGGAAATCGAAGTTGTAGCGAGAACGCATCTTCGCAAACCGCCATCCGTTACCGTGCTAATATCGCAACATCATGGCATTCTGTCAATGTCGCTTTTGCCGCGGGCTGGAGTCTCTGCCGCAAGGAAAACTGGGATGCTCAACCTTCTGACGGATCGAGTATGATATCGGCAAGCCGATAGTCCAATTCCTCACCGCTTTCGACAACTCGGACACGCATCAACCGCTCGCCGCCGGGCAAGACCGCCCCGGCGCCAATGATCTCGTAGACCGGCCGAGGGGTGCCGAAGCGGCGCCATGTCCCGGCGAGAGCGGACGCGTCCGACATCTTGTTTCGGTCGGAGGATATGTTGCTTGTTCATCCCTCATAGCGCAAGCCCGGTGATCGCGAAGCACGAAGAAACGCTCTGAGATCGGAAACCTCACCCCCCTCATCGACGCAACAAGGCGCGCCACGCATAGAGATCAGCAACAAACTCTTCGATGGGGATCAATGCTTTAGTGCTCCCGCCATGGGCGCAGTGGTTCCGAAGCGCATAGGCCCGCATGATCCTGCCGTGAGCCTCCGTTTGTCGGTCCATCACCAAAGCGAGCTTGGTTTCGAATGGAATCCGCCGAACGCGATAGGCCGGCACGTCCCAGCCGCGCCGTGACCTCCAGTCGGGATTAGCCGATCGAGCATTTCGTGCCTGCTCGAAGGTCTCCGTCACCGCCATTTCAAATCGTCCGAACAACACTACGAACACCGCCCGGTCGAAGATTTGGCGGGTTCCCTCCAGCCGTTTCGCGGTATCCATGTCGCCCCGTGCTACTGCTTGAGACAGGTCCGCTTCGCATGACAGAACCATCCAATCGTGGGCAGCCTTGATTATGGCAACCTGTTCCAAGGTCAGACCATCTCCGCGAGCAATTCGGGGTCGAACGGGCGGCCAGTTCCTCCCGCGCCGACCTTCCATAGCACCCACTTCGGCGGGTCTAGCGGCTCCGCCCTGTCAATAAGGGTGTAGATCCCCTTTTGAGACAGCAGATCGACGCAGCCACTCGCGTTGAGGACCCAGGGCGTTATTGGCCAGACCCAGATCTCCTTCCCCTCCGCACTTCGCAGCACCAAGGTCGGCTGGTCCCGCGCCGGCTCCCCGACCCGCTCCATCGGCTCCTCCAGCATCGGCCGCGGTTCGCCATCCTTGACGGTCAGCCCGCGCGTTGTCGCCCAGCTTCTGATCCGGGCGAACAGGTCGTCGAGGCGCCGCAGCCAGTCCTCGACCCGCGCGTGCACTTCCTGCGCCGTCAGTTCCGGCAGATCGTAATCATCCATCGAGTCATAGTCGCTCATGCGGACCTCCGAACCGGCCACCCAAACACCGAGTGAATCGGTTTGCTTCCGACGGCCTGTTGCCGAAAATCATCGGCAAACGAACAACACAGGCCGAAACTGAACTGACGCTCCAAGGCCGCAACAAGATCGAATGCGAGGGCGAACATCAACGCTCCACTGGATCGGCAAGAATCTCAAAGACGCGGTAATCCAGTTCCTCGCCGCTTTCGACCACTCGAATGCGCATCAGCCGATCACCGTCGGGCAATGCGGTCCCGGCGCTGATGATCTCGTACACCGGTCCGACCATACCGAAGCGGCGCCAAGTGCCGACAAAGTTGCTCGGTTCCAGCATAAGGACTCGATGAGAATATGCCTCGCTCATTTATCCCTCGTAGCACAGACCTACCGATCTGCGCAGCCAGAAGAAGCGCCGCGAAGTCATCGCTGTAAAAAACACCCTTGGCGCGATACCGCCACCCAATCCCAGGCGGCCGTGATTATGGCACCCTGCCGTAAGCTTAGACCATCTCCGCCAGCAACTCGGGGTCGAACGCACGGCCATCGCCGCCGGCCCCGACTTTGCGGAGGATCCACTGCGGCGGCTCCAACGGCTCCGCCCGATCGATCAGCACATAGACACCGTTCTTGCGGGACAGCACATCGACACGGCCGTTCGCGCCGATGACCCAAAGCGCCTTCGGTTTGATCGACACTTCGGCACCCTCCCCACTCCGCAGCACCAGCGTCGGCTGCGCCCGCGCCGGTTCGCCGACACGCTCCATCCGCTCCTCCAGCATCGGCCGAGGTTCGCCGTCCTTCATCGCCAGCCCGTGCGCCGCCGCCCATCTCCTGATCCGGGCGAACAGGTCGTCGAGGCGCCGCAGCCAGTCCTCGACCCGCTCATGCACCTCCTGCGCCGTCAGTTCCGGCAGGTCGTAATCGTCCATCGCGTCGTGGTAGCTCATCAGCACCTCCGCACCGGCCATCGAGACCCCGGGTGAACCGGTGCGATGCTAGGCTGGCCGCGCCCGCGGTCACAATCGCCTTCCGCGCCAACCGGCTGCGCGCACGGACCCGGGCCGGAACCATGCATCCATCCGAATGGAGGCGCGCGAGGTGACTCTCGACACGCAGGCTGCGACAGGAACCATCAGGACAGCCGTCATCGGCGGTGCCGGCTCAGGCGGCCTGGCCGCCGCCATCGCGCCGCGCAGGCAGGGCATCGGCGCCCGAATCAGCGCCGCCGCCACCGCGCAAGGCAAAAGCACAGCCGAATGGAATTGCCATCTCGCACAACGTATTGAAATGTGGTTACATCAACCCACACCCACACGTCCGTTCGCGGACAGTCCTTGGAGTCCTATTCATGCCTCCTGTTAACAACAATTACACACGGTTCGACGGGCTAACGATACTCTTCCATTGGCTCATCGCGCTGCTGGTGATCGTGCAGATCATCGGCGCGCACGCGATCGACTTTTTTCCGAAGGGAGACCTCCGGGTCGATGCGCGATCCGTTCATATCGCCGGCGGTGCGGCGCTGGGCGCGATCGTGATCCTCAGCATCCTCTGGCGCCGCAGCTTCGGGCGGCAACTGCCGCCGCCCGGCAACAAGCTGGTGACTTTCCTCGCCAACGCCGTTCAGATCCTGCTCAACCTGCTGGTCCTCGGCCAGGTGGCCGTGGGCCTGTCGATGGTCGGCATCCGGGGCACGAACCTGTTCAACGTCTATCCGATTCCCGGGTATGACCCGGACAACAAGGCGCTGCTCGACCAAATATTCGGGGTGCATGCAGCCATCGCCTGGACCATCCTCGGGCTCGCCGCGTTCCACGCCGCGGCGGCGCTGGTCCATCACTACGTCTGGAAGGACGGCGTGCTGGACCGCATCAAGATATTCGGTGTCAAGGCCACCCCGGCCGCCTGACCGCGTCCGGAATGACGTTGCCGCCCGGGCGGCAGCGTCACTCCGCCGGTGCCGCCACCGCCGCCCGGCGGTGCGCGATGCGCAGCACCAGCAGCGCCGCCATCAGGCAGGCGACGCCGCTGGCCACGAACGCCGGCACATAGCTTCCGGTCAGATACCGCGTCTCTCCCGCGCCCAGAGCCGCCAGGGCGCCGCCGATCTGGTGGCCGGCGACGATCCAGGAGACGATGACGGGGGCGTCCTTCTTGCCGAACGCCTGGTTGGTCAACGCCACCGTCGGCGGCACCGTCGCGATCCAGTCCATCCCGTAGAACACCGAGAAGATCGCCAGGCTGACGACGTCAAAGTCGGTGAACGGCAAGACCATCAGCGACAGCCCGCGCAACCCGTAGTACCAGAACAGCAGGATGCGGGAATCATACCGGTCGGTCAGGTGGCCCGACAGCGTCGTGCCGATCAGGTCGAACACGCCCATGACTGCCAGCAGGCTGGCGGCGGAGACCTCCGGGATGCCGTGATCCATGCAGAACGGAATCAGGTGAGTCGCCACCAGCCCGTTGGTGGAGAACCCGCACACCGCGAAGGTCACGAACAGCAGCCAGAAATCGGCCGACTTCGCGCCGCGCATCAGTCCGGCGACAGCGATGACGAACGGGTTGCCCGAGCGTGGCGGCAACTCCACCACCTCGGTCGTCCCGAAGGCGCCCAGGCCGATGGAGGCGGGGCTTTCGGGCAGCAGCAGCATCACCAGCGGGATCAGCGCCAGGATCACCGCCGCCACCGCCAGAGGCGCGCTGTGCCAGCCATGCGAGACCACCAGGCTGGCCAGCAGCGGCAGGAAGACCAACTGCCCGCTGGCGTTGCCGGCGGTCAGCAGCCCGACGACAAGGCCGCGCCGCTGCACGAACCAGCGATTGGCGACGGCGGTGGCCAACCCCACCATGCCGGCGCCGGAACCGAGGCCCACCAGCACGCCCCAGGTCAGGTACAACTGCCAGATTTGCGTGACCAGGCTGCTCAGCCCGGCGCCGATGACCAGCAGCGCCATCGAGAACAGCACGGTCCGCTTCAGGCCGATGACCTGGATAAAACCGGCGGCGAACGGCCCGACCAGCCCGAACAGCAGGATGTTCAGCGAGATCGCGCCCGAGACCACCGCGGCGTTCCAGCCGAACGCCTGCCGCAGCGGCACGATCAGCACGCCCGGCGTCGCGCGCACGCCGACGGAGGCGAGGATCACGACGAACATCACCGCCACCACGATCCAGGCGTAATGCACGCGCCCTGCGAACAGGCGCGCGATCAGCTTCGGTCCCATGCCGCCGCTCCAATTTGGTTGCTTTTACCATGACGGTCGTCATATAGAAGTCAAGCGGCAATATGACGATCGTCAGCAAAAGGAGCGCAGCGGATGGCCGAGCCGACCTCGCGCCGGATTGAAACGCGCCAGCGCATCCTGGACGCCGCCGGCCTGCTGTTCCGCCAGCACGGCATCGACGGTGTCGGCGTCGATGCGGTGATGAAGCAGGCCGGCCTGACGCATGGCGGTTTCTACGCCCATTTCGCCTCCAAGGAGGCTTTGGCCGCGGAAGTCGCGCGGAGCCTGCTGGAGAAATCCGCCCGGTCCTGGGACGAGATCAGCCGCACCGATGACCCCGGCCCGGCCTTGCGGCGGATCGTTGCGGGGTACCTGAACCCGGAGAAAGTCGCCTCCGGCCTCTGCTGTTCCCTGACCTCGCTCGGTCCCGACTTCGCCCGCCGATCGGCGTCGCGTTCGGCGGTCGGGGGGGCGCTGAGGGGGATGCTGGAGGCATTGGCGCGGGTGATGCCGGATCCCCATGACGGAGATAGCGGTTCGCCCAACCGCCACCGCGGCAACGCCCTCGCCGCTCTCTCCACCATGGTCGGCGCCGTCGTCCTGGCGCGGCTGGCAGACGATCCGGAACTGGCCCGGGCATTTCTGGATGCCGCCGCGGCCAGCATCCTTCCGGAGCGCACAAATACCACTGGCTGAAACGCGACGCTCATCCCATTTCATCCGGATGATCGATCTGCGCGCTGTCCCGTTCCTGGCGCTGACCCTCGCGGCCTGCGCGACCCTGCCGCCGACGCCGGCGACGCCGTATCTGCCGGCCGGCGTTTATGGCGTGTACCTCGACAACGATACCGGCGCTATCGGCCAGTCCGCCTGGGCGTTCGCCTCGCCGGGCAACACCCGCAACAACCCGGTCGCGGCGGCGAAAGCCGTGGTCGCCCTGGAATATCTCTCCGGCGAGCTGCGCGAAAACCCGCGCTGGATCGGCATGGACCTGGCGACCAAGCAACACATGGCGCAGGCGAGGGACAACCTGCGACGGATCGTCGGCATTCGGGCGGACGCGCCTCCCCAGGCGGTGGTCAACGCCCTGCTGCAGCTTGCCGCGGGCCTCCAGTTCGGCAACCAGGTGGAGGCGGCGCAGGCTTTGACCTCGCCCGTGTTCACCGGCCCGCCGCCGGAGACGCTGCAGAGACTATCGAACCTGCCCTACGATCAGACCGCCAACCTCGCCACCGCCCGCGCCGGAGCCCAGGTTCTGCCCGGCGGCGGCGCGCGGAGCTGACGCAACCGCACGAACCCGGCCGGGGCCGGCGCTTGCCAGCCCGCGGCGAAACCGGCAACCATCCGGACCACGCGACCGAAGGGAAACGGCGATGGCGATCAGCTTTCAGCATGTGCATTTGAAGACCCGCGACGTTGAGGCGACGGTGCGGTATTACATCGACAATTTCGGCGCGGCGAAGAAGGCGGAGATGCCGGGCCGCGGCTGGCAGCTCGACCTGCATGGCACCCAGTTGAACATCACCGGGATCATCCCGGAACAGCACCATGAGCAGCATTACGGCATCGAGCACGTGGCGGTGGTGACGGACGACTACGCGGCGACCCTGGCGACGCTGCGCGGGAATGGGGTCGCCGTGCTCGAGGAGCTGACGGGCGAGCAGGGCAACCGCGTGGCCTTCGTCGCTGCGACCGACGGGGCGCAGGTGGAGGTGATCGAAAACGTGTGAAGGGCCTGCTGCCCGGTAATGACCTGGAGCCCGGGGCACGCGCTGACGCAGCCGTTTTTGCATCGAGGTGGTTCCTGGCGTCTGCGACGCCGTGCGGGCACGTCGAAACAAACATAGCCATCGGAGCGCCATAGCAATGGCGACAGCGACGGGTCGTCTGTCCGGGAGGGGCTGTCGGGCCTCCCGGCTTTGGCCCCTGCGGACTGCGTTTCTACACCGGTTGAGCAACCCGTCACGACGGACCCGCCGGGGATGGACGACGAAGACCCGCATGCCATCCCGGGCCGGCTCCGCGCTTGATCCCGCGGAGATCGCGCGAAGCATCCTCGTCGCCGATCGCGACCGCATTCGCGGCAGACGATTGCCCATCGGCTGCAGGTCTTTCACCGCCCCAGATACCGCGCCACCAACCCCGGCAAATCGCGCGCCCCATTCGGATACCCGGCAGCCTTCAGCCCGCGGTCCACCAAGCCGACCCATCCGCCCGGTTCGGCTGGTGGCGCCCCGGCGGCACGCAAGCGGGCCAGAGCCTCCGGCGTCGCGGCCAGTTCCAGCAACCGCTCCCGCGAAGGCTGCAGATCCGTGCCCGGGACCGACAGCGCAACCCGCACGGCAACCGACCGCGCCTTCGGCAGCACCGCCGCCAGCGCGGCGACCGCATTGTCCGGAGGCGCGCAGATATAGAGGCCGTCGCCGATACCGCACGCCAGATCGACCCGCGCGGCGCCGGGGAACTGAACCGAAGCCGTTGCCTTGGCCGCCATCGAGGAGGCCAGCAGCACCTGATCCGGCAGCCCGCGCAGCGTCAGCACCGGCACCAGCGCCTTGCCGGCGGCGCGCACCTCCATGTCGGCCGAGACGCCCGCGGCGCTGAACAGCCGATCCTTGTGGCGCAGCACGCAGGCCGGAGCCTGGCAGTCCAGCAGCCAACTGCCGACGGCCTCCGGCGCGGCGCCCGGGGTTGCGGCCAGGACCGCCAAAGCCATCGCGGCTCGCCGCATTTTCGGCCCCTTGATGCACACGGCTCTTCCGTACCGCGCGGTTATCTGTAAGCCTTGCGCCATGAACGATGCCCTGCAGCCAGACGCGCTCTCGATCCACCGTACCCTCGTAACGCTGGATACACATATCGACATTCCCTGGCCAACCGGCCCGGATCCGTTCCAGGATAGCACCAGAAAGGTGGATCTGCCGAAAATGCTGCGCGGCGGCCTGACGGCCGGCTGCTTCGTCGCCTACGTTCCGCAGACCACCCGCACGCCCGGCTCGGAGGATGCCGCCTATAGCCGCGCCCTCGCCATGCTGGACCATATCAACCGCATGGCCCGCACGCAGTCGGCGATCCCGGTGCGCCTCGCCGCCCGGGCTGACGAGATCGAGGCGGCCAGGCGTGCCGGCGCGATTGGCATCGTCCCCTGCGTGGAGAATGGTTTCGCCGTGGGGGCCGATCTGTCGCGGATCGCGGCGTTCCGGGCGAGGGGGGCGGTTTATATGACGCTGACCCATAACGGCCACAATGCGCTGGCGGACTCCTGCACCCCGCGGCGCGACCTCGGCGACCGCGGCAACGAGCATGGCGGCCTGTCGATGCTCGGCAAGGCGGCGATCGCGGCGATGAACCGCGCCGGCATGCTGGTCGATGTGGCGCATGCCTCGCGCGATTCGATGGTGCAGGCGGCGGACGAATCGCGCTCCCCGGTGGTCTCGACGCATTCCTGCATCAGCGCGCTGTGCGATCATTCGCGCAACATGGCGGACTGGCAGTTGGACGTGATCCGCGACGTGAAGGGGGTGATCCAGATCACCGCCGTCTCCGCCTTCCTCAAGGCGAACGCCAAGCCGGAGGAGGTCACCGTTGCCGATTTCGCGGACCATATCGACCACGCGGTGAAGCGCATCGGCATCGACCATGTGGGGATTTCCTCGGATTTCGACGGCGGCGGCGGCATCAGCGACTGGAACGATGCCGGGCAGTGCCCGAACATCACGATCGAGCTGGTGCGGCGCGGGTACGACCGCGGCGCCCTTGAAAAACTGTGGGGCGGCAACTTCCTTCGGGTGATGCGGGTGGCGGAGGGGTTGGCAGGCTGATGCGGACGGTAACGCTTCCGGGCGGCGAGACGGTCCCGGCCGTCGGCCAGGGAACCTGGAACATGGGCGAGCGCGGCGGCGATGCGGCGCGGGAGGCCGATGCGCTGCGGCTCGGCGCGGATCTCGGGCTGTCGCTGATCGACACGGCGGAGATGTATGCCTCGGGCGGGGCCGAGGAGGTCGTCGCCCGTGCCGTGCAGGGCATTCGCGACCGGGTTTTCATCGTCAGCAAGGTGCTGCCGCAGAATGCCTCCCGCGCCGGCGTGGCGGCGGCGTGCGAGCGCAGCCTGAAGCGTCTGAAAACCGACCGGATCGATCTGTATTTGCTGCACTGGCGCGGCAGCCATCCGCTGGCGGAGACGGTGGCGGGGTTCGAGGCGCTGCGGGCGGCCGGGAAAATCCGCTACTGGGGTGTATCGAACTTCGATGCCGCGGACATCAAGGAAGTGACCGGGTTGCCGGCGGGGGCGGCGTGCGCGGCGGATCAGGTGCTGTATCATCCGGACAGCCGGGGGATCGAGTTCGATCTGCTGCCGTGGTGCGCGAGGCAGGGGATTCCGGTCATGGCGTATTCGCCGTTGGGGAACGACGCGCGCCGGCTGCTGCGTTCGCCTGCGTTGCGTGCGGTGGCGGAGCGGCGCGGCGACACGCCGGCTCAGGTGGCGATCGCCTGGGGGCTGCGGAGCGGGTTGGTGATCTCGATTCCGAAGGCGGCGGACGTTGCGCATGTGCGGGAGAATGCCGGGGCCGGAAGTCTGGTGCTGACCGATGACGACCTGGCGGAGATCGACGCGGCGCATGAGCCGCCGAAGCAGAAGCAGGCGCTGGATTTGCTGTAGGGTTGGGCGCCGGGCTGTCGTGGATGAGCCGAAGCGTGAAGAACGCATTCAAATAGAGGGTCCGGATTCGAATTATTTGTGTTCATTTGTGTTCATTCGTGTCTCCATTAATTTATTGTAACAGTCGCTTTGCTTGCAGGTCCGTTCCGGCAGTCTCCGCCGCTTCGGACGCCAGGGCAACTGCCCGATTTTTCGATTCAGGCGGATTTGGAAACACAAATGAACACAAATGAACACAAATGGCCTGGCCCGGCCACGCAGTGGGAGAATGCCGGCCGTCTATTCCGCGGCCATCGCCGGGACGGGCGGCAGGGCGGCGCCGGAGGCGATATCGGCCGCGGCCGCGGTCATTGCCATCATCCGCGTCATCTCCTGCCACTGCTTCTCGGGCGGGACGTCCCCGAGGCCGGCGGCGAAGGCCTCGGCCACTTCGGTCACCGCATCGGGCCATTCGGTGGGAGGCTGTTCCGCCGGGGTCCGGGCGGCCGGGGCGGCGGCGGACGTGGGCGCGGGCGACGGAGCCCGGGTGGCCAGCGCCGCCGGTTCGGCGGCCGGAGCCGGGTCCGGCTGCGTTTCGGGCGCTTGGGCGGCGGCCTGGATGCGGACTTTGGCCTCGTTCACCATGCGCTGCGCTTCCGCAATCGCGGCCTCGACGGAGACTTCGGTTTCGCCGGCGGTGCGGCTTTCCAGTTCCAGCAGGCGCCGGTTGCGCTCCCCGGAGCGGTCCAGGCTGGTGGCGTTGCCGCGCAGGCGCAGCGCCAGAAGCATCGAGACGTCCTCGTACATCGAAAGGCTGAGGGAACTCAGGGTGGCGATGTCGAAGGCGATGATTTTCGCAACCGTGAACAGGCTGAGCCGGTTGGCGACGCGGTATTCGTTCAGCGTCTGCGCTGCCGCGCTGTGGGCGAGGCGGATGTCTCCGGCGGTGGACCAGAGGAACATCGGCGTCAGCAGGGCGAGGATGAGGTTGACCAGGTTGGTGTCGGGGGCGGCGGTCGAGGGTTCGGACATGGGGCGTTCCCGGGATGCGGTGCGTGGGGTCTACCTTCGGTTGCGGGATGGCGTCAAGCATATTTTCCTTTTTTGTGACACTATAGGATATAGTTCCTGACCAAGTGCACACGTCATGGCCGGGATTGCGGCCGTCCTGCAAGCCAGGTATGCCCCAACGAAGACGTGGATGGCGGCCCATGACAGGCATAACGCTGAGACGCCATATGGCATCCGCTCGGCGGGTTGTGTAGGATACAGACTTCGACAAATGAGGAACGGATATGCCGACCCGCAACGTCGTCCTGACTGACCATCATGAGAGCCTCATCGAAGCCTTGGTCAACTCCGGTCGCTATCAGGACGCGAGCGACGTGCTGCGAGAGGGCCTCCGTCTGGTCGAACAGCGCGAGGCGCTGGAGACCGCGAAGTTGAAGGCGCTGCAAGAGGCCGCCGCTGTTGGCTTTGGCGATCTGGATGAGGGGCGATTTCGTGAGGTGCAGAGTGACGCGTTACCCGAGTTCATCGCCGCGCTGGGTCGGCGCGCCGCAGGCGGGGCCGCCGGTTAGGCGGTGGCAGACGTCCGGCTTTCGGCCGCAGCCGAACAGGATGTCGTTCGGCTGCTGGTGTATACCCGGGAACGCTTCGGCGAGTTAGCGCGCCTCAGATACGAAGCGCTCTTGACGTCCGGGTTGCAACATATAGCTGCTGATCCGGAACGCCCTGGAAGTTTGGCCCGGCCGGAACTCGGACTGGGTGTGCGTAGCTACCACCTTCGCCATTGCCGCGACCAGGCGCGAATGTCTGAGGGCATCGTGCGCCGGCCGCGGCATCTTTTGCTCTACCGTGTAACCCGGCCGGATGTGGTCGGCATTGGCCGGATCTTACATGACGCGATGGACCTCGGACGGCATACACCGGAATTCTATGGTGACGAATGACCGAGAGAGTTTAGCGCCGCATCTTCTGAAGATGGCGTATCCAAACGAGCGTGGGCAAGCGCACTGACCAATTCTGCCGAATGCCTTTTGGCTGAACCATTACTCAGACCCGCATTCGACCACCACCTTATCGACTGGCCTGCTTTGCGATCCCTTGACTGCCGGAAAATCGGCAAACAAATTGTCGCCGGGTTGGACTGCTGCGGCCGACGGATGCCTCGCAAGCTCGCAGACGACGACTCGGCCCGTCCGCTTGTTCAGACGCCATCCGATCATATCTTCGCCGCTCACCGTCGTCGAAAGCTCGTAGCGATCCTGCAAAACCCAATTCGCGAGCGCTATCCAGACATTTGACGCTCCTACAATAATAGCAGCCGCGATGATCGCGCCCGGAGTCTTCATGGTTGTCGTATCTCCGTTATTCGATTCCAGCGAGCCGCCCGGTTCCCGCATAACGAACAGCTATGGACTTCTCATCCCATGGCAAGCCGCTTCTCGAGGGCGTCATGTTCTCAGTGAACCTTACGAAACAGCGCATCGGACGCTGCAAGTACAGCAGGTTTCACATAGGGCTGCCATACATAGATCGACAGAAACAACCCGAAGAGAAACGCCACTGAGAAGAATACAAACCCGCCTCCACCGATGCCTTTCATCACCCACCAACCTACCATGAATGAGGCACATATCCCGCCTACGGGAAAGCCAATCAAAAGGACTGCGCCCGCTAATATAATCAAGAGCTTTCCACTGCTTTCACCGATTCGGACTGGTAAACCCGGAATGTCGTCGATGGGTGTCCGTAGCTGCAGGTAGTTCGGCGGATTTGAGTGGCTGCGCACGACCGACATCGTTCCGGGCGGTGGCTGCGGGTTTCGGCCCGAACTCCCCAAGCCCAGAAGTCCGTTCATGTTCGGGTCGCCGTTCTGTTCCTGCCGCTCCTGTTCCCATGCCATTGCTTTTTGGCACAAGGTCACCGCCGCCTTGCTCGAGCGGGCGGCTTCCTGCGCCGCCGCGGCTGCTCGAGGCGAGAGGTTCGGCTTCGCCGCTATCGCCATCCACTTCGCCAGGTCTTGCTGCGCCTGCGCCAACTTCATCGGCAGGCTCATCGGCGGCGGCGCCAACGGTTCCGATCCCACGAGTAGCCTCCTGATGCCGTTCGGTTGCAAACCTTGCTTGCCCGGCTTCCACCCGCCCGTGTCGGTGCGTATAGTCTTTATAACACCTCCGGTTAAATGATGCTAGACAAACGATTCGTTTATGATCGTTTATATGACACGAAACATTGTCGGAAGCACAGGCGCGCACCATCGCCGCCACGGATGCGCCGAGCCTCGCCCCCTGCTTCCCAACGTAAAAAGGACTGTCACCCCCCGGCGATCTCCCGCCCGCGCTTCAGCGACGGATGCACCGTCTTGTTGAGAATCCGCAGATCCGTCCCGATGACATGCGCGCTCGCCCCGACGATCAGCGGGTCGGGGCCGGTCACGATGCCGGAGTCCTTGCCGTCATACGGCAGCAGCTCCAGCAGATGCTGCATCGCATTCAGCCGCGCCCGCTTCTTGTCGTCGGACTTGACGATCGTCCACGGCGCATCGGCGGTGTCGGTGTAGAAGAACATCGCCTCCTTCGCCTCGGTATAGTCGTCCCACTTGTCCAATGACGCCCGGTCTATCGGCGACAGCTTCCATTGCTTCAGCGGATCGCGCTCGCGTTCGGCGAAGCGGCGGCGCTGCACCTCGCGGCTGACCGAGAACCAGAACTTCACAAGAACGATCCCGGCGCGGACCAGCATCTGCTCGAACTGCGGGCACTGCCGCATGAACTCCAGATAGTCGTTGGGCGTGCAGAACCCCATCACCCGCTCGACCCCGGCGCGGTTGTACCAGGACCGGTCAAACAGCACGATCTCCCCGGCCGCGGGCAGGTGCGCGATATAGCGCTGGAAATACCACTGCGACTGCTCGCGCTCCGTCGGCTTTTGCAGCGCAATCACCCGCGCGGTGCGCGGGTTCATGTGCTCGGTGAAGCGCTTGATCGTGCCGCCCTTGCCGGCGGCATCCCGGCCCTCGAACAGGACGACGATGCGCTGCCCGGTCTGCTCGATCCAGCGCTGCGCCTTGAGCAGTTCGCGCTGCAGCTCAAGCATGTGCGCCTCGTACGGCGCGGTGCGCATGGCGATCTTGTAGGGATATTCGCCGGATTCGAACAAACGCCGGATGGCGGCCGGATCGTGCCGCATCGCCGCGATGGCGTGCGCGGCGGACACTGCCGGCGCCGCCCCGGGCACCGCGGCTTGCGGCGGGATGCCATCGCCCGCGGGCTGGCCGGCACCGTTGGCGGCCGGAGCACTCGGCTTCGCCACGTCAGCGTGCGGTCCGCACGGAATGGACGGACGTCATGCCGCTCCGGTCTCGACCGGGTAGTCGCGCACCGGATCGATCCCCGCCGCCTCGAGGAATTTGCGCAGCGACGTGACCTCCTCCTTCGACAGGGTGTGGTGCGAGTCGTGGAATCCGCGCGTATGGCCGTTGAGCTTCACGACCAGATGGCCATGCCCGCCATGGGTGACTTCGCCGCCGAGGGTCTCGACGATGGAATAGGCCAGCCGCGGGTCAATGTTGCTGCTGACCGGATGAGCGAACAGGGCATGCAGCGTTTGGCGTTGCTTATGGTTCATCTGACCGCACTCCTGACGATTCGGCTATTCCAACCGCAACCGGGGGGTGCTGTCGTTGATTTAAGTCAACCAATATCGCCAATGGAATCAGGTTGGTGCACTCAGCGGGTGAGGCTCAGGATGGCGGGCGCCACAGGATCGAGGACGACGGAGACCTGCTGCGCCACCCGCGCCGGACCGGGAACCCGCAGATCCGCGACGGTGGCCGGCGCGCTCAGCCGGACCTCGATTTGCCCCGGCGCCTGCCACGGCGCCGCGGCCTGCAGCGCCAGGATCGTGGTGTCGCCCCGCTGCAGCCAGCGCGCCTCAACCCCGGTGGCCGGCAAGCCGTCCGGACCGCGCAGCTCCGCGCGGGGCGCCACCCCGGCATCGCGCAGCAGCGCTGCGAAGGCCGCCAACGCATCCGGGCCGTCCGCGCCGCCGCTCAGCAGCATGGCCTCCGGCACCAGGGCGACGCCCGCCAGCGACGGCGCCGGCAACCGCCGGCTGTGCTGATCGAACAGGCCGGGCTCGGTATCCGCCAGCACGGTGCCGCCGCGTTCGGCGAAAGCCCGGATTTCACGCGACTCGGCTTCGGACAGGGCAATGGCGTGCGGCAGGATCAGCACGCGCAGGCCGCCGCGCTGCAAAGCGCCCGCCTCGACCATCGCCGAAGAGAGAATGCGCGGCTGCACCGCAATGCCGGCCAGGCGGCCAAGCACCTGGCGGCGCGACGCCCGCCAGGCGTTGTCCTCGTATTCCCGCGCCGCGTCGCGGCTGACCCAGGCGGCGCCTTTGTCGCGCTGGTCCAACATCCAGCGCGCCCGAAAACTGGCCTGGGAATACAGCACCGCCACCGGATCGAAGGACGGTTCGGCCGCCAGGATCGCCGGCGCCACCGCGCGCAGCGAGGCAGCCAGCGCCGCGATCTCGCGGCCGCGCGGTCCGGCCGAACCATCGGGCAGCACCACGTCGTTCCGCTCATCCCAGACGACCATTCCGCGCCCGCCGTGCAGCAGATGATGCCAGGCGGCGTGCGTCTCGCGCGGACCGGTGGCGAAGCTGGTGCGCAGCGCGATCAACGCCGGATTCGAGGCGAGCGCCAGGTCGAGGGAGCCGCCGAAGTCGTAGATCTCCATGACATCCACCGCGGGGGCGAGCAGGCTGTAGTCGTAGCCGCCCCAGCCGGGAACCTGCGCGCCCTCGAGTGCTGCCAGCGCGCTCGCATCCGCCCGGTGCACGGCGTCCGTCCCGGCGCGGACGGCGCGGGCGAAGGCAACGTCCATCCAGGCCTTGAAGTCCGCCCAGGCGGAGTAGTTGTCGTCCGTCCGCCGCATCGCCGCGCTGGTGAGCTCCGGCACCACCGCATCCCAGTCCGCGAAGTCCGTGCCCCATTGCCGGTTCAACGCCGCCACATCGGCGTACTGCGTCTTCAGCCATTGCCGCATCGCGGCGAGCGAGGCAGGCGCGATATCGGCGTCCCAGGCGGCCGCCAGATCGCCGATGCCGGCCTCGTCGGCGAGATTGTAGAACAGCGGGCGGTAGCGGGATTGATCGCGCACGACCTGCTCCAGCCGCCCCGCGACGGCGGTCAGCCACGCGGGGTCCGACAGCCCCGGTTCGCGAACGAACACGCCCGTATCGGCGGGGTCCGTCCGCAGACGGGCCTTGGCCGCATCGAACAGCCAGGTCACCGTCCTGTCCGGAACCGAGCGGTGGTACGGGGCATAGAAGTCGGTGGCGATGTTCTCGACATACCAAGGCAGGCCGGACGCCTGCTTGTCCGCCAGGTTCGACGGGTCGATATGGCCGCCCGTGCCGCGCAGTTTGGTGGCGGTGAACCCCAGCCGCGCCAGGCCGGCCGTCTGAGCCGGCGTGCGGTCCTGCCACATGATCACCTGGAACGCGTCGAACGGCGCCGCCCGGGCCGAACCGATGAGCAGCGCCGTGGCCGCGACAACCCATGCCCGCATCACAGCCCCCTGCGCCGAGACGGCGTTCTGTCTCGACCCGGTGTAGCGGGTCGCGCCCGTCAAAGCGAGGCGCGCCGGGATCGCCATGCCGGCGGCCCGGGACCGCTGCGCTGCCTCAAAGCCGGCGGGCATCGAGGCAGCGCTCGCCCGCGGGCCTACTTCGCGGCGGTGCCGGCCGGGACCGCCGCTGTCTTCTTCGCTTTGACATGCAGCACCTGCCCGCGGATCTCTCCGCCCGGATCGGCCGCGGTGTGCACGTTCACATAGATCTTGCCGGAGCGCAGCGCCTTCGCCTGGTCCTCGGTCAGGGTAACCGACCCGGACACCGGACTGGTGGGATTGGCGCCGCCGATGGGGGCGATGACGCCGCCGCTCTGGCCGCGGGTCGCCGGTCCGTGGAAATGCGCCGCCGTCGCCGGACCGCTCAGGCCGTCGAAGGTCAGCGTGTATTTCAGCTCCTTCGACGCGGTGTCGAACGTGGCGTCGAGCTTGCCCGTGCCCTTGCTGTCGGTCTTCGGGATTTCGCTGTGGCCGGACAGCTTCGCCGTAAAGTCGGCCGTCGCGGCCGAGGCGGAGGTAACGAAAGCCGCCGCGAGCGCGGTGGCCAGAAGTGTTCTGCGTAGCATGATAGTCCTCCGATTGAGGATGGAAGCCCGGCCGATTGGCCGGGGCGGCAACGGCTTGCCGGCAGCCGCCGCCGAGGCCACGCTATCTCACGAACGCGAGGATTCCGCCATGCCCCCGCCGATTGGACCCGAAATTGATTCGACACCGCGGCCGCTGCCCGCCCGGGTCTCGATCCGCGGCCGATATGCGACGCTCGAACCCCTGCATCGCCGCCACGCGGCGGAACTTTGGCAGGCCGCGCAGGGCGCGGACGAAAGCTGGACCTATCTCGGCATCGGACCGTTCGCCTCGGCCGAGGCGATGGCGCGCCAGGTGATGGATTTTGCGTCGCGGCACGACCCGATGCTGTGGGCGGTGCGTCCCGTCAGCACGGGCGCGGCGACAGGATGGCTGGCGCTGATGGACATCCAGCCCGCCAACAGCGCGATCGAAATCGGCAACATCTGGTTCGGCCCGGCGATGCAGCGCACCCGCGCGGCGACGGAGGCGATTTTCCTGCTGCTGAAGCTGGCCGCGGACGATCTCGGCTACCGGCGTCTGGTGTGGAAGTGCAACGCGCTGAACGCGCCGTCCAGGCGCGCGGCCGAGCGGCTGGGCTTCACTTACGAGGGCCGCCACCGGGCGCACATGGTGGTCAAGGGGCGGCTGCGCGACACCGATTGGTACAGCATCGTCGGCGACGAGTGGCCGCGCTGCCGCGACGCGCTGCTGGCCTGGCTCGATCCGGGCAACTTCGCAGCGGACGGTTCGGCACTATATGGGCTGGCGGACCTGCGGAGTAGCCTTGCATGAGTGGAACCAGCCTGTTGCCCTGGCGAAGACCTCACATAAACGTAATCGTATTGCACGGCGTGATCGCCGCGCGATCGGGAATGCTGAGCGCCGACTCGGCCCGCCCGCTGATCGAAAAAGCCTTCGATTCGGCTGATGGACGCCCGGTGATCCTGGACATCGAAAGCCCCGGCGGCTCCCCCGTCCAATCCGAGCTCATCGCCGCCATGATCCGCACTCAGGCCGATCGGCGGGGGGTGAGAGTGCATGCGGTGATACGGGAGGTGGGGGCGTCGGGCGGATACTGGCTCGCCTGCGCGGGCGATGAGATCCATGCCAACCCGATGAGCATCGTCGGCTCCATCGGCGTCGTCGGCGGCGGGTTCGGCTTTCCCGACCTGCTCAGCCGCTTTGGCATCGAGCGGCGGATCTACACCGCGGGCCGCAACAAGGCGCGGCTGGATCCCTTCAGCGCGGAAAAGCCGGAGGATGTCGCGTTCGTCAAGGATCTGATGGAGAAGCTGCATGTCCGCTTCAAGGACTGGGTGCGCAGCCGGCGCGGGCGGCGGCTGAAGGCGGAGGACGACGTGCTGTTCGACGGCGGCTATATGCTGGGCGAGCAGGCGCTGGGGCTCGGGCTGATCGATGGATTCTCGACGGTCGATGAGCTGGTGAGGCAGCTTGGCGGCGACCGCGCGCGGGCGCGGCGGATCGCGCCGAAACGGTCCCGCCTGCTGGGGCGCCTGCCAAGGCTGACTCTGGACCTGCTGCTGGACGCGCTGGAGGAGCGGAGCTGGCGGATCGAGTTTCGGTAGCGCGGGAGGGACAGCATGCGGGCCGCGTCCACGCCGGAGGGGCGTGCCGACACCCGCTACGCTCAGCTTTTCGGCATCGGACCGAAGCAGCGCCCGGCGGTGATCTTCGAGTGCGCCGGATGCCGGGGATCTTGCAGCAGATCTCGGCGGACGCGCCTGCCTCCGCCGGGTCACGACGCTTCAGGCGATGCCCCGGGAAATGAGCGCGGCGGCGAGGTCGCGATCCGCGGTTTCGACATGCCGTAACAGCCATTCCTGTAGGAATCGTGCGGTCAGGCTAAGACTGCGCGTATCCCATTCCGCCGAGAAGCCCTGAAGTTCGTCCAGGAGTTGGGCGTGCATCCCGCGGTGAGCGGCGGCGTCCTTGTAATCGATTTTATTCATGAGACGCTCTTCGCTTTCGAAGTGGTGCCGCGTGTAGGCGAGCGCCGTCGCCAGCTTGTCCGAGATTATCGCCTGGTCATCCCCGCGTCCCAGCGAAGCCGCCAGGTCGTTGATGTGCTCGGCGAGTTGACGGTGCTGTTTGTCGATCATCGCGACGCCGACATCATAGCCTGCGGACCACTTCACCAGAGGCAAAGAGACCGCTTTAAGGCAATACGCGACGGACGCCACGGCGTAGCGGTTTCGGCCGCCTCGCTTTGCGTCGTAGAGCGCCGCGTCGGCCGCGCCAAGCATCGCATCCCCGGTCGAGCCGTGCTCGGGAAACAATGCGATCCCGATGCTGACACCGACGCGAACCTCCTGACTGTCAATCGGTATCGGCCGGCTGGTCGCCGCAACGAAGCGGGCGGCAACCGCCTCCGCCTCGCTGATGTCGTCAATGACGGGCAGCAGGACGCAGAACTCGTCTCCGCCGAGGCGGGCCAGCGTATCCGTGCCATGGACACATTCCAGATACCGCTGCGCCACTGTTTGGAGGACGATGTCGCCCGCCTGGTGCCCGAACGTGTCGTTGACGGTCTTAAAGCCGTCCAGGTCGGCCATAAGAACCGCCAGAACGGACGTCTCGGTCCGGGCCTTGACGATGGCATCCCGCAGCCGATCCATCAGCAGCGCCCGGTTCGGCAAACCCGTCAATACGTCCGTAAAGGCAAGATAGCTTAGATGCTTGTCGGCATTGCGATGCCGCGTCCCGTCCTTGGCCAGCACGCACATGGTTGATACGCCGCCGCGCGTTTCCCGCGCGAGGAAAAGTTCGACCTCGAACGAGGCGCCATCGAGCCGGATAGCCCGTCCCTGGAAGGTCACCAACGCAGCATCGGAATCGGCGAGCAGCTTGTCCAAGGCCTCCCTGCTTTCAAGCGCAAGGAGATCGGGCAAGGCCAGTCCGGTGAGGTCCCTGTCGGCGCGGAACAGCGACATGAAAGCGGGGTTGGCAAAGGCCAGCCTGCCGTCCCGCACCGCGGCGAACGGAATGGCTTTGCTGTCGCTCAATATGTGAGACGTCGTGGCGGTGCCGAACAACGCTGCTCCGGACGGGCCACCGGGCGCAGCGTCCTTTTCATTGGAAGCCGCACCGCCGGCTGCGGCTGGCAAAGCAGTTTCGGTCACGCCGCATCGCCGGGTCTCGTCAGACCGGGCCGGAACGGGGTCAAGTCGTGCCTGGCTCGCGGCATGCTGCCGGACCATGACGGCCAACACCGCGCCATCGGACCGCACGACCTGTCCTGACACGGCGCCCTGCGCGCCGGGCAACACGACCGTAACGTCCGTGCCGATGGGCAGCTTCCAGTCGCAGTTCACCGCGGCTCCGCCTCGTGCAAGGTCATGGGCTGAGACAGAGCTGGGCAAATGTTCCGGGTGCGGCCAGCAACGCGGCACGGAGCCGGGCGACCTCATTCCGCCGATATTCCTCCCCCTCCCGGTGGTTGCTTCCGCTGGCCGGGGGAGCGGGCCGCTGTGCGGGGGACTGAGGTCCGGCAGCGGCTTCGAATGTCAAAGTTTCCTTCATGCCAGCATGCACCGCGGCCAGTGGTTCCGTCTCTCACATAGGATATAGAATAATAATTATGCAACAACAAACCGGCGGGGCAAGTTTTTGCGGGGTCCATGCGCGGGATCGCGCTATCGCCGGAAGGACGGTGGAACCGTCTGGCCGTGTTGATGACCGGTGCCTTGACCTCGCGGGCGTCAAGACCGAGGGCGGCCGCCGGCTTCAAAATTGATCTCGTACCCCGCCGGCGTCGCACCAACGGGGCGGCGAGGGCGGAGGGTCGATGTCATCGCCGATTGGTATTGGAGCCGAAATCCTGTCCGGCGTGCACGAACGACTGCGCCGCCCCGGGTCCCCCGGCCGCAATGGTGGATCAGACCCAAACCAGCCGCTACCGGCTGACCTTCACCAACGGCAGCGACGCCAGCAGTGCGCGCTCATCCCCGCGGAAGTCGTTCACCACCCGCGGCCTGACATCGAACACCATCGTTGCCCGGCTGGCCGGCACGAACGGCGGCCATTGAGGAATCGCGTCGGCATTCGGGTTCCCCGACCGCGCGAACGCAATCCACGCCGCACTCATCTCATCGGCCAGACGTTGCGGGTCCGGACCGCCGCCCGTCATCGACTCCGACACCGCCACATTGTCGAAGACAAAGGCCAGATCAAGCGCATGCGGCGAGCCCCACTTGCCGCCATCCACCGGCGTGCTCCAGTCCAGTTCGTACAGCCAGACCGGAGCCGCGCCCTGCGCGGCCTTCCGCTCGGCCTGCGCCCAGGCCTGCTGCCGCACCCTCCGGTCCGTCGTTATTGCAAAATAAAGATCCGATGGAGACGCCTCGGGGAGGATTCTGCGAAACCCGGTGACGACACGGGCAAAGTCCTTCTCCGGCACCCAGGCCGCGAGGCGCTTGCGCAGCGCCGCTTCGTCCATCCGGAAATCCTCCGGCGCGCTCGCCGCCAGCAGCGCCGTCGTCTCGGTCCGCGTGGTGCCGACGATCATCGGGATCGCCGCCGAAACCGCCGGACCGTCCGGCTGCCACGGTCCCCCGGGCAGGACGATGCCGTCCACCACCGGACTGTAGTTCGGCTTCGGTCCGGGCGCCTCCATCACCGTCTTCAGGCCCGCGAGCAGCTTGTCCACCGGCAGTTTCGACAATTGCAGCAGCTCGTTCGGTTTCACGCCCACCGCGGCCAGGAAGGTCTGCGCGTGTTTTGTCGCCTCCTCCGGCGTCAGCCCCGCCAAATGCGAGCCGCTCTGCACGATCGCCTTGTGGAACAGTCCGCGCGCCTGCGGCATCGCCATCAGCGTGCCGACCTTGGCGCCGCCGCCCGATTGGCCGAAGATCGTGACATTCGCCGGGTCGCCGCCGAACGCCGCGATGTTCTCATGCACCCAGCGCAGCGCGGCGACCAGGTCGAGCATCCCGGCATTGCCGGACTCCGCGTATTCGGCGCCGCCGATACGCGCAAGATACAAAAAGCCGAACACGTTCAGCCGGTGATTGACCGTGACAACAACGACATCGCCGCGCCGGCACAGCCGGGTGCCGGCGAACACGTTGGCCGAACCCGATCCGGCATGAAACCCGCCGCCGTGCAGCCAGACCATCACCGGCCGCTTGCGCTGGTCGTGCAGGGCGGGAGTCCAGACGTTCAGCACCAGGCAGTCCTCGCCGGCTTCCTTGCCGAACGTCCAGGACGCCGCCAAGTTGCCGCGCTCCGTCGCGAGTTGCGGGCACATCGGGCCGTAGGCGACGGCATCGCGGGTCTCGTTCCAGATCTTCGCCGGCTTCGGCGGGCGGAAGCGGTTCAGTCCGGCCGTGCCCGCGGCGTAGGGGATGCCCTTGAACACCTTGATCCCGTCGTCCAGCGTGCCGCGGACCTTGCCGCGATGCGTCTCGACGGTGATGTTGGGCGGCGGCGGCGGCTTGCGACCCGCCGCGGCGGCCGCCCCGGGCGCGGGCCCGGTGGCCAGTTCGGCCGCGGCCAGGCCGAGCAAGGCTCGCCGCCCGCAGCGCATCAGCCGCGGCCGATCCAGGGCATCTTGGTGGCCATGATGGAGACGAACTGGACGTTGGAGTCGAGCGACAGGTTCGCCATGAACGCCACCTGTTTGCCGACGTCATCGGCGTCCATCCGCGGCTCCTGCATCATCTGGCCGTTCGGCTGCATCTGTCCGCTTGTGGACTTTGCCGTCATCGGCGTGGCGGCGTTGCCGATATCGATCTGGCTGCAGCAGATGTCGTATTGCCGCCCGTCCAGCGCGATCGACTTGGTCAGCCCGGTAATAGCGTGCTTGGTGGAGGTATAGCCGGCCGAACCCGGGCGCGGATTGTGCGCCGAGATCGAGCCGTTGTTGATGATGCGGCCGCCGCGCGGCGACTGGTCGCGCATCTGCCGGAAGGCGGCGTTGGCGCAGAGGAACATCGCGTCGAGGTTGATCGCGCAGACCTGGCGCCACATCTCGAAGGTGAAGTCGCCGAAATTGGTTGGCGGCACGTTGCCGCCGGCATTGTTGAACAGCGTGTCGAGGCGGCCGAAGGTTGCCTTCGTCCTGGCAAACAGTGCGTCGACCTGTTTCGGGTCTGTTACGTCCGTCGGCACCACGAGCGAGTTGTCTCCGGTCGCCAGGCCAGCGGTTTCCTCCAGCGCATCCTGCCGGCGGCCTGCCAGCGCCACGCACCAGCCGTCGTTCAGCAGCGCCAGGGCGGCGGCGCGGCCGATGCCGCTGCCGGCTCCGGTGATGATGGCGACACGATCTGTCATTGGGTTTCTTCTCCCGTGAGTGGATCGCGGCCATTCTGGACCTTGGCCGCCTCCCGGGGAAGATGCGGCGTGTGCTCGTCCCTGCCGGCGAAGCGCGATGCATCCCCCGGTGTCGGCGCATCGGCCGGGGCGGTGTGCTTCATGCCCTGACGACGATCCCGGTCAGGCCCATTGCCAGAACCCGCCGGAGATCGTCCGGCGCCAGCGCCACGCATCCTTGCGTCGGCGCATAATCCGGCTGCGCAATGTGCAGGAAGATCGCCGACCCCCGGCCCGGCTCGATCGGGTCGTCGTTCCAGCCCAGGACGCCGATGATGTCGTAGACTGCATCCTCTCGCCACAGGGCTTCCGCGCTCGCGCCGATGGGCAGCCGGACCGGGCGATTGTAAGCCGCATCGGCCGGATCGTCGCACCAGCCGTCCGCCGGTTCGAGCGGCTTTACCGGCACCGCGCAGTCCGGCGCGGCCAGCCGATCGGCCCGGTAGAGTAGCCGGCGCAGGGGCAGGGCGGCGGCGGGGGTTGCGCCGTCGCCTTCGTGCTTGTCCGCCCGCACCCCGCCGCGTCCCAGCGCAGCCCGGAACGTTTCGGACTGGATGGTCAGCAGGCCGCTTGGAATAACAATCGCGCGCATCGGTCAGTTGCCCCCGGACTGGCGCCGATCCTGGCTTCGGCGCGGCCCGGGAGCAAGCGGTCCACCTGACTTTGCCGATCGGCTTCGCCCGGTCCGCGGCGGGATGGCGGCAATGCCGCGCGGCGAAGTCGAAGTGGACGACATATCCTGTGCATAACGATTTCTGTTTGCGCGAAGCAATCGACTGTCCGGCCACCGAGCGGACCGGGTAACAGGCGATCGGAAAAGTGCTTTGGTAACCCAAGGAATTGCGGTAAATCATAATCACGGCCGCCTTTTGCAGAAAATGATATAAATCAAAACTGTAAAGTCTCGTTTCCCGGACGGTTCCGACAGATAAAACCAATATTTCTCATTATTTGTTTATCGCGTCTCATATGATGCGAAGACTGGTAACGGTTAGCTGCTGACCTGTTCGTGACTATAATTTCGTGGAAAATTTCAGGCTGATTGACCTGGATCAACCAATCCGCGCGTGCTATGTGGCTAAATGTTCATCCGGATTTCGCACTAGCCGTATTGACACTGCCCGCGCGGTCATCCCCCGCCGTCCGGCGGAATGGGTGAGAGTCTGATTTGAGTCGATGCCGGCGAAAACCGGCGAGCGGGCACCGCCGATACCGGCGCATTTGGAAGGAAACAGCCGTGACCGCGACCGCCATAATACCCGATGACCGCAACCTGAGCATGGAGTCCACCCCCCGCCCCGGCAAGAAGCCGGCGCCGCAGCCGGTGGACCATCGCGAGACCAGCGTTTACGCGGCTTATTGGCAGGAAAGATCGGGATTCTTCAGCGCAGAGTCCGAACTGCCGCAGCGGCCGTCCACCCGCTGAGCCGCCGATCGGCCGCCGCGGCGAGCCCGGCCGATCGGCGAGGGGCATGGACAGACTTAGATCATAACAAAGGAAAGAAATCATTCGATGCCAAGGTTCCTGATCGATTTGCCGATGCCTCTCGACCCGACCGACCGGCTGGAGAACTTCCTCCAGAAAGCCGCGGCCTCGCCGCTGAACGAGGATCCGGTCGTGCAGGCTGCCGTCGACCGGGTGCAGGGCTACCTGCGTGCCCGGCAGGCGCCGGCCGACTCAGCCCGGCACGAAAATCCGGGCTGAACGCCGGGGGCGGGCGCAGCCGCCGGGACAAACTGCCATGCAGTCTCCGCCCGGCGCGGCGCACGCTCAACCGCGGATCGCGACATCCGAAATATCGGCCTCCGCCGCCGCGGGGTGCCACCGAGGACGCGCTGAACCCGGTTCGAGAGCACATCGCTGAAGATCAAACCGTTCATGCCGATAGCGGCGCAACACATAGGAAACAGCCATGGCAGGCACCCTTGATATCTCCGATGCAAGGTCGCTGATTGTTGGCCCGCAGGCCGGTAGCACTGTAAAGACCGTGCGGTTCGGGCCGAACGGCGGCACGATCGCAACTCGTCCGGGACCCTGGCAGTTGCGTCCGACATTCTTCGCCGATATTTCCAACCGGAACCTGGGCGATATCGTCAGGCTGCGCCGGCCGGTGACGCTTCCCGACACGGCAACCGTTCAGTTGGCGTGCTGCATGATGCGCGATCGGCGCATCGGAGCGATCATGGTGACCGGCGCGGAAGGACGGCTGGCGGGTTTGTTCACCGGCCGCGATGCCGTGTGCCGGGTGGTGGCGGAGGGCCTCGATCCGGAGACGACGCGGCTCTGCGCCGTGATGACGCTGGAGCCGGATTCGCTGCCGCCGGAAAAGCGGGCTGCCGACGCACTGCGAATGATGCATGAGGGCGGTTACCGGCATCTGCCGGTGGTGGAAGGCTGGCATCCCATCGGCATCGTCTCGCGCGGCGATCTGATCGCGCATTTCGGCCGTCCGGTGGCTGTTTCGGGGTGAAGCGGGGCGGGTGCCCCGACTTGCCGGAACGTCCGCGCCTGCAATGGGGGTGCGTACTTGCTCGCCGCGTCTGTTCCGGCGGTCGCCTCATGGTTCCAGAGGAAGTTGTGCCTTATCACAAGGCCACGGATCGGCCGGGGCCGTCCTTCACGATCAGTGGGCAAAGTCGTTGGACTGCTGCTCACCGGCGCCAGGTCTCCAACTGGAGTTGTCGCCCGGCAAGCCCCAAGCCGGTTTGGATTGGATTCACCTTAGATGTGGTTTCGACACGAGTTCAAGAAACCTCCTTCATGCTCAGACACCAGGCAGCCAGGCGAACCGGCGCCCCCTGAACAGGCGCAAACCTGCCGCAGGCAACCGTCTTCGCGCGATTTAGTTCTCGCCAAGGCCATATTTGCCGAGCGAGTCTTCGAGCGCAGCCACGATGTCTGCGGGGAATTCGCCTGCACGGAAGACTTCGACCTCCCGCCTGACCAGGGTCCGGTAGTGCTCCAGTTCCCGTGCCGACAAGAAGCCGCCCACCAGTTCGCCGCGATCGAGTACTTCGACAACGCCGCGAGCAGGAACATCGCGCCGGACGAAATCCGGAGTAACGTCGGCGGCTTCGATTGTGGGACCGGATACGTCAGGCATGATAATCCCTCCGTGAGGGCCACATTACGCAAACGGCACGCCGCAGACAACCGCCGCAACACGGCCCCGCCTCGTTACATCACAGACTCCGGTTCGCCCGCGCCACCACCGCCTCGAACAGCACCTGGCAGCCGGCTTCGGCCTCCTCCGGCTCGATGCTTTCCGCCTCGTTGTGCGACAGGCCGTCCTTGCACGGCGTAAAGATCATCGCCGCCGGCACATGCCGCGCGACATACACCGCGTCATGTCCCGCCCCGGAAACGATCTCCCGCGAGCCATAGCCCAGCTTGGCCGCGCCCTGGCGGACCAGATCGACGCAGCCGGGGTCGAACGGCTGAGCCGCGATCCTGAACAGAGTGGTCAACTCCAAATCCACCCCGCATGCCTCGGCAATCGTCCGCGCCGCCGGCTGGAACTCGGCGTCGAGCGCATCGACCTCGGCATCGCTGGGGTGGCGGAACTCGGCCGAGAACCGCACCTCGCCCGGCACCACGTTGCGGCTGTTGGGGGAGACCAGCAATTGCCCCACCGTGCCGCGCCCGTCCTCGCCGCGCGCCCGCATCAAGCGGTCCACCAGATCGATGATGCGCGCTGCGCAGACCAGGGCGTCTTTGCGGGCGGCGGGCGGAGTCGTGCCGGAATGGCTGTCCTGGCCGGTTGCCACCGCATCGTACCACACCATTGCCTGCGCACCCGTCACCACGCCGATTTGGTGTCCCTCGCGCTCCAGGATCGGTCCTTGCTCGATATGCAGCTCGAAATACGCGTCCGCGGCGAATGGCCTGGCCGGCGCCGTGCCGCGATAGCCGATGGCGTCCAATGCGCCCGCTACCGTGGCGCCTTCGGTGTCGGTCAGCGCGTAGGCCTTGTCCAGCGAGAACACGCCGGACCAGACACCCGATCCCATCAGGCTGTGGCCGAACCGGCTGCCTTCCTCGTCGGTCCAGTTGATCAGCTCGAGCGGCGCCTCGGTGACGATGCCCATGTCGTTCAGGCTGCGCATCACCTCCAGGCCGCCAATCACGCCGAGGGCGCCGTCGAACTTGCCGCCGCTCGGCTGGCTGTCGAGGTGGCTGCCGAACAGCACCGGCAGCCGGTTCGGGTCGCGGCCGGCGCGGCGGGCGAACATGTTGCCGATGGCGTCCACCCGGACGGTCAGCCCGAGCGCCTCGCATTCGGCGCGGAACTTGTCGCGTCCGCGCTTGTCGGTTTCGCTGAGCGTCAGGCGGCGCACGCCGCCTTTCGGGGTGGCGCCGATTGCGGCGAAGCTCATGAGGCTGTCCCAGAGGCGCCGGCCGTCGATGCGTTGGTTTGTCTTTGCCATGGCGCGGCATCTTGCCCGGGGGCGGGGTTCCTGCAAGCCTCCCGTCGCAGGACGGGACTCGCGCAAACCGCATTTGGACAGTATCAAGCGCCGGCTTGACCGCGACGCCCCGGAGTATCGCCAGTGACCCGCCTTGTGACCGCCATGCTGGCGCTGCTCAGCTTCACCGGCTGCACGCTGATCGACCAGAAGACATTCGCTCCTTCGCCGGAGGCCAAGGCGCAGCCGGCGCCGCCCCCCGCGCCGGCGATCATCGATACGCGCACGGCGCTGGTGACGATCGATTACAGCGACCCGGACCCGGATTATGCGCAACTGCTGCATGCCGCGGTGCGGGCGGCGGAGGCCCGGTACGGCGACGTGCAGTTCGACGTGATCTCGGTGGTGAGCAGCGCGTCCGACGGGCAGGAGGGGCAGGAGCGCGCCACCGGCGTGATGCGGGCGATCATGCGGGACCATGTTCCAGCGGATCGGATCCATCTGGCGCTAAGGACGGATCCCGCGCTGAAGGCGGGGCAGGTGCGGGTTTACGTGCGGTAGGACTTTGGCGGTGGCAACGAAGTAGCCACAGGCTGACGGATGCGATAACGTAAATTTTACTAAATCAAAGCATCCTGCTTGGCCCATGCGTTTCCTTGATCCGACATTGCTGGCTGCCCTGGCAGCGTGGCGCCGCGAAACCGGCACCGCGCGGGCAGAGGCCGACAATATCTGGTTCGAAGAGCGGGTCAGCCCGGCGCGGCAGCAGGTCTTCGAAGATGCGGCAGCCGGTGCGTCCACAGCGGATGGCCTGCGCCGCCGGCACATCGACTACTGGGAAACCAGGGTGAAAGTGAGCGAGGACACGCCTCATACGTTCCTGCCGGCGCTGGCGCCGGCCGATTTGGGAAGTCAGGTCATTGACGAGTACCAGACCATTATTCGGCTGGAAGCGCTGAATCGTCCTCTCGGCAAGTGGTGGCTTTCCTATGACGAGCTGGAGAAGGCGCACGGGAACCAGGATATCCCGCTTCTGCAAGGCTTCCTTGACGTCTGGAACGACTCCAATATCCGCGACCACCGGCCCGCTTTTGCCGCCTGGAAGGACGAGGTGCTGACGGAGATTGCCGCCGGCGATTGGCCTGACCAGCTTCGCGATCGTCTTGGTCTCGCCCACTATAATCCCGCGTCCGCCGGGCCGATCCCGGTCGCGCGCATGGAATACACAGTCCGAGAGGTGAAGGCGGAGGCCGCCCGGGTGGGCTTGCCGATTTGTTTCACCGCTCCCACTGTATTCGATAGCGGTCCATGGCCGTATTTCTTCCCGGCGCCGCCCGAGTTGGCTTATGGCCGGGCGATGGCTCTCGACCCGGTTGATGATAAAAAACGATTGCTGGCGGAGATGCTGCACATCCGTTTAACCTACCTCCCGAGGCACATTGCGAAGATCGGCTGTATCATACGGCCACCCGCTGCCAGGGAGTTGAAGACGTTGCGCAACAGCCACTTGCTGGCCGTGCAGGCTGCTTCGAGCCGGGGCGATTTCGGTGAGGAAATGCCTTAGATGGCGCTGACCGCAACCGTCGAACCGCCTCCGCGTCATGCCTGGCTTGATGAGTTTGCGAGCGCGCCGCAGCAGGCGTTTGGCGACCTGTTGGCCGGATACGCCAGGATTTCCCCCTATGACCGGGCGGACGCGCCGGATGCGGCCCGCATGATCTTCGGCGGACTTCCGGCCAATGATCGGGCACGGCGGATGCTCGGTCCAGCGATCCTCGACTGGCTGGAAAGCCGGCGGCGCACCGCCCCGCCAGCCGATCGGCCTTTGCTGCAGCGGTGGGTAAGGGAAATCTGCGAGGCGTTCGAGATCGTCGCGTTGTTGGAGGTGGCGGAGGCGGCTGTGCCGCTGCGGCGGCACTTCATCGTCTGGAATGAGTGGGTGGCGCGTTTCTCGCTGACGCCGGCCCGCGATGCGCGCGCTGAATATTGGCGCATGTTGGCGCTGACGCAGCCGCTGTTGCCGCGCCCCGCGGCGGCCGAGGCTGACAGCCTCGCGCCGTTGTGGCTGGAGATCTGCCGTCAGGCGGGCGGGGTGCTGCCGCGGAGGTATCTGAGTATCGGCCTGCTGGGCCTGCGCCGGTTGCCGGTAACCGCAAATGGATCGGAAGCCCCGTGGCTGGCCGGCCTCGCGCAATGGGCAATGGCTCGAAATCCCACCGAGGCGGAATTCGCGGCGGAATGGCGGGCGCTGAAACCGCTGTATCCGCGGCGGGACGCTCGCTGGCGGGAACTGGTTGGCAGGCTCCTCGACAGCAAGCCGTTCCAGGAGGCCGGGGTCGTTGCTCCAGCCTGGTGGGGCGGCGACCCGGACTTTGCGCCGATGAAGCGCCCGGGGTTCCGCCGGACCGGCGAACGCTTGCGGTCGCCGTCGCCAGGCGATTGCCAATTGCTGATTGATCGACTGGTTGAGCCATGGGAGCGGATTGAGGGGCAAATTGATCAGTTTATCCAACGCCATCGCCACTTCCTGGATACAACCGGCGACAGCCACTTTTTTGTCCGCGCGATCCACGCGCTCGGCACCGCCCTGATCGAGCCCGTCGGCGATCAGCCGCACGACCGGGCCGCCAAGGCGCAGGCGCTGGCGCGAGAGGGCCTCGATTGGCAACCCTACAACCGATTTCTCTGGTCGCTCTGGCGCGAGGCGCTGAAAGCCGGTGGCGCGCTCGAAGCGGCCGAGTTGGTGGGATGGGAAGCCATCCGGCGCGATCCCGACCATGTCGACGCCCGCACCCAACTCGCGACGCTGCTGGCGGGGACGCCGGGCCGTCCGTCGGAGGCGGAGGCGCTGCTGCGTGAGACGATCGCGGCGTTTCCCCGGGACGTTGTTGGCCGCTGCCAACTCGCGACGCTGCTGGCGGGGACGCTGGGCCGTGCGTCGGAGGCCGAGGCGCTGTTGCGTGAGACGATCGGGGCGTTTCCCCGGGACGTTGTTGCCCGCAACCAACTCGCTGAGGTCCTGATAGCGGCGGATCGCCTAACGGAAGCCGAGGCGATAGTGGACGCGGCATTCAGGGCGAACGTCCTGGACGAGGCCACGTTTGCCTTGCGAGCGCGCCTACAGTCGCACCGGGGTCAGGCTACTGAGGCAGCGGCGACCTTGCGCGAGGGGCTAACCAGATTTCCCTTTAGCACCGCCTTGCATGAATACGAACGGATACTGGCTGCGGGTCGGCCGTTATCTGTACGCCCGGTTTCGCATGACTTTGAACCGCCGCCTGCGTCCCTCCCGCAATCCGTGTCTTCGGATGACTCGACGCTCGCCGACGCGTCGCGCAACGGACGGGTGCGGCGGCTTAGATTCCGCTCGGAAAGCCAGGACCCGCCCATACGGGACGCCGCCCTCGCCGACATAACGACGATCCTGCGCGACGATCCAACCTTCGCCTATGCCGAACTGCTCGCGGCACGTCACGGGCTTTGGCAGGCGGAAGCCAACACCCTGCCGAGCTTTGCGGCGGCGTTTGAGCAGGCCCTCGCCGAAGGCGATCGGGCTAGGCTGGAAGAGTTGGCGAAGCGCCAACCCCGGCTGGAGGCTCTGACGATGCTCGCCCGGGCGGTGCTGGGCGATGAGCAGGCCGCATGGCTCGTCGATAGATTTTTGCGTGCCGAACCGGCCCCGGACGAGGCCCGGTCCGTGACGGTCCTGCGGCAGGGCCTCCAGCCCTACCTTGCTGAACCGACCCGGGAGCAGATCCGAGATTGGCTGACACGCCATCAGGATACCGCCTTGAGGGTGTTGCACGACGCTAACGAGGCCGGTCTGGCCGATTGGCTTCTCGCCGCCTGACGCGCGGCAGGGATCGCGGAACCCAGTTCGGCGGCGCTTGGATTGACCCGCCCGGGACGGAGACGGTTACACGTCCGGCCCGTTCTGTTTCGTTTCCGCCACTATCAAAAGGCCACGCCATGGAGACGCAAGCAGCACTGGAAGCCTACTCCCGCGGCGACATGTCGGCGATCGAGTTGCGCCGCAGGTTGGGCGGCGCAACCCACGGCGAGGTGCTCGCCCTGCTGAGCGAGCATAACCTCCCGCCGCCACGAGCCCCACGGCAGGCCGCGAGGAGCAGATCGAACGCGCGCGGAACTGGCTTTTCCCCAAGCATGTCGGGTGAGGCAACGTTCCACAAGCCGATCAATCCTCCTTCGTTTCCGGCTTATCCGCGACAACGCGGCCGGCCTTGATCGCCGCCTGGAAGCTGTTCCAATCCTTCTCGGTCTGATCCGCATAGGCCACGGCAAATTCGCTGATCGCCTCCTCGAACGCCGTGCCGCTGCCGATATAGCCAGACACCAGCGCCGGGTCGCCGGCCCGGGCATGCGCCCGCGCCAACGTACGCCCGCACAACGAGGCGTAGAACGGCAGCGCGGATTGCAGTTGCGTCCCGATATTGGCCAAACGGGAGTCCTTCAGCCGCCTGATATAGAAGCACCGCCCGTCAATCGGCGCGCGCGTCCAGCCGAGGAAGACATCGGTCGCCGCCTGCAGCATGCGCTGGCCGACAACCACCCGTTCGCCATGATTGGCGTAGGCGGATGCTCCGGCAAACGGCGCGAGCACCGATTCCTGCGCCTCCTTGATCTGCAGCAGCAGCGGCGAGCCGTCACCCGCGGTCAGCAGCCCGATCGCGCAGAATGTCCCGACGCTGCCAACGCCGACGGCCTTGAATGCCACGTCGCGCAGGGCATGGCGATGCAGCAGCACGCGGCGATCCTCCTGCAGGGTCTCCGCATAAGACTTGAACGCCTTGCGGGCCGGCAGGTCATGCTTGCTCAGGTGATAGACCAGCGGCGGCTTCTCGGGGATGCGGGCTTCGCCGTCCTCCTTCCTGGCCAGGCCGAAATGTTTGACGCCGCTCTCCAGCACGCGGGCGAGGCGCTTCTCCACCGCGTCCCGCACCTTGTGTTCCTCGATGTCGGCTATCGCTTTTCCAAGGTCGATCCGCCGGTTCCAGGCGTCGACCGGCGGCAGGTCGGCCAGTTCCGCCATATGCTCGCTGTACGCCCTTGCGGCGGTGCAAGCCAGCTTGCGGGCGGCTTTTTCAGAATATTGGGCGACGCGGCCGGATACCACGAGGCTGGTGGCCAGCCGCTTGAGGTCCCATTCGAACGGAGCCGGCAACGTCTCGTCGAAGTCGTTGATGTCGAAGACCGGCAACCCCTCGGGCGTCGCGTAGGAGCCGAAATTGGCGAGGTGCGCGTCGCCGCAGGCCTGCATGCGAATGCCCGTCGCCGGGGTGCGGGCCAGGTCCGCGGCCATCACCGCGGCGGCCCCGCGCAGAAAGGCGAAGGGATCGGTTGACATCCGCCCGTAACGGATGGGCAGCAGTTCCTGTATCCGGCTCCTGCCCTGCTCGATCAGGATGTCCACCGGATCGGCTCTGTCGGCCGGCGGGCTCCACTCGGCCTGCGCGCTGCGCGGCACGGCGTGGCGGAGCGCCGCCCCGGCCTGCCGCCGGTCGTCGGGACTGCTTGTCGCCATTGACGGGTGTTCCCGCGGATGATCGGAATCCATGCTGTCACCATACTGTCATATTCAGCGGACTGTAGGCGCTGGTTCCGGTCCGCTCAACACCAAAGCGGACCGGGGCAAAGACGTTCCGCTTGTCGATGGCCTGTTGAGGAATTGACCGGCGCCGCCTTACCGTGGGCGACTGATGGGGAACGACAGAGACGCGGTCGCGGCGGCTGGCCGGGCGGGCGGCGAGCAGTAACCGGTCCGGCCGTTGTTTTATTGTCACGGCCGGCGGCTTCGTCCAGGCCAGGAGCCGGCGTGTTGAGCGCAGTGGAGAAACAACCGCCTTCCCGGGGGCCGATCGTCGGGTTCGAAGCGTTGGCAGGAATCGCATTTTAGCACAGAGGAAGAACGAGGGCCACGGAGCACACAGAGGCTATGGTACGGGATCGTCTGCCGAGCGTCGCTTCAAACAGGGCGGCCCAAATGTACAGCCGGCCCCGGGCTTCGGAGGTTGCAAGCGCTTCCCGCGAAGCGCCGTTCCTGCCTTCTCTGTGTGCCCGGTGGCCCTCATTCTTTTCTGTGTGTCAAAAAACCATAGATCGAAGCCCGACTGCCCATCCCGAAAGCGCACGGCCGGCAAACCTATCACGTCAAGCTGTCCGCATCCCAACCCTCACGCTCTGGCGAAGTAGCAGCGAAGATGATCCAATCCTGAACGGCGATTCAGCAGAAGGACATCCACCATGCGGACAGAGGTTGGAATAATCGGCGCCGGTCCGGCGGGACTTTTTCTGGCGCACTTGCTGCACCGCACCGGAATCAGCTCCGTCATTCTCGAATCCCGCAGCCGAGAAGACGTCGAAGGCACGGTCCGAGCCGGGGTGCTCGAACACTGGGTCACCGAGCTGATCAAGGAGCTCGGACTCGGCGAGCGGATGCTGCGCGAAGGCCATTTCCACGACGGCATCACCCTGCAGTGGAACCGCCACCGCCACCACGTGGACATCGAGGGACTCACCGGCGGCAAGCGTGTCACCGTCTATCCGCAGCACGAAGTGCTTAAGGATTTGGTTGCCGGGTTATTGGCCCGTGGCGGCGAAATCATCTTCGGCGCGCGCGCCACAGCCATCCACGGCGCGGAGACCGAAACGCCGTCAATAGAATTCTGCCGCGATGCAGCAAATACTCCGGAAATGCTGCACTGCGACTATATCGCCGCGACCGACGGCTTCCACGGCCCCGGCCGCCAGGCGATCCCGGCGGCAAAACGGGTGGAATACCAGAAAATCTACCCGTTCGGCTGGCTCGGCATCCTCACCAAGGCGCCGCTGTCCTGGCATGAGCTGATCTACGCCAACCAGCGGGACGGGTTTGCCCTGCTCAGCACCCGCTCGCCCGATGTGCAACGGATGTATATACAGTGCGACCCGGCCGGCAGCATATCCGCATGGTCCGATGCGCGGATCTGGGATGAACTGCACGCGCGACTCGACACCGGCGACGGCTGGTCGCTGACGGAAGGGCCGATCGTCCAGAAAGGCATCATCCCGCTGCGTTCCTTCGTTTGCGAGACGATGCGGCACGGGCGGCTGTTCCTGGCGGGAGATGCCGCGCATATCGTGCCGCCGACCGGCGCCAAAGGACTGAACCTTGCCGTTGCGGACGTGCGCGTATTGGCACGTCTGCTGGATGCAGTGCACAAGACCGGCGATCAGTCGATTCTCGACCGCTACAGCGCCACCTGTCTGCGCAGAATCTGGAAAGCCGAGCGATTTTCTTGGTATATGACCACTATGCTGCATAAAAACGACGAAGAGAGCGATTTCGAACGCCGCATTCATATCGCCGATCTCGATTTGATCCGGACATCTGAGGCGTCGGCGCGGTCGCTGGCGGAAAATTATGTGGGTCTGCCGTTCGATAAAGGAGACGAGTGACGACCGGGAGCCGACTCGCGAGCGCGTGATGCAGATTTAACACTACAAATCGGTAATATTCCCCATGATTTGTCTGCCAAGCTGTCATCGGGGTGTAAACCATGGTATGACACATTATCTGTTAGGCGAACACGCGCTGCGCAGGAGGTTTCGATCACCAATGCCGTACTCTCGGGCGTGAATATAGCCCAGCCTGATGTCACTCTCGTGCTCGATTTGGCTGGGATTATTCGCGACGTCACCCTGTCGAACGACATCTCCGGCGAGTCCGTCGCGGAGTGGCGGGGACGCGCGTGGTGCGACACGATCGCCGACATGGGTGGCGCCAAGGTTTCACGCATGGTCGAGGACGCCCGCGACAGCGGCGTTTCGGCCTTCCGCCAGGTCAATCAACGCTTCCCGAGCGGTCTTGAGCTGCCGATGGAGTACACCATCGTCCGACTCGGCGGCAAGGAAGGCCTGATCGCCGTCGGCCGCAACCTCCGCGCCGTCGCCGAACTGCAGTCCCGCCTCGTCTCGGCGCAGCAGGCGATGGAGCAGGACTACTGGAAATTGCGGGAGGTCGAGACCCGCTACCGCACCCTGTTCGATGCCTCGCATGAGGCCGTGCTGCTGCTGTCGGCCGATGCCCTGCGGATCGTGGAAGCCAATCCGGCCGCGATCCGGGTGCTCGGGCTGGCGCGCGGCCGCGAGCTGCTGCCCGAAATCGTCCCCGATGAGCGGGAGCCGTTCCAGGCCATGCTGCAGCGCGTGCGCCAGAACGGCCGGGCGCCAGGGGCGCTGATCCATCTCGGCCCGGACCAGGAAGCCTGGACCGCCCGCGCCTCGATGATGAACGGCGAGCCGGGTCCGGTGTTCATGGTGCAACTGGCGCCCGCCGCCGGCAACCAGCAGCCGATGCACCACCCGGAGCAGACGCCGCTCGACGAGTTCGTCGACCGCCTGCCGGACGCCTTCGTGGTGATCGACCGCGACGGCATCGTCCGCCGCGCCAACCGCGCCTTCCTTGACCTTGTCCAGATCGGCGCCGAGGGCGCCGTGCTGGGCGAACGCATCTCCCGCTGGCTGTCCCGCCCGGGTGCCGATTTGCCGGTGCTGCTGGCCAATCTGAATCGTCACGGGTCGGTGCGCCTGTTCGCCACCGAGATCAGCGGCGAGCTCGGCGGCTCGACCGAAGTGGAAATCTCCGCCGTCGGCACGCCGTCCGGCGGGCGGCCGTATATCGCCTTGCTGATGCGCGATGTCGGGCGCCGGTTGGTCTCCAACGAAGGCACCGCCACGGTGCAGGCGGCGCTTGCCGCGGTCATCGAGCAGACGGGGAAAACCTCCCTGCGGTCGTTGGTGCGGGATGCCATCGGCCTGGTGGAGCGGCATTATATCGATGCGGCGCTGCAACTCGCCGAAGGCAATCGCACCGCGGCGGCGGAATTGCTCGGTCTCAGCCGCCAGGGGTTCTACAAGAAGCTTGCCCAGTATGAGATGGAGGGATATGCGCGGACACCGGTCGACGCCGATCGCTAGAAAACCTACGGGAGATCGCCTTGCTGACGCGTGGTCTTGCAACGCCAGCTTTCGGAGAGGCGAACCTAACCAACTGCGAACGCGAGCAGATTCATCTCGCCGGGTCGATTCAGCCGCATGGATGCCTGCTTCTCATCCGGGAGCCGGATGGGACCATCGTCCAGGCCAGTGAGAACGCAGCTTCATTTCTCGGGCTGGCTGACGACATCATCGGCCGCCGCATCGACTCGATCGAAGGCGACCTCGCAGCCCAGCTCCAACCTCACTTGCAGGATCGTCTGGCCGATGTGCCGCACGGCGTGCGATTTCACGTCGGTTCGCCGCCGGCAGCATTCGACGGCCTGATCCACCGGCCGGAGGGCGGCGGCGTGATCCTGGAACTCGAGCACGCCGGGCCGTCGGTGGACCTGTCCCGCCACCTTGAGCGCGGGCTGATGACGATCATAACCGCGGGATCCCTGCGCGCGCTAAGCGACGAGACGGCCCGCATCTTCCGTGAGATGACCGGCTACGACCGGGTCATGGTCTACCGTTTCGACAACCAGGGCCACGGTGAGGTGCTGTCCGAAAACTGCAAGCCCGACATCGAGGCGTTTCTCGGCAACCGCTATCCGGCCTCCGACATCCCGCATATCGCCCGGCGCCTGTATGAGCGGAACCGCGTCCGCGTGCTGGTCGATGTCGATTTCGCTCCCGTGCCGCTGTCGCCGCGGCTATCGCCGATAACCGGCGCGGATCTGGACATGTCGCTGTGCTTCCTGCGCAGCTCGTCCCCCATCCATGTGCAATATCTGAAGAACATGGGCGTGCACGCCACCCTGGTGGTGTCGCTGATGGTCAGCGGCAAGCTGTGGGGCCTGGTGTCCTGCCACCATTACGTCCCGCGCTTCGTGCATTTCGAGGAACGGGCGGTATGCGAACTGCTCGCCGAGGCGGTGGCGACCCGCATCTCGGCGCTGGAAAGCTTCTCCCAGGCGCAGGCCGAGCTGTCGGTGCGGCGGCTGGAGCAGCGGATGATCCGGGCGATCTCGCGGGAGGGCGACTGGCGCGCCGCCTTGTTCGACGGGTCGAACACGTTGCTGGAACCGGTGGGGGCCACGGGCGCGGCGCTGCTTTACGAAGGAGAGGTTCACACCGTCGGCGAAGTGCCGGGCACGCTTGCACTCCGCGCCATCGGCCGCTGGCTGGACAAGCAGGACCGCTCCGGCGCGCTGGCCACCGCGAATCTGGGGACGGACGCGCCGGAGTTCGAGCTGCTGACGGCCATCGCGAGCGGTTTGCTGGCAACCCCGGTATCGACCGCACCGGGCGAATACCTGATCTGGCTGCGGCCGGAGCGGGTGCGGACGGTCACCTGGGGCGGCAATCCGTTCAAGCCGACGCTGGTGGGCGACGATCCGCTGACCCTGTCGCCGCGGCGGTCGTTTTCGCAGTGGCATCAGCTTGTCGAGGGCACCTCCGATCCCTGGAGCGAGGCAGACCTGGCATTCGCCCGGCTTGTCGGCGACACGCTGAGTGACGTGATCATCCAGTTCCGCTCGGTGCGGATGCTGCTGGCGGAGGATCAGCTCAACCAGGTGCGGCGGCAGGTCGAGCAGTCCGCCCAGCCGGTGGTGATCGTCGATACCACCAGCCGCATCCTGAAGATCAACGCGGCGTTCGCGGCGCTGCTGCCGGATCTGCCGAAGCTGCCGGAGCAGGTGGCCGACTTGCTGCCGCTGTTCGGCGACCCGCAGGAGGCGGCGCGGCGGATCGACGACCTTGTCGTCAACCGCCATGCCTGGCGCGGCGAGGTGTCGATCGCCGGCCGCGACGGCCTCCATAGGCCGCTGCTGGTGCGCGGGGACCCGGTGTTCACCTCGCTCGACCGCACGCTCGGCTTTGTGCTGCTGTTCACCGACCTGACCGAACGCAAGGCCGCGGAGGCGGCGCGGCGCGGCTTCCAGGCGGGGGTGATGGAGCAGCGGCGGCCGATGTCCTGGCGGCTGGATTCGAAGGCGGATCTTCAGTTCCGGGCGATCTTGTCGACGATCACGGAGAACGCGCAGCTTGCCGCGCTGGAGATCGCCGATCGGGTCGATCCGACGCATATGCCGCAGATGCTGGAGGCGCTGCGGGCCTCCGTGGCGCGCACGGCGGAGGTCTTGCGGTCGCTGCTGTCGCACGGGCCGCGGCCGGACAAGAACGACGGGGCGGACGGCGGGGACGTGCCGGCGCCACAGCCCAGTCCCGGGGAGCGCTGACGGGGGGGTGGAGTTCGGCCGCATCAGCTTCGCCGCCCGGTTCACGGGGCGGGCTTGCTGGAGCTTCCCATGGGCCGATGCGCCGTTCGGCGACATCCGGGTTGGGATCGAGACCGGCCGATGGGCTGCGGCGGGTCGGACCCGCCGGCAGTGCGCCAAGCGGTTTTGCTGCGAATGCGTTCCAGGTCTGAGGAAGGGTATGCCATGAGCCTGATCGACGTCGCCGCCGGTCCGTACACGTTCAAAGCCCGCTTCGAGGAAGCGAACGCGCCGAAAACCGTCGGCAGGTTCCGCTCGCTGCTGCCATACCGGGAGCGGATCATTCACGTGCGGTGGAGCGGGGAGGGGTGCTGGATCCCGCTGGGCGATCTCGATCTGGGTCTGCCGTTCGAGAACCACACGAGCTATCCGGCGCCCGGGCAATTTTTGCTCTATCCGGGCGGGATTTCCGAGACCGAAATCCTGCTGGCCTATGGTGGCGTGCAATTCGCCAGCAAGATGGGGCAGTTGGCGGGGAACCATTTCCTGACGATTGTGGAGGGGAATGAAAACCTGGCGGCGCTCGGCAAGCTGGTGCTGTGGCAGGGCGCGCAAAGTATCGAGTTCAAATTGGCGTAATGCGTTCTACTGTCTGGTGTCCGGCGAGCGGCCTTTCAGTCGTTCCAGCAATTCGGGCGCCTGCGGGTCGCCCAGCGCAGCCGCCCTGGCATACCACTCGGCGGCGAGGGCCGGATCGGGTGCTTCACCCTGCGCCGGACCGGCGGCAAGAGCATCCGGATCGTAGGTCTTCCCCATCGCGACGGCGGCCCGCGCGTTGCCGGCCTCGGCGGCCCGCCTGAACAACAGCCGGGCGGCGGCGATGTCGCCAAGGCCGAGAGACTGCTCGCCGCGCTTCATCAAGGCCGCCATCAGGTCAGGCGCCAAGGTCTCCACCGGCTTCGCCGGCCCGGGCGGCTGCTGCACTTCCGGCTGGAAGACGGCGTTCGCGGGCGGCGGAGGCAGTGCGGGCGCCGGCGCCGGCACGGGCGGTGGCGGCGCCGCCCGGGCAGCCGCACCGTGATCCGCCTCCGCGCTATGATGCAACCCCTTGTAGAGAAAGGCCGCGATCCCGATCGCCAGCACGCAGGCTGCCAACGCCGGAATAAGCCATGACGCGGAGCCGGGTTGTCCGGGCGCCGGAGCCCCCGGCCGCTGTCGCGCCGGTTCGGCTGTGGCGGCAAGCGTCTTGACGGTTATCACGGCGTCGCCGCGCGCAAACCCCGCGGTGAACGCCGCCTCCATCTGACGGTTGATCGCGTCGGGCAAGCCGTGCGAGCGCGCGACGACCAGCTTCAGGGCATCCGGCGTAATCAGCCGGCGCGTCGTGCCGCCGGCTATCCAGAGCGACCGCTCGATATATTGGCGCGCTTCCACCGGCCCTATGCGCGGCAACCGCACCGACGCCCGCGCGGTCCGGCTCAGTTCGGCCAGGTCCGGGCGGGCGATACCGGGCGAGAGGTCCATGGTCGCGGTCCCGACGATCGCGACACCGCCCGGTTCGGCTGATGGCCGCAGCAACCGCGCGATCAGTTGCAGGCAGTCGGTTGGCAGGAGATCGAGGTCGTCGATCAGAACCGCCTTGTGCGGCGGTCTCAGCACGGTCTGAATGGTATCCGCGGCGGGCAGGCTGGGGTCGCTCTGGCCGAGCAGCGCGGCGACGAGCCGGGTCAGATCCACCCGTCCGCCCGGGGGGCGCGACACCCGGATCGTCGGCACGCCGGACTCCGCGACGGCGTTCCCGGCGGCCTGCAGCATCCGGCTCTTTCCGGCGCCACTCTCCCCGGACAGAATGACAAGGCCGTTGCCGTTGACCATGTGGTCGGTCAGCAGCTCGAACGGACGGCGATGGGAGGCGAACAGGATGTAGCTTGCGGCTTCGGATGAGTCGCCGAAGGGCGGCTTGGATAGGCCATAGAGGTCGAGGTAGTTGGCCGGCGCAGTTGATTGCGCGGCTACCGGCGCCGCCCTTTCCGCCGCGTCTGGCATCAAACCCGATGATCGGCGCATGTCCTGGTCCGCGCGTGAGGACGCACTCTTCAGCCCATATCGGGAGCGACGCCAGCCGGTTGCGCGTGAGATCGCGACGACGTGAAGTTGAACAGGGAGTCGTTCAGTTGGCTGGCGGCTTCCGCCCCTGAAGCCGCCACCATGCCCGGCGCAGCATCCGCGTGACCGCATACCGGTCCCGCATTTCAGGCCGCATCAGGATGCGCACGAGTTTCGGCTGATCCCACGGCACGTCATGATAGCCGGCGTGGAGGTATGGGTTGCCCGGGTCCACCTGCCACGTGTCCGGGAAGAACACCAGGATGTCGCGCTCGGTCCTGGCCGGGCGCTCGCGCGGCGGGCGGTGCGAGAGGCGGGCGACGAGGGCTTCGGCGAGGTCGCGTCCGGGACCCAGCCGCACCGCGCAAATCGGCGTGCAGCGCGGGTTCATTTCAATCAAATAAGCAGCGCCGGTTGCCGCTTCGATCATGAAGTCGAAACCGATGAGGCCGCTCAGTCCCAATGCTTTGACGATCCGCCGGGCGCTGTCCGTCATTTCGCGGTTGTCGATGATCCGCGCCACGGTGGAGGGCCCGGTCGCCGACAGGGTCGATACGGATTCAACGCAGGTCGCCGCCAACACCTCGCCCTGCCAGCAGGCGACACCGATATTGGCGGGCCACCCATTGACATAGCCCTGCGCCGACATCGTCGGCCGTTCGCCTTTCAACCAGGAGCGGGCGGCGAAGTTGTTGCCTTCAAGCACCATTTCCCGCAGCGCCAGCCGCCCGCTGGCGCGCCGCGTCATGTCGGCGAATTCGGCTTTTGCCGCGGCGGGGTCCGCGATGATGCGCACGCCGAAGCCCGACCAGGAACCGTCCGCCTTGAGTACGAACGGAGCGGCGTTGCCGGCCATCCATTCGTCGAGCGCGCCGACGGAGGGAAGCGGCGCGGAGGGCGGAACCCGGACGCCCAGCCGGCGCGCGAGATCGAGCAGCTCCGCGCGCGATGTCACGACGGGAAACGTCTCCGCGCACCCGATCGATCGCTGGATCAGCAGCCGAAGGCCGCGGTGGCTGGTTCCCCGGTAAAGCTGATGCAGGTCGCGCACCGCACGTTCGTCGCAGGGGATCACCAGGTCCGGACCGGTCCGCATCAGTGCCGCCTCCAGGCTTCGGCAGGGCGCGATGGCGCGGTAGATCATGCGGCTGTCGAAGATATCGAGCACGCGGCCGGGATGATGGCGCGGTGAGATCAGGCTGACGCGGGCCCCGGCGTCGTGAAGTTCCAGCGCAAGGCGGGCGGTGGATGGCAGCGCACCTGTCGTTGCCAGCAGGATCCGAGGCGGCTCACCGCGGCGGTGGTCCGCCGCGGTGAGATCCGCGGATGCCGCAAGCGCATCGGGCGCATCGGGCGCAGTGGGCGCGGAACCAAAGCGGGAAGCCAGTTCCAAAGGCGATACGTTCATGTGCTTGCCATCATATAAGGGTGAGTTGCTGGACAAGACGGGGGCTGTTCTGCAATCAAGGTCGATATTGCCCTTGCGACAGTAGACCATTGGCGCAACGGCAAAAAAGTACTTTAATCTTGAGATGAGGCGCTTGTGATGTTGAAGTCAAAAGAAGGGAACCCATGACCGCGGTCACGGATATCGCAATTATCGGCGCCGGACCGTACGGATTGTCCCTCGCCGCGCATCTGTCCGCCGCCGGCCTCGGGACCAGGGTTTTCGGTCAGCCGATGCATACCTGGCGGACCGGCATGCCGGAAGGCATGGTGTTGAAGTCCGAAGGTTTCGCCTCCAACCTGTGGCATCCGGACGGTGCCTTTACCCTGCAAGACTATTGCGTTCAGCACGGACTGCCATATAAGCACTCCGGCCTGCCGGTCCCGCTGAGAACGTTTTCCGACTACGGGGTCGCGTTTCAGAAGCATTTCGTCCCGATGCTGGATCCGCGCTGGGTGACAAACCTGGAGTTCGACGGCAGCAGGTTTACGCTCCATTTGGATGATAACGAAATAGTTTTGGCAAATCGCGTCGTCATCGCGGCGGGGATCAGAAGCTTTTATGACGTCCCGCCGGAACTGGACGCCATCGCCGGCCCATTGTGTTCCCACAGCGCGGATCATCATTCGCTGGCGCGCTTCGAGGGGAAGCAGGTCCTGGTTATCGGCGGTGGCGCGTCCGGCATCGGCATTGCCGGCCTGATGAGCCAAAGAGGCGCCCACGTGACGGTGGCCGCGCGTCAGACCCGGATCGCCTATTGCGACCCGCCGCGGCCGCGGAGCCTGCTGGACAAGCTGCAGGCGCCTGAGTCCGGCCTCGGCACCGGATGGCGGTCGCTCGCCTGCGTGGTGGCGCCGATGGTGTTCTACCAGATGCCGCGGGATTTCAGGCATCTGGTCGTGCGGAAGCATCTGGGGCCGGCACCGGGCTGGACATCCCGCGATGAGGTTGAGCGCAACGTCAGCGTCATGCTCGGGGCACGCCTCTCAGGGTCCGCCGTGCGTGGCGATCTGGCTGCGGTAACGTTCCGGATGCTGGACGGATCCGAAACGACAGTGGAAGCGGAACACGTTATCGCCGCAACAGGCTACCAGGTTAACATGCGGCGGCTGCGCTTTATCGGCGACGGGATCATGCGTCAGCTCGACCTTGCCGACCGGTCGCCGGTGTTGTCCCGCCATTTTGAGACGTCCGTGCCGGGGCTGTTTGTTGTCGGCACGGCGGCGGCCAACAGCTTCGGGCCGATGCTCCGGTTCGCCTATGGCGCGGGGTTCGTGTCCCGGCGCCTGACGCGGTTCATGCGCCGCACCGCCGTCCGGGGACTGGTCGCGGTGCAGCCTGAGCTTGCTGTAGCCTGATAACGGGAGGTTGGCTGAGCCGGGCGCTCAGCCAACCGCTTCCGGTTCGGCTTCGGCTGTGCTTTCGACGGCGTCCTGCCGCTTGCGGTGCCTGGCCAGCCAGCGGTGACCGGATATCGCGACATGACCAACCAGGGTCCGCGCGCCCGTGAAGGTGCTGAGCAATGTTTCGGCGTTCGCCATGCGGAATTTGAAGGCTTCGTCTCCGCGCAGGAAATCCACCAATGTCAGGCGGCGGTCGAAGGACCATTGAGCGTATTCAACGATCAGGATGGTGCCGGGCGATGCCCGCTCGAAGGCTTCATCGTAGGACGTCAAATAGGCTTCCATGCGTCCGGCGTAGACGAAATTGATCGATGCGGCAGCGATCCTGCCGCCGCATTCCAGCAGGAAGATATACGCCAGGCCCGACTTCCACGCCCGGTCGAGCACCGCCCTGAGCGCCGTGCCGTCGCTGCCGAACAGCGTCGAGTTCGGATCGTGCGTGTGCAGCCAGACCTCTTTCAGACGCAGGATTTCGGCGACCACGTCCTGCACCGGCTGGCCGGGCTCGATCACCCGGAAGCTGACCTCGCCGCCGAGCTCCGACAGGATGCGCTTGCCGCGCGTGTGGTTGTTGCGCGCCTTCTTGTTCAGCGAGCGGAAGAAGGCCGTTCCGTCGGGCCATTGGTTTTCGATGCGCATGCAACGCTTTTCGCGCGGCGCGATCTCGAGTTGACCGGAATTGTTCACCAGCGCGTCGAGGAACCCTCGGCAGCCCGCATCCGGCCGGACCTGCTGCAGGCTGATCAGGTCGAAGCCGCCGAACTGTTTCATGCCGTCCCACAACAACGGCAGCAGAACCGAGCCGTCTTGCGCCTGGTCAACGAGGCAGTCGCAGTAATCGCTGAAAAGCTGCGCCGCCCAGTGCAGTATCCGCAGGCCGCTGCGCCGGTGCACGGCGCAGGGCATCGCGGCGGCCAGAACATTGCCTTGCCAGGCCAGGGCGATCTGAGGCCGGATTTCCTTCCGGTCGCGGACGCCGGCGAGCCAGCCGGAAATCCAGTCATGGCTTTGAAAGATCCGCCCGTTCGAGGCAGCCCAAAGTTTCTGCCAGTGGTCCCGCAAAGCGGTAAACCGTTCCAGGTCAGTGACGATCTCAAGTCTGAAGTTCATACCGCTTCTCCGGCGTGTTGGTTCGGCGGCCGCCGAGAAGACCCAATCGGCGGCCGATCTTTTGCAAGGGAACGACGTGAAGGCGATACAGCGACTGATACTCATCGTGTTCATTGCCGGTCAGGCCGAAAACGAAGTCCTCATCCGGCTCCGGGATCACCAGGGTGCCGAACATCCGGTCCCAGATCGTCAGGGTGAGGCCGAAATTCTTGTCCCAGTGCTTTTCGGCGGTGCTGTGATGAAGCTGGTGATAGTGCGGGCTGAGCAGGATCGCGCTGAGATGCCGTCCGTACGAAAGCTTGAGATGGGTGTGCCGGACGAAATCCATCATCAGAATGGTATTGCGCAGAAGGTAGACGTTCAGCCCGAAGACCGTGACCTCCACCGGATCGAGCGCGAAAAACAGCCAGATGCCATAGCACAGACCCGGGATCACGCCATCCCACCAGCGGTTCATGATCTCATCGATCGGGTGGACGCGGTCCTTGGTGACGCCAATCATCACTTGAGCAGAATGATGGACCTTGTGGAGTTCCCAAAGGATCGGGATACCGTGCTGCATGCGGTGATACAGATAATATGACAGATCGTAGGCGATGAGCATCGTCACGGTGAAGGCAACGAGAAGCAGCGGCCCCGCGGGGGCGGGCGGATGCTGCGGTGCGCCGAAAATCCCGCTCAGAAGCCAGTAGGAAAAGCGGCCCGCGGCGACGGTGGAGATCGCCAGCGGCAGCACCAACAGCGGCATGAAGATCCTGCGGGACAGCCAGAACAGGCAATCCGCCCGCGCCGAGGCGGACTGAAAAACCTCCGGCGGCAACAGATGCCGCACGAAGCTGCGCACCGACCAGTTGCCCGGGTTTGTCCGGATGTAGGTAACCACCCCGGCAAACAGGATCGTGAACCATAGCAGCAGAATTGCTATGCCGTTCTCGCCGGACAGGTGTTTCACTGCCAGTTCGCCAAACCGATGCAAATGCGCCGCGGTGTCGTGCATTGTCTATCCTGTTGCCAAGAGATCTTCGACAATGCCAACGCGCGAAACCGGCCGGGAGATCCTGCCAAGGTGCCCGGCCAGGCGGAGAGCGGTTGCAACAATTGTCAAGGTCGGATTCGCCTGGCTCGATGTAGGGAACACGGCGCTGCCGGCAATGAACAGATTGTTGACACCAAATACTTTTCCGTTCGGATCGACAACGCCGGTGGCGGCGCTCGCACCCATGCGGGCGGTGCCGATGTGGTGCCCGCCATAGGCGCCATCCCGCCGCACCACCGTTTCGATATCCGGCTCGTTCGCCGCCAGGGTCAGGGTGGCGGTCCGGCGCTCCGCCAGATCCGCCCGGAGCAGTTCGAACGACCGGGCGACGGTTTCGATGTCCAGACCGGTATAGCGCCAGTCCACCCGCACCTGACGGTTGCCGAACCGGTCCGTCTTCGCGCCGAGAGTGATGCGGCTGTCCGGGTTGGGCACCTGCTCGCCATGAAAATCGAGGCTGAACAGGTTCGTGCGCGGACGGATGATGATCGAAGGAAATTTTCGTTCCGCCAGCGTCCGGTGGCGCAACCAATGCGCGAGAAACCGCACCGTCGAAAACGGATCGGTTGCCGCATTCACGCCGTGGCGCACCCGGGTGGACAGTGTCGGCGGCGTATCGCTGACCAGACGCTTGGCATACTCGTAACTGATGAAACTCTGCGCCAGGTAAATCGCCGACAGCGGCCCGGTGCGATGCCGCGGATCGGTTATGCGCGGGTGGTGCAGCCGGAACACCACGTTGCCGATGCCGAGCCGTGCCTGCACCTCCGGCCGCAACGCGATCCTGCGGCGGCAATAGGTGCCATCGGCGGCGACGTCGTAGCCGTGCCAAACCGTGTCGCGGGGGCCGTTGACCTGCAGGCTGCCGACAGTGCCGGCAATATGGGACATGTAGAACCGCCCGACGAGATCGTTGGCATTGCCGATGCCGCGCGCATGGACATCGTCCGATGTCAGCAGCAAACGGGGGATTTCCATCCCGCCCATCGCCAGCACAACCTGATCCGCGGAAACCGTGAAACCGATGCCGTTACGGTTTTGCAGGTCGAGTCCTTCGATGCGGGCACCGTCCCGGGATGCCCGCAGCCGGGTCACGGTGGCGCGGATCAGCACGCGGATATTCGGCTCGGTCTGCAGCCGGGTGCGGTACCGGGCGCCGAAATTGGTCGGGCAACTGAAGCGCTCGATGCGGTTGATATCGAAATGCGACGGCGTGAAGCCGCGCAGCAACGGCCGCATGCCGCCGGAGACGGCCAGCCTGGCGTCGTATTCATACTCGCCGGCCTCGCACAGCGCGTTGGCCGCCGGGTAATACTGTTCGATGTCCCGGAAGCCGATGGGCCAGCCGCTGTGGTCCATCCACGGGCGCGCTTCAAAATCGATCGGATCGAACGGGGCGCAGCGTCCGCCCCAGATCGCCGTGCCGCCGCCGAGGCAGCGCGGCCGGTATTTGTCCGGCGGGCTGTGCAGGGCTTCGTCCGCCACTTCGCCTTCGTTCAGCGACTGCACGTCGTCGGCGGGGGCGAGGTCGCCGGATTCCAGCAGCAGAATGCTTTTCCCGAGCCGCGCCAGTTCCATCGCGAGCGTAATGCCTGCAGGACCGCCGCCGACAATGCAGATCTCAGCCCGCAGCCGCGCGTCCTGAACGATATCGTCAGCGCTGTCGATCATCATGCGCCTCCTGAACGGACGGCCACACGGGCGCGTCCGGCTTGGCATCGCGCGGCGTCAGCATCGCGTAGAGCGATCCGACCGAGCGCGCGAACGCCTCCATGGTGAAAAGCCGCTGATAAAGGGCCGAACCTGCCGAGGCAATTTGGCGGCCGAGAGCGGGATTGTCGATCAGTCTGATGATTGCGGCGGCAATGCCGGCTGCATCGCCCGGTGTCACGAACAGGGCGGTTTCCGCGTCGGCGAGCACTTCCGGGATCGATCCGACCGGGGTGCAGATGACCGGGGTCGCGGATGCCAGTGCTTCCAGAATGACCAAGGGGAGCCCTTCGTCGTAAGCGGGAAGGATCAACGCGTCCGCGTTGACCATCAGGGTGCGGGCATCGTCCTGGCTGACCCAGCCGGTGAACGTGACGCGGCCCGCGATGCCAAGCTGCTGCGCCATGGCCCGGTAGTGTTCGACGGGTCCGCCCCCCGCCATGGTCAGTTCGATGGTGCGCGCCCGCAGCGCCGGAGCCGCGAAGGCCTGAAGCAGGTCCTTCACGCCCTTGCGCTCCAGCAGGTTGCCGACGAACAGCAGACGGAACCGGCCGTCCGCGGGGGTCGTGCGCTGCTTCGCCGCTGTGGCCGGCACGCCGTTATAGACCACGCTGATCCGGTTCGGCCTGATCGCGAACGTGTCGGAGACCCAACGCCGCCACACCTCGCCCAGCACCACGCAATGATCCGCTGAGCGGAACATCCAGCGCAGCAGCCATTTGCCGGCCGGGCCCATGGAGGCATGGAACTGCACGATCTGCGCCGCGTGGAGGTGCAACAAAGCGCGCCCGCCCGCCAGCTTCGCCGCCAAGAGCAGCGCCGCCTTGCGATAGACGCTGCCACGCTCGGCCAGGTTCAGGTGCACCACCGCCAGCCGCCCGCTTGCCGCTTCGGCGAAGATCCGCGCGATGGCCGCGGCCAGAAACACAGGGGAGGCCGCGATGTGGCCGCCGCCGCGCGATTCCAGCCGCTTGAGATCGAAACGGCCTGACGGGTCCGTTTCCAACGACGCGAGGTAGGCCATGATGCTGCCCATGCCGCCGCCGACCTGGCCGTACGGGCATGCCAGGAAGACTGTCCGGCGGTTGCTCATGATGCGAACTCCAGGCCCGAAACGTTGGCAGGACCGCGCAGCCACTGCACGGCGGCGGCGATCATTGCGTCCGGCGTTGTTTGCGGCATTCTCAGCGCGGCGACCGCCGCCGCGCTGTCGATGCGGATGTCCTGCGCCCAGAGCGCGGCGAGCGACGGCGTGATCGCCTCGGTCGCCGGCGTGTGACGGAACTTGCCGGCGATCTTGCGCACCGGCGCCAGGAGTTTGGTTTCCAGCTTCAGCATCCGGGGAGCGATCCGTTTCACCGGGGTGGCTCCCAGCGCCTTGGCGAACCGGACCAGGAATTCGTTCCAGGTCAGCTCAGCCGGGCTCGACAGGTTGAAGGTCTGGCCGGCGATCCCGCGCATATCGAGTGCGTTGACGATCGCCGCCACCACATCGTCGATGAAGGCGAGGTTGCAGCAGCCGTCTCCGGCCGAACCCAGATCGCCGATGCGGCGCGCCTCCAGAAGGCGTGCCAGCCGGGTTGTCCACTGCGTGCTGCCCGGACCAAAGACGCAGGTTGGCCGCAGGATGACCGCGTCGCCGCCATCGCGCACGTATTTGCGGATAATCTGTTCGCAGGCGATCTTTGCCTCGCCGTAGCCGCTGACGGGCGCGGCGGCTTCGTGACTTTCCTGCACCGACCCGCTTGCGGAACCATAAACCGCCATGCTGCTGAGATGGACGATCCGGCCCGGCGGCTGCGCGCGAGCCGCATCGCAGAGCGCCTGCGTGGACCGGACCATGGCTTCATTGCTGCCGGCGATGCAATTCACCACCCGGGGCACGCCTTTTATCGCTTTGCGCATCGCAGCCGGATCGGTGGCGTCCAGCACAACGCCGCCGGGTTTCGGGCGCCGCGACGCCGCGATAGGGCGAAACGCGGTGCCTGCGGCCAGGGAGGCGGCGAGGCGCGAGCCGATGAAGCCTGATGCCCCGAGAACCAGCACCGGCTGACGCGAAAAATCGAGCGAATCAGGCATGAGTTATCCGGGAGCTGGAAGTGTGGAAACCGGCCGCCTGGTGCGAAGACGGAGCATCAGCGGTTGTTCGACGGCGTAATGAGTAAGTTGCCCAACGATTGCGCTGACGAACAAACTGACTATAACCGTCGCCGCCAGGCCGGCGGGATCAAATGCGATCGATTTTGCACACAGGATAAAGACGGCGGGGACGACGAAGCCGTGGGTCAGGTAGGTCGCATAGGATGCGTTGCCGGCCGCCAGCAGCCACTGCGGCATCGCGCGGCGGAGCGGCATCTCGGCGGAAACGACAGCCGCAACGATCACCGCGGCTGGAATACCCCAGGTTACAGGCCGCCACAGATCGCCGACGACGGGTATGACCAACAAAAGCAGGAAGGCGGCCGCTCCGGCAGGAATGCTGACCAGCGGCGGCAGCGATTGCAGGCGCGGAATGGCGTTGCCAATGGCGACGCCGAACAGGAACTCCAGCACGATCGTGCTGGCAAAGCCGTTCGCCGTCACGAAGACAGCGAATGCAGCCACCGCCATCATCACCGGCGCGCAGATCCGGCTGAGCGGCGCGTGCAGCACCAGCGCCGTGGTGACCAGGATGTAGAAGAACATTTCGTAGGTCAGCGTCCATCCCACAGGCAAAACCGGCGGGATCAACCTGGAACCTTCATAGAGCGGCAGCAGCGCGTACGATCCGGCCACATAGAGCGGCTCAAGGCTGGTGCGCACCGCCAGCGCCGGTACCGCCGCCACGGCGGCGATCTTCAAAGTCGTCACGATCCAGTAAAGAGGAACGATCCGGATGATCCGGTCTTTCGCGAATGTCCAGGCGGGGTGATCCCGCCCGGCATTTCGCTGCACCGAGATCGTCATCACCAGGCCGCTGATGACGAAGAAGATATCGACACCGCCGGACCCGTTCGGCCAGAATTGTCCGGGTCCGTAGCCCGGCATCCGGGTCGTCCACTGCTCTACCGCGTGGTAGGCGACCACAAGAAGGGCCGCCACCGCGCGCAGAGACTGGACGCCGAACAGATCGTTGCGCCGGGGCTGCGGCATCGTCCTGATCTTACGCCGGCACGACCAGAACCGACCCGGACGATCCCCCGATCGCCCGCATCTCCGGCACCGATGCCAGCACCGTCAGGCCGGTATCCAATTCCAGCGCTTCCGGCCGCAGGTAGATCGCACGGAAGAAGTGAGAAATCAGGATCGAGGCAATCGACAGCAGCAGGCTGACCACGACGCCCGCCGTCAGGATCAGGCGGCGCGTCGGCTGCGGCAGGGCCGGGATACGCGGCGGCTGGATCACGCGCACCGAGGACTGCCGGTTGGCTTCGACGGTTTCGACGATCTGGCGTTCATCGAGGATCTTCGACACCGCCTTATAGTTGTCCTCCAGAATAGCGCGGTTGCGCTCAAGCTGATGCAACTGCAGTTCTTCCGCGTCGAGATCGGCGACCTGCTTGTTCAATGCCGTGAGTTGCGCCGAGATCGCGTCGTGACCCGCCAGGCTCGCCCGGAGATCGGCTTCGGTCTTGTTGCGGTCGGTTTGCACGCCGTAGGCCTGGGTGGCCTGCATGCGGGCGATGTCGGTCTCACGCTCCAGCATCTGGCGGCGAGCCTCATCGACGGCCGGTGAACCACGATACTGCGTCGCTGCCTCCTCCTGCCGCTTCTGGTAGGCCGACACCATGCCCTGCAGCGCCGCCGCGGCATTTGGCGAGCCCTTCTTGCTTCCGGCCACGGAAGCAAGCTGCTGGGTCAGTTGCGTCAGGCGGGCGGTCTGCTCGGCGATCGTGCTTTCGGACTTCGTCAGAGCGGTCTCGAGCTCCCCTTGCTGCTTCAGCAGGATCGCCCGCCGCTCGGAGAAGTTGCTGATGTCGTGCTGCTGCTTGAACGCCTGCAAAGCGGCATCCGCGGCGGCAAGCTGCCTGGCGACGGCATCCTGCTGCACCTGGACGATCGGCGCCTGCACGTCGCCATAGAGCTTGGCCCGAAGATCGAAATACTGAGCCTCGAGGACGCGCAGCGCCTCGGCTGACAGGGTCTTGTTGGGGTTGGTGAACTCCAGGCCGATGACGCTGGATTTCTTGTCTACGGTAATCGTGAGGTTGCGCGCAAACTGGTCAATCGCCTTGGACATCGGATCGGAGGCCCCGGTATCGGTGCTCTTTTCCGTCAGACCGAGACTGTCGGTGATGAATTGCTTGATGTCGGTCTGCCATTTCTCGAACGCGCTCGGCTGCTGCATCAGCTTCGGGTAGAGATTGGCAATGCCGATGTCGCGGATGACCGTGCGGTGCAGATCGTCGCTGCCGATGATGCTGGATTCGGTGCGGAGCACCTGTTCGGCGTCGACGCCGCCCGTGTTCACCATCTGCTCGCCGGCGGCCGGGCGGAAGGCATGCTCCGTGCCCATCAGCACGAGCAGTGACGATTTCGCCTTGTAGTCGGGCTGGATCATCAACGCGATGCCGACACTGATCGCCATCACGCAGAAGCATATCAGGAACACCCGGGCCTTCTGGGTGAACGCAGTCAACATCAGGTCGCGCATGACAAGACGTGGCGACAGGGCAAGGGCTTCGTTCATGTTTTGCTTCCGAGCAGTTTGACTTGGGTGGGTTGCAGGGCCAGCCGTCGGGACGTCCGCGCGCCAATCGGCCGATCGCGGCTGACGGGCTTTTTGGCGGGGGCTGAAGCGGTTTTCGGGTAGCCGGTCATGGCCACAATGCAGGCGGTCGTAAAGAATAGATCAGTGCTCTTGCGGCCGAGCGAGTTGCTGGTCGAAGCAATTATAATCGTAGAGATCAGCAGCATCCAACCGAGCGGGTGATTGGCCGTCCGTCCAAGATGCACGATGAAAAGCACGAGCGCGGCCACGTAGACGGCGAACCCGATGCCGCCGAGATTGAGGAACATGAGCAGCCAGAAGTTCTCGATGTCGGTGGTCGCGCCGCCAAGGCCGATCTGATACTTCATCACCTCAAGCCGATCCGGCGGCACGCCGAATAAAACGTCGTTCAGGTTGAGGTAATTCAATACCTGCCACTGCAAGTTGCGAACCTGGGCGCTGTCGTCTATATACATGTGCGAAATGATACGTTCGCCGATGTCGGTGCTCGCAACCAGCACGATCATCAGCGGCGGCAGGATGACCAAGGCGGCGGCTACTGCGCCGACAAATCCCATGCTCAGGTCACGGCGGAGAATACCGCGCAAAAGCTCATAGGCGGCGGCGAGGACAACGACAATGACAGTTGTCAGCAGGGCGGCCCGGCCGCCAAAGCTCAACAGGCCAATCAGCATGGCGGTAAAGAGCGTGCCCTTCAGCAGGCCGTTCATTCGCATGCGCAACAGCATGAAGGTCGCCATCGACGTGACACCTGCCGCGATCAGGGGATGCCCAAAGAGGCCGTCGCCGCGGAAGTCCTCAATGTCGTCGGCGAACTCCTTGGCGACGCTGTCGTCCAGGTGCAACGGTATGAGGTGCGTCTGGGTGGCGCTTTCACCGATCGAGAGGATGATGCTGAGAACGCAAAAGCCAATGATCCACCATGCCAGCGAGCGTTTCTGCCGATCGGTGCCGGCTTCCAGGGCGACCGCCAGCATGGCGGCCGCCAGGTAGCTTTCGACGTACACCGCCGCCCCGCTGAAACCGACATTCGCGATCGAGTAGAATGCGCAGAACAGGATCATGATCGCGAAGGCCGCCAGTGCGGGCGTCGCGCGGAAGAACCGCACAAGGCCCGAACCCGCGGGCCGGGTCAGGAACAGCACCATGCAGCAGCCGATGGCCGCCAGATAGGTCGACGGATGCAGCTTGACGAGCGGATTGCCGCCCGGGTTGGCATAGTCGATGCCGAGGTTCTCCAGCGTGTTCCCGGACAAAGCGAATTGCAGGATCACTGAGAACAGCGCGATCGAGAACGCCGCTTTGCGAATGCGCACGTTGCCGGAAGCCGACCGGACGTCGGTCAACCGCGCCGGCGCCAAGGTGCGGAGCCCGCGAATCATCGGCCGCTTCCCACGGTACGCAGGCCGCCGAGCAACTGGTCTTCGACGATCGCCGCGGAAAAGCCCAACGTTGCGGTAGCATAGCGCTTTGCCAGTCGATGCGGCTCCTGGATCAATCGCCACAGCCATTCCATGCCGACGGACTGCCATCCGCGGGAAGCACGCAGCACCAGGCCCAACTCGATCTTCACCGCCTGGCCGACGCAGAACGCCCAGCACGGCGGCAGCATGGCCCGGTAGGAGTCGACGAAGATCTCGCTTCGCGGCGCGCCGACGGCCATGATCAGCACCGTGGTGCCATGCGCCGCGATCGACCGGGCCATGGCAGCGCAGAATGCGGCATCCTTATCAAAACCGAACGGCGGGACGATCGTCGCGCAGGCATCGGCAAGAAGGTTGCGCCTCGCCCATTCCCGCACGGCGTCCGCGGTGGTTTCGGTATCGACAACGAAACAGAACCTTTGCCAGGATGCATACGGCGCCATGTGCATGAGTTCGGAGGTGATTTCGCACCCTGTCACACGAGACAGCCGGTCGCCGCACAGGCGCGCGTAAAGCTGAACCGGCCAGCCGTCGCACACGATCCGCTCTGCATTCTTATACGCCAGGGCCATGGCAGCCGATCGGCGGATGATGGCGATATGGTCGATGTTCGGGGTTACGACCAGGCCGACGCCGTCCTCCGGCCGCCGCCGGATTCGGGTTGCGGCACCGGCGATCTCCCGGGCGGACTCGGTGCTGAGGGTCAGCCCGAACGGGCGCTTCCGATCGATCATGGTCATGCCACCCATGCCCGGTTGGGCACCAAAGACTTGAACAAGGCCATGTAGCGGGAAGCGCACGCCGCGTAGCTGAACTCATTGGCCCGCTGACGCAGAAGTTCCGCCGGAAAGCGTTCCCGCATCGTGGCAACCCCGTTCATTGCGACAGCCAGGGCCTCGGGATTGCGGGGTTCAACCAGGACGCCATACCGCCCGTGTTCCAGAATCTCCTTCGGGCCATGCTCGCAGCGGGTGGATATGACAGGCGTCCCGCATCCCATCGCCTCAACCACCACGTTACCGAAACCTTCTGCGCGGGAACTGAGCAGAAAGGCGTCGGCCTGGCGGAAGAACGGCAATGTGTTCGGGTGAAAACCCGCGAAGTCCACGGCCTCCGTCAGGCCAAGCCGCTCCGCCACGGAGCCGAGATGGTCCCGCAGCGGGCCGGTGCCGAGAATGATCAGGCGGCTGTCCATCGTCCGGCGGTGGATTGCCAGGGCGTGCAGCATGGCCTCATGATCCTTCTGGGCGACCATGCGTCCGGCAGTCACGAACACCGGCCGGTTCGGCTGGTTGAACCAGGGATGCCCAATGTCCTCGTCGCACCTTTCCTGGAAATCAGGGCCGACCACCGGATTGTTGATGGTGAACACCCGGTCTCTCGGCACGGATGCCAAGTCGATCAGTTCCTCCGCGACGCCGCTCGAAACCGCAACCGCGCGATCGATCAGCGGCCCGAGCAGCTTGTAGGAAAGTCCGACATACCGATACAGCCAGTTCTCGGAACGCAGATAGCCGGCGGACATCGGGTTGTGCTGGCAAATCACGATCTTTGTACTGGAGAAAGCGACACCTTTTGCGAGCAGCGCCGCGACGTTATTCAGGTCCACGTTGGAAACCAGAATGTCGGGCTCCTCACGCCGCAGGAAACCCGCCAGCCGAGGCACATCCTGCAATGTCCGCGAACTTGCCAGGTCGATCACCCGCAGTCCGGCAGGAACCTGGTCCAACAGCTCGCCCCGCAATTGGTGCACGACCAGGGTCACGTCAACGCCGTGGCGCCGGAACTCCTCGGCGATGATCAGGCTCTGGCGCTCGACACCGCCGCCGGACAGGTCATGCAGATAGATTGCAACCGACATCGCGCGCGTTCTGCCACCGATGGTGCGCGGAGAAGCCGCCGCAGCGGTCAGGCCTTTGCTGGCCGATACGGCAATCGATCCGGACATGTTCAGCCTACCTCTGCTTTCGAGACCATGCGGGCTGCGCGGTTAACCAGCTTGTGCCAAAGCCGGGCGGAATCCAGGACGAAACGTTTTCCGTCAACCCAGAAACGATCGCCGTCATGAACCAGTGTATGGATCCCATGGGGAAACGGCCCGGTTCTGTCCGGTCTTAGCACGGTGACCAGTGTCTCCCGAAATTCCCTTTCGGTGAGTGTAGTAACTTCATGGAGCGCGATCGCCGCGCCATATGTCGCAGCGCAATCCTGGCCCGGGCGAAACAGCCGGCCGCCGGTGCTGAACAGCATTCCGGCGGAGCGGGCGCCACGGATGTCAACCTTCACCGGCCAACGGGCATGCGGCTCCCACGGACCCGTGACCTCGGCGGCGTGAAGCAGACACAGATTATCGTGCCCGCCAAGGTCGAGGTCGGTGCACGCAAGCCACCACCGTCCATTCCACCTAAATAACGTTGGATCGGCCAGCCGTGCGTGGGGGGCGACCTCGCAGATCGGGATCAGCGTCCCGTCATTGCACAAGCGATGAACCTGCGTGGCGCCGCGCCGGGTCGACTCGGGAACGCAGTAGGTGATTTCCCCATCCTGCAAGGTGCAGGGATAGGAATGGTGGAAACCATCCTCCAGAATGGAGGCCGGCGGCGACAACGCCCCCCCGACCTCGGAAACCGCAACGATCCGGCCGACGCCGTCGGTCAGCGGCATGTCCTCGCAGAGGATGCGGCCGGTCCCCGGCCAGGGAAACGGGTCAGCCAGATAACTGCGACCCACTTCCGGCGAATACCACCTGATGCCGTTCAAGCCGCCGCCCGAAACCACCTGCTGAAGCGAGACGTTGGTCGAACCCAGGCTCCACCATTCCGTCATGACCCGGTCGTGCCAGGTGGCACGCAGGTGATCCAGCCAGCCGGGCAGACCCCGGGGGCTGGTTGCCGGTGGAACCTCGGCGGGACCCCGGCTCCGCCCGAGCGCCGCATCGCGGACAAACCGCATCGCCAGGCGATCGACCGCGGAACGGAACGCCGAGCGCGGACCGCGCGTGCCGATGGTCCCCTCATCAAGGATCTCCGGTCCGGTTGCGCCGGGGAGGTATTGGACCAGACGCATTGTCATGGCGTACGGGCGCCGGTGCCAGTGGCGGTCCATCAGGCCCGGCTTGTTGAGGCTTTGACCCGACGCGGTTTCCAGGCGCCAGACCAGCGCGTCGCAAGGCGCCGAGCAACCCGGTTCAAACCGCAGAACGACAGCCTCTGCCAGGGCCGAGTCGCTGAGTGCTGCTTCGACGATCGGCGAGGAATCCAGTCCGGCGAGGACAACGACCATTGGCGACCTGCGCTTTTGAAGCAGGATGTTCTCCTGCACCCACCTTGCTGACATGTCCGAAGCAGTTTTCATGTCAGCGTCGGCCCATCCAGCGCGGCAGGACGCTTTTTTCCCGGTTGAGCACCACGCCGACGGTCTGGCCGCCCAGGCGCTCCAGCAGGGCTTTTGCGCTTTCGATCTCCCACTGCCTGGTGCGGCCCGCGGCAACCACCAGGACGGACCCGTCGCAATAGCGCGAAACCGCGGCTGATTCCGGCGCTTCCGTCGGCGGCGTGTCGAGCACGATGACCGGATGGTTGGCGCGCAGCATGTCCAGCATGGACTGCAGGCGGTCGCCGCCCAGCGCCAGCAGCGGCCGCTCCCCGGGGCCGAGCCGCGCCCACAGCAGGTTCTTGGCGTCCCTGGCAGGCGTCAGGGAGTCGGACAGCGGCAGACCGCGGCGCATCGCGTCGAACAGTGTCGGCGTCGGTGACTCCGGCTTGTGGCCAAGGGCTTTCAGCCGCATCCCGTTGCAATCGATATAGAGCACCGGCTGGGCGCAGTCGTCGGCGGCGACCCGGGCGTAGCCGGAGGCGACGGTGCTGGCGCCCGTTGCCGGTGTCGGCGAAGTGAATTGCACAACCAGCGGCATGGCACTGGTCCGCCGCGCTTCGATCGCGTAGTAAAGCTGGACAAAAGACGGGTGATGCCGCGATATTGCGCCAATTCCGATACGCACCGGTGCAACGGCGTTTTCTTCGCTCGGACCCGTGACGGGCGTCGTCTTGCGAAGGATGGTCAGTTCGGGTGTCGATAGCCTGTTCACGGGTGCATCTCCTAAATCGCGATCCCGGCTTCAATCGAAATGATCGCGCCAGATGTTCACGCTTGGCCGATAGTTCATGCCGCTAAATTACGGCGGTTCGCCGGTTTCGCGTAATCAAAACGCATTGTCATCGGCAAAAACGAGCCTGACCGTCTGGCACAATATTTTGATATCGAGACCAAGAGACCAATTCTCAATATAATAGAGATCGTGGTTCACCCTGTGTACGATCTTGTCCACGGTATCCAGCGCGCCACGGTAGCCGTTGACCTGTGCCCAGCCGGTAATGCCCGGCTTAACACGATGCCGTGAAGAATAAACCGGGACGGCCTCTTCCAGCGCAAGGCCGCCGGCAGTCGTAGCAAGAGCATGCGGCCGCGGCCCGACCAACGACATGTCTCCCTTTAGCACGTTCAGGAGCTGCGGCAGCTCGTCAAGGCTCGTGCGCCGCAGCCAGGCTCCGACAGGAGTGATGCGCTTATCCCCGCGAAACGTCTGTTGTGTCGCGTCCGCATCCGACAGGTGCGTAAACATCGAGCGAAACTTCAAGACCTCAATGACGCGGTTGTTATAGCCGACGCGCCGCTGGCGGAAGAAGACAGGCCCCTGTGACGTCGCTTTGACGGCGATGGCGATCGCCAGCATCACCGGCGAAATGAAGGTCAGAAGCCCGAGCGAAAGAATGACATCCTCGGCGCGCTTGACACTGGCGCGCCAGCCGTTGATCGGCCGGTTGCACGCCATCAGCAGCGGCAGGTCGAAATCAGACCCGGTTCCGCGCAGCTTCGGCCCGGCGCCATCCATTCCGGCATAGATATAGACATCGATCGGCGCCATCGAAATCCGCCGGATGATCGCCTGCGCCCGCTCGCCCTCAGCCCAGGGAAGCGCCACCAGGACGGTATCCACCGCATCCTGCCGGATCATCCGCTCCAGCGCGTCGATGCCGCTGAACAGAGGCAGGCCGCGAAAGCTGCGCCGCACCGCCGGGGCTGCGACATCCAGGGAAGGAGCGGCATGCTCCACAACCCCGATCACGTCGAAGGCGCGCCGCGGGGCGGCGGCTATCCGGTGCAGAAGCTCACGGATCGATTCATGCTCTCCGATGATCACGGTCCGGTTGGCGGCCGCCGGACCGCCACAGGCGCGGGTGCGCAGGTAACGCGCCGCCAGCACGGCGGCAAAGCCGGCCGGCAGCAATGCCGGCATCCACGGGCCGGCCAAGGTCTCGGTCATGTCGGTCAGCGCCGGAACCCCGAACCTGCCGGATAGCGAGGCTATGCAGAAAATCATCAGCGTGCCGGCGTCGACGGCCTGCACCCAGGCCAGGGCCAGCTTGCGCCAGTTCAACTGGCGGCCGACGATGTCGGCTGGCGCATACAATCCGCGCTCAAGAAAGCTGAGGCTGACGCAGGCGGCAAGGCAGGCCATCCCGATCGCCGCGGCGGTGCCCGGCAGGGCGTGCAGCGGGTTGAACACGCCATAGCACAGCAGGGCGGCGCAGACCGTCACTGCCGCATCGAGGCCGATGAGCGCGATGGTCGCGGCGAGGAGCCGGGGGCGCGGGTAAAACGGGTGTCCCGGAAGGTCGTGAGCGCCCGGCGAGCGAGCGGTCGAGGCAACGATATCGATGGCTATATCCGGTTCAGCCACACTTGGCATCAGCCTGTTCCCGTTCCTGTTGAGCAGTTGGTAGCCATTGCGAACCCGCCACGAGCAGACAGGCCGTCGGCGTTCTGCCGCGGCTGAAACATCCACAAAGTCGCATGGTGATCATTGGCTGCACGTCCGCCGAAGAAGCGCATCGTGGACCCGCCGGACAGGACGCTCAGCCAACAAGCGAACGCTACCTCAGCTTGGACGGAGAACGAAACCAAACTCTGCGTGTACGGCACGCAGACAAAACATTACGACTTCCGCTATATCTGGCCGCCCGGGTGGAAACGGAGATCAACACAATATCGCCAAATGATGTGAATAGAATGCAAGATTGCGGCATTTGTTGCGTATTTGAACCAGAACCTGCCCTGTTTTCGGCATAACCACGGTATTCGGAACAAGTAGCAGCAAGTACAAAACAGGCGCCCGGAGCTAGAACGTTGCGGTGATGCGCGCAATCAGTCCGCTTACCGTTCTGTTCCATCCCTACTGTCTTCCCCATTCGGGCATGGTTGCTTCCGCCCGGGCTTCATCCCCGCAGAAATGACAGCAAAAGCCGTACGACGGGCTCCGGCTGCTCTTGCTGCACCCAATGTCCAGCCCCATCCAGCAAATGGCAGTCGCTCATTCGTGAGCACGCATCGCTCTGCATGGTCTCCAACGCCCCGGGCGTCTGGTAGATGCCCCAATCCATTGCGCCGGCAATGAACATAGATGGAACCACGATCGTCCGGCCATAGACTATCTCGGTTTCGGCACAGCCAACGCCTTGAGTGCGGCATCGGTACCACTGTAGTCCGCCCTGGAAACCCGTGCGGCGGTATTCATCGCTGTAGACACGCAATTCACGTTCCGGAAGCCATTCGCAGCCGTCGATCGCCGCCTGCGAGGGCATCTCGGCGGCAACCGTCTCCGCGATGGTCCGGTCCCTGTCCATGATGTAATACGTAGGCATCCGGGCCAGTTCGGACGCAGTCCAGCCGTTCAGGCGGTGCGGCCGGTTGCCCGGCCAATCCGCGCTTTTGTGATGGTAATAGGCGCGCAGAAACGCGTGCACGCCCTGCCGGCAATCCATCATGTCGGCGTTGGCTTCGCGTGTCGCGTAATACCACTGGTAGTGCTTGCGCGGCCGATCGAGCGCCGCAAGCGCCTGATGGATGGATCCGGCAGCGGAACCGGCGGTGCCGGGGGCCGGGGGCCCGGCGAACGGCGCGCTCATCATCGTGACGGAACTAAAAATATCCGGCCGCATCAGGGCGCACCAGGCCGCCACCGGAGAGCCGAAATCATGTCCGACAACCGCCTTGACCGAACGCCGCCCGAGCGCGCGGACCAGGCCGGCGACATCGCGAACCAGGTTCATCATGCGGAAGGACGCCACGTCCCCGTCGTAATCCGGGTCCCAGCCGGTCGTGCGGCCGAACCCCCGCTGGTCCGGTGCGACGACGTAATAGCCGGCTTCCGCCAGCGGCGGCATCACCTTGCGCCAGGAGTAGGCGAGTTCGGGAAACCCGTGCAGCAGCAGCACGCATGGCCGCCCCGGCTGGTCGATCCCGGCCTCCAGCACGTGCATGCGCAGGCCATTCACGCCGGGAATGAAACGGGCGCGGATGCCCGGAGGCAGAACCCTGCTGTCCAGCGGTTCAATCATTCCGGCATTCGCAGTTTCATGTCGCTGACACCATGGATAACGCTGGACGATACGCTTCGGCTCCCGGGCGAGTTCGATCACGGCGGAGCATGCCAGGATGTCTTCACTCAGGCTTGTGAGCGGCAAACGGCCGGCGGATTTGCAGCGCCGAACCGGAAGCCGGATGATGACGCGGCCGGACGCGGTTATTCGTAAACTTATTGGGAAAGTTGATCGAATCCGCATCACGGTTGCCGGAGGTTGGCATCGCACCACCAGGACCCAAAGGATCGTCTCCGGTCGTCATTGCGTTCAAGCACAGGATAAAGCGGCCAGGTCATTTCAAGCAGTAGTAGTAAACGCCTTCTGAATACAACTATACACAACAAACGGATCGAACCACACCATCTGATGCACAGTACGTAATTGCATCAAAACGGGCGATATATCGCTCTATTCTGTCGTCATTGTCCGGTTATTGTCCGCCACCAATATGATCAGTGCTGCCCTTCCGGCATCCGCACGATCAGGCCATCCAACGCGCCGGTCACCTGGATTTGGCAGGACAACCGCGAATCCGGCCGGGTCACCGCGGCAAAGCTCAGCATGCTGGCTTCCTGCGACCCGGGGGTCGGCCGCCCGATGCGGTCCAGCCAGGCGGCATCTATATAGACGTGGCACGTGGCGCAGGCACATTCACCGCCACAATCGGCGTCGATACCGGGAACATTGTTGTCAACCGCTCCCTGCATCACGGACCTGCCGGCCGGAACCTCGATCGGGTGCCGGGTTCCGTTGTATTCAACATACGTTATCTTCGGCATTTGAACGTCCCTTATTGCTCACGGCCGGTTTACGCGGCGAGTTGCTGCATCGACACCGACATATCCTCTATGCGGGCGCGCGTGAGCTGCTTCCGCCGCAAAATGATCCGCCGCCCGCCCATGAACTCGGCGGCGGCATTGACGGCCTCCACCGCTTGAACGGTGCCGTCGGCCGCCAGGTGGAACAGAGCAAATGTGCCCGCGCCGATATCGCCGCGAACCGCGAACGCGGTGGCACCGAACGGCAGGCCGGCGATCTGCAGGCGCAGATCATACTGATCGGACCAGAACCAGGGCACCTCCGGCGCGGGAGGCGGCTTGCCGCAGATCTGGCCGGCGGCCTGCCTGGCCTGCTCCAGCGCGTTGGGCACGCTTTCCAGCCGCCCCATCCGTCCATAAAGCGGCAGCGGCCGGCGGGTGCAGTCGCCGATGGCGAAAATCGCAGGATCGTCCGTCCGGGCCGCCAGATCGACGATGATGCCGTTGTCGCAACTCAGTCCGGCGGCCCTGGCGATCGCGTCGTTGGGGACGGCGCCGGTGGCGGCCAGGACCGAGTCGCATTCGATGAGCCGTCCGTCATGCAGGCGAATGCCCGCAATGCCCCCGCCGATGCCTTCGAGCGCCGCAACGTGCGCGCCGGCGATAATCCGGACACCCCGGGCCTGATGGCGGGCGTGGAAGAAATCGGAGAGCAGGGGGCAGGCGACCCGGGCGAGAATGCGGTCCTCGCGCTCGATGATCGTGACCTCCGCGCCGAGCGCCCGGGCCGAGGCCGCAACTTCAAGGCCGATAAAGCCGCCGCCGGCGATGGCGAGCCGCGCACCGGGGCGGAGGGCCGCCTTGAGGCGATCCGCGTCGGCGATGGAGCGCAACTGCAATGCCGCGCCGGGAACCGGCAGCGGGCGCGGGCGGGCGCCGAGGGCCAGAATCAAAATGTCGTAGGACAGCACGTCGCCATCCGACAAGGCGACCGTCCTGGCGGCGCGGTCGATCGCGATGACGCGCGTTTCCAGCCGCAGGCCGATATCCGCGGCGGCATAGAAGCCGGCGGGTCGTAGCGCCACGGTCTCCGCCGTCTCGTCTCCGGTCAGCCACGCCTTCGACAACGGCGGGCGCTGATACGGGCCGATCGGCTCCTCCCCGATCAGGGTGATCGTCTCCTGCCAGCCGAGCTGGCGCAACATGGCGGCGGCGGAACCGCCCGCATGTCCCGCGCCGGCGATCAGGATGGTCTGGCCCACACCACGCGCTCCGCTTCTCCGTTGCGCGGATAGGAGCAGGGGACGCGCGGCGAGGCAAGCGGCGGGGCGTTTTGATTTTCGCCAAGACGCGGAAAACAGGAGACGAATGCTGCATAAACCCGACAATTTAGGAGAAAAATCTTTATTCAACTCAGATATTGCACTTGGCCGAAAAAATATCCTCTTATGCGGGGCGCGGTCGGGTCCAGCCCCGCCGCGTCAGGAGATTTGTCAGATGGCTCACACCGCACCAACCCCGTCCACCCGCCGCCGGAGCATCACCGGCGCGTCCCTGTGCGGCCTGCGGATGTGTTGTCGGCGCGCGATCGAAACAGCGTTCCCGTCCGCCTTTCACTGACCTGCGATCCTGAAAGAAACCGCCATGTTGCAGTCCCACGTCATCGACATCGATGGAGCCTTTGTCGGCGCCGCCGTGCGCCTGGATAAGGGCTATCGCTTTATCGCAACCGACATGAAGCTCGACGATCTGGATGGATCGATCTGGCCGACGCTGGCGGATGTGCAGCGTCTGGCGCGGCGCCTCTACCTTGGCGGACGCGTTGGCTCTCCCTGCGTCTCGCACGCGTACTGACCGAAAGGCTTTACTATAATGTCTTGTTTGCCGGTTTCTCGCCGCGGTCTGCTGCGTACGGCTGCCGTTGCCGTGCCGATGGGCCTGATCGGCTCGCGCGGCTTCGCCGGCAACCGGCCGGCCATGCCGTCGGACCTGGCCGCGCCGCCGATATGCAAGGCGGCGGCGGTCCCGCTGACCGTGGTCAGCCAGAAGCGCGCGCTGAAGCTGACATGGAACGCCAACGCGCTGTGCACCGTGGGCGTGCCGACGGCGCTGGCCAAGGGCTATTTCGAGAAGCGAAACCTGGATGTGGAGCTGATCAATTTCGGCGGCTCAACCGACCAGTTGCTGGAGGCGATTGCCACCGGCAAGGCCGATGCGGGAGTCGGCATGGCGTTGCGCTGGCTGAAACCGCTGGAGCAGGGGTTCGATGTCCGCATCACCACCGGCATCCACGGCGGCTGCATGCGTCTGGTGGCGGCGTCCGGCAACGGGATCACGAAACTACAGGACCTGAAGGGCAAGACCATCGGGGTGGCCGATCTCGGGTCGCCGGACAAGAATTTCTTCGCGATCCGGCTGGCGAAGCTGGGCATCGACCCGGTGAAGGACGTGGACTGGCGGGTGTTCCCGGCCGATTTGCTGGCCATCGCACTGACCAAGGGCGAAATCCAGGCCTTCACCGGCAGCGACCCGCTGATCTGGGTGCTCAAGGACCGCTATGACCTGTTCGAGGTCGCGAGCAACCTGGACGGCGAATACGCGCACCGCTCGTGTTGCGTGCTGGGTGTGCGCGGCAGCCTGATCCGCGACGACCGTCCGGCCGCCGCCGCTTTGACCGAGGCGATCCTGGAAGCGCAGGAGCTTGTCGCCAGCGACCCGGTCGAGGCGGCCAACATCTACGCGCCCTATGCGCCGTCGGCCAAGCCGGAGCAGTTGGTCGCCATGCTGCGCAGCCACGCTCATGGCCACCATCCCATCGGCGCCGATCTGCGCCAGGAACTCGCCTTGTACACGGACGAGCTCAAGGGGATTTCCGTGATCAAGCCGGGCACCAACTCCGAAAAATTCTCAGCGAAGGTGTATGCCGATGTCCTCAGCTAGCTCGGTCGAGGCCGACCGCACGTACGCCGACTTCCCGCCGATAGAGGACGTCCGCGCAGGGTTCTGGTATGTCGGCCTCGCGGCCGCGGCGACCTGGGCGCTGGCCGCGGTGGTCACGCAGTTTCTGCCCGATATCGACGATTTCGAACGCACCGACATGCTGGCGCAGATCGCCGGCGGCGTTGCCGTACTGCTGCTGATTGCCACGCTGGCCGAGCGCGTGTTCCGCTTCACGCTGCCGGCGAAGCTGCGCGAATCCGGCCCCTGGCTGGTGCTGATCGCGGTGGTGCTGACCGCGTGGGAGCTGGTGACCGCAAAGTATCAAATTCTGCCCAGGCCGTTCTTCGCGTCGCCGCAGGCTTTGCTGGAAGTCTTCACCGACGACTATGCGCGGTTGTGGGACAGCGTCTGGCACAGCGTCCTGCTGCTGGCCGAGGGCTACGCCATCGGCGCGGTGGTCGGCTTCATCTTCGGTGCGGCTGTCGGCTGGTCGAAGGCTGTCGGCTACTGGGCGCACCCGGTCCTCAGGCTGATTGGCCCGCTGCCGGCTACGGCCTGGCTGCCGCTGGCCTTCTTCGCCTTTCCGTCCAGCCACAGCGCCAGCACGTTCCTGGTCGCCCTGGCCACCGGCTTCCCGGTGACGGTGCTGACCTGGTCCGGAGTCGCCGGGGTCAACAAGGCCTACTACGACGTCGCCCGCACCATGGGCGCGAACCAGCGCTTCCTGATCACCAAGGTGGCCATTCCCGCCGCCATGCCGTCGGTCTTCGTCGGCCTGTTCATGGGACTCGGCTCCTCCTTCTCGGTGCTGGTCGTCGCCGAGATGATGGGCGTGAAGTCCGGCCTCGGCTGGTACTTGCAATGGGCCCAGGGCTGGGCGGCCTACGCGAACATGTATGCGGCGCTGCTGGTCATGGCGCTGATGTGCACGGGCCTGATCACCCTGCTGTTCCGCCTGCGCGACCGGCTGCTCGATTGGCAAAAAGGACTGGTGCAATGGTAGGCAATCTTGCGGAGGCGCCGGTTCTCGCCGGCGCCGACATCGATGTCCGCGATGTCAGCCATCGTTTCGATCTGGGCGGGAAGTTCCTTCCCGTCCTCAGCCGCATCACGTTGCATGTGGAACCGGGCGAACTGGTGGCGCTGCTGGGACCCTCCGGTTGCGGCAAGTCCACGCTGCTGCGGCTGGTCGCCGGGCTGGAGCCGCCGACTGTCGGCTCGGTGAAGGCGGATGGCGAGGACATCACCCGCCCCGATCCGTCCCGGGTGGTGATGTTCCAGGACCCGACCCTGTATCCTTGGCGCACCGTGCGGGCCAATGTCTCGCTCGGCCTGGAGGCGCGCGGTTTGCTGCGCAGCCAGGGATACCGGGTGGACGAGGCGCTGCAACTCGTCGGATTGACGCACTTCGCCACGGCATATCCCCACCAGCTCTCGGGCGGCATGGCGCAACGCGTCTCCCTGGCCCGCGCTCTGGTCAACGATCCGAAGCTGCTGCTGCTGGATGAGCCGTTGGGCAAGCTCGATTCGATGACCCGCGTCTCGATGCAGAAGGAGTTGGTGTCGCTCTGGCGGCGCAGCGGGTTCACCGCTTTGCTTGTCACGCACGATGTGGACGAGGCATTGTTCATGGCGAACCGGGTGGTTGTGCTGAGCGACCGCCCGGCCTCGATCAAGGCGGACATCACCATCGACCAGCCTTTCCCGCGTCACCGCGGGGACCCGGGTCTTGCCGGTTTGCGGCGGGAGATTCTCGGGCTGCTGGGCCTGGACGCCGATTGGTAATGAAGGATTTGCGCATATGACATTAAGCAGGCGTCACGCCCTGGCCGCCGGACTGTCGTTGCCCTTGGGGCTGCCGGCTTTGCAAGCGGCGCGTGCTGCTGACTCAAAGACTTTGAAGGTTGGCTTCCAGAAGGGCGAAGCCATCCTGATGACCGCAAAGGCTGGCGGCTTTCTGGAGAAGGCGTTTGCTCCGAAGGGCTATGCCGTGGAGTGGATCGAATTCCAGTTCGGGCCGCCGATGCTGGAAGCGATGCGCGTCGGCAGCATCGATTTCGGCGCTGTCGGCGACACCCCGCCGATATTCGCCCAGGCCGCGCACGCCGATCTATTGTATATCGCCGCGGAGCTTGGGCCGCCGCAGTCGATCCTGCTGCCGGCCGGGTCCAGGATCCAGACCCTGGGCGACCTGAAGGGCAAGAAGCTGGCGTTTGGCCGCGGTTCTTCGGCGCATAATTTCGTGCTGTTGGTGCTGGAGAAGGCCGGGCTTCGCTACGATGAGATCGAGCCGGTGTATCTTGGCCCGGCCGACGCCGGCGCCGCGTTCGAGCGCGGATCGATCGATGCCTGGAGCATCTGGGAGCCGTACGCCGCTCTGTTCAACATCCGGCCGGGCGTCCGGACGCTGACCACGAACACGGAAATCGGCAAGCAGTATTCGTTCTTTCTGGGCAATGGTCCGTTCGTGCGGGCGAACCCGGCGCTGACGTCGGCTGTTGTCGATACATTTACCGCCACGGCTGAACACGCCCAGTCTCACCACGATGAGGTTGCCGCCTTGTTGGCCGAGGCCACCGGCATCCCGAAGGATGTCTGGTCGCGCGCGCTGGCGCGGGACCCGTTCCAGGTGCTGCGGATGGACGACGCGCTGACGCGCAACCAGCAGAAGGTGGCGGACAGCTTCCGCGCCCTGGATTTGGTTCCGGTGGACATCAAGGTATCCGACATCGTCTGGCGCGCGGGCGTTTGAGTGATGGTGAGTCTCGTCCGAGCGGCAGGACCTGTCATGGCCCGGACTTACGCCGGGCCATGACGGTGGAATGCGGCTGAAATGGAAGACAGGCCCGGGATTATGACTTTGAACAGACGTCGGATACTTGCCGCTGGCCTGTCGGTGCCGCTTGCGCTGCCAGCGATCCGTCGCGTGCGCGCGGCGCCCGCCAGGACGGTGCGCATCGGGTACCAAAAGGGTTCGGCCATCCAGATGGCGGCCAAGGCCAACGGGGATCTCGAAACCCTGCTCGGTCCGAAGGGCTACATCGTCGAGTGGGTGGAGTTCCAGTTCGGTCCGCCGATGCTGGAGGCGATGCGCATCGGCAGCGTCGATGTCGGCTCGGTGGGCGATACGCCGCCGATCTTTGCCCAGGCGGCGCATGCCGATTTGCTGTATATCGCGGCGGTCCGCGGTTCGTCGCAGTCGATGCTGCTGCCACCCGGCTCTAACATCCGGACCCCGGGCGATCTAAAGGGCAAGAAAGTTGCGTTCGGGCGCGGCTCCTCGGCGCAGTATTTCGTGCTGATGGCGCTGGACAAAGCCGGGCTGCGCTATGACGAGATCGAACCGATATATCTCGGTCCAGCCGATGCCGGGGCGGCGTTCGAGCGGGGCGCGATCGACGCCTGGGGCATCTGGGAGCCGTATATCTCGCTGTTCGACAGCCGCCCGGGCGTTCGCACGCTGACCACCAACACGGAACTCGGCGAGCGGCTGTCCTATTTCCTGGCCTATGGCCCGTTCGTGCGCGGCAACCCGGCGCTGGCGTCCACGGTAGTGGAAGCCTTCGTCAACGCGGGCCGCAAGGCCCGGGCCTCGCGCGATCAGCTCGCGGCGCTGCTGGCGGAGGGGACCAAAGTCGATGTGGCGGTCTGGAAGCGCGCACTGGCGAACGACCTGCTCGAGGTGCTGCCGATGAATGATGAATATACGCGCAGCCAGCAGAAGATCGCGGACCAGTTCCAGGCGCTTGGCCTGGTGCCGATCGGCATCAAGGTGTCCGATATCGTCTGGCGCGCGGATGTCTGACGCCTGGCCATGACATGGTGTGAGAGGAAAACCACCCGATGAAGCGCGCTTTGCCCTGGATCGTCCCCGCCGCAATCCTGCTGCTGTGGCAGGCCGCCTCGCAGTTCGGCGTGCTGCGCGATCAGGTCATGCCGGCGCCGACAGCGGTGGCGGAGGCGTTCTGGCGGGTCACCCGCAGCGGCGAGTTGCTGCGCGACATCGAGATCAGCACGTGGCGCGCCTTCGCCGGCTTCGCCGTCGGCGGCGGGATCGGCTTTGCCCTCGGCATGCTGAACGGGCTGTCCGGGCTGAGCGAGAAACTGACCGACAGCACCTTGCAGATGGTGCGCAACATCCCGCATCTGGCGCTGATCCCGCTGGTGATCCTGTGGTTTGGCATCGGCGAGGAAGCCAAGCTGTTCCTGGTCGCGCTGGGCGTGTTCTTCCCGATCTACGTCAACACGCTGCATGGCGTGCGCTCGGTTGACCGGCAGTTGCTGGAGATGGCGCGGGCGTACGGCATGCCGGAGCGGGCGATCTTCTGGCGCGTCGTGTTCCCGGGTGCTCTGCCGTCGATCTTCGTCGGGCTGCGCTACGGCCTCGGCATCATGTGGCTTACGCTTATCGTCGCGGAGACCATCTCGGCGTCATCCGGCATCGGCTTTATGGCGATGAACGCGCGTGAATTTATGATGGTGGACGTTGTCGTCGTGTCCATACTCATATATGCCCTGTTGGGAAAGCTGGCTGACAGTATTGCCCGGCTGCTTGAGCGCACGTGCCTCGCCTGGAACCCCGTTTATGCGGATGTCTAAGATATGAACGTGAGCCTGACCGATCCCGTCAGAGCGTCCGAACTTCGCGTCAGTACAGACGGTTCGTCCGTCAGCCTGCGCGGCATCACCAGGTCGTTCGGGGTGCAGCAAGTGCTGCACGGGATCGACCTGGACATCCCGGCCGGTCAGTTCGTGGCGATTGTCGGCCGCAGCGGCTGCGGCAAGAGCACCCTGCTGCGCCTGGTTGCCGGGCTGGACAAGCCGACAAGCGGGACGATCGAGATCGACGGCCGGGCCACCGGCTGGCGCGATACGGTGCGGCTGATGTTTCAGGAGCCTCGGCTGCTGCCATGGCAGCGGGTGGCGGCGAATGTCGAGGTCGGCCTGTCGCACCGCAAGGCCGGCGAGGATCGCCGCCGGCTGGCGATCGAGACGCTGACTCAGGTCGGGCTGGATGATCGCGCGAAGGAATGGCCGGCGGTGCTGTCCGGCGGTCAGAAGCAGCGCGTCGCGCTGGCGCGGGCGCTGGTGAGCCATCCGCGGATTCTGGCGTTCGACGAACCGCTCGGGGCGCTGGATGCGCTGACCCGGATCGAGATGCAGTCGCTGATCGAGCAGGTCTGGGAGGACAAGGGGTTCACCGCGATCGTCGTGACTCACGATGTGACCGAGGCGGTGACATTGGCCGACAGGGTGCTGCTGCTGGATGCCGGGCGGGTGGCGATGGACGTGACGGTTGACCTGCCGCGCCCCCGGCGGCACGGCGACCCCAAGGCGGCGGCGATCGAGGGACGGATCCTGGATCGCCTGCTGGGGCGGTGAAACTATCGGCGCAGTTTTTGGGTCCTCGGCGACACCGCAAGCCCGAGAAAGACCATCACCGATCGGTTGAGGCGCAGGATCGCCTCATCCTCCGGTCGTCCGATGCAGGTGCCGGGTTGGTCAGGCGTCATCCTGATCCGGGCTCCGGGCGGAGATCGAGTCGACGAACGCTCGGTCTCCGGCGGCATAGGGGCTTGCGGCGACCGCAAGCTTCACCTGTGACATGGCGGCAGGCGTCTTTGGCTGCCAGGGTTTTTCCCCTCGCTCAGAGCGAATTCAGTCACAACCGGAACAGCAGCCGCAGCCGCGCCAGCAAATCCGCCCGTGTCGGCGAGGCGGCCTCCTCCGGCACGCGGCCACGCCGATCGTTTCGCGCCTGGTGCTCCGCCATAACGGCGGCGAGTCCTTCGGCGATGCCCGGCCGGTGGTGCAGGATCGGGTCCAGATCGGCCCGATGGATTTCATACACCAGTGACACGAGCGCGGCGCTCACGGTGGCGCTGCGCTGCTGACCGGTCAGCAGGGACATCTCGCCGAACACCTCTCCCGGGGCGATGCGATCCCGTATCGGCGGCATGCCGGGACGCTCGGTCAGGACGTCCAGGATGCCCTCGGCGAGGACATACAGGCAGTCGCCGTGGTCTCCCTGGCGCACCACGGTCTCGCCGGGTTCCAGCTCGCGCGCCCGCATCTTGCCGGCAAGCTCCGCCCGTTCCCGCGGATCGAAGCCGCGGAACAGGTCGACGTTGCTCAGCAGCGCCTCACGGGGGGACGGCCATGGCGGCGGGGGCTGCCGGATCAGGCCGCTGCGCTGGATCGTCTGCCCGGCGCAGTTCAGGGCGTTGAGCACGCAGGAGGCGACGGTATCGCGGCACACAGCCTCGCCTCCGAAGTCAGGCACGCGAAAGCGCACGAGGTAGCTTGCCGCGCCATCGATGCATTCGGACAGCAGGACATCCGGCACCAGCCCCGGGAACCGGCGTTCCGCGTCGAGCGCGCCGGAGAGCAGGAGTCGCTTGGCCCTGGCCGGCGGTAGCGCCGCGTCCAGGGGGATGCGCAGCGCAATACGGTAGTCGGTCGCGTCGGCGCCGTAATTGAGAAGCCGCTGCCCGGCGACGAGACCGTTCGGCACGATGATGACGAACCCGTTCCTGTCCACGAGGCGCGTGGTCCGCCAGGTGATTTCCGAAACCTTGCCGGCGGCGCCCTGAACGGTCTCGATCCAGTCGCCGATGGCGTAGGGATGGTCGATCCCCAGGGCGATGCCCGAGAAAATGTCGCTGATGACGTTGCGCAGGGCAAAGCCGATGACCGCGATCATGACGGAGGAGAGGGTGATCAGGCCGGTCGCGGATTTGTCGAAGACCTGCATGAGGATGGTCAGGCCGGCGGCTGCGAACAGCGTGGCGCGGAGCAGGTCCGAAAGCAGGGCCGGGTAGGGCGTTCCGCTGCGTGCCAGCATCGCAACATGGTGCAGCAGCAGGTCGCAGATTCGGGCGGCCAGCCACGCCAGGGCGAGCCACATCCAGATCCCGAACGTGTCTCGCAGGAACAGCGCCGCGGCGCTGTCGGGCGGCAGGTGCAGCCGCTCGGCCAGCAGGGGTGCCGAGATAAACGCACCGAGCCCGGCGCCGGAGAGCACCGTTGGCGCGATCAGCAATCGTCGGGATGCCCGGGCCATCGGCGCTCCTTCCAGATCCTGCGTCCCCGAAAGGCGCGGTGGATACGCTACGTTGTAGCGCGGCGTTGAAGGATGACACCGGGGCTTCAACACGCTGCGTTTACCAGGATGAGACAGCCGCCTTCGCTTGATGTCCCGGCCGCAAGCGTATGGCATACGCATATCGGAGGTGCGCGACGGGTGATCGTTCCGCTTTTATTGGCAGAGGAATTTGGCCAGGCCGACAGCGATATCGGGCCGCATTTCGTGATCGAGAATACGGAGGTCGTCCTCGCCCCGCTTCAGATCGCACACGTCCCGCGGACGGCACTCGGGCCGTCCGTCGGGTCGCTAATCGAGGAAGACACACGCATCATCACCGCCCTGGACATGCTTCTCAGCGGGCCCGGGCGCTGACCGGGTCAGCACAGGGCGCAACGCCCTCAAGGCGGGAACGGGCTGGACCGGCAGCCGAACCAGCCCGTTCAACCTTAGCCGGCGACTTCCGCCACGTGTTCGGCGGTGAAGCCGAAATACTTCATCACCGCCGGCCCGGGGGCCGACTCGCCGAAGCGGTCGAGTCCGACAACGGCGCCGTCGAGGCCGACATACTTGTACCATGACATCGTGCTGCCCGCTTCGACGGCGACGCGGCGGATGCCCGGCGGCAGCACCGAATCGCGCCACGCCGCATCCTGCCGATCGAACACGGTGGAGGAGGGCATGGAGACGACGCGGGCTTTGACGCCCTTTGCGGCCAGCAGGTCGCGCGCCCCGGTGGCGAGCGCGACCTCCGACCCTGTGGCGATCAGCACGACGTCAGGCTTGCCGTCCGTATCGGACAGGACGTAGCCGCCCTTCGCGATCGAGGCGGCGCGTTCCACCCCGCCATTCTGCGGCAGGTTCTGCCGCGACAGCAGCAGCGCGCTCGGTCCGTGCTCGCGCTCAATGGCGGAGCGCCACGCGACGGCGGTTTCCAAATTGTCGGCCGGACGCCACACATCCAGGCCCGGGATCAGCCGCAGCGAAGCCGCGTGCTCTATCGGCTGGTGAGTCGGCCCGTCCTCGCCCAGGCCGATGCTGTCATGCGTCAGCACGAAGATCGTCCGCAGATGCATCAGCGACGCCAGCCGGATGCCGTTGCGGGCGTAGTCGGCGAACACCAGGAAGGTGCCGCCGAACGGGATGAACCCGCCATGCAGCGCGATGCCGTTCATGATCGCGACCATGCCGAACTCGCGCACGCCGTAGTGCAGGTAGTTGCCGGCGTGGCCGTGCTCGATATCGACGCTGCCCTTCCAGTTCGTCAGGTTGGACCCGGTAAGGTCCGCCGAACCGCCGAAGAATTCCGGCAGGAACGGCGCGAACAGGTCGATCGCATTCTGCGACGACTTGCGGGTCGCCACCGGATTGGTCACCGCGGCGGCGGCGGCGAGGGCCGCGTCGGCCTTGGCGGCGAAATCCGCCGGCAGGGCGCCGGAGACGCGGCGGCGGAACTCTGCCGCCTCGGCCGGGAAGGACTTGGCGTAGGCGGCGAACTGCTCTTCCCACTCGGCCTGGCGCTGCGCACCGGCATCGCGCGCATCCCAGGCGGCGAGGACTTCGGACGGCACTTCGAACGGCGGGTAGTGCCAGCCCAGCGCCTCACGCGTCGCCGCCACTTCCTTTGCGCCGAGCGCGGCACCGTGCGAGTCGTGCGTGCCGGCCTTTGTCGGCGCGCCCCAGCCGATGACGGTCTTGCAGATAACCAGAGTGGGCTTGCCGACGGACGTCACCGCCTCGGCCGTGGCAGCCTCCACCGCGGCGCTGTCCTGGCCATCGACGTCGCGGATCACCCGCCAGCCATAGGCCTCGAACCGCTTTGCGGTGTCGTCGGTGAACCAGCCATCGACATGGCCGTCGATCGAGATCCCGTTGTCGTCGTAGTAGACGATCAGCTTCTCCAGGCGTTCGGTGCCGGCGAAGGAGCAGGCCTCGTGCGAGATGCCCTCCATCAGGCAGCCGTCGCCGAGAAACACGAAGGTCCGGTGATCGACGATGGTATGCCCCGGCCGGTTGAACTGGTGCGCCAGTTGCTGCTCGGCGATCGCCATGCCGACGGCGGTGGCGATGCCCTGGCCGAGCGGGCCGGTGGTGGTCTCCACGCCCGGCGTCAGGCCGTATTCCGGATGGCCCGGGGTCTTCGAATGCAACTGCCGGAACTGCTTGAGTTCATCCAGCGGCAGGTCGTAGCCGGTCAGGTGCAGGAGCCCGTACAGCAGCATCGAGCCATGGCCGTTCGACAGCACGAAGCGGTCGCGGTTCGGCCATTTCGGATCGGCCGGGTTGTGCCGCAGATGGTGCCGCCAGACCACCTCGGCGATGTCGGCCATGCCCATCGGCGCGCCGGGGTGGCCGGAATTGGCCTTCTCCACGGCGTCGATCGCCAGGAATCTCAGAGCGTTGGCGAGCAGCCGAGGCGCCGGTTTTGTTGTGTCTGTTGTGACCGCGTCCATGATCATTTCCCCCGTGTCGGACAGTTTGCAATGACGAACCGGAGCGATGACCGGCCGCGCAGTGCGCTGGCTTTTAGCATGCGTGACGGTCCGCGAAAGGGATAATGCGCCTGTCACGGATCGCGCTTCATTTATCAGCGGCTTCCCGGTTATAGTTGATGCTGTTCCGCAGGACTCGCAGACAACAGGTGAACTCGATTCATGGCCGCCCGATCGCCCACGATGGAACCCCGCCGTTTCGCCTCGCCGCAGATGAAGGCGCAGATGAGCCAGCGTCTTGCCGAGTTCGGCGGATTGGTGCTCGGCCTCGTCGGCCTGGCCGTGCTGGTGGCGCTGGCCACCTATGATCCGCGCGATCCGTCGCTGAACACCGCGACATCGCGGCATGTCGGCAACCTGGCGGGACCCGTTGGCGCGGTGCTGGCGGATTTCCTGCTGCAAGGCTTCGGCGTTGTCGGCGTGCTGCCGGGTCTCGCCATGCTGACCTGGTGCTGGCGGATCGCATCAAGCCGCGGGTTGGGCAGCTTCGGCCTTCGGCTGGCGGCTTTGCTGGCGGCTTTGCCAATACTGGCCGGCGTGCTGAGCACCTTGCCGATAGCGCGGGCAACACCCTGGCCGGTGATGGCCGGCCCGGGCGGCTCCATCGGCCAGGTCGTGGCCGCCGCCGGACTGGATGCCGGCCATTCGCTGTTCGGCATCGTCGGCGAGACCGCGGTCTGGCTGCTTGGCGCCGCGCTTGCGGTTGTGCTGACCCTGATGTCGCTCGGGCTGTCGCGATCGGAATGGAGCAGCGCCGGACGGGCCGCCGCGCTGGCGGCTCGATACTCGGTATCCGGCGGGCGGAGCGCCGTCGGCGGCGTGAGTTCGGCTTCCGGCTGGCTGGTCAACCTGGTGAACCGCGACCCGGCAGGACTTGCGCCGGACGATGCGCCGCAGGAGCCGCCGGCTCCGGTTCGGCCCCGACCCGTGGTGCGTGCGGCCGAACCGCCGCGCCCGGCTCCGCCGCCGGAGCCGGCGCAGGTGGCGGAGTTCCCCGCCCCACCCGTCCGCAGCATCCGGCCCCCGCCGCCGGCGCCGCCGCGCAAGCCGCAGCAGGGTAGCCTGCCGCTCGGCGAGGCCGGGTGGAAGTTTCCGCCGATGAGCCTGCTGAAGGATCCGCCGGCCCGCGCGATGAGCGGGCCGAGCGAGGAGGCGCTGCAGGCCAATGCGAGGCTGCTGGAAACCGTGCTGTCGGATTACGGCGTGCAGGGTGAGATCGTGGAAATCCGGCCCGGCCCGGTGGTGACGCTGTATGAACTCGTGCCCGCCCCTGGCATCCGCAGCGCCCGGGTCATCGGCCTGGCGGACGACGTGGCGCGCAGCCTGTCGGTCACCGCGGTCCGCATCGCCACTGTTCCAGGGCGCAACGTCATCGGCATCGAGGTGCCGAACAGCAAGCGCGAGACCGTGTTCCTGAGCGAAATCCTGGGCGGCGAGGACGCTCAGAAGGCCACCGGCCGGCTGTCGCTGGCGCTGGGGAAGGATATCGGCGGCCGGGCGATCTTCGCCGATTTGGCGCGCATGCCGCATCTGATGATCGCGGGGACCACCGGCTCGGGCAAATCCGTCGGCGTGAACGCGATGATCCTGTCGCTGCTGTACAGGCTGTCGCCCGACCAGTGCCGGCTGATCCTGATCGATCCGAAGATGCTGGAACTCTCGACCTACGAGGGCATTCCGCATCTGATGGCGCCGGTGGTGACCGAACCGGCCAAGGCGGTGACCGCGCTGAAATGGACGGTGCGGGAGATGGAGCGCCGCTACCGCGCCATGAGCCAGCTTGGCGTGCGCAATATCGGCGGCTTCAACGACCGGGTGGCGGATGCGCGCGCCAAGGGCGAGGTGCTGACGCGCAAGGTGCAGACCGGCTTCGATCCGGACACCGGCCGCCCGACGCATGAGGAACAGCCGCTGGCGCTGGAGCCGCTGCCGTTCATCGTCGTGGTGGTGGACGAAATGGCCGATTTGATGATGGTGGCGGGGAAGGAGATCGAGCAGGCGGTGCAGCGTCTGGCTCAGATGGCGCGGGCGGCGGGGATCCACGTGATCATGGCGACGCAGCGGCCGTCGGTGGACGTGATCACCGGCACGATCAAGGCGAACTTCCCGACGCGCATCAGCTTCCAGGTGATCAGCAAGTTCGACAGCCGGACCATCCTGGGCGAGCAGGGGGCGGAGCAGTTGCTCGGGATGGGAGACATGCTGTTCATGCAGGGCGGCGGGCGGATCACCCGCATCCACGGGCCGTTCGTGTCGGATGACGAGGTCGAGAAGGTGGTGGCGTTCCTGCGCGAGCAGGGCGAACCGGCTTATTTGGATGAGGTGACCGAGTCGGCGGATGGATCGGGCGACAGCGAGGGCGGCGTGGCCGGGATTTCGGGCGCCAGCGACAGCGACAAGAGCCTGTTCGATCAGGCGGTGGATGTAGTGGCGCGGGAGGGGAAGGCGTCCACGTCGTTCATCCAGCGGCATTTGAACATCGGTTACAACAAGGCGGCGAAGCTGATCGAGCAGATGGAGAAGGAGGGGATCGTCGGCGCGGCGAATCATGTCGGCAAGCGGGAGATTTTGGTGCGGCGGATTACCGACGACATGGATGAGTAGGGGATTTAGTTTGGCGCGGTCGGGTCTGTCCGCCGCCGCTTCCTCAACGACGGCGATTGAAATCCGCTGGGCTTGCAAGATATAGTGCAAGTCACTACATTGGGCGCCATCATGGATCGGGCCATCTCCGCCGCGGAAGCGAACCGCAGTTTCTCACGCCTATTGCGGGAGGTTCGGGAAGGCCGCTCTTATGTGGTGACGGCACATGGCAAGCCTGTCGCGCGGATCGTGCCTTGCGATGCAGCCGGTGTGGCACGGGAGAAAGCCCGTGCGGCGTTGCTTGAGCGTTTGGCAGGACAGCCTGTCATCGACGTCGGTCCTTGGACTCGTGATGAGTTGTATGAGCGCTGAACGGTGCGGACTGCGCTCGACACCAATCTCCTTGTTTATGCAGAGGGCGTGAACGGCGAGGAACGTAAGGTCGCCGCTGCCCGGATCATAAATGACCTGGCGGGGGACGAATTGGTGCTTCCCGTTCAGGCGCTAGGGGAATTGTTTGCGGTCTTGACCCGCAAGGCGCGGCGTCCGGCGGCCGAGGCCAGGGAGGCGGTGCTTGGTTGGCATGATGCCTATCCGGTTGCGGAGACATCCTCCGGCGTGGTTCTGGATGCGATGGAGCTGTCGGTGGCGCACAAGTTTGCGCTTTGGGATGCGATCATGCTGGCGGCGGCCGCGGCGTCCGGTTGCCGATTGCTGTTGTCCGAGGACATGCAGGATGGATTTACCTGGCGTGGGGTGACGATCCGGAATCCGTTCCGCGACCCAGCATGAGGGAGCGCTTCAGGCCCGCACCATCTCGATATACCCCAACCCGTTTACCGCCGCCGACCACCCGGGGCCAATCAGCGTGGACGTCTCGTCCTCCGCCACAATGGCTGGTCCGGCGATGGCGACGCCCGGGGCCAGTGACGTTCGTTCATACACCGGCCAGTCCGACACCGCGCCCGTTGCCGTATCCAGCACGGTCTGAACCCGCGCAGGCACCGCCTCCGCCGTGAACAGGCTGTCGGGCCGGGGCGGCGCCGCGACGGCGTCCGTCACAGTCGTTACTGCGACTGCATAGCTCATGATCTCCACGTCCGAACCCGGCACGGGCCGATCGAAGAACCGGGCGTAGGCCTGGTCGTAACGGTCGCGGATCGCCGTGACGTCTTCCTCGCCCAGCACCGCGTTCGGCAGGGGCACCGGGATTTCGTGCCCCTGTCCGACATAGCGCATATACGCCGTGCGCGTTTCCGCCGTCGGTGCGCCGAAGCTGCCTTTCGCGACGGCCGCCTCCGCCTCCTGCCGCATGTCCTCCAGCAAATCGTTCACCGCCGCCACGTCGAACGTTGACAGCCGCTGATACAGACTGCGAACGACCTCGTAGCCCACCGGCGCGCGCAGGAAGCCGATGGCGCTGCCGACGCCGGCGCCGGAGGGCACCAGGACGCGGCTGATGCCGATCTTTTCCGCCACCCGAAACGCATGCACGGGGCCGCCGCCGCCGAAGGCGATCAGGGTGCGGCCCTGATAGCTCTTGCCGGACTCGATCGCATGCACCCGGGCGGCATTGGCCATGTTCTCATCGACGATTTCCAGCACGCCGAGTGCGGCGTGCTCCGCCGTCAGGCCCAGCGGAGCGCCGACATCCGCCAGCAAGGCGCTGCGCGCCGCCGCCGCGTCCAACGGGATCGACCCGCCGGCGAAACGCGCGGGATCATACCTTCCGAGTAGCAAATTTGCATCCGTCACCGCCGCCTTCTTTCCACCCCTCCCGTAACATACCGGTCCCGGATCGGCTCCCGCGCTTTCCGGTCCGACTGCGATACGGCCCAGCGCATCGACATGCGCGATCGATCCGCCCCCGGCACCGATTTCAACCATTTCGATGACGGGAATCCGCAGTGGCAGACCCGATCCCTTGCGGAAACGGCCGATGCGCGCGACTTCGAAGGTGCGGGCGGTCTGCGGCGAGCAGGCGTCTATCAGGCAGATTTTCGCCGTCGTGCCGCCCATGTCGAAGGACAGCACGCCGTCGAGGCCGCATTCCCGCGCGATGTGGGCGGAGAAAATTGCCCCGCCCGCCGGGCCGCTTTCGACCAGGCGGATCGGGAACCGGCACGCGGTGTCGATCGTCGTCAGCCCGCCGCCGGACATCATCAGGAACAACGGCGAAACCGCCCCCGACGCGTGCAGATCGGCTTCTAGGCGCCGCAGATAGCGCGCCATCATCGGCTGCACGTAGGCGTTGGCGACGGTGGTGGAGAACCGTTCCCACTCCCGCATCTCCGGCGAGACCTCCGATGACAGCGATACCGGAATGTCCGGCAGCGCGTCGCGCAGGATGGCGGCGATGCGCTGTTCGTGCGCCGGATTGACGAAGGCGTGCAGCAGGCCGACGGCGATGCTTTCGACGTTTTCAGCAAGTAACAACGGGATCAGCGCGGCCACCGCCGCCTCATCCAAAGGGCGCAGCACCGCGCCGGTGTTGTCCAGCCGTTCCGGCACCGGCAGGCGGAGATGCCGCGGCACCAGCGGTTCCGGCAGCACGATGTTCAGGTCGTACTGGTCGTAACGGCTTTCATTGCCCATGGCGAGAACGTCGCGGAAGCCCTCGGTGGTGATCAGCGCTGTGCGGGCGCCCTTGCGCTCGATGATGGCGTTGGTCGCCAGGGTGGTGCCGTGGATGATCAGCCCGATCTCCGCGGGCGCGATTCCGGCGGCCCCGGTGATCGCCCGAAGGCCCTGCATGACGCCTAGCTCGGGTGCTGACGGCGTGGTCAACACCTTCAAAGTCGTGCGCGTGCCGCCATGCTCCAGCGCCAGGTCGGTGAAGGTGCCGCCGATATCGACGGCCAGGCGGGTGGAGGTCATGCGCGTCCTCGTCTGACTTGTTTTCCGGCAGGCTGCGGCCTATGATATCATTGATATCTATTGGAGGGAACCCGTCATGGCACAGCTCCTGGTCCGCAATCTCGAAGACGGCGTCAAGGCGCGGCTGCGGGTCCTGGCGGCCGAACACGGCCGCAGCATGGAGGAAGAGGTGCGCGCCATCCTGCGTGACGCCGTGGCCCGCCCGGCCGAGCCGATCGGCGGCCTGGGAACGGAACTCGCTGCTCTGTTCAAGGGCGGCGGCCTGCAAGCCAATGAGGAACTCCCTGAAATGCCCGGGCAGATACTCCAGCCCTGGAACTTCGGCGATTGCTGATCCTGGATACCAACGTCGTCTCGGAGTTCATGCGCGACGCCCCAAATCCGGTCGTGCTTGCCTGGCTCGATCGGCAGGATCGTCACTCCGTCTGGATCACCGCGATCAGCATCATGGAGCTGAACTTCGGTATCCACGCTCTGCCGCCGGGCCGCCGCAAGACCGTTCTGCGCCGCGGCCTCGACCGCCTTGCCACCGGCAGGATAGGCGACCGCATCGCCGTGTTCGATGCCGGCGCGGCTGTATCCGCGGCGGTGATTTCCGCCGAACGCCGCCGCGCGGGCCGCCCCGGCGAACTGCGCGACAGCATGATCGCCGGCATCGCGCTTTCCACGGGGGCCTCGCTGGCCACCCGCAACACCGGGCATTTTGCCGATGTCGCGATCACTCTGATCGATCCCTGGGCGGCTTGAGCCGGCATACCCACAACCGCAGGATCGCGGTCACAATGCCGTCGCCGCCCCCGTGCATCGCAGGCGGCATTGACGTAGAAAGACCGCCCGAATCACCGGCAAGCAAGGCGGACCCGTGCGGCGAGACACCATAGCATTTATCTGGATCGGCGGCCTCGTGCTCGCCGTGCTGCTCTATGCAGTGGGTCCGGATCGTTTTCTGAACAGCATCCTCAATCTCTGGGACAGCCTGGATATGCTGTTCCACGACCTTGCGCTGATGCTGGGCGCGCAGGTGTTCGGCGTGGTGCGCGCGCTGGCGATCGCTATCTACTTCGTGTTCGCCGCGCTGGCGCTGCTGTCGGTGCAGCGCGGGCGGCGCGGGGTCGGGGCGCTGGTCGTCGTGACCGTGTTCTTCCTGCTTCTCGTCGGCAGCCCGTTCGCCGAGTTTACCGCGCCCCTCGGCCGTTGGATGCTCGCCCTGGCGCTGGTGCTGTTCGCCGCGGCGATGATGACGCAGCGGCTGCTCGGACCGCCGCGCCAGCGCGATCTGCCGCCGCCGCCCTATCCGCCGGGGTTCCGGCAGTGAGTCCGGACAGCCTGTCCGCGGACGGAGCGACCAGGCCGCAGCAGGCCGCGAAGTTCGTCCTTGCGCTGCTGCTGGCGGCGCTCGGGCTTTGGACGCTGCACCGCTATCTGCCGGCGCTGGTCTGGGCCTGCATCCTGGCGATCTCGTTCTGGCCGCTGTATCAGCGCGCGGCCCGCCGCTGGCCGCCGGGCAAGCATAACGTGGTGCTGCCGTCGCTATTCACCGCCGCCATCGGGCTGCTGTTCATTGTGCCGTTCGTGCTGGTCGCATACCAGGCCAGCAGGGAGGTCCACGGCGTCTACGAGATGTTCGAGCAGGCGCGCAACGAGGGCATCCCGCCGCCGGAGTGGCTGGGCCACCTGCCGGTGGGCGGCGAACAGGCCACGCATTGGTGGCAGGACAATCTGGCGAGCCCGAGCCAGGCCTCGGACCTCATCAAGCGGGCGCGGGAGTCGGAGTTCGTGGCGAACAGCCGCGAACTCGGCGGCGAGGCGGTGCACCGGCTGGTGCTGTTCGGCTTCACCCTGCTGACGCTGTTCTTCCTGTTCAAGGAAGGCGAGCGGCTGAACGCGCAGTTGCTGCGCGCCAGTCAGCGCGCCTTCGGTCCGGCGGGCGAACGTATCGGCCGGCAAATGATCGCCTCGGTGCATGGCACGGTGGACGGGCTGGTGCTGGTGGGGCTGGGCGTGGGGTTCCTGCTGGGAATCGTCTACCTGCTGGCGGGCGTGCCGCACCCGACCCTGTTCGGGCTGTTCACCGCCGTCGCCGCCATGGTGCCGTTCGGCGCGCCGGTGGTGTTCGGGATCGCGGCGCTGCTTCTGCTGACGCAGGGCTCGGTTGTTTCGGCGGTGATCGTTGCGGTGTCCGGCATGGTGGTCTCGTTCGTGGCAGATCATTTCTTCAGGCCAACGCTGATCGGCAAGACGACGCGGCTGCCGTTCCTGTGGGTGCTGCTGGGGATTCTGGGCGGGGTGGAGACCTGGGGGCTAGTCGGGTTGTTCCTCGGCCCGGCGGTGATGGCGGCGCTGATGCTGCTGTGGCGGGAATGGAGCGGGACGCAGGCGCATTGATTGCGTAGCTGCGGCTCTCCGGCGGGGGCAATTGGAGCCGGCCGCTATCACCCGGGCGGTGGGTTGCCGGTGGAAACCGCCAATTGAGCGTCGAAAGGGCGCTTGTGGGCGGGCCGCGCTTCGCCGCGGGCCTTCTCAGTTACGAGCGATCGCCCGACACATTACCTCCTGCAACAAGCCATCCGATATGAGATAATGCGTTCTATCATATATCTGCTTGCCACCGTCCCCCGGTGCGGGGGAGGATTAAACTATGGACTTGACCGTGCACATTCCCGATGAGCTGGCCGATCGTGTGCGCAGAGCCGACTCCGCACGTCTGGAGAGAGCGGCGCTGGAAGCGGTGTTACGCGCCGCCGAGGGCGGCGAGCGCGCCCGTTCCGGTCATGCCCCCGACCTTTCGCCGCAGGAAGCGGCAGTTCGCTTGCGCGCGGCGCGCCCGGGTAACCGTCTGCCGGAAGGTGTCAGCATTCGCGATCTCATGGTTCATGGGCGCGCGTGAGTGGCTTCGTTCTCGATAACTCGGTCACCATGCGCTGGTGCTTTGACAGCGGCGCGCACGCCCACGCAGACTATATCCTTGAGCAGATCGAAACGCGGCGGAGCACGGCTTTTGTGCCGACGTTCTGGCGCTACGAAGTCAGCGCGGTTCTCGCACGCGCTGAAATAAAGGGCATTTTATCATCGCAGAAGGTGGCGAACTTTTCTACAGAACCTCTCCGCCCTTGGCATCCGCGTTGATCGTGAAAGTGCCGGGCGCGTGCTCACCGATGTGCACCGGATCGCCGTGCACTACCGGCTGACTTCCTGCGACGCGGGCTATCTCGAATTGGCGTTGCGCCGGGACTTACCAATCGCCACGTTGGACGAGGAATTGCTCATGGCCTGCAAGACGGCCGGGGTGGCCGCCTTATGACGACTTGCGCCGACAAGAGCGAGGCGCGTTTGGTGGTGGCGTCTGATTCATTCTACCATCGCGGCAATCGAGCATGCCTCCGGGGGAGGCGTGCCACTTGGCGACCTCCTCACGCGGCCGGCTTCCACTTGATGGAACAGCCGATCGATGGCACCTGCCCGGGCGGCGCTTCGCCAGTCGCGGCAATCGCACGCATCGCTTCCAGCAACTCCCGCCGCGCCTCGGATGGCGGCGGCGATGTGCGGCCTTCGTCGAGGCGACCGCGGTATTTCAGCCGTCGGTGCCCGTCATAGCCAAAGAAGTCGGGCGTGCAGACCGCACCATAGGCCCGCGCGACTGACTGGTCCTCGTCATGTAGATAGGGGAACGGGAACTTGTGCGCCTGTGCGAAGCGCTGCATCGCCTCGAACGAGTCCGCGGGGTAGGCTTTGGCGTCGTTGGAGCAGATTGCCGCGAAGCCGATGCCCTCCGCCATCAGCGCGCTTGCGTCGGCCACGAGACGGTCGATCACCGCCATCACATAGGGGCAGTGATTGCACATGAAGACGATCACCATGCCGTTCTCGCGGGCGATGGCATCGAGCGCATAGGTCCGCCCGTCCGTGCCCGGCAGCCGGAAATCGGGGGCAGGGGTGTCCAGCGCCAGCGGCGTTGCGGCCATGGGGATCAGCTCCTTCGGGTTCAGCGGCCTTGTCTACCGCAAAACACCGCCGCACGGCAGTGGCGTCGCCTGCCTCGACTTTACGCGCTCATGCTTCATATCCGCGATAGAACAGAGGTCATTGGTTGTCCGGGAAGACTTGCACCTCAATCTGCTCGTCGAGGCCGTTGGTCGGCAGGTTCAGGATCACGATGTTTCGCCCAGCCAATCCTCCGTCCGCAGTCCCTGGACCCTCTCGAACTCCCTCAGATTTCCCGTCACGACGATCAGCCCTCGGCTGCGCGCATGTCCGGCGATCAGGGTGTCGTAGCCGCCGATCGGCTGACCGCACCGCTCCAGCGCTGCCCGTATATCGGCGGCATGGGCAGCGGCGGCGGCGTCGAACGCCAGTACTTCAAGCCGGGCGGTAAACCGATCGATCTCCCGCCTGTTCTCGGTAGGCCTGTTCGATTTCGCCGCGCCGACGAGCAGTTCGGTCAACACAATCGTCGAAACGCACAGCGCCTCGGTTTCGCGGCTGAAGCGCTCGCGCAATCCGGCGGGCCGATCACGGAGAACACGAATGCAGAGGTTCGTGTCCAGCATGAAGCGCAGCATCAGAAGGCTTCTCGCTCCTGGATCGGCGGCTGCTCACGTTCCCCGATGTCGATCCCGGGGGACTCGAAGAAGTCGTCCCAGACCGACTCCGAGGGCACGATAATCCGGCGGGCACCGTCCCGCAGTATCGTAACCTCCTTGACGCCCTCCGGGAACGCGACGTCCTTGGGCAGGCGAACGGCCTGGGTGCGGTTGGATCGAAACAAGGCAGTGCGGGTCATCGGGGCGATCCTGGTGGATATTCATACTGTATATCCACAACGCGAAGGTTTCAACAGCTTGGCACGTCCAGACTGGCGCCGGCCCTCTACACACGCCAACCGCCTCCCTCCGCACCCCCAACGTCGCCGCCCCGCTCTTGAGCAATCCCCCGGACCGTCCGATGATCCCCGCCGCAACCGCCCGCCCTGGGAACCGCAACCGCATGCCGGAACGCCAAGCCGACAAGCCGAACCGCCTGCCGATGACCGGCATCACCGTGCTGGACCTGACGCACGCCCGCGCCGGCCCCACCGCGGTGCGGCATTTCGCCGACTGGGGTGCCGACGTCATCCGCATCGAGCCGCCGGCCACCGAGGGCGAGGACCTCGCCGGCCGCCGACACGGCTTCGACTTCCAGAACCTGCACCGCAGCAAGCGCGCCATCACGCTGAACCTGAAATCGCCGCAGGGGCACGAAGCCTTCATGCGCCTCGCGAAAACCGCCGACGTGGTGCTGGAAAACATGCGCGCCGCCGTCAAGCACCGGCTGCGGGTCGCCTACGACGACATCCGCGCGGTCAATCCCCGCATCGTCTACGGCAGCATCTCCGGCTTCGGCCAGGACGGTCCGTACGGCGCGCGCGCCGGGGTGGACCAGATCGCCCAGGGCATGGGCGGCCTGATGTCGATCACCGGCGAGCCGGGGCGCGGCCCGATGCGCGTCGGCATCCCGGTCGACGATCTCACCGCCGGCAACCTGCTCGCCCTCGGCTGCATGATGGCGCTGTTCGACCGCGAGCGCACGGGGGCCGGGCGCTGGGTCACCACCTCGCTGCTGGAGGCGCAGGTGTTCATGCTGGATTTCCAGGCCAGCCGCTGGCTGATGGAAGGCGAAGTCGCTGGCCAGGCCGGCAACGACCATCCTACCGGCATTCCCACCGGCGTGTTTCCCACCAGCGACGGCCACATCAACATCGCCGCCAGCTCGTCGCGGGTGTTCGCTCGTTTCTGCGAAACGATAGGGCGCCCGGAGTGGCTGGACAACCCGGACTGGAAAACCCAGGCCGGGCGCAGCCAAAACCGCCGCGCGATCAACGCGGCGATCGCCGAAATCACGGCGACCAAACCGTCCGCGCACTGGATAGACTTGTTCGAAACCGATGGGATTCCGTGCGGGCCGATTAATTCCATCGATCAGGTATTCGCGGACCCGCAAGTAAAACACCTCGGCATGGCAACGGCAATGCACAGCCCGCATATCGGCGATAGGCAGGTCGTTGCTTCGGCGCTGAACATCTCCGGCTTCTCCAGGGCGATCCGCAGCCACACGCCCGAGGCCGGGGAGCACACCGCGGAAATCCTCAAGAACCTCGGCTACACCGACGCGGAACTCGACGACATGCGACACAAGGGAGTCATCTGAATGCTGCCCGATCATGCGGAGACCATTGCTTTCGCCGGCGGGAAAATGCTGGCCGCGAAGGATGACGGCGTCGGGCTGATCACCTTCAACCAGCCGGAAAAGCGCAACGCCATGTCGATGGAGATGTGGAACGGCTTCGGCGAGATCCTCGACGAGTTCACCGAGGACAGCAGCGTCAGCGTGGTGATCCTGACCGGCGCCGGCAACAAGTCATTCGTTTCCGGCGCTGACATCAGCCAGTTCGAGAAGAACCGCAATAGCGCCGACGCCCAGGTGGAATATGATCGCGTCACCGGCGTGGGGCGGCAGAAGTTCCATGACTTCAGGAAGCCGATCATTGCGCGCATCCGCGGCTTCTGCATCGGCGGTGGCCTGGCGATTGCGATGGGGGCGGACCTGCGGATCGCCTCGGCCGACAGCGAGTTCGCCATACCGGCCGCAAGGTTGTCGATCGCCTATGCGGCGGAGTCGATAAAGCAACTGATCGACCTCGTGGGCCCCGCGCATGCGCGCATGATCCTGTATACCGCCAAGCGCATCGACGCCGCCGAGGCGCAGCGCATCGGCCTGATCAACCGGATGACCGCGGAGGAGTCTCTGAACGACGTGGTGCTGGACATAGCCCGCACCATCGCCGACAACGCCCCGCTGTCCGTCGCCGCCTCGAAAGTCATTATCAATGAAATGATCAAGGACGAGAGCCAGCGCGATATGGCGGCGGTGCAGCGCGTGACGGATATTTGCTTCAACAGCGCGGACTATAAGGAGGGCCGCACCGCCTTCATGGAAAAGCGCCCGCCGCGGTTTACCGGACGGTGATCGTGCGTGCCGCCGGCCCGCTTGGCGTTGGGGCGGCACTCTTTTTGTGTCATGGCCGGGCTTGGCCCCATAGCTATCAGGATAAGGCGCAGCCGGAGAAAAGTTTGGCCGAGGCGTCGCTCTTTCATCGTCATGGCCCGGCTTGTCCGGACCACCTATCGCGGCAGCGTGCTGGCATAGGTGGCCCGGACCAGCCGGGCCATGACGGTGGGGAAAAGCCGTGCTCTACGCAATATAGCTATGGGGCTTGGCCCGGCCATCCACGTCTTTGGTCGACTTGGCACCGGAAGTCGTGGATGGCCGGACCAAGTCCGGCCATGACACGGAGGCGGATCGGCCGGGCCGCACCCCATGAGCCAACCGGGACAATATTGCATGTTCGAACTGCCCGAAGAACACCGCATGCTTCAGGACCTCGTCGCCAAATTCATCGATCGCGACGTGATGCCGCTGGAAAAATCCGTACTCGCCCGCGAAACCGCCGGCGGGAAATCGGGCCTGCCGCCGGAAGATGAACAGCGCCTGCTCGGCATCTGCAAGGAACTCGGCCTCTGGGGCCTGGACGTTCCGGAAGAATACGGCGGCGCCAACCTGCCATACACCGCGCTCGTAGGCGTCTATGAAGAACAAGGCCGCACCTGCGTCCCGTTCATCTTCCCGCCCGACAGCCCCAACCTGCACATGCTGATCGCCGTCGCCAACGACGAGCAAAAAACGAAATACCTCGAACCCTACGCGCGCGGCGACGCGCACTCCGCCATTGCCATCTCCGAGCCCGGCGCCGGCGGCGACCCCGCCGGCATGACCACCCGCGCGGTGAAGGACGGCGCCGACTGGGTCATCAACGGCCGCAAAATCTGGGTCAGCCGCGTGCCGCAGGCCGATTTCGTCATCGTCATGGCCCGCACGGGTGAGGGCAAGCGCGCCGACGGCGTTACCGCCTTCATCGTCGAGCGCGGCACCAAAGGCTTCATCATCGAGCGCGAAATCCCCATGCTCGGCGGCCAGCGCACTTACGAACTGGTGTTCGAGGACTGCCGCATCCCCGCCACCCAGCTTCTGGGCACGGAAGGCAAGGGCTACGCGCCGATGCAGCTTCGCCTGACGGTGCGGCGGCTGCAGATGGGCGCCTGGTGCATCGGCATGTCGCGCCGCGCCCTCGACATGATGGTCGAGCACATCAAGCAACGCGTCACCTTCGGCCAGCGCCTGGCCGATCGGCAGGCGATACAGTGGTGGGTGGCGGATGCGGCGGTGAAGATCCATGCGTGCCGGCTGATGGTGTACGACGCCGCAACGAAAGCCGATGCGGGCAGGGACGTGCGCACCGAGGCCTCCATGGTCAAGCTGTTCGGCACGGAAATGGCGACCGAGGTCATCGACCACGCGATGCAATCCTTCGGCGCCATGGGTGTCGCCAAGGAACTGCCGCTGCAACTGATGGCCCAGAAGGTCCGCACGATGCGCGTCTACGAAGGCCCCTCCGAGGTCCACCGCATGGCGATCGCCCGCCGGATCATCGGCAAATGAGCGAGCCCCGGGTCAAGGCCGCGATCTGGGTCAGCATGGCGCTGCGCATGGGCAACGCCGATGGCCGTTTCGGTGCCGTGCTGCGCAAGGGTGATGCCGATGCCGGCGGCGTGCTGGTGGTGCTCCGCCGCGACAAAGAGATTTGCGTCCTGTCGCAGGTGCGCTCGGGCGAGGGCGACCTGGCCTGGATGCGCGCCACCGGTCCCGCTCCGGTGGATCAGGAGACCGCCGACGCCTGCATCGCGCGCCAGGTGAAGTTCGATCCCGACCTCTGGGTGATCGAGTTCGAGGCGCCGGACCTGCTGCCGCCGTTCGAAGCAAAGTTTGTGTGACAGAGCATTCGGTTCTGGAAATCAGACGATTGGCGTGACAGTATTCTCCCGCTGCTCAATCAAAGGGGGAAATCCACTATGCCGGAGATCACCGGACATTGCCGCTGCGGCAAGGTCTCCTACCGTTCTTCCGCCGAACCCGCGTTTGTCGGCATCTGCCATTGCCGCAGTTGCCAGAACAGCACCGGCAGTGCCTTCGCGACGGTCGTCGGGGTGCCTGCCGACAGCCTCTCCGTCACCGGCACCACGAAGCAGTTCGACGACATCGCCGATAGCGGCAAGCCGACGCACCGCGCGTTCTGCCCGGAGTGTGGCTCCACCATTACGCAATGGGTTGATGTCATGCCGGGCATCACGATGGTTACGGCTGGCACGCTGGACGACCCGGCCTCGGTCAAGCCGGCGATGCAGCTTTACTGCGATAGTGCGCTGCCCTGGGCCGCTCTGCAAACGGAGCTGCAGAGCTTCCCGAAGATGCCGGGGTAAGATCCGGGGGCCGGCCGGCCGGACGCGCCGGCCTCACCCCAGCCGCAGCGTCACCGCAGGCAGCGGCGGGAATTCCACTCTCACCGCGGCCGGACCGCTCAGCCAGACCGGCGGCGTCACGCTGCCGAGCATCACGACCTGGCCCGCCTTCAGCCCGCCGAACGCCGCCGCCACGGGCGATGCGGCCAGCAGCGCCAGCGCGTTCAGCGGATGCCCGAGCAGATCGCTCGTCACCCCCGCGTCGGAGAAACCGTCATCCAGGCTGATCCGGCCCCGCAGCGCGCCGATATCCAGCGCCCGCCAATCGACCCCGCCCTGATCCCCGACCACCGCCGCCGCGTGGTACATCTGGTCCGCCACCAGCATTGGCGTTCCGAGCGCCGCGACATCGCCATACCGGTTCTCGACAAGCTCAATCCCCGCGACGAACTCCCCGACCGCAGCCAAAGCCTGATCGAAGGAGCACGGTCCGGGCGGCAAATCGGCCGCCAGCCGCACCGCCACCTCGCACTCCACCCCCGGCCGGAGGAAGTCCGCGAACCGCAGTTCCGCATGGGCGCGGTAGATGTCGGCGCCGCGCATGAAGCCGCCGATGGGCGTATCAACCCCCAGATAGGCCTGCATCCGTCTTCCGGTCGCGCCGATCTTGAAGCCGGCCGGGGGCACCGCTCCGGTCAGGCCGGCCAGGGCGAACTGCACCGCCGCGCCCTCGGCTTCGGTCGCCGGAGCCACGCCGGCGGCCAGCGGGGACACCAGCACCCGATCCAGCCTCGCGCGCAGCAATGCCGCCGCGGCAGGGGCGGTATCGAATCTCCCGGCGTTCGGGCCCGGGGGTGGCTCGGGCATGGCAATCTCCCCGCGCGGCAGGGCCCGGAGTAGCCGAGCCTCCTACGCCAGTATGTGCCGCGCGAGGTGGCCCGGACAAGCCGGCCATGACGGAAAGATCAGCGCCGCGTCAGCTCATATAACGCTATGGACGCAGCTGCGGAGACGTTCAGGCTCTCGACCGCGCCGGCGATCGTCAGCCCGGCGATCTCGTCGCAGGTTTCCTTGGTCAGGCGGCGCAAGCCCTCGCCCTCCGCCCCCAGCACCAGCGCCACCCTTCTGTCGGCGAATGCGGGGCCGGACAGCGGTTTCCCGGCTGCATCCAGCCCGATGCACCAGACATTCGCCGCCTTCAGCGCAATAATCGTCCGGGCGATATTCACCGCCCGCAGCAGCGGCAACGTCTCCAGCGCGCCGGACGCGGCCTTGGCCAGACCGCCGGTCTCCTCCGGCGCATTGCGGTCCTGGGTGATCACCGCCGCCGCCCCGAACGCCGCGGCGGACCGCATGATCGCCCCGACATTGCGCGGATCGGTTACCTGATCCAGCACGACGATCACCCCGGGCTTCTCCAGCACCGACTGCAGGCTCGGCGGCGCCAGCGGGTCCGCCAGCAGCGCCGCGCCCTGGTGCACCACATCGCGCCCGAGCAGCAGATCGAGCCGTGCGCGGTCCACCCGTTCCGGCGCAATCGCCCAGGGCGGCGGCAGGTGCTTCGAGATTGCCGCCTCGGCTTCGTCCGTCAGCAGCAGCCGGCGCAGCCGCCGCGCCGGATTGGCCAGCGCTGCCGCAATCGCATGATGTCCGTACAGCCAGACGGTGCCCTTCGGCGAATCCGCCGGCGCCCGCGGCGCTTCGTGTTCCCGCGGCCGATAGCCGCCCCCGCCGCCGGACCGCTGCGCCTGCTCCGGACGCGGCTTGAACCCGCCGTCCGAGCCGCCCGGGCGGGGACCTCCATCCCGCGGGCCGCTCTTCGGCGCCCCCATTTTCGGCGCGCCATGCGGGCGGGGCTTCTGAAAGTCGCGCGGACCGGAGTCGCCGCCGCGCGACCCGCCGCCTCCCGGGCCGCCGGACGGACGTGAGGACGAGGCGCCAGGCCCGCGATACGGGCCGCGGTCGGACGGGGGACGCGACGAGCCGCCGGGGCGGTTGCCATGGGGAGGTTTCATTGTTCCGTTTCTATAGCCTGAGCAAATCGGCCTGCACAGGCGGAGCGGCAAAAGTTGGTTGCCGCGATCAGGCCGCCCGCGCCGCACGCCCGCCTCGCGTCGCGACAGCCTGCGCGACCGACCGCCCCCAGCGCAGCGCCGGGACCTCCAGGTGCCAATGCAGCCAGGCGGACACGCCAATCGGCAACAGGATCGACACCGGAACCCACATCAATGTGAACAGCAGCGCATTTCCCACCGCCATCTCGCTCAGAACCCCGCTCATCAGCTTGTGGATCGGCTCGTTCACCAGATAAACGCAGTAGGATATCGCCCCCAGATACGCCGCCACCCGGCTGCGCAACACCAGCCCCGCCCAGCGCATACCGAACGCATCCGGCCGCATTTGCACCGCCAGGCACATCGTCCAGGCCAGCGGCGGCAGCAGCCGTCCCAAACTGCCGTGCGTCGTGCACACCGCCACCGTCGCAGCCAACACGGCCGCGTATCGCCGCAACGCGCCGGCCTCGGATCGCAGCAACGGCACGCTCGCCACCCCCAGGGCAAAGAACTGCGCCTTGTTCGGCAGGAACGCCCGGCTGAACTGCCACGGCTCCGGCGCCGACAGCCGCCATGCCGTCCCCGCGGCCGCCATTGCCAGCAGCACCCAAACCAGCCGCCGCTGTCCGAAGGGGTGCAACGCCAGGGCCAGGACATAGAACTGCCACTCGGTGGACAGGCTCCACGTCGCCCCCAGGAAGCTGACCCACACATCCGGCAGCACCGCCTTCGGAAACAGCCCGTGCGTCATCGTCAGGTGCGCCAGGATTTCCGACAGCCAGGCCGGCGGCCACGCCGTCACGCAGATCGACCGCGCCGCGTTGTCCGGGCCAACCCAGGGCATCGCGTCAAACCCGCACGGCCATGCCTGCAGCGCCACCGAAACCGCGAACACCGGCAGGAACACCGGGAAAATCCGCGCCGCCCGCGCGATCAGGAACGCCTCGGCATGCCCGCCAGCCCGATCCAGCGCCTTGACGATGACGAGGCCGCTCAGCACGAAGAACAGATCGACCGCCGCGCCGCCATGCGACACCAGGCTCTGGACGAAATCCGGCAGCAGCGCGAACGGCGCCATGTGCCCCAGCAGCACATACACCGCGAGCATTCCGCGCAGCCCGTCGAGGCATTCCAAACGCTTCATGCCGGCAGGATGCCGGAAAGATGCGAGAAAAAGGTTAACGGGACGCGAAGGGTTGCAATTTTAGTGACGCCGCGCTACCTCACGATGAAATCATTCTCCGCTGTAGTACGGAGGTGGCCTTAACCGGCCGCCTCTTTTTGTTTTGGGCGACACGATTGTGGACGGAAACGAGCCAACCAACACCCTGGAAGCCAGGCTGGCGGCCATCATCGGGCCCCGGCTCGAATCGATGGGCTTCGAGCTTGTCCGGGTTGCCGTGCTCGGCCGCGAGCGCCCGACCGTCCAGGTCATGGCCGATCGGCGGGACGGATCGCAGATTTCGGTCGAGGACTGCGAGCAGATCAGCCATGATGTCAGCGCCGCGATCGACGTGGACGATCCCATCCCCGGAGCCTGGACCTTGGAGGTCAGCTCCGCCGGCATCGACCGGCCGCTGACCCGGGTGAAGGACTGGAACCGGTTCGCCGGCCATCTCGCCAAGGTGGAAACCTATTTTCCGCAGGACGGGCGGAAGCGGTTTTCCGGAATCGTGCTCGGCGCCGACGACACCGCCGCCAGGATCCGCCTCGACGATGGTTCTGAAGTCGTGATTCGTCACCCGGACATTCGCCGGGCGAAACTGGTCCTCACGGACGCCCTGATCGAAGCCACCGCAACGCCGCCGCTCGCCAACTGACAGAGGTTGCCATGGACACCGCTATCGCCCGCCCTGAACTGCTGCTGGTCGCCGATGCCGTCGCGCGTGAGAAGAACATCGATCGCGAGGAAGTGCTGGAGGCGATGGAGCAGGCGATCCAGAAGGCCGGGCGCGCCAAGTACGGGCACGAAAAGGACATCAGGGCGACCATCGACCGCAAATCCGGCGACGTCCGCCTGTCGCGCTGGACCGAGATCGTCGAGACGGTGGAGAACGAGGAAACCCAGATGGGCAAGGCCGACGCGGCCAAGCTGTTTCCCGACAAGTCGGTCGGCGAGTTCGTCGTCGATCCCCTCCCGCCCATCGATTTCGGCCGCATCGCCGCGCAGACCGCCAAGCAGGTGATCGTCCAGCGCGTCCGCGAGTATGAACGCAAGCGGCAATACGACGAGTTCAAGGACCGCGTGGGTGAAATCATCAACGGCGTGGTCAAGCGCACCGAGTACGGCAACCTGATGGTCGAGCTCGGCCGGGCGGAGGCGCTGCTTCGTCGCGATGAATTGATTGCGCGTGAAAGTTTCCGCAACGGCGACCGCGTGCGCGCCTACATCTACGACGTGCGGGAGGAACCGCGCGGCCCGCAGATCTTCCTCTCGCGCACCCATCCCGGCTTCCTCGCCAAGCTGTTCGCCCAGGAAGTGCCGGAGATCTACGACGGCATCATCGAAATCAAGGCGGTCTCCCGCGATCCCGGCAGCCGCGCCAAGATGGCGGTGATCAGCCGCGACTCGTCCATCGATCCGGTCGGCGCCTGCGTCGGCATGCGCGGCTCGCGCGTGCAGGCGGTGGTGCAGGAGCTTCAGGGCGAGAAGATCGACATCATCCCCTGGAGCAGCCAGGCCGCCACCTTCGTGGTCAATGCGCTGGCGCCGGCTGAAGTCACCAAGGTGGTGCTGGATGAAGAAGCCGGGCGGGTTGAAGTCGTCGTCCCGGATGAACAGCTATCGCTGGCTATCGGGCGGCGCGGCCAGAACGTGCGGCTGGCGTCGCAGTTGACGCGTTGGGACATCGACATCCTGACCGAGGCCGAGGAAAGCGAGCGCCGCCAGGAAGAATTCCGCCGCCGCTCCGGCCTGTTCGTCGAGGCGTTGGATGTCGATGACATGATTGCCGGGCTGCTGGTCACCGAGGGTTTCACCACGGTCGAGGAACTGGCGTTCACGCCGATAGAGGAAGTCGCTGCCATCGAGGGCTTCGACGAAAACGTGGCCGAGGAGCTGGTCCGCCGCGCCGAGGGCTTCCTGGCGCAGCGCGACAACGAGATGAACGACAAGCGCGTCGGCCTCGGTGTGACGGACGAGGTCGCGTCCATTGAGTTGCTGACTCCGGCGATGCTGGTGGCGCTGGGCGAAAAGGGCGTCAAGACGCTGGACGACCTGGGCGACCTTGCGTCCGACGAACTGCTGGAGATTGTCGGCGCCGACAAGATGGACGAAGCCACCGCGAATGACGTGATCATGACGGCGCGGGCTCACTGGTTCGACGGCGAGGAAACCGAGGCTGCTCCCGAGGAGGCCGATCACGACTGAGATCGAGGCTGACGCCGGGGCGGAAGCCCCGGACGAGGAGGAGCCGGAAGCCGGGCCGCTGCGCCGCTGCGTTGTCACGCGCGAGCGGCTGCCGAAGGAGCGGATGATCCGATTTGTGATCGGACCGGATCGCCAGGTGGTTCCGGACCTGGCTGCAAGGCTGCCCGGCCGGGGAATCTGGTTGAGCGCCTCCGCGGATGTGATAGGCTTGCAAAGCGCCGGAGACGAAGGGCGCCAAAAAGAACGGCAAACCGGGGGTTCGGCGGATCGCCATCTTGCCCGGGCCTTTGCCAGGGCCGCACGCGGTCCCGTGTCGCTGCCATCCGATCTTTCCGGTCTACTCCAGGCGGCGCTGGTTCGGCGGATCAGCGAAATTTTGGGCCTGACCCGGCGCGCCGGACAGGCTATTGCAGGATTCGAGAAAGCGCGCGAAGTGCTGCGCCTCGGACAGACTCGCCTGGTGGTGCAGGCATCGGACGGCAGCGAGGCGGAGCGCAAGCGCTTTCTCTCCGGCTTCGGTCCGGAACTGACGGTGATCGATCCGCTCCCGGGCGCAGCCCTGGGCCGGATCTTCGGCCGGGACAATGTGGTGCACGTCGCGGTCGCGCCGGGCAAATTGGCGGAGTCGCTCGCCGTGGAAGCGGGCAGGCTGGCCGGGTTGAGGAACGGGTCCGCAAGGGCCATGGGGTCCGCGAGGACCACGGAGCGGGCAACCGCGCCGTTGAACGATGAAACGGGTGCCAACGGATAAACATGAGCGAAAGCAACGATCAGGACGGCGGCAAAGGGCGGCTCTCCCTGCGTCCGGCAGGGCGTTTGGAACTGGGACGGACCGTCGACGCGGGCTCGGTAAGGCAGAGCTTCAGCCACGGCCGGTCAAAAGTCGTGCAGGTGGAAGTGCGCAAGAAGCGTGCGCCGCTGCCCAATCCTTCGGCCGCCGCGGGTGCTCCGCCGCCGCCGCCCGCCGGTGCGGCGCCCGCGCCGCGTCCGCAGACCCAGCCGGGACGCCCGGCGCCCGGGGCCGGCCGCGCCCTGACCCAGACCGAACAGGCCGCCCGCCAGCGCGCCGTGCTGGAACAGCAGCGCGAAGCCGCCAAGCGCGAGGCTGAACGCCGGGAGCAGGAAAAGATCTCGATCCTGTCCGCGGCCGAGGAAGCCCGCCGCCGCGAGCAGGAAGCCAGGAAGGCGGCGGAGGAGGTGGAACGCCTCGCCGCCGAGCAGGCGATCCGCGACAAGCTGGAAGCCGACGCGCGCCGCGCCCGGGAGGCCGCGGAAGCCGCGGCGGCCGCCGCGCGCACGCCGGCCGAACAGGAAGCGCACGAGGCCGAGGAAGAGGTCCGCGCCGCGGAGCCCGCCCCGGCGCAGCCGGTTCAGGCCGAGCCCGCTCAGCCCGTGGCGAAGGCGCCGCCGGCCGCCAGGCCGGCGCCCGCCGGTCAGCCCGCCCCGTCGGCGACCGAGACGCTGCGCCTGCGCACCGCCCGCCCTGAGGACGAGGACGACTCGCGCCCGGCCCGCCGGACCGGCGCCGGTGGCGTTCCAGCCCGCAAGCCGCCCGTCGTCGCGCCCAAGAAGGGCACGGACGACCGCCGGCGCGCCGGCCGGATCGACGTTCAGGCCGCGATCGAGGGTGCCGACGAAAAGGTGCGCTCGCTCGCCTCGGTGCGGCGGCAGCGCGAACGGGAGCGCCGCCAGGCGGAACTGGACCGCCTGCGCGCGGACCAGGTCAAGGTGGTGCGCGACGTTATTCTGCCGGACCAGATCACCGTGCAGGAACTCGCCAACCGCATGGCCGCCCGGGCGCCCGAAGTGATCAAGGCGTTGATGAAGATGGGCGTGATGGCGACCATCACCCAGTCGCTCGACGCCGACACCGCCGAACTGGTGGTGCAGGAGTTCGGCCACCGGGCCCGCCGCGTCTCGGAATCGGATGTCGAAATCGGGCTGGAAGGGCAGGCGGACGTCGATGACGATCTGATCCTGCGGCCGCCTGTGGTGACCATCATGGGCCACGTCGATCACGGCAAGACGTCCCTGCTGGACGCGCTGCGTTCCGCCGATGTGGCGGCGGGCGAGGCCGGCGGCATCACCCAGCATATCGGCGCCTATCAGGTGACCATGCCGGAAGGCGAGCGGATCACCTTCATCGACACGCCGGGCCATGAGGCGTTCACCGCGATGCGGGCGCGCGGCGCCTCGGTGACGGACATCGTCATCCTGGTGGTGGCCGCCGACGACGGCGTGATGCCGCAGACGATCGAGGCGATCCGCCACGCGAAAGCGGCCAACGCGCCGATCATCGTGGCGATCAACAAGATGGACAAGCCGGACGCCAATCCGGACCGCGTCAGGCAGGAACTGCTCAGCCACGACATCGTCGTCGAGGCGATGGGCGGCGAGACGCAGGACGTCGAGGTGTCGGCCAAGCAGAAGACCGGCCTCGACAAGCTGATCGAGGCGATCCTGCTGCAGGCGGAAATCCTCGACCTGAAGTCCAATCCGAACCGCACGGCGGAAGGCACGGTGATCGAAAGCCGCCTCGACCGCGGACGCGGCCCCGTCGGCACCATGCTGGTGCAGCGCGGCACGCTGAACCAGGGCGACATCATCGTGGCCGGCTCCGAGTGGGGCCGGGTGCGCGCCATGCTGGACGACAAGGGTCGTCAGATGTCGGAAGCGGGCCCGTCGGCGCCGGTCGAGATCCTCGGCCTGAGCGGCGCGCCGTCGGCCGGTGAGCCGTTCGTCGTGGTGGACAGCGAAAGCCGTGCCCGCGAGATCACCGAGTTCCGCGAACGCCGCCAGCGCGACAAGATCGCCGGCGCGGCGGTGGGCGCGCGCGGCACGCTCGACCAGATGCTGGCGCGCATCCAGGCCGGCGAGCAGAAGGAAGTCGCGGTCCTGATCAAGGCCGACGTGCAGGGCAGCGCCGAAGCGATCCAGCTCACGGTGCTGAAGCTGGCGCATGAGGAAGTGAAGGTCCGCATATTGCTGGCCGGTGTCGGCCAGATCACCGAAAGCGACGTGCAGCTTGCCAAGGCATCCAGCGCGGTCATCATCGGCTTCAACGTCCGCGCGACCTCCCAGGCGCGGGAGCTGGCGCAGCGCGAGAGCGTCGATATCCGCTACTTCTCGATCATCTACGAAGTGTCGGACGACATCGAGAAGCTGGTCAAAGGCAAGGTTGCGCCGAAGGCCCGCGAGAAGTTCCTGGGCTACGCCGAGGTCCGCAAGGTGTTCAACATCACCAAGACCGGCAAGGTCGCGGGCTGCATGATCACGGAAGGCATGGTGAAGCGCGGTTCCGGCGTCCGGGTGCTGCGCGACAACGTGGTGATCCACAGCGGCGAGCTGTCGCAGCTCAAGCGCTTCAAGGATGATGTCAAGGAAGTCGCCCGCGGCTACGAGTGCGGCCTGTCCTTCGCCAACTTCGAGGACCTCCAGGAAGGCGACATCATCGAGTGCTTCGAAGTGGAGATGGTGCCGGGTTGACGAAGAAGACCGCGGCGGGGCCGACCCAGCGGCAGTTGCGCGTGGCGGAGGAGATCCGCCACGTGTTGTCGGGGGTGTTCGCCCGCGCCGAGTTCCGCGATCCGGAACTGGCTGCCGCCCATATCACCGTCACCGAAGTGCGGATCGCTCCGGATCTGAAGCGGGCGACCGCGTTCATCTCGCGATTGGGACGCTCCGATGTCGAGGCGCTGCTGCCGTCGCTGCAGCGGGCGACGCCGTATTTGCGCGGGCAGGTGGCCAAGGCGCTGCGGCTGCGGGTGGCGCCTGACATCGTGTTCCAGCCGGACCATGCGCTGGACTACGCGATGAAGATCGAGGAGCTGATGCACCGGCCGGAGATCGCGCGGGATTTGGGAAAGGGTTGACGGCGGGGGTGGAGCGCAGTAAGTCTAGCCTGTCTGGATAGATGGGAGGCTCCGGTGTTGGATTGGCAATTGCAGGATGCGAAGAACCGCTTCAGCGAGGTGGTGAAGCGTGCACGCGACGACGGGCCTCAGACCGTGACCGTGCATGGGCAGCGCGCCGCGGTGGTGGTCTCGGCGGCGGACTACGACACGCTGATCAAGCCGCGGATGTCCTTCGCGGATTTTCTGCTGTCCGACGCGCCCTGGCCCGACGACGTGGTGGACGCGATCAACGACCGCAGCCCGGATACCGGCCGCGACGTCGCGTTCTGATGTATCTGCTGGATACCTGCATCATCTCGGAGGCGCGGCGGAAGACTCCGCAGGCGGTGATGTGGCTGCAGAAGGCGCAGTCCGACACGCTGTATCTGAGCGTGATCACCATCGGCGAGGTCATGAAGGGCGTCATGATGAAGCTGCGCACCGATCCGCCGGCGGCGGCGTCGCTGCTGCGCTGGCTGGATGAGCTGCGCTTCGTCTACTCCGCCCGGATTCTGCCCGTGGACGATGCGGTGGCGACCGGTTGGGGGCGGCTGATGGCGCAGCGCTCCCGGCCGGTGGCGGACGCTTTGATCGCCGCTACAGCGAAAGTGCACAACAAGGTGCTGGTTACCCGCAACGTCGCGGACTTCGAGGATACCGGTGTCGATGTCATCGACCCCTGGGCGCTGGCGCGATAGGCACGGCACGCGGCTTGGGCAACGCCTGACAACAGGCGTTGCGTCAATGTCAGCGTCGATGAGAAGGCAACGACCTGGCGGCGAAGGTCCAACAGGTAATCGGACAGGATCCTTTCGGCGGCAGTCTGTTCATTTTCCGTGGCGGACGCCCATGTGCCGCGCCTCACCTACACGCAATCTTGATCAAATAGGTTGAACTGACCCGCGTAGCGGGAGCCGTGTGTCCCGGCGACGGCGGGATAAGGACAACAAGTGTGCTGGCTGCCACAGTGTGAGGGTAAAAGTTGGAAAAAAGTTGGAAAAAAGCTGGGTAAAGCTCTCGGGGGCGGCCGCATTCGGCTCAATCGATCGGGGGACGGGGCGGAGCATTCAAAAGCGTTTAGCCCGGTCCGCATTCAAGTGAACCGTTTACGTTCTTAATACCTTTCTCTGCACAGTCCTTGTAATCTGGTAAATTTGTAGGCATATATCTGCCATCGATACCTTTACAGGTAGAATACAGCGCATCACCCTGTATGTAAGTATTGTTGCAAGAGAGCGCGTAAGTCCCTGGTGGATTCTGCCCATTGGACGCATAAAAACTTATGATGAGAAGTACACAACCGATCAATCCAGAGGCAATACGTCCGTTCCTTCCAGGTTCTATCTTGCCACTGATATTACCGGCGACAGCGATAAAAAAGAAGACAATACTTGCCAGGAGCAATAAAGCCGGTGCAGGCGTCAGAATAATGGTCTTTAGAATATCAACGATGGTGCTGGTGCTCGGCATGTCGTCTCTCCCGGTGATGAGTGAAGCGGCGCCATTTTGGGGGAGAGCTTAGCGGACCCGTGTGACCGCGGGCACAGATCGGATCCTTTATTTTCGAACCCCGTCGCTGAACCTGCGTGTTTCGGTTAGCCGTGTGGCGGATAACGTGGCCTACGTTAGGCAACGCCCGGGAACGACCGCTTCATGCGGCGGTGTTTTCGAAACCGTCATGGCCCGGCTTGTCCGGGCCGCCTGTTCCAGCACAGTGCCGCGATAGCTGGCCCGGACGAGAGCCGGGCCATGACGGGAATGGCGGTGCCAGCCGATTCGATCATTCCCGGGCGTCGCCTTAAATCGGCGCTCGCGCGCCCGTGAGGAGTTTCTGCACGTGAAATCCGCTGCGTTTTCAGTGCCCGGATTTTGGTGCGAAATTCTTGATTTTTATGCTCCTTGCCTTTCAAGAGGGAGTCGAGCCCTTCCTCACGCGGGGTCGGTCTCGATCACCGACAGCGGACAGGGTGTCGCGACGATCCGCATGAGCTTCAGACCCGCCCGGGCGAGCAGGTCGCGGAACTCCGCCTCGGTCCGCTCCCGCCCGCCCGGACTGACCATCATGTTGATGTCATGGATGAACCGACCGGGCGTGAGCACGTCTGAAGGATCGATGCGCTCAGGCAGGATGCGTTCGATCACCAGAAGCCGCGCGCCCTCGCCCATCGCGGCACGGACGATCAGAGTTCCAACAGATACGTAACCTCGTCCTCCGTCGTGCCGTCCGGCCACAGGTGGCTGGTGCGACCCCGCTCCACGAAGTGCTGACGCAGGATGGCCCGCATCGACGCTTCGTTGGAGGCACGATGACCCACGGTGGCGCGCAGGAAGTGCGGCCTGGCGCGGACCCATTCCAGGGCGGCATCGAACAGGCGCCGTGAAAGCCCTTTGCCGCGATGAACGGGGGCGACGAACAGCATGCCGATCACGGCCGTGGCATCGCTGGGATCGTACCAGTCGGTGAAGACGCCGATCATGCCGGCCAGCTCGTGACCGGAGAAGACGCCGAACACCTGATGGCGTTCGCTTTGCACGCGGGCCTGCCACCAGGCCTGATCCTTCCCGGCCTCAACGGCGAGGGTGGCGGAGAACAAGCCGGGCTCGTTGCGCAGCGCCAGCAGGCGGAGGTCTCGAAATTGCTGCCAATCGAGCTCAGTCAGGCAACGCAGCTCCATCCGGTCTCCTCCCCCGCTGCGCATGGCAATTCAGGGTAGAACATTGCTCAAGGCCGGGGCATCACCAGACAGCGATCTGCTCGCCAATTCGATGAGGGGGCTGCTTAATAATCCTTGATCATGCGATGAGCGCCTGTTTATTCCATCAGGCGTGGCCTCTCCCGATCAGCAACTCAACGCTCATGGTCAGTTTCCCTTCCGTCCCGAATTGAGCGAGCTTTGCCTTTGCCTCATCTCGCACCAAACGTCGGTCGTCATCGTCCAGAGCGAGGTAACATTGAGGTATCGATCCAGTTCCTGCTTCAATCGGCAACCAATACTCATCGAAGCTTCCCAACGTATCAGTCCGAGTTTCCCGCTCCACGTGAATGTCGCGGAAGCCCGCATCTGCGAGCAGTGTCTCCAGCCGCGTCTCATCCCCCAACGAGAAAGAAAGATTCAGGAGGTTCCGTCGCTCAGGCAGGAACCGGACGAGCGTGTCAGCGAGAATACCCCGCATTGGCGCCCGGTCCGCCGTGGAGATAACGCAGACCGCAGCCCGGGAGCCAGGATGAAGGACGCGGCGGAACTCCGCCAGTCCCTTGGCGGGATCCGGGAAAAATTGCGGACCGAGCTGACAAAGCACCGCGTCGAAGCTGCCATCCCTGAAGGGCAGTGCCTGACCATCAGCAGCTACTGGCCGAAACGACAGCGCGTTCAATCGGGCATTCGCTTGCCCTTCATCGTCCAGCGGACTGGTGTCGCTGTGGCAGCGCGCCGGGTTTACCGCGCTGCTTGTCACGCACGACCTGGACGAGGCCTTGTATATGGCGAACCGCGACGTAGTGTTGCGCGACCGGCCGGCTGACGGCCTCTCAGTCGCTGCGCGCCGCTACAGCCAGCAACTCCATCGCGCGCGAGAGCCGCGCGGCGCAGCCGCCAAACGGCGACAGGACCGGAACGACACGCGACGGCGAGCCGTGCGCGATTGATTGACGGAGGATGCCGGCGAAGGTTCCGGACGGACTGAGATCGACGTAGACCGCGCCGCCAGCGGCCTCAATGGCCCGCACCGTCTGCTGCACCCGCATGGGTTCGCGCACGATCCGCCAGGCCAGGCCGGAAATGCCGGGGTCAACCGGGGCGGCGAGACAACTGGACCAGCACGGCCAGCGCGGCGGCCGCAGACGATCGTTCAGCGGGCTGCTGAAGATGATCTCCGCCGGGTTGATCCAACGTGAGTGGAAAGGATAAGCCACGGGCAGGCGCTGGAACGGAACCCCTCGCGCGGCAAGGTTTCGTTCGGCCGCGGCAAGGCCCGCGGACGGGCCGGCGATGATACAGTGGCGGTCGGCGTTGATCCCGGCGATCTCCACATCCGGCAGTGTGTCGCAGAGCGAGGCCGGACCGAGTACCGCGGTCATGCCGCCGCCGCGGCAGCTCTGCTGAAAGATATCGGCCTCGGCCGCAATGCTGATCAGCACGGGTTCGAACGAGGCTACCCCGGCGGCGGTCATGCCCACGACCTCGCCGAGACTGACGCCGAACATCGCGTCCGGCCGGACCCCCAGATGCAGCAGCAGCCTGGCGAGTGCATATTGAACCAGGAACACCCCGGGGTGTGTGATCTCCAACCGATCGAACGTGTCGGCGGGGCCGCGACGGGGGTCGTAGATAGCCTCGAGCAGCGAATGACCGTGGCGTGCGCGCACGATTTCATCACCGATCTGCAGCCATTGCCGGAACACGGACTGCTGGCGATAAAGCTCCGCGGCCATGTTGTAGTACTGCGAACCCTGGCCGGCAAAGCAGAAAATTACGGGAAGCGATCGTGTCACCGGACCGATTCTAAAACAAACCGAGCGGACGCGTCAACCGATCGGCGTCGCCCGCACACCGCCTCCGTCCGCAAAATCCCTCTATGCAAGAACCCATAAACACCATTACGATAGCCATGTCTGTATCGCAAGGCAGACCGTCACGTAATTGAAAAATCTTCCCGGTTGCAACGCTCGCAGCGCGGCAGTTTCACAATTCACTCACAGGAGCCTGCAATGTCGGCCACCCTCCCGTCTCCCGATAACGACGCAGCCCATCCCGCCGTCGAAACCATCGTGCACCCGGACGCTGCAACCGTCCGCAGCCTGGCTGCTGACAGCGTTATAAAGGACTACGTGCTGGCGGCTGTCGCGACGAGCGTATTGCCGTTGCCGCTGGTCGATGTTGCCGCCGTGTTCGCCATTCAGTTGCGCATGATCCAGAAACTGGCGCAACTGAACGGCAAGCCGTTTTCGGAGCAGGCGGTTCGCGGCACCGTCACGTCGCTTGCCGGCGGCGTGCTGGGCTATGGCGCCGGCACCGTGGTCGCCCTCAGCATCGCCAAGTTCGTCCCGGGCATCGGAGCCGCGCTCGGCATCGCCTCGCTGCCCGTTGTCGTCGGCGCGACAACGTTTGCGATCGGCCGCGTTTATCAGAAGCACTTCGACGGCAACACCCCGGTGTTCTTCGATCTGAGCGAACCGAAGGTGGCGGAGTATTTCCGCGAGCAGTTTGAAATCGGCAAGGCGTTCGTCGCCAAGGCGAAGGCGGAACTCAAGGCTGCCAAGGCCGCCAAGGACACTCCGGCGGCGGCGGCCTGAGTTTGCGACTGAAAGCGGCTGCCGCGGTCAGTCGCGGCGGCCCTTCGCCGGGCTATCGGCCCGGCTCGGACGATACCGCTGCGATCGACGTCGTGACCCTGCGCACTGCCGGACTGGCCATGGCGCAGGTGACGCGCTGGCTGCCGCTGCTCGGGGCGGACGATACGGCGCGCGCTGCCCGCTTCGTGTTCGAGCGTGACCGCGTGACGTTCATTGCGGCGCATGCACTTCTCAACACCGTGGTTGCCGCCGCGCTGGGCGTGGCGCCCGCGGCGTTGCAGTTCGTTCGCGGTCCGCATGGCAAACCCGATGTCCGGGTTGCAGGCCTGCCCGCGCCAATCAGCTTCAATCTGTCTCATACCGACGGGCTCATCGGCCTGGCCCTTGCCGCCGCGCCCGGCTGTGCGCTCGGTTTCGATCTGGAGCGACTGGATCGCGGCACGAAAATCGACGTGGCACGAAGCTATTTCCATCCCGAGGAGTGTGCCTGGCTGCTCGCGCTGCCGGTCGAAGAGCAGCCGGCCGGGTTCGTGCGGCTATGGACCCTGAAGGAGGCGTTCATCAAGGCGACCGGGGAAGGCCTGTCGCGCGACCTTGCGAGTTTTCTGTTTCGCCCGGTCGTTCCGCCCCGCATCGCGTTTGCTCATCAATCGCCGGCCGTTGCGGCTGGTGAGTGGTGGTTTGAACAGCGTATCATCGACAGCGTGTTCATGGCTGCCGTGGGTCTGCACACGGCCGGTGGCCATGCAACGATCACCTGGCGCGAGGCGGATGCAGGCAGTCTGATGACCGGCTGACATGCGGGCGGCGCGGCCGGAGAGTCGCTCTGAATGCGGATTGACATATCTGACAGGTCGTTCGTGGCTCGATGTAAGCCAAATTGTTATGACAAAATCATAGTTGACGTACCGGAACCCGGATCCTATAAAATTTCCGTGTTCGGGTAACGAAACATACGCCTGATAGTGAAGCAATAAGGGGCTTGCATCGTATGGTGGAATCTGAAGCCGCTCGTCTTCCGGCCGCATTGCCTGGCACGTCCGCCGCAAAGCCCGGCGGAGTTGAGCAAATAGCGAACGCTTTGAAGTTCGCGGCGGATGTTGCGGTCCTGCCAGGATCAAGCCGCATCGTTGAAGGCGACCTGGGACGCGGCCTGCTGTACGCCGGTGGCGGCATATTGAGCCGCTACCTCCTGCCCGGCGCTTTCGGCGCCTTCGGCTGGGTCGCGATCGGTCTTGATGCCTTCTCGGTGTCGAGCTCGGGCAAGCATCTGTGGGAACTCGGAAGCCGGCAGCGCGCCAAACCGCCGGTTGATGAGGACCTCAGCACCGCCAGCTAAATCATTCCGCAACGGCCGGGACGCCTGTCGCACTCACCGGGTGTGTCTTCACTCGCCGGTGGGTAAGGCTGTTCTGTTACATACCGCAACAACCGGATTTAACCGTCGCGGAGGCCTCAATGGCATCATCGGTTCCCTATCCCGGCCTGGACCGCGAAGAGCGATTCCGCGCAGTCGGCGAATACTATGAGAACCGTGCGGTTCGTTGCTGGGAAATCACCTCGCGCGGACACCTCCACGGCGGTTATTGGGACGAGCAGAACCTGCATGAGCCGCCCTGGGCGGGCCCGCTGCGGATGACCGAACGGATGATCGCCGCAACCGAGGCAGGCCCTGGCCAGCGCCTGATCGATTTCGGCTCAGGCCTTGGCCTGCCCGCATTGCTGCTCGCTCAAACTCGTGGTTGCGCCATCGAGGGCGTCAACGCCAGCCAATACCAGATCGATATCGCGCAGAATCACGCCGCGGCACAAGAACTTGCGGACCGGGTCCGCTTTCGCCTGGAAGACGCCACCCGGCTGTCATTTCCCGACGCAAGCTTCGACGGCGGGTGGTTCCTTGAATCCATCTTCCACATGGGTCATGCCGATGCCCTGCGCGAGGCGCGCCGCGTCCTCAAGCCCGGCGCCCTGCTGTTGATTACCGACTTCCTGAACCTGCCGCACACCGCTCCCGATTTCATCACGCTGCAGCATGAGGTGCTGTGCGCCAACCACACCACGGCCGGCGCCTATCCTGACCTGTTGGCCGAAGCCGGCTTTGAACTGCTGGAATTCGCCGATTTGACCGGACCGGTCATCCTGGCCGCCGACACCAAGAACCGCCAGTCTTTCGAATACAGCCGCGACGAATTGCTGCAGGTCGCCGAGCCGGACTATCTGCCGTTCGTCGAGGAGGTCTCCGCCCTCTTCGCGGCCAATTCCGGTTACGCCTTCATCCGGGCTAGGGCAGTCTGAACGTGGACCACATTCCGATTGCGGTAATCGGAGTGGCCTGCCGTTTTCCCGACGCCCCTGACTACCACGCCTTCTGGACGAACCTGATCGAGGAGCGCGAGGCGCCCGGCGTGCCGGGTGCCGGCCGGGAACATCTCGTCGGCCGCTTGCTGCCCGAGGTCGACCGGTTCGACGCGCGCTTCTTCTCGATTTCGGACCGCGAAGCCCGCGCCATGGACCCGCAGCAGCGCCTGCTGTTGGAAGAGTGCTGGCATGCGATCGAAGATTCCGGCGTCCCGCTGAACGAACTCCGCAGCAAGCGCACGGCCGTCTTCGCCGCGGCGATGACGAGCGATTTCCTCCAGCAGTCGGCAGGGTCCGACGCTGACAGCTACGCCGCGCTCGGCGCCTATCACTGCATTCTCGCCAACCGCGTCTCGCATGTTCTGGGTCTTAACGGACCAAGCTTCGCGATCGATGCCGGTCATGCCTCCTCGCTGGTGGCGCTCCACCAGGCTGTCCAGAGCCTGCGCACCGGGGAAGCCAACTATGCTTTGGTCGGCGGCGTGAATGTCATCCTGTCGAACTGGAAGTCGGACTCCTTCACCCGCGCGCGCATGCTGTCGCCGGATCGGCGCTGCAAGCCGTTCGATGCCGGCGCCAACGGCTACGTGCCGGCCGAGGGTGCGGGCGTTGTGCTGCTGCAACGCCGCGACGACGCCCGCCGCGAAGGCAACAGCATTCGCGGTATCATCTCGGGTTCGGCGGTGAACCACAGCGGCCCGACCGCCTCGATCACCGCGCCGGACGCCGCGGCCCAGGCCAGCGTTATCGCTCAAGCCTACGCCGCGGCGGGAGTAAGCGCCGGCACCGTGACCTATGTCGAGGCGCACGGCACCGGCACGGCGGCCGGCGATCCGGCGGAAATCGACGGGTTGCGGCGGGTGTTCGCCGGCCAGCCGCGTCGCACGCCCTGCCTTGTCGGCTCGGTTAAATCGAACATCGGCCACCTTGAAGCCGCCGCCGGTATCGCCGGCGTCATCAAGGTGCTGCTGATGCTGGAGCACCGGCGGGTGCCTCGTTCGCTGCACATAGAAATGCTCAATCCCGCGCTGCTGCTGGACGGTTCCAACCTGCGGATCGCCACCGAGGCGGCTGAATGGTGCCCGGCCAAGCCCCGGATGCCGCTGCGCGCCGGGGTGAGTTCGTTCGGCTTCGGCGGCGTCAACGCCCACGTGCTGATCGAGGCGCCGCCCCTGGCGAAGCGCCACGCAGGCAGCGCCGCGCCGCGCACGCTTATACTGTCGGCGCGCACCGGCACCGCCCTGGCCGCGTTGGTTGATCGCTGGCGCGCCTTTGCCGCCACCGGCGCGTTTCAGTCCCTGACGCTGGACGACATCGCTCGGACGCTCGCCGGCCGGGAGGCATTTCCTCACCGCCTGGCCCTGCGGGTGCAGGACGCCGCGGACCTCGCCCGTGCCCTGGCCGGCGATCCGCAAAGCCGGGCGGAGCCGGATGAGACCCCGGCGCCGGTTGAGGCGGTCAAAGGACGCCGCGTGCCGCTTCCCTGCTACCCGTTCGAGGGCAAGCCGCTTGCGGCTGCCGTGCAGTCTGCCTCGCAGCCCGCCTCGCCGGCCCCGGCTGAGCACCTGCGGACCACGTTGAAGTCGGTGATCGCGCGCGTACTGCAGTGCGAACCGGAGTCGATCGGTGGCACCGAGCGGTTTCAGGAGAGCCTCGGTGTTGACTCCTTCGCCAATGTCGAGATCGTCGAGGCGCTGGAGAAGCTGTTCGGCCCGCTGCCCCGAACCCTGCTGTTCGAGCATTACACGGTCGATGCGCTGGTCGCGCATCTGGCCGGCCGGCCGGCCGGGCAGGTGGCGCTGCCGGCCCCGGACCCGCCGCGGCCCGACCCCGCCCCCGGCAACGGCATCGCGATCGTTGGCCTGGCCGGCCGCTTCGCGCAGTCACCCACCGTTGACGCGCTTTGGAAACACCTGGCGGCAGGCGAATCCTGCATCACCGAGGTCCCGCCGGAGCGCTGGGACGCGCATGAGTTCGTCGATCCGGCGGGAAAGGATTCCAACCGCAGCTACACCCGGTGGGGCGGTTTCCTCGACGGCCATGACCGGTTCGATCCGTTGTTCTTCCGCATCTCCCCGAAGCAGGCCGAGCAGATGGACCCGCAGCAGCGGGTGTTCCTGGAGACGGCCCGGGCGGCGATGGAGGACGCCGGCTACACGCCCGCCTCCCTGTCGAGGAATACCGGCGTGTTCGCCGGGGTCAGCACAAACACGTATGCCCTATGGGCGGCACAGGCGGCCGGAGACGTTCAGACGCCCGACACCGACCTGTCGGACGTCGCCAACCGCGTCTCCTGGAGCTTCGACCTGCACGGCCCCAGCATCAGCGTGGACACCGCCTGTTCGGCGTCGCTGACCGCCCTGCATCTGGCCGTCCAGAGCCTGCGGCGCGGCGAATGCGAAGTCGCGTTCGTCGGCGGCGTGAACCTGACCCTGCACCCCAATCGCGTTTTGCAGTTCTGCCGCAAGGAGATGCTGCTGCACGGCCCCGATTGCCATCCGTTCGGCGAGGGTCCGGGCGGCTTCGTCGACGGTGAAGGGGTCTGCGTCGTCCTGCTGAAGCCGCTCGCCGCGGCGATCGCCGATCGCGACCACATCTACGCCGTGATCAAGGGGAGCGCGGTCAACAGCGAAGGCCGCACCAGCGGCTATACCGTGCCAAGTCCGGAACGGCAGGCCAGCCTGATGCACCAGGCGCTGCGTGACGCCGGCGTCGATCCGCGCACAATCAGCTATGTCGAGGCGCACGGCACCGGCACGCGCCTCGGCGATCCGATCGAAATCGACGGCTTGTCGCGCGCCTTCCGTTCGGCGACCGATGATACGCAGTTCTGCGCAATCGGCTCGCTGAAGTCGAACATCGGGCATCTGATCGCCGCCGCCGGCATCGCCGGGGTCGCCAAGGTGCTGCTGCAGATGAAGCACCGGACGCTGGTGCCCTCGTTGCACGCCGGAACGCTCAACCCGTTCATCGACTTCGCCGCCACCCCCTTCGTCGTGCAGCGTTCGCTTGCTCCCTGGCAGGTGCCCGCGGGGCAGTTGCGCCGGGCCGGGGTAAGTTCGTTCGGGTCGGGTGGCTCCAATGCGCATGTAATCCTCGAGGAATACCCGGACGACCGCCCGTTGCCGAGCGAGGTGTCCGGTCCGGTTTTGGTCCGCCTGTCGGCGCGCGGTCCGGAGCGGCTGCAGGTGATGGCCGCGAACCTGGCAGCGTTCCTGAACGACCCTGGCAACCGCGATCTGCGGCTGGCGGATGTCGCCTACACGCTGCGCGCCGGCCGGGAGGAGATGACGGACAGCCGGACGCTCGCGGCAACAAGCGTCGCGGATCTGGCCGATCAACTCGGCCGGGTCGCCCGCGGGGAACCGGTGCCGGATCCGCCGGGGGGCGCGGCCGAGCCGGAAGGGCTGCGCATTTCGCTGCCGACCTATCCTTTCCTGCGCCAGCGCTACTGGCTCCCCGTATCCGGCGGCGCAGGCGCGGCGACCCTCCTGTTCCGTCCGGCGTGGCGGCCTGCGGCGCGTTCGGCGGGGGCTGTCGCGCCCCCGGCCAGCCATGTGATGACCGACGCCGATGATCCCGGCGCCGCCGGCCAGCCGTTGATCGTCATCGCCGGGCCGGCCGAACAGGCACTGGAACGCGCATTTCTCCTGGCACAACGGCTGGCCGCGCAGCCGGGGCCGGTTTCGCTGGTCTACGCCTATGCCGGCGGCGATCCCCGCCATCGCGCCGTCGAGGCGCTGCTGCACGCGGCGCAGTGCGAGGCGCCGCAGCTCGAAATACGGGTCTTGGAAGCCGAACCGGGCGATGATCTGGTCGCTTTGGCAAGGCTGGAGTTCGCGGCGGGCGCCGGCAGTTTCATCCGCTACCAGCGTGGCGGCCGGCTGGTGCGCGGCCTGGAGCCGATCGAGCCCGGGTCTGATGAACCGTTCGCCGTGCGCGGCCGTGGCGCATGGGTCCTGACCGGCGGCGCCGGCGGGCTGGGACTGATCGCCGCCCGTCATCTGATCGATCGCGGCGCCCGGCAGCTCGTGCTCCTCGGCCGATCGGCTCCGGCGGACGTCGCGGGGCGCCTCCGCCCGATCGAGGCGGCCGGCGCCGAGATATTGTATCTGCAAGCCGACGTCGCTGATCGTCTGCAGCTTGGAGTCGCATTATCCGCCGCCCGCCGGCGGTTCGGCGCCATCGAAGGTGTCGTCCACGCCGCGGGGATCAAGCCGGACGGCGCGATACGCTCGATGCACCCGGCGGCCGCGGCCACAGCCTTTGCCGCAAAGGTGCAGGGCACGCTGAACCTCGATGCCGCCACGCGGGACGACCCGCTGGACTGGTTCGTGCTGTTTTCCTCGATCGCCGCTTTGCTTCATGGCGATGGGGTGGCGGCCTATGCCGGCGCCAATGGCTTCCTCGGTCATTTCGCCGCTGCCCGGACGGGGCAGGGGCCGGGGCGCACGTTGGCAGTGGACTGGCCATTCTGGCGTGGCGGCGGGATGACCGTCCCGCCCTCGGCGCTTGAAGCGATGCGAGCCGAGAGCGGACTGGTGCCGATGCCCGTCAACGCCGGCCTGGCTGCCTGGGACGCTGCCATGCAAGCCGGTGTGCCGAATTGTACGGTCCTCCATGGCGACGCCACGCGCATCCTGGCCGCGGTGGACAGACGGTTCGAGGGTTCGGCACATGTCCGGCAGCTCGCCGCCATGGCAGATGCCGGCCCGCTATCCGGGTCACCGGCAGCGTCGGCGGCTGACAGCGGGCCAACCGCCGGCCGCCTGCTTCACTGGGTGCGAGAACAGGTAGCGGCCCAGATCGGCCTGCCGCCGCGGGATATCGATCCGGCCACCGGCTTCGCCGCCTACGGCGTCGATTCCGTCAGCTTGCGCCACATCCACCGCCGCCTGGAGGCGCGGTTCGGCCCTCTCCCCGTGACCATGCTGCTGGAGTGCACGACGGTGGAAATGCTCGCGCGGCGCCTGTCCACGTCCTTCACCGCCGAGCCGGCCGCCGCCGCCGCGGTGATTTCATCCGTCCCGCCGCGGGATGACATTGCCATCATCGGGATCAGCGGACGCTACCCGCAGGCCGGCACGATCGACGAGCTGTGGAATAACCTGCTTGCGGCCCGCACCGCCATCAATCCCGTCCCCCGCGCCCGCTGGGACGCCGGCGCGCTGTTCGACCCGAATCCGGCACGGGCGGCCGAGGGACGCATCTACTGCACGCAAGGCGCTTTTCTCGACGATGTCGACCTGTTCGACCCGTTCTCCTTCGAGCTCACGCCGCTCGAAGCCCGGCAGATGCACCCGGAGGAGCGGCTGCTGCTGGAAAGCACCTGGCGGACCCTGGAATCCGCCGGCTACACGCGCGCCGCCGTCCGGGGCCGGCCGATCGGCGTTTTCGTTGGCGTCAACGCGCTGACCTACCCGCTGCTTGCCGCCGATGCGGGTCAGCCGGGCGAGATTTCGCCGGACACGTCGTTCCATCGGCTGGCAAACCGGATTTCGTATTTCTGGGACTGGACCGGCCCCAGCCTGCCGGTTGACACCGGCTGCTCCGCCTCCCTCGTCGCCGTCCATCTCGCCTGCGAGAGCATCCGCTCCGGCGAGTGCGAGGCGGCGATCGCGGGGGGCGTCAATCTCTACCTCCACCCGTCACGCTACGTCTCGCTGTGCCGCGATCGGCTCCTGGCGACGCGCGCGGGGCGGGGGATGTTCCCGCGGGAGGGTGACGGGTTCGTGCCGGGCGAAGGCGTCGGAACCGTGCTTCTTAAACCACTCAGCCGCGCGCTGGCCGATGGCGATACGATCCAGGCGGTGATCCGTGCCTCCGGCGTTGCGCATAAGGGGCGCAGCAATGGCTTTCTCGCGCCCTCGCCGCGGAGCCAGGCCGCGCTGCTCCGGGACGTGCTGGCGCGGGCGCATGTTGATCCGGCGACCATCGGCTACATCGAGGTGCAGGCGATCGGGGCCGAAATGGCCGACGCGGCCGAGTGGCAGGCACTGACCGAAGCCTATGGCGGAGCGCATCGCTGTGCCGTCGGCTCGCTGGAGCCGAACATCGGCCATCTGGAAGCGGCATCCGGCATGGCGCAACTGGCGAAGGTCGTGCAGCAGTTGCGGCATGGCCGCATCGCCCCGGTGCTGGCCGCGGCGGAGCGGAACCAGGACGTGCGGCCCGGCGGGACGCCCTTCTTTCTGCCGGCGCAGCCCTGCGACTGGGCACAGCCGCGCCGGGCGGCGATCTCTTCGCTGGCTGCCGGGGGCACCGCGGCGCATCTGGTCCTGGAGTACTATCCCGCTCCGCCGACATCCCGGACTGTCGTTCCGCACAGCTTCGAAAAGCGCCGCTGCTGGCTCCGTGGCGTCACCGAAGAGCCGTCCGAAACGCCCGCGGGCGGAGTTGTTGCGGACTACTACAACCGCATGACCGATGCGCTGCGGCAGACGCTGGGCGTCGAGGACGAAATCTACGTCCTGTTCGCGCCGTTCCCCGAGCGGGTCGCCGGTTTTTCCTGGCTGAAGGCGTTCTTTGATCCGTTGCGGGGGCGCCAGCACCTGGACCGGATGCTGGCCGGGCAGAAAGCCTTGAAGGCGGCACTCTACCGCCATGTCGATTTCAGCCGCGTGCATCGGGTCATGGACATCGGCTGCGGCCTCGCCACCGATCTGATCCAGCTTGCCCGGGCGCATCCGCAGATCAGCGGAGACGGTTTCACCATCACGCCCCGGCAGGCCGAGACCGGAGCCGAACGGGTCCGACGGGCGGGTCTGTCCGACCGCATAAACATCCACCTGGCCGACAGCACCGCCCGGCCGTTCCCCGGCACCTATGACCTGGTCATCGGCTTCGAGGTCATTTTCCACATTGAGAACAAGGATGCGGTGTTCGCCAATATTGCGCGCCACCTCGGTCCTGATGGCTGCGTCGTTCTGGCCGATGGCGTGACCAACACGGTCACCGAGATCGACATGCCGCATCTCGGGCAGTTCACCGCGACCGCCCCGCAGTTTGCCGAGGTGCTGGCGCGCAACCGTCTGCGCATCGACGATTGCATCGATTGCAGCCGCGAGATCGGCAATTTCCTGTATGACTCCGACTTCGAGGCGAATCTCGCCGAAATCAACACGCGCTTTCCGGCGCTGGCGGCGGTGGCCGACGAGCACCGGTGCTGGGACAGTTTCGGCAAGACGCTGACTCAGGGACTGGTGCGCTACCTGCTGTTCTCGATCCGCAAGGCGCCCGCCGGCGAGCCGGAAGCCGCGCTCGCACGCTGGAACGAGGCTCGGATCCGCGAGGCCCTGCCATACCGGGAACAGGAGGCCCCGTCCGCCCGCGGGAATGAGGACCGGGTCCGCGGCGGCCTGCCATACCGCGCGGATGATGCCCAGCCTGCACCGGTGCTGCCGATTGAGGAACACCTGCTGCAACTCGCCGCCCGCACGCTGGAGATCGAGGCGGAGCGGATCGATCCCGAGGCGCGCTTCGTCGATTACGGCGTCGGCTCGTTGCAGGGCCTGATGCTGCTGGAGGCGGTGAATCGCGAGCTGGGTCTGCAACTGAAGATGCCGGTGCTGTACGACCATTCCAGCATCCGCGACCTCGCGCGCCACGTCGAACGGTTGCGGCCCACCCGCTCCGCCCCGGCGCCGGCTGCTACGACTGTCGCTACTCCGGACAGCCGCAAGGGCATTGCCGTCATCGGCATGGCCGGCCGTTTCCCCGGCGCCGACAACGTCTTTGCGTTCTGGCAGAACCTCCGCAACGGGGTCGATTCGGTCGGTGAAATCCCTCTCGACCGTTGGGATGCCGCGGCGGCCTACGACCCGGATCCCGGCACGCCCGGGCGCAGTTCCAGCCGCTGGGCCGGCCTTATTCGCGGGGTTGACGAGTTTGACGCCGGTTTCTTCCGGATCTCTCGCCGCGAGGCCGATGTGATGGACCCCCAGCAGCGCCTGTTCCTGCAAAGCTGCTGGGGAGCGCTTGAGGACGCCGGCTACCCGGAGGACCGCCTCAGCGGGCGGAAGTGCGGCATCTATGCCGGCATCATGGGCAGCGATTACGCTTGTCTGCTGCGGGAGGCAGGCGCGATCCCGGACGCCCACACATTGCTCGGCAATGATGACGCGGCCCTGGCCGCCCGCATCGCCTACATCCTCGACCTGAAAGGCCCGGCGCTGACGCTGAAGACCGCGTGCTCGTCCTCGCTGGTCGCCGTGCATTTGGCCTGCCGCGGCCTGCTGCATGGCGAAGCGGACCTCATGCTGGCAGGCGGGGTGACGCTTTATCTCCATCCCGATCCGTTTGCGATGATGACGAAGGCCGGCATGCTGTCGCCATCCGGCCGCTGCCGGCCGTTCGACGATGCCGCCGACGGCATTGCGGTCGGTGATGGCTGCGGCGTGGTTGTGCTGAAGCGGCTGGCCGACGCGCTCGCGGACGGGGACCGGATCTATGGCGTGATCGAGGGTTCGGCGGTCAATCAGGACGGCCGGACCAATGGCATGACCGCCCCCAGCATGCGGTCCCAGGTCGAGTTGGAGCTGGACGTCTACCGCGCCGCCGGCATCAGTCCGGAAACCATCGACTATGTCGAGGCGCACGGCACCGGCACCAGGCTGGGTGATCCGATCGAGGTCGCTGCGCTGACCGAGGCGTTCCGCCGCTTTACCCCCCGGACCGGCTTCTGCGGCATCGGTTCGGTCAAGGGTAACATCGGCCACACCACGGCGGCGGCCGGCGTTGCCGGGCTGATCAAGGTACTGCTGGGGCTGAAGGCGGGCGAGATTCCGCCGACGCTGCACAGCCGCACCCCCAACAGTCACATCGACTTTGCGCACAGCCCGTTCTTCCTTGTTCCGGCGCTGCGCCGCTGGGAGGCGGCACCCGGCAAGCCAAGGCGTGCCGCGGTGAGCGCCTTTGGCTACACCGGCACCAATTGCCATCTGGTCGTGGCCGAACCGCCTCCGGCCCCGCCGCGGCCGGGACGCCGGCATGACGGGCCGGTGACGGTGACGCTGTCAGCCCGTACTGAGGAACGGCTAAAGGTCTATGCCGCCGAGCTGCTGGCATTTCTTCGCTCAGCGGGTGAGGCGCGGCCGGCGGTTGAGGACATCGCCTGGACCCTGCAATCCGGCCGCAGCCGCATGGCCTGTGCCGCTACGTTCACGGCGTCGAACCCGGCCGAACTGGAGGCCAAACTCGGCGAATACCTGCGCAGCGGGCGGTGCGATGCCGGCGCGCCGGAGACTGTGTGGACCGCGGCCGATCGGCCGCGCCGCGTCTCGCTGCCGACCTATCCATTTGCGCCGGAACGGCACTGGGTTCCCGGCCAGGCACCAAAAGCCGCAGCGGAGCCGGCGCTGCAATGTTTCCGCCCGGTCTGGCGCCAGGCGGAGGAGCCCGCGGTGGCGTGGACGGGGCCGGTCGCCGTTGCGGGGGACGTGCCTGAAGGGGACGATCGTCCGTCCCGGGCCGCCGCCGTCGCGGCCGGCTTCCCCCGGTTCGACCCGTCGCAAGCGGAACCCGTTGGCGCAATCCTGCACCTTGGCGGCTCGATCGAATCGGCCATCGAACTCGCCCGGACGCTGACCGCCCGCCCGGTGGCTGAACCCGTACGCGTGCTGTCGGTCTACCGCGACGGCGACCCGAGCGGAGCAGCGCTCAGCGGCTTCGCGCGCTCGATCAACCGGGAAACCAGCCGCGTGGTGTGGCGAACGCTGGGCCTGCGCGGCCAGCCAGCCCTCGCAGCCTCGATAAGGCGGGAACTCTCGGCGGCGGATGCGGTGGATGTACTCCGCGCCGATGATGGCCGTTTCCGCCGCGAACTCACCCCGCTCACGCTGCCGGCCGCCGCGCCCGCATTGGACGGCGGCGTCTACCTGATCACCGGCGGCGCCGGCGGGCTGGGCCGCATCGTTGCCGGGCATCTCCGCGCCGTTTCGCGGGCGCAGGTCCTGACCTGCGGACGCTCCACCTGGGCGGATCCGGATCATTTCCGGACCGATGTGCGAAGCCGTGACGAGGTCCGGTCGCTGATTGCCCGGATCAGGCAGCGCTACGGCCGGCTGGACGGCATCATCCATGCCGCCGGCGTGCTCGATGACCGGCTGATGGCGGACAAGTCCGCCGCTGCCGCGCGGGACGTGATCAGCGTCAAGGTCGACGGTGCGCGCTGGCTGGATGAGGCGACACGTGATGAGCCGCTGCGGTTCTTCGCCATGTTCAGCTCGGCGGCGGGCGTGCTGGGGAACGCCGGACAGACCGATTATGCCTATGGCAACGCGTTCCTCGATGCATTCGCCGAGTGGCGGGAGGCCGAGCGGCAGGCCGGCGCGCGCCAGGGCATCACGCTGTCGATCGCCTGGCCGCTATGGGCCGAGGGCGGCATGCAGGTTTCCCCCGAGGTGCGGCAACTGCTGGCACGCGAGTTCGGCCTGACGCCCCTCGCCACGCGCGATGGGCTGGCGATCCTGGACGCCGCGGTCGGTGGTGCCGCAGGCCCGCGCGTTATCGTTGCGAACGGGGCGGTGCCGGCCTTTCTCGCGGCATTCAATGCTCCGTTGCCGTTGCCGCAGCCGGCATCGCCGAACCACCCGCCACCGCCTGACCTGCGCGCCGCCACCGAGCGCATGCTGCGTGATTTCATCGCCGGGCACATCGGTTCGACGGCGGAGGCGATCGATCCAATCGTGCCGTTGGAGGAATACGGTTTCGATTCATTGATGATCCATGGCTTCAACCGGCAGATGGAGAAGCTGGTCGGGCCGTTCTCGCGGACCATCATGTTTGAGTGCAGAACGGTGGCGCAACTGGCGGATTACCTCGTCAGGCATCACGCCGCCGAACTGGCGGGCACAGCGGTCATGGCGAACCAGGCAGGCCAATCCGCCGGTCATGCGCCTGCCGATGCCGATCGGCCCCGGACACAGCCGGATAACGTGGCGGCTGAGGCTTCGCCTTCGCTCGCCGGCGTCGGTAGCGCAGGTCCGGCACCCGGGTCTTTGCCGGCATCCGCACCGGCCGGCGCGGATGCCGGCCCGGTGCGCGCGCCGACCGCTTGTGAGTCGCCGGCCCCCGCGCCGGGACAGTCGTCACCGTTGCCTCGTTCCGCGGCGGATGCGGAGCGACCCGGCGCCGGGCCCCCGCGCCCCGGAACACGGTCGCCGCCATCCCCGGCCGAACCCATCGCCATCATTGGCGTCAGCGGACGCTATCCGCAGGCGCCGGCGCTCCAGGCATTTTGGAGCAACCTTCAGGCCGGCCGCGAGTGCATCGCCGATACGCCGCCGGACCGCTGGGACGCGGCGAAGTATCGCGACCGGATCTACTGCTCGCGGGGAGGGTTCCTCGACGGTGTGGATCGTTTCGAGCCGCTGTTCTTCGGCATCTCCCCGCGCGACGCCGAGAAGATGGACCCGCAGGAGCGCCTGTTCCTGGAGGTCGCCTGGTCCACCCTGGAGGACGCCGGCTACACGCCGCGCTCGCTCGGGCGCAAGACCGGTGTTTTTGTCGGCATTACCACCAATACCTATTGCCTCTGGGGCCCCGACGCATGGCGCGGCGGCGAACCGGCGATCCCGGAGTCGATGGCCTGGTCGGCCGCCAACCGCGTGTCCTTCTGTTTCGACTTCAACGGTCCCAGCATGCCGGTGGATACCGCATGCTCGTCATCGCTTTCGGCAATCCACCTCGCCTGCGAGAGTTTGCGCAAGGGCGAATGCCAGGCAGCGCTGGCCGGCGGCGTGAACCTGTATCTGCATCCCGCCAAATACGTGCAACTCTGCCAACTGAACATGCTTTCGCGCATTGGCCATTGCCACAGTTTCGGCGTGGAAGGCGACGGGTTCGTGCCGGGCGAGGGCGTCGGCGCGGTGCTGCTGAAGCCGCTGTCGAAGGCGATGGCCGACGGCGACAATATTCTTGCGGTGGTGCGTGGCAGCGCCATCAATCACGGCGGCCGCACGAACGGGTATACCGTGCCGAACCCGGAAGCGCAGGCAGCCGTGATCGAAGCGGCGCTGCGGGACGGCGGCATGCATCCGCGGCAGATCAGTTACGTGGAGGCACACGGTACCGGCACGATGCTGGGCGATCCGGTGGAGATCGCCGGCCTGACCAAGGCCTATGCTCCATTCACAGCCGATCGGCAATATTGCGCAATCGGATCAGTCAAGTCGAACATCGGCCACCTGGAGGCGGCGGCCGGCATCGCCGGCCTGACCAAGATCCTGCTGCAAATGCGCCACGGCCGCCTGGTGCCGTCGCTCCATGCCGCCCGGCTGAACCCGAACATCGACTTCGCCGCGACACCGTTCGTGGTGCAGCAGACCGTGGCGGACTGGCCGGAACCGCGCGTGGCCGCGATCAGCTCGTTCGGTGCCGGCGGAGCGAACGCCCATCTGATTGTCGAGGGGTATCAGCCTGTCCCGGCGGCGCCGGCGCCGATGGGCCCCTTTGCCTTCGTGCTGTCCGGCCGAACTGTTAACGATTTGCGCAACAACGCCCGGCGGCTGCTCGACGCGCTTATGGCGATGCCGGAGCCGCCCGCGGCCGGCATCGCCTGGACGCTGCAAACGGGGCGGGAGCCGTTCAGCGAGCGCCTCGCCATTGTCGCGGCCGGCATCGACGGGTTGCGCTCCGAGCTTGCCGGCTTCCTGCAGGATGGGCGTTCACTGCGGGTGCCCGCATCGGGTGGCGAGGTGCACGAGGCGGCGGCACGCTGGATGCGCGGCGAAACCGTCGATTGGCTGCAGTTGTATCCGACCGGCGCCCCCGGCCGCGTCCCGCTGCCGGGGCACGAGTTCAACGGCAGGCGCTACTGGGTAACGATACCGCAACCCGGCCCTGATATGACGCTGCATCCGCTGATCGACCGGAACACCTCGACGGCGCGGCAGCTTCGTTTCGTGAAAAACTTCCCTGCGCGCGACTCCCGGCTGCTCGACATGGCGGTTGCAGGCCGGTCGCTGTTGCCGCTTCCCGTCCTGTTGGAGATGGCACGCGCGGCGGCGGCACTGGCCGGTGAGCGCGAGGTGCATCGGATATTCGGCTTCACAGTGGTCGATCCGCTGTTTCCCGGCGATACCGGCGGTGACGTGCAGGTGTTGCTGACACCGGCCGCCGGCGTGCTGGAGTTCGAAATCCGCCACGGCGAGAGCACGTACCTGCGCGGACGCGCATCGGGCGAAGCCGGCCGCGCCGCGGACACCGTGGACATCGAGGCGGTCCGGCAACGTTGCCCCCGCCGTCTGAGCGGTGCCGAGCTGTACCGGAGTCTGGAAGCCCGGGGTACCCGCTACGGCCCGGCGTTGCAGCCGATCCGTTCGGTGGTGTGCAGCGCAATCGAGGCGCTGGCCGAGCTCGATCCGCCCTCCGCTTGCGCGGAGCTCGTGCTGCATCCGGTGCCGTTGACCGGGGCCTTCCAGGCTCTCGGCGTCTGGGAGGATGCACCGGCCGAAGGCCTGCCGGCAGGTTCCACCGGCGCGGCGAGTCATGCCCCGTCGACGACGGGTGCGGGCAATGCCGTGCAGCTCGCCATCGATGCCGTCGAGATCAGCGGCGCCGCCGCATCGGCCGCCTTTGCCTATGTGCGGCGGCACCACGACACCTTCGACCTGCACCTTCTCGGCGGCACAGGCACACCGCTTGCCGCCCTGCTCGGCCTGCGCGCGCAGCCGGCGCTCGGCCGCGCCGTCTCGGGCCTGCTGGAGGTCCTGCAACGTCTCGAACGCGGTCAATTAAATCCAGGCGAGGCCCGGCGCCTCATTGATGTGACCCATGCATGATATGCCATTCGACCTGACAGCCGCTGCGGACGTGGATGCGGTCCTGCGCGCGGTGGCCATGGGCGAGCTGAGCGCACTCACCGCGCTGCGGACCTTGCAAGAGGCAATCGGTGAGACCCGCGCCTGGCGCGGCACCTGGATCGACGCGCCTCTGCATGGCGATCCCTGCCGAGACCCGCTGCTTATCCTGGACGACCGCACGCCGGTCGACGACCGTGGCCCGCAGGCGGCCTGTGTTGTCCGGCTTTTCGGAGCGGAACGGTTCAGCGCCGGCGCCGACGCCATGGCGGCGCGGATGCAGCGCAACCTCGCCTCACTGCTGGCCCTGGTTCCTGTCCTGCCGCCCCGTGCCCGGCTGCTGATCGTCCACCCCACCCTGGACGGAGCCATGCAGCCGCACCTCGCCGCCCTGCAGGGCTTTGCCCGCTGCGTCCGGCGCGAAGTTCCGGGACTTGTGGTCAAGACCATCGCCATGCCCGATGCCGAGGCCGCGGACGACGAAATCCGGCGCGAGGCAGGGCACCTGGTGAGCGAGGACGTGCGCTATGCCGGCGGCCGGCGCCAGGTGTTTTCCTTCGAGGAAGCGCCGCTGGGCGGTGGCGGATCACCCGCCCTGCGCCGGAACGGGGTCTACCTGGTCACCGGCGGCTCGGGCGGCCTGGGGCGGATCATCTGCGAGCACCTGATTACCCGCCATGGCGTGACGGCGGTGCCCAGCGGGCGGTCGCCGTCGCAAATGGCGGATTATGTCCAGGCGGATATCACCGACCGCGCTGACGTGCATGCTCTGCTCGCCGGCATCCGGCGGCGCTACGGCCGTATCGACGGCATCATTCACGCCGCCGGGGTGCGGCAGGATTCCCGGATCGCCGGCAAGACCGCCGCCGAGGCCGCCGCGGTGCTGGCCCCGAAAGTCCGCGGCACGATGCTGCTGGATGAAGCCACTCGCGACGATCCGCTGGACTGCTTCGTGCTGTTCTCGGCCGCGGCCGCGGCGTTCGGCAACGCCGGGCAGAGCGACTACGCGGTCGCCAACAGTTTCCTGGATCATTTCGCGGACTGGCGCGAGGCGCGCCGGATCGCCGGGGAACGGCAAGGCCGCTCGCTTGCGATCCAGTGGCCGCTATGGGCGGGCGGGGGGATGCGTGTCGACCAGCCGACGCTCGAGCTGCTGAAGCGCACCATCGGCATGATGCCGATGTCGCGTGCTGACGGGCTGGCGATGTTCGATGCGGCGCTCGGCTCCGGCCTGACCACGCTTACGGTGGTTTGTGGCGTGCAGGATCGCATCGGCGAACAATTGCGCGGCAGCCCCGCCATGCCGTCCGCCACCGCGCCGGCTCCCGCCGTCAGCCGGGCGGCCGAGACCCGGCTGCGCGAGGAAGTGACGCTGCTGATCTCGCAGATCCTCAAGGTGCCGGCGGAAGAGGTCGACGACGATGAAGACCTTGGCGCCTACGGCTTCGATTCGATCACCTTCACCCAGCTCGCCAACAGCATAAATCGCAAGTACGACCTCAGTGTCAGTCCGGCGATGTTCTACGAGTTCACCACCCTGGCGGCGGTGACGGCGGAGCTGGCCGGGACGGTCGCCGAACCGGCGGTCATCATGGAGGAACCACCGCTCCTGATGCCCCCGCCTGCATCGGCGCCGCCCGAACCGGCTCCGGCGATAGCGCCCGAGCCGCGGCGGGCGGAGGCGGCTGCGGCAACCCGCGCTGCCGACATCGCCATCATTGGCATGTCCGGGGCACTGCCGGGTTCGCCCGGCCTCGACGCTTTCTGGCGCCACCTCGCCGCCGGCGATGACCTGATTTCGGAGGTTCCCGCCGGCCGTTGGGACTGGCGGAAGCAGCCGGAGGCACGTTGGGGCGGCTTCATCGAGGGTGTTGACGAATTCGACTGCTTCTTCTTCGGCATTTCTCCGCGCGAAGCCGCGCGCATGGACCCGCAGCAGCGCCTGTTCCTGATGCACGCCTGGTCGTGCATCGAGCACGCCGGCTACCGGGCGTCCGACCTGGCCGGCAGCCGGACAGGCGTGTTCGCCGGTGCGGCCTCGCCCGACTACCACGAGCTGCTGCGGCAGAGCGGGGTCGAGATCGACGGCTTTACCTCGCTCGGCGTTTCCTTCTCGATCCTGGTCAATCGCGTGTCGCATACGCTCGGCCTGCGCGGCCCGAGCCACCCGGTCGACACGGCGTGCTCCAGTTCGTTGGTCGCGGTGCACCAGGCGGTGGAAGCGATCTGCCGCGGCGAGTGCGACGCGGCGCTGGCGGGCGGGGTCAATGTGCTGCTCAGCCCGACTCATACGATTGCCGCCAGCAGAGCGGGGATGCTGAGTGCGGACGGGCGGTGCAAGACCTTCTCGGAACGCGCCGATGGCTATGTGCGCGGCGAGGGTGTCGGCATCGTCTTCCTCAAGCCGCTGGCCCGGGCGATCGCCGATCGCGACACCATCCATGCGGTGATCAAGGGTTCGGCGGAGAATCACGGCGGCCACACCGGCTCGCTGACAACCCCCAATCCCGTGGCGCAGTCGGAGGTGCTGGTCCAGGCCTGGCAGCGCGCCGGGCTGGATCCGTCGACGGCGGGCTATATCGAGGCGCACGGAACCGGCACGAAGCTGGGCGACCCGGTTGAGATAAACGGCCTGAAGAGCGCCTTCCGCATTCTCTATCAGCAATTCGGCCTGCCGGCGCCGGCTGGGCCGCATTGCGGGCTGGGCTCCGTGAAGACGAATGTCGGCCATCTGGAGACAGGCGCGGGCATCGCCGGGCTGCTGAAAGTCGTGCTGGCGCTGCGGCACCGCTGGCTGCCGGGCACACTGCATCTGGACGGCGGAAACCCCTTCATCGACCTGGACGGCAGCCCCTTCTACCTGTGCCGCGAAGGCCGCGCCTGGCCGGCGCCGAGTGATCGCCACGGCAAGGTCTCGCCGCGCCGGGCCGGCGTTTCGTCTTTCGGCTTCGGCGGCAGCAACGCCCACGTCGTGCTGGAGGAGTACCCCGAAGCGCCGCCAGCCGAAGCAGCGACGGGGCGGCATCTGGTCGTGCTGTCCGCGCGCAACGCCGATCGGCTGCGTGAATACGCCGATCGGCTGGCCGACTGGGCGGAGAGCACGACAGCCATGCTGGCGGACATCGCCCTCACGCTGCAGGCCGGTCGTGAGCCGATGGAAGAGCGGCTCGCACTGGTTGCCGATACGCGCGAGGAGATGGTGCAGAAGCTGCGCAGCGGGCGCGGCGTCCATCGCGGATCCGCGGCAGGCCTGAAGCGGCAGAGCGACGCGCTGATCGGCGGAGCGGCCGGCAAGGCATTTGCCGCCGCCCTGCTGCGCGAGCAGGACTGGGACCGGCTGGCGCAGCTCTGGGTGACCGGCGCCGACATTGACTTCGGCATCCTGCCTGCACGCGGACGGCGCATTGCGCTGCCAACCTATCCCTTCGCCCGCGACCGCCACTGGCTGCCGAACCGCCCCTCCGCGGCGGCCGATGGGCACGCGCTGCGGCGCCTGACCGGCGACGAATTCTACCTGACCGACCACGTCGTGCTGGGCCGCAAGACCCTGCCGGGCGTGATGTACCTCGAGTTGGCCCGGGCCGCCATGGCGGCGGGCGGCCGGGCGGTGCGGCGGATGCGCAACATCGTCTGGAGCCGGCCATGCGCCGTCGATGCCGGCGGATGCGACATCGCGGTTGAATTGTCGCCGTCAAAAGACGGCCTGCGCTTTGAGATCAGCTCCGGCGACGGACTGCACGCACAGGGGCTGGCGCCGAACACCTCCGGCGAGCCGCTCCTCCCCGTGCTGGATCTTGCCGGCATCCGGCGGCGCTGCACGGCAACCAGAACCGGCGCCGAGTGCTACTCTGCGTTCGACGCCAGCGGTTTCACGTCCGGCCCCGCCTTCCACGCCATCCAGGAGTTGTGGCACGACGACCGGGAGGCGCTGTCCCGGCTGGTCCTGCCGCCGCACCTTCCTCCCGCGGCGGCCGAGGAATGGCGTCCGTCGCTGCTGGACGGCGCTTTGGAAACCGTCATCGCTCTCCTCGGCGAGACCGCGGGTGTGCCGTGGCTGCCGTTCACCCTGAACGAGTTTTGCGTCTCCGGCCCGCTCCCGGCGCGGTGCCTGGCCTATGTCCGCCGCGCTGACGGTGCCGGCCCGGGTGTTTTCGACATTCGTATCGCCGATGAAAGCGGCCGCGTCGTTGTCGAGATGCTGCGGTTCATGTTCCGCCCCCTGGCCGCCGCACCGCACGACACGACCGCCTGCTACGTGCCTGTCTGGGAGCCTCAGCCGGCACCGCCGCCTCGTGCGGATGTAGTACCCGAATCCGTATCGGGCGACATCGCCGCCCTGCTGCGGTTTGCGGCGCAACCGGGGCATGCGGTGTTTGCCGCCGCCGAGGGGGATCCCGCGCTGTTCGCCGCCGCCGGTTTCGCCCGATCGCTGCGGCTGGAGCAGCCGGATGCGCGGCTCTGCACGCTGTCCATCGACGATCCGTCCCGATTGCCGGGGCTGCTGGCGGCCGAAGCCGGCAGCGATGAGACCGAGGTACGCTATCGCGGCGGCGAACGGAGCGTGCGGCGGTGGCAGCCCATCGGCTCGGCGGCGACGGCGCCTTCATTGCTGAAGCGCGGCGGGCGCTACCTGATAACCGGCGGCGCCGGCGGCATCGGACGATTGCTTGCTGGCCATCTCATCGCGGAATGGGACGCCCGGGTTGTCCTGGCGGGTCGAGCGGAGACGGCCGCCGCCCTGCCGCCTGGTGCCATCTACGTGCAGGCCGACGTCGTCAACGAAGCCAGCGTCAACCGGCTTGTCGCGCGCATGCGCGCCGAATGCGGCGGGATCGACGGTGTCTTCCACGCGGCGGGGGTGCTGCGGGACGGGCGCGCCGCGCAGAAAACCCCGGCGGACGCGGCAGCCGTGCTGGCGCCAAAAATAACGGGAACCCGGCTGGTTGATGCGGCGACGCGCGATGATCCATTGGATTTCTTCCTTCTGTTCTCCTCCGCCGCCGCCGCGTTGGGCAATGCCGGGCAGGCCGATTACGCCTATGCCAACGGGTTCATGGCCGGGTTGGCCAAGGCGCGCTCGGCCGAGCAGGCCGCCGGCCGCCGGTCCGGTTGCACGATCGCAATCGACTGGCCGCTGTGGCGGGACGGCGGCATGCAGGTCGATGCCGAAATCCGAACCTATCTTCGTGAAAGCCTGGGCATCGCGCCGCTTCCGGCATCCGCGGCGCTGCAGGTGATCGAGTGGGCGATGCGAGCCCGGCCGCCGCGCGTGCTGGTGCTGCATGGCGAGGCAACGAAGTTCACCTCTCTGGTGCCGCTGGCGAAGCCGGTGGAACGCGCCTCGCCGCCCGTGGCGAACGCGCCGGTCGTGGACGGGCTGGCGCGCTTCCGGCAGGAATTCACCGAGGAGGTCCGCGCCACCCTGGAACTGCCTGCGGCGCAGCCGTTGGATCTGGATGACAACCTGAGCGGCCTCGGCTTCGACTCGCTCAGTTTCACGGCGCTGGCGAACCGGCTGAACCGCCGGCTTGGCCTGGATATGACGCCCGCGGTGTTCTTCGAGTTCCCGACGCTGGCCGCCGCCGTGACCACCCTCTTCCGGCGCTACCGGGATCGGCTGGATACACGCTGCCCGGCGGAAGCGCCATCCACGGCCAGCGACGCCAGGGTCGAAATCGCCGGCACCACGGAAACCGCGTCTTTGCCGTCCGGGCCGGGCGTGATCCGGCCATCCGCCCTGCAGGAGCCAGACGCAGGCCGCCTGGCACCCGACAGCGCCAGGCGGCCCAACCCGGAGGCGGATGGCCGGCCAACGCCCGCCAATGGCGAAAACGCCGCTTGCCCATCGCCCGCCGTGACGCAGGAACAACGGCCGGCGCCGGAGGATGATCCGGTCGCCATCGTCGGCATGAGCGGGATACTGCCCCGCTCGCCGGACCTCGCCGCGTTCTGGGAACACCTGGACCGCGGCGACAACCTGATTGCCGAGGTGCCGGCTTCGCGCTGGGACTGGCGCCGCTATCACGGCGACCCGGCTGCTGGCGGCAACCGGACATTGGCGCGCTGGGGCGGGTTCATCGACGACATCGACCGGTTCGACTGTCTGTTCTTCGGCATCTCGCCGCGTGAAGCCGAGTTGATGGATCCGCAGCAGCGCCTGCTGCTTGAGACGGTCTGGGCTCTGATCGAGAACGCCGGGCACCGTCCGTCGGAACTGTCCGGCACACGTACCGGCGTGTTCATCGGCGTGTCGACCACCGACTACTTCGAGGTGCTGCGCGACGCCGAGGGCGGGCTGAACGCGCATACCGCGACAGGGGTCATTTCCTCCATATTGCCGAACCGCATCTCCTTCCTGCTCAATCTGCGCGGCCCCAGCGAGGCGATCGACACCGCTTGCTCAAGCTCGCTGGTGGCGATCCACCGCGCGGTGGAGGCGATCCGGTCCGGTGCCTGCGAGCTGGCAATCGCCGGGGGAACCAACGCGATCCTGAGTCCATCCCTGACGGTCGCCGGCAGCAAGGCCGGCATGCTGAGCCGGGACGGCCAGTGCAAGACCTTCGACCGCGATGCCAACGGGTACGTGCGCGGCGAGGGGGTAGGGGCGGTCCTGTTGAAACCGCTCAGCCGCGCTCGCGCCGACGGGGACCACATTTATGCCGTGGTGCGCGGCACGGCGGTCAACCACGGCGGACGAGCAGCCTCGCTGACGGCGCCCAATCCGGCGGCGCAGGCGGAGGTGATCGCCGCCGCGCAGCGCAGCGCCGGCATCGACCCGACCGAAGTCAGCTACGTCGAGGCGCACGGCACCGGCACCAGCCTGGGTGACCCGATCGAGATCGCCGGTCTGACGCAGGCTTTTGCCGACAGGTTCCGCGAATGCGGCCGCGAGCCGCCGGCGGCGCCGTACTGCGCCGTGGGATCTACCAAGACGAACATTGGTCACCTGGAAGCAGCGGCAGGCATCGCCGGCGTGCTGAAGGTGCTGCTGGCCATGCAGCACGGCCGGCTGCCGAGGCTGGCCAACTTCCGCGAGCTCAATCCCTATATCCGGCTGGAAGGAACACCGTTCTTCCTGGTCACCGAAAACCGTCCCTGGACCGGGCGGCGGATAGCCGGCGTCAGTTCCTTCGGCTTCGGCGGCGTGAACGCCCACGTGCTGCTGGAGCACGTCGACATGCCCGCCGCCGCCCCCGCGGAACCGCTGCAACCCCATCTCATCGTGCTCTCCGCTCGCGATCATGAGCGCCTGCGCGCCTCGGCCGCCCGGCTGGCGGACGCGCTGGCGCCGGATGCCGATCTTGCGGCCATCGCCTACACGCTGCGTGCCGGTCGGGAGCCTATGCCGGCGCGTTTCGCGACCGTCGTCACCAACCTCGGGGATCTTCGGGCCCGGCTGCTCGCCTTTGCCGCGGGGGAGACGCCCCCGGCCGAGCAGGACGCAAGCGCCACCTTCGACTGGACTGAGAGTCCCGCTGGTCCGGGGCGGCGCGTGCCGCTGCCTGCCTACCCGTTCGCCGGAGGCCGTCATTGGGTCTCCGGACGCAGTGCCGCGGGCGGATTGGCCGCGCTGCATCCGCTGCTGGATTCGAACCAGAGCACGCTCGACGGCGTGCGGTTCGAGAAACGTTTTTCCGGCGAGGAGCCGTATCTGCGCGACCATGCCGTCAACGGCGAGCGCATTCTGCCGGGCGTCGTTCATCTCGAACTTGCCCGGGCGGCGGCAACTCTGGCGCATCCGGGGGCACCGGTGCGCGGCCTCGCCAACGTTGTATGGAAACAGCCGATCGCGGTGTCCGGCGAGCCGGTCACCGCGACGATCCACCTGAGCGGCGATGCGTTCGAGCTCCGCACCGGCGGCGAGCCGCACGCACAGGGAACGATTCTCCTTGGGCCGGCGGCGGCCGGGGACCTCGATCTGGCCGCGATACGGGACCGTTGCGCGGAGGCCTGGCCGGCGGATGACTGCTACGCGCGCTTTTCCGCCCGCGGGCTGGCATACGGCCCATCCTTCCGCGTGCTGCAGTCACTGCATGCCGGCTCGGACGAGGCGCTGGCGGAGATCGCCGTCCCCGAACCGGTGCCGGGATATGTGTTGCAGCCCTCGGCGCTGGAAGGATCGCTGCAGGGCATTGTCGCCCTGATCGGCGGCGAGCCGGACGCGAATTGGCTGCCATGGTCGCTGGGTTCGATCGAGGTGCTGGCACCGCTGCCCGCGCACTGCGTCTCGCACATCACCCGTGCGGGCGGCGGCAACGGCCGGGTTCGATCGTTCAACATCTGCATCACGGACGTCTCCGGCCGGATATTGGCACGCCTGACGGATTTCGCCCTGGTCACCGCGGCAGCTCCATCCGCGTCCGCGGACCTCCCCCCTGCCGCGCGCCAGACCTCATCGCGGGCCGCCGCGCCGGCCGGACAGGCGGCGGCGGAACGGATGCTGATCCGCCTGGTGGCGGAGCAGACCAAGGTTCCGGCGGCCGGCGTCCGGCCGCATGAGCCGCTGGAGCGCTACGGCATCGATTCGATACTGATCGTCAGCCTGACCAGGGAGCTGGAGGCCCGTTTCGGCGAACTATCGAAAACGCTGTTCTTCGAACATCAGACCATTGCGGATCTGGCAGCATATTTCGCCGCGCATCACGCCGACAGGCTTGACGCGCACCAATCCGAAACCGTGCCGCCGCCGGTGCGGCAGATCGCCCGGCCGCTCCCTGAGTTGCGCTCACCGGCCGCCGCCGCTGCCGGCGATATCGCGGTCATTGGCGTCAGCGGACGCTATCCGAAGGCCGCCAACCTTGACGCGTTCTGGCACAACCTGCGCACGGGTGTTGACTGCATCAGTGAGATCCCGCCGGATCGCTGGGACCATCGGCTCTATGGCAGCGTCGCGGCGCGCTGGGGCGGGTTTCTTGATGACGTGGACAAGTTCGACCCGCGCTTCTTCAACATAACGCCGAAGGAAGCCGAACTGCTGGACCCGCAGGAACGGCTGTTCCTCGAAACCGTTTGGCACACGCTGGAGGACGCCGGGTACACCCGCGCCAGCCTCGCGCAGCACACTGTCGGCGTCTATGCCGGCGTCATGTGGGCCGAATATCCGCTGTTCGGTCCGGTCGAGGCACTGCGCGACAACCTGATCGCGCCGGGCGGTTCCTTCGCTTCGATCGCCAACCGCGTCTCCTACCTGTTCAACTTCCACGGGCCGAGTCTGGCGATCGACACGATGTGCTCGTCGTCGCTGACGGCGCTCCATCTGGCCTGCGAGGGCCTGCGGCATGGCGAGACGGACCTTGCCATCGCCGGCGGCGTCAATCTTTCGCTTCATCCGCAAAAGTATATCCTGCTGGGACGAGGCCGCTTCACCGCTTCGGACGGGCGCTGCCGAAGCTTCGGCGAGGGCGGCGACGGCTATGTGCCGGGCGAGGGCGTCGGGGCCGTGCTGCTGAAGCCGCTTGCCCGGGCGGAGGCGGACGGCGACCGGATTTACGCCGTGATCAAGTCCAGCGCGATCAACCACGGCGGGAAAACCAACGGCTACACGGTGCCGAACCCGAACGCGCAGGCGGCACTGATCGCGGATGCGCTGCGCAAGGCCGGGATCGACAGCGCGACGGTCGGCTATGTCGAGGCGCACGGCACCGGCACGTCCCTGGGCGATCCGATCGAGGTCAACGCCCTGGCCGCGGCGTTCGGCTCGGACAGGCGTGAGCCGTGCTTCATCGGCTCGGTGAAGTCGAATATCGGCCATCTCGAGGGCGCAGCCGGAATCGCCGCCCTGACCAAGGTGCTGCTGCAGCTCCGGCACGGCGAGCTGGTGCCATCCCTGCATTCGCACGCGCTCAATCCGAATATCGACTTCCAGGCCGCGCGGGTGACGGTGGTGCAGGAGCCGAGGCCGTGGCTGCCGCGTGGCGGAGCACCGCGGCGGGCGGGGATCAGTTCCTTCGGCGCCGGCGGATCGAATGTGCATGTCATCCTGGATGAGCATGCGGCCCCCGCCGGTGCGGCGGATGCGGGCGGGCCGCAGGTCGTGGTGCTGTCCGCGCGCACGCGGGAACGGCTGGATGCCGCGGCGGCGGCGCTTGCAGCCGCGGTGCGTCCCGGCATGCGGCTGGCCGATATCGCCTTCACCCTGCAAGCGGGTCGCGAGGCCTTCCCGGAGCGGCTTGCCTTCGTCGCCGCGAATCCGGATGAACTGCGGCAGCGGCTGCTGACCGGGGACGGCGTGCATACCGGAACCGCCTCGGCTGAACCGCTGGTCGATGGCGAGGAAGGGCTGGCGTTTCTGCGCGATCTCGCCGCTGCCGGCCGGCTGGACAAGCTCGCGCAACTCTGGGCCGCCGGTGCCAATGCCGATTGGGCAGCCCTTGGGACCGCCCGCGACGGACGGCGGATTTCGCTGCCGGGCTATCCGTTCGCGCGCGAACGCTATTGGATCCCGGCCGCCGGGGGTCCCGCACCGGTGCCGCCGCGGCCCGGCGCGACGCGCCTGTCCGGCGACGAGCCCTGGCTGCGGGATCATCGCGTCGATGGTGCGCCGGTAGTGCCGGCCGCCGCATGTCTGGAGCTGGCGCGCCTCGCTTGCGAACAGGCGGGAGCGGCGGTGGCCGGGCTTGCCGACATGGTCTGGCGCAGCCCGATCCGGACGCCGCAAGAGCTGGAGGTGCACGTCGATGGCAGCCGGGTCGAGTTCCGCGCCGGCGGCCAGGTGCAAGCGGACGCGCGCGTGCTGCGAGATGAGACCGGCGGCGGCGCGCCGCTCGACCTGGACGCGATTCGCCGGCGCTGCCAGCAACGGCGCGACGGTGCCGCCGGCTACGAGGCGCTGCGGGCGCTGGGCCTGGATTATGGCCCGTCGATGCGGGTGCTGCGGGGCGTTGTCCATAACGACCGGGAGGCCCTGGCGGAACTTCAGGCCGCCGACGGACTGACCGGCAGCGACCTGCGAATCGCCCTGATGGACGGTGCGTTGCAGACGCTCTCGGTGTTTCATCGCGGGTCGGCCGCGCAGCTTCCGTTCAGCCTCGATCGGGCCGCATTCATCGGCCCGCTGCCACGCCAGGTCTATGTCTGTGCCGAGGCGGCGGGCGAAGGCCGCTTCGATCTGACTCTCGCGGACCCGGCCGGCCGCGTGCTGACCCGGCTTGAGGGCCTGCTGCTTCGCCCGATGCATCGCGGCGAGGACGTCGTGTTCCTGCGGCGGGTATGGCATGAGACGCCATCGGGAAACGGTTCCATGCCGCCGGCACCCGCCGGCCCGGTGGTACTGCTTGACGGGTCGGACTCCATCCGGGGCGCGCTCGAGCAGCGGCTCGGCGTGCCCGTGCATCTGGTGCACCCGGGCGAGAGCGCGCATGCGGCACTGCAGGCGGCTTCCCGCGTGGTGCAGATCGTGCCGGCGGAGGATGCGGATGCGGAATCCGGCATCTACCCGCTGTTGCGTGCGACCCGGGCATTGCTGGCGCGGCGGGACATCGCCGCCGCGCAAATCCTGCATCTGCACCCGTCCGCCGGGACTATCTCGCCAGTCAGCGGCTACCTGAAGACGCTGCGCCAGGAGAATCCGAAGTTCGCCGGCAAGACGGTGGGCTTTGAGCCGTCGATCGGCGAACCGGAGCTGATCGACATCATCGCGCATGAGGTGTCCGATGGCGGCAGCGAGCCCGTCAGCTACGTCAGCGGCGTGCGCCGGGCGGAACGGCTCGAGGAGTTCGTCCCGGTAACGGATACGACCACTCTCAAAAGCGGCGGTGTCTACCTGATAAGCGGGGGCGGCGGCGGCCTTGGCCGCATCTTTGCCCGCTACCTCACACAGACCGCCGGCGCGCGCGTCGTGCTGTCCGGACGATCGGAACAGCTCCCCGACGACTTCACGCACGACCTCGGGGCGCTTTACATCCCGGCGGACCTGACGGATGCCGGCGATGCGCACCGGCTGATCCGGGACATCCGCAACCGGTTCGGCCGGCTGGATGGGATCATCCACAGCGCCGGGGTGCTGCGCGACGCTTTCCTGCTGAAGCAATCCGACGACGACTTCGCCGCCGTGCTGGCTCCGAAGCTGTCGGGCGCACGGAACCTGGCGGCCGCGGCAGAGGGACTCGATCTCGACTTCTTCGCACTGTTTTCCTCGGTGGCCGCGGTATTGGGCAACGTTGGGCAGGCGGCATACGCCTATGCAAACGGTTGGCTCGATGCTTTTGCCGCCGGATTCCCCGGCAGGGCGCTGTCGGTCGACTGGCCGCTCTGGCAGGATGGCGGCATGCATGCGCCCGACGATGTCGTGGCCGGGGCGCGGCGCAGCTTCGGGATCTGCCCGCTGTCGAGCGATGCCGGAGTACGGGCGTTTATCACGCTGCTCGACAGCAAAGTGCGCAACGCCGTCGTGCTGGCGGGCGACCGGCGGCGGATCCTCGCCACCCTGGCCGCGCCACCGCCGGCTCCACCGCCGGATGCCGCGCGGCCTGTTACGCCACCCGCCGCAACGCCAGGCCTGCGCGCGCAGACCGAGCGCTACCTCGCCGGGGTGTTGGCGGTCGAGGCGAAACTTTCGCCGGACGAGATCGATGCCGCGACCCGGCTGGAGGACTACGGCATCGACTCGGTCATGGTCATGGCAGCCACCCGCGAGTTGGAGACGGTGTTCGGGCGGTTGCCGAAAACGTTGTTCTTCGAATACGCCTCGATCGCCGAACTGGCCGGTTACTTCCTGAAGGAGCATGCCGCCCGCCTCGCCGCGCGGTTCGCTGCGGCGGTGCCGCTCTCCGCGCAGGAGACGTTCGGCGCGACAGCAGGCGACGGGATTTCTCGTCCCGCCATGGCGGCTGCAAGCCCGCCATCCGCGGCCGGGGCTGCCGTCTCCGCCGAACAGGCGGGCGCAGATCCCGCCGCCGCCATCGCCGGGGGGGAACGGCTCCCCGCCGCGCCGGCCCGCGCAATAGCTGCCGCGCCGGCCGCCGCTCCCGTCGTCCGCCCGGACCGCATCGCCATCATCGGCCTGAGCGGCCGTTACCCGATGGCGGAGGACTTGCGGGCCTTCTGGCGCAATCTGGCGGAAGGCCGCGACTGCATCACCGAAGTGCCGCCCGGCCGCTGGGACCATCGTGCCCATCCAGGAGTCGGGCGCTGGGGCGGTTTCCTCGACGGCATTGACCGCTTCGACCCCTTGTTTTTCCACATTTCGCCGCGCGAGGCGAAGCTGATCGACCCGCAGGAACGGCTGTTCCTTGAGACCGCCTGGCATACGCTGGAGGATGCCGGCTACACCCGCCGGGCGCTCGCCGGCGCGCGCGCCGGTGTCTATGTCGGTGTCATGTGGAGCGAGTATCAGCTCCTCGGCCTTGGAGCCGCCCGGGCCCCGAGCGCCACGCACGCCTCGATCGCCAATCGCGTGTCGTTCTTCCTGAACCTGCGGGGTGCCAGCCTTGCGGTGGATACGATGTGCTCCTCCTCGCTGACCGCGCTGCATCTGGCATGCGAGGCGCTGCGGCTGGGCGAGATCGACTACGCCCTGGCCGGCGGCGTGAACCTCTCGCTGCATCCGGAGAAATACCGTTTGCTGACGCAAGGGCATTTCCTCTCCAGCGACGGCCGCTGCCGCAGCTTCGGGGCGGACGGCGACGGCTACGTGCCCGGTGAGGGGGTGGGCGCGGTGCTGCTGAAGCCGCTGGAGCGCGCCATAGCCGACGGCGACCATATCGCCGCGGTCATCACCGCCACCGCGCTGAACCATGGCGGGCGCACCAATGGCTATACCGTGCCCAACCCGCGCGCGCAGGCCGGGGTGATCGCCGACGCGCTGCGCCTCGCCGGCGTCGACCCCGGCTTGATCAGCTACGTGGAGGCACACGGCACCGGGACGCCGCTGGGCGATCCGATCGAGCTCGCCGGGCTGGTCGAGGCGTTCGGCCCGATGCAGGGGTCGTGCGCGATCGGATCAGTGAAGTCGAACATTGGTCATCTGGAGGCGGCGGCCGGTATCGCCGGCCTGACCAAAGTGCTGCTGCAGATGCGTCATGGCATGCTGGTGCCATCGCTGCATGCCGAGACGCTCAATTCCCACCTCGAATTCGATGGCACGCCGTTCGCCGTTCAACGCACGCTGGCGCCCTGGCAGGCGCCGCGCCGCGCGGGCCTCAGTTCGTTCGGCGCCGGCGGGTCGAATGCGCATGTGCTGCTGGAGGATTATCCGCAACCCGCCAGCCTCGACCGGCCCGGTCCGCACATCGTGCTGCTGTCGGCGCGAAACCCGTCGCGGCTGCAGGCCTACGCCGAACGCCTGGCGGCGTTCATCGAGGCGGAGCATCCCCCGCTGGCCGATGTCGCCTATACGCTGCAGATTGGCCGGGAGGCGATGGAATGCCGCGCGGCCTTTGTCGTGGATACAGCGGACGAGCTGTGCCGGCAACTGCGCGCCTTTGCCGGCGGGGCGCCCTTGCGTGAAGGGCTGGCGGGGCCGGCGGCGGAGTGGCTGGCGGGGCAAGAGGTCGATTGGGAGGCGCTGCACACCGAAGGGCGGCCGCGGCGCATGTCGCTGCCGGGCTATCCGTTCGCCGATGAGCGCTACTGGCTGGCCACGCCCCCCGCACCCCGCGGTCATCGGCTGATCGATGGCCTCAGCCCCGCGCTGTGCCTGCGCGAGAACGCTGCCGTTCTCACCCGGCGGCTGACGCCTGACGAGCCGATTGTCCGCGACCACCTGGTACGGGGCGTTCCGGTGATGCCGGGCGCCGGCTACCTGGAAATGGCGTTGGCCGCGGCGGCTGAGGTGGAGCCCGGACGGCGGTTCTCGCTCGCCGACGTGGTGTGGCTCAGGCCGCTGGCAGTGACAGGCGAGGCGCTGGATGTGCGGGTTGTTCTGCGCAGCCGGGGCGACGCGTTAAGCTATGAGGTCCGCACCGATGCCGGGTTGCACGGCAGGGGCTTGCTGCGCCCGGCGGAGAGCGGCCCGCAGCCGTCGGCCGGTGCTCCCGGGGTCTCGCCGGGGGATGCGGGTTCGTCCGGGGCGCTCGGCCCCATCGACGCCATCCGCGCCCGCTGCCCGGTGCGGCTGGATGGTGAAACGCTTTACCAGAGCTTTGCCGCCTCCGGACTGCAATACGGTCCGTTCTTCCGGTGCATTCGCCGGATTTGGTGCGGTTCCGCCGAAGCTTTGGCCGAAATCGCCTTGCCGCCCGGCGTGCCGGCCGATGGCTACACGCTGCATCCGGCCCTTCTGGATGCCGCGCTGCAAGCCATCGCCGGCCTGCAAACCGGGCCGCAAGGCGGCACAACCCTGTCCTTCGCGGCAGAGTTGGTCGAGCTGCTGCTGCCCATGCCGCTCGACGCCCGGGTCCATGTCCGTCGGACCAAGCCGGACAGTTTCGATATCGTTGTACTGGATCCCGCCGGCAACGCCTGTGTCCGGCTCCGCAACGTCACGGTACGGGCAATGGCGGACCCGTCTGAGAGCCTGCTGTTCATTCCCGCATGGCAGCCGATCGAGCTCCCGTCCGGCACCCCCGCCGGCCTGGACGGCTGCACGGTCGCGATCGCCGGCGAGCCTGTCAGCCACCGCTTTGGCAGCCGGGCCGTCTTCATCAACGGGCCGGAGGCGCTGTTAGCGGCGGCGGCGTCATGGCCGGATCAGGCGCCGGTCCTGCTTCTGACCATCGGCGCGCTGGCCGCGCGCGGCGCCGATCGGCCCGATCCGGAGGCCGCCGCCGCCGCCGCCTTCGCGGCGGCACTGGCGAAGGATCGGCCCGAATTGCGTCTGCGGATCCTCGATGTTTCCACAGCCGCCGCGCTCGGGCAGGAGACAACCCGGGCGCTGGCCGAGCGATGGATGGCTGGCGGGGCGACCGGGCCGGCGGCCATCCGCGACGGACGCATCCACCGGCGCACCGCAACCAGGCTCGATCTGCCCGCCGCCGCCACGCCCTTCCGCGATCGTGGTGTTTACGTGATCATCGGCGGTGCGGGCGGCCTCGGTTTCGAACTCAGCAAGCACCTCGCCCGATCCTGCCACGCCCGGCTGGCATGGATTGGCCGCCGGCAGCGCGACGCGGCGATCGACGCGCAGTGCGATGAGATCGCTCTTCTCGGCGGCACGGTGTTTTATACGGCCGCCGACGTTGCCGATGGTGCCGCCCTGGCCGGCGCCCTCGCCGCGGTTCGCACCGGCGTTGGGCCGATCAATGGCGTGTTTCACTCGGCGATGGACGTCAGGCCGCAACTGGTGAAGGCGATGGACGCCGCCGGCCTGCGGGCGGCGTTGCGGGCCAAGACCCTTGGCAGCGCCAATCTGCTCGAACGGCTGGAATACGACGCACCGGACTTTCTGGTCTTCTTCTCATCCGTGCAGAGCTTTGTCTGCGCCCGCGGCATGGCCGCATACGCCGCCGGCTGCGCCTATCAGGACGCACTCGCCCTGCGCGCCGCGCCACGGTTTCCGGTGCAGACGATCAACTGGGGCTACTGGGGCACTGTGGGCGAAGCGTCCGAAAGCGCGAAGCGGCTGGCGGAATCACTCGGCTTCGCCTCAATCGAACCGGCGGAGGGTCTGGCGGCGCTGGATCGCATTCTGGCTGCGCCCGAGCGGCCACAGGTGATCTGCTTCAAGGGGGATGCCGGTCTGCTGACAGCCCCGGCGCCCGCGTTCGCGGACACCGCGTCAAACATCCGGCCCGAGGCGTTGCCGTTCGATCCGGAGGTGTTGAAACGGCTGGGCGCGGCGGCAACCGAGCTGCGGAGCTTCGGCCAGCGGACGCTGCTGCGCATGTTCCAGGATATGGGGATATTCACCCGGGCGGGTGCCAACCACCGTCCCGGCGATCTGCGCATCGCGCCAGCCCAGCGGCGGCAGTTCGACGCGCTGCTCGATATACTCATCCTTGCCGGCTACATCCGGCGCAGCGGCGATACGGTCACCTGCCTCACGCTGCCGGATCTTCCGGCGCCGGCCCTGGAAGACATCGCGGCGCGGCATCCCGACATCGCCGCGCACGCCCGATTTGTCAGCGCATGCCTGCGCTCCGGCGCCGCCATGCTGCGCGGCGAGGCCGCGGGCACGGACGTGCTGTTCCCGCACGGCGACCGCTCGCTGGTCGAGGGAATCTACGCCGGCAATCCAAGCGTCGATTACTTCAATCGCCAGACCGCCGATATCGTCCGCGATCTGGCAGGCCGCCGCCCTGGAACGGTGCGCATCCTGGAAATCGGCGCCGGCACCGGTTCCGCGACACGAGGGGTTCTTGCCGCCCTGGCTCCGGACGCGGCGCGCATCCGCTATTGCTACACGGATAAGTCGCCGGCGTTCGTGCAGCTTGGCCGGCGCATGTTCGGCCAGCCGGTGGCGGAGACGACCTTCGTCCGGCTGGATATCGAGCAGGACCCGCCGGCGCAGGGCGTCGCCGGCCCGTTCGACATCATCATCGCAGTGAACGTGCTGCACGCCACCCGGGACATCGGCGAGACGCTGCGCCACGTGAAAACCCTGCTCGCGCCCGCCGGTATGCTGGTCTTATCGGAAACGACCTCGGTCCAGGAGAGCATGACGCTGACCTTCGGCTTCCTGGACGGCTGGTGGCGCTTCCAGGATGGCCACCGGCGGTTGCCCGGATCGCCGCTGCTGGATGCGGCGGGCTGGCACGACGCGTTTGCCGAGGCCGGGCTGCATCCGGCCGGCTGCGTGACCCACCCGTCAATCAGCGGCTACGAGCCGCCGCAGTGTGTGCTGCTGGCCTCCGCCCCGGCTGTAACCGGCAACCCTGGCCCCGCGTCGGTTGTGACCGGCAACCCTGGCCCCGCGCCGGTTGTGACCGGCGACCATGGCCATGCGCCGGTTGTGGCTGGCGACCCTGGCCCCGCTCAGGTTGTAACCGGCGACCGTGGCCGCGCGCCGGCCGTGGCCGGCACCCCTGGCCTTGTTGCGCCTGACGAAGCGATCCGGGCCAGCCTGGCACAGGTCCTGGAAATCGATCCGCAGGGCTTCGACCGCGACACGCCCTACGTCGAGTTCGGCGTCGACTCGATTCTCGCCGTCGAGATCGTCGATCGCATCAACGAACGCCTCGGCATCGGCCTGCGCGCGACGGATTTGTTCAACTACCCGACGATCGCAACCCTCGCCGCTCATATCGCCACCAGCTTCGCGCCGGCGGGTGCGCAGGCGGCGGAGCTTTCCGGTGACGGCAGGATGCTCGACCTGCTGCGGCGCCTGGCTGCGGGTGAGATCGATCAGGAAACCGCGCAGCGGCAAGTGGCTGAACTGGTGGAGCCGGCATGACCCAGACGACCGAGGACATCCTAACCCGCGTTCAGCGCCGGGAGACAACTCCGGAACAGGCCCTGACGCTGCTGAAGGCCGCTCGTCAGGTCGTTTCAGCGCCGCGCTATGCTGCCGGCGACATCGCGGTGGTCGGGATCGCCGCGCGCCTTCCCGGCGCGCGCAACGTTGCCGCATTCTGGCGGAACCTGACCGAAAGCCGCGAAAGCGTGTCCGACATCGGCCAGGTGCGCTGGCCCGGTGAGCACGGGCAGGCGGGGCTGCTGGAAGGTATCGAACTGTTCGATCCGGCATTCTTCCACCTGTCGCCGCGCGAAGCCGAGTTGATGGATCCGCAACACCGGCTGTTCCTGCAGGAAGCCTGGACGGCCCTGGAAGATGCCGGCTACGCCCCGCTGTCACTCGACGGGCGGCGCTGCGGGGTGTTCGCCGGCTGCGGTTCCGGCGACTATTTGAGCCTGTTGCGCGCCGCCGGCGTTCCGTCCGAAGCCTATTCCCTGACCGGCAACATGGCCGACGTCCTGGCGGCTCGCCTGTCCTATTGCCTCAATCTTACCGGACCGGTGCTGTCCGTGCAGACGGCGTGCTCGTCGTCGCTGGTGGCGACGCATCTCGCCTGCGAAAGCCTCCGCCGCGGCGAGTGCGAGATGGCGATTGCCGGCGGCGTCTCGTTGATGACGTCGTTCGAGAGTTACCGGGTGCTGGCACAGACCGGGATGCTTTCGCCGGACGGCACCTGCCGCGCGTTCGACGACCGGGCGGACGGGTTCGTGCCGGCGGAGGGTGTCGCCGCGATTGTGCTGAAGCCGGTGGCGGCGGCGCTGGCCGACGCCGATCATATCTATGGAGTAATAAAAGCCACCGGGATCAACTACGACGGCCGGACGAACGGCATCACCGCTCCCAGCGCGCCGTCGCAGACGGCGCTGGAAGCGGAGGTCTACCGCCGTTTCGGCATTGATCCTGACACCATCACCTATATCGAGGCGCACGGTACCGGCACGCGGCTGGGCGACCCGATCGAAGTGGCGGCGCTGACCGACGCGTTCCGTCAATTCACCGGCCGCCGGCAGTTCTGCGCAATCGGATCGGTCAAAACGAATATCGGCCATGCGATGCCAGCCTCGGGGCTGGCCGGGCTGATCAAGGTTCTGCTGTGCCTCAGCCACCGCGAGTTGGTGCCCTCGCTGCATCTGCAGCGTGAGAACTCGCACATCGACTTCGCGGGCAGCCCGTTTCACGTCAACACGCAACGCCGCCCCTGGCCGGCGGCGGAGGGGGCGCCGCGGCGCGCGGCCGTCAGCTCGTTCGGGCTCAGCGGCACCAACGCCCATCTGGTCGTCGAGGAGTTTTCCGAATCCGTCCCGCCGCCTCTGGAGGGGCCGCGGACGGTGACGCTGTCCGCCCGCGATCCGGAGCGGCTGGCTGTGGCCGCACGGAATCTTGCGGTGTTTCTGGCCGAGCACTCCGGCCTGCGGCTGGCCGACGTGGCGCACACATTGGCCGTCGGCCGTGATGCCATGAGGTGCCGGGTCGCGATCGAGGCCGCCAGTCTCGACGACCTGCGCCACAAGCTTCTGCAACCCCTGCCGGACGGCGGCGCGGCCCCGGCCGCGCCGCCAATCCAGGGAGCCCGGCGCATTCCGCTGCCAACCTATCCGTTCGCCGGGCATCCGTTCTGGCCGGCGAGTGTTGGTTCGTCATCATTACGGACAGGCCTGTCCGGGCCAGTGCCGCAAGCACCCGCGGCAGCGGACGGCCGCGACGAGACCGGCGTTGCCCCGGAACGCGATTCCCCGCCTTTCCGCGTCCATTTCACCGGCAACGAACCATTCCTGCGGGACCACGTCATCAGCAGGCGGCGGGTGCTGCCCGGTGTGATGTATCTGGAACTGGCGCGGGCCGCCGCGGCCCGGGCGGGCGGTGGCGCAATGGGTGAAATCGCGGATGTCGTATGGCTGCGGCCGCTCGCGGTTGGCTCGGAAACGCGCCAGGCGGAGGTCCGGCTGCGGCCCGAGGCCGGCGGGTTCGCTTTCGAGGTTGTCACCGCCGAGGGACTGCATGCCAAGGGACGCCTGACCACACGCCAGGGCCAGCCGGAGCGGCTTGATCTTGAGCGCATCCGGGCCCGCTGTCCCCGGCCGATCGGCGCATCCGAGCTGTATGAGCAGCTTGCCCGCGCAGGGCTTGAGTACGGGCCGGGCTTCCGTTGCGTCCATAGGATTCTTGCCGGCGACGGCGAGGCACTGGCGGAACTGCACGGCACGCCGGATGAAAGCTGCACGCTGCCTCCGGGGCTTCTCGACGCCGCACTTCACAGCATCGCGGCGTTCGCCGCTTCGTCCGATCCGGTGGCGTTGCCGTTTTCGCTCGGCGTGTTCGAGATGCTGGCGGCACTGCCGCCGGACGCGTTCGTTCACGTTACCCGCTCCGCCCGGCATCGCTTCCAACTGACAATCACCGATCCCGCCGGCAATGTTTGCGCCCGCATGCGGGATTTCGTCATGCAGCCCATCGGGGAGGCCGCGACGGGGACGCTGCTGATGTGCCGCCCGGTCTGGTGCGAGGCGAAGCCGTTGGCGAGCGGCGCTCACCCCGTGGCAGCCATGGGCACGGGCGCGCGCTATGCGGCGCAGCCTGTTCTGCTGTTCGACACCGGCACGGACCGTTGGCGCGCGCTTCGCGATGTTCATGGCTGTGACGCGGTGCTGGTCACGCCGGATGAGCAGTTCGCCGATATTGGCGATGACCGGTTCACGGTCCGGCCGGACCATGCCGGTGATTACCGCCGGCTCTGGGCGGCGTTGCGGGAACAGGGCCGCCTCCCGATGCTGATACTGCACGCCTGGGCACAGCAGGCCGGCAGCCTGGATCAGCAACTTGCCCGTGGCCTGCACTCGGTCGCGGAGCTTGGCCGGCTGCTCTCGGACGATCCCGTGCCGCTGGTTTACCTGCACGCGCCGGATCAGCCCGCCTGTTCCGCCGTGCGCGCCTACCTGCGAACGCTCCGGCTGGAGAACGCACGGCTGCGGGCCGTTGCGGTGTCGCTGGACGGCGCGGCCGACGCGGCTGCCATCGCGCTGGCCGAAGGCGCCGCATTGGCCGACGGCGCGGCTGGCGTCGAGGAGGTCCGCTATACCGCCGGCATGCGCCGCGAGGTCCGCGGGCTGGAGGCATGGCAGCCGCCGCCGTCCGCCACGCGCCTGCGCCAGGGCGGCGTTTACATTATTACCGGCGGCGCCGGCGGGCTGGGCCGCTTGTTCGCCGAACACCTGATCCGTACCTGCCAGGCCCGTGTTGTGCTCGCCGGCCGTTCGCCGCTCGACCCGCAGATGCTCGCCGGGCTGGATGCGACCCATATCCAGGCGGACGTGACCCGGCGTAGCGACGTTGACGCCCTGATCGCCGCGACGAAGGCCCGGTTCGGGGCAGTCAACGGCATCATTCACGGCGCGGGCGTGCTGCGGGACGCGCTGGCGGTCCGGCAGACCCGGCAGGACATGGATGCCGTCATCGCGCCGAAACTTCTTGGCTGCCTCAATCTGGCGGCAGCGGCGAGCGAGGAGCCGCTCGATTTTTTCGCCCTCTGCTCGTCGATTTCGGCGGTGTTCGGCAATGCCGGACAGGCCGGCTACGCGTTTGCCAATGCCTTTCTGAACGACTTCGCGGAACAGCAGGGCGGGCGCGCGATCTCGATTGCCTGGCCGCTGTGGCGCGACGGCGGGATGGGAGTGGACGCCGCGGTCGAGCAGCGGCTGCGATCATCCGGGTTGGAGCCGATGGCGGCGCCGGCCGGTTTGCGTGCATTCGAGCAATTGCTGGCGGCGGGCGAGTCGACCCCGGTCGTGCTGGCCGGTGACCGGCGCCGCCTGCGTGAGGTGCTGGGGCTTCATCTTCCCGTCACGGCGGACGATTCGCCGGACAAGGCGGCTGCCCCGGGTTCGCCACCCACCGCCTCTCCGGCCCGGGCGGAGACAGGTCTGGACGAAGGAACGCCGCCCGCCATGACCAGGGAACGCGTGCTGGCCGACCTCGCTTCGATGGCCGCGACTGTGCTGAAGGTCGCAGCGGCGGATTTCGAGCCCGATATCGACGTTTCGGAATACGGCTTCGACTCCATTACTTTCACCGAACTCGCCAACCGGCTGAATGACCGTTTCGGCTGCAATGTCACCCCGGCGGCGTTCTTCGAGCACACGACGTTGGGCACCTTCGCAACCTATCTCTGCGGCGCTTTCGCCGGGGAGCTTCGGCGGCACTACACCGCGACCGCCCCATCCGTGCCGGCCGCGCCGCCGCCTGAAGCCGTGCCGGTTGTTGCGCGCGCCGGCGATCCCATCGCCATCGTCGGCATGAGCGGCCGGATGCCGCAGTCGGCCGATCTCGCCGCGTTCTGGGCCCATCTCGCGGCCGGTGACGATCTGATCGAGGAGGTGCCGGCGGACCGCTGGGACTGGCGGGCAATCTATGGCGATCCGGCACAGGATCGCAACAAGACCCGCGCCAAATGGGGCGGGTTCATGCCGGACGTAGACCGTTTCGACCATGCCTTTTTCGGCATCTCGCCGAAGGAGGCGGAGCTGATGGATCCGCAGCAGCGGCTGTTCCTCGAGACGGTGTGGCAGGCGATCGAGAATGCCGGCTACCGGCCGGGCGATCTTTCCGGTTCGCGTACCGGCGTTTTCGCCGGCGTCTCCACCTCCGACTACTATGAACTGATCCGCCAGCATGTGCCCGCGGTCGAGGCGCACATCACCACGGGCGTGTCGCACTCATTCCTGGCCAACCGCATCTCCTATCTGCTGAACCTGCGCGGACCCAGCGAGGCGATCGACACGGCGTGCTCCAGCGCGCTGATCGCGATCCACCGGGCGATCGAGGCGATCCATAGCGGTTCCTGCGAGATGGCTCTGGCGGGTGGCGTCAACGTCATGGCCAGCCCGAAGCTGGCGATCGCCTTCAGCAACGCCGGGATGCTGTCGGACGACGGCCGCTGCAAGACGTTCGACCGGCGGGCCAACGGCTATGTGCGCGCCGAGGGCGTCGGCGTCGTGCTGCTGAAGCCGCTGAGCCGGGCGCTGGCGGACGGCGATCATATCCATGCGCTGATCATCGGTTCGGCCGAAAACCATGGCGGGCATGCGGCCTCGCCGACTGCGCCCAACCCGGCGGCGCAGGCCGACGTCATTGTGCGGGCCTGCGAGCGCGCGGGCGTCGGGCCGGACAGCCTCGCCTACATCGAGGCGCACGGCACCGGCACAAATCTCGGCGATCCGATCGAGATCAACGGGCTGAAGCTGGCGTTCGCGGAACTGGCCAGGCGCCATAACGTGGCGCTGGCGCCGCAAAGCTGCGGCATCGGGTCGGTCAAGACAAACGCGGGCCACCTGGAAGCCGCCTCGGGTATGGCGGGGCTGTTCAAGCTCGTCCTCGGCATGGGGCACCGGACCATACCCGCCTCGCTTCATTGTTCTGAAATCAATCCGTACATCCAGCTTGAGGGCAGCCCGTTCGCAATCGTCAGGCAGGCGCGCCGGTTCGAGCCGGCGCGGCCGGGGATGCCGTTGCGCGCCGGACTCAGTTCGTTCGGCATGGGCGGATCGAACGCGCACCTTGTGCTGGAGGCGGCGCCCCGGGCGCCCGAGCAGTCCCGGGACAATGCGCCTCAGTTGGTCGTGCTGTCGGCCAGGACCGCTGAGCGACTCGTTGCCTATGCAAGGATATTGGCCGACTTCGCTGACCGGGAACAGCCTGACCTGCGGGCGCTTGCCTGCACGCTTTGGTTCGGCCGCACCGCGATGGAGGAACGGCTGGCGACGGTTGCCGACAGCGTGGAGGACCTGCACCGGAAGCTCACCGCATTCGCTGCCGGCGTGCGCGCCATCGACGATGTCCGTGTCGGCGATATTCCGGGTTCCCCGGCCCGGCCGGATCTGCCGGGTCGCGACCTGCATGCCGTGGCGGCCGCCTGGACCGCCGGTGCCGAGGTGGACGGCGATGCCTTGTTTCCGGCACCCCGGCCGAACCGCATCCCGCTACCGGCCTATCCGTTCGCCCGCGTCCGCCACTGGGTCGCGGACACGGTGTCTCAACCGCCGCCTGTCCACGCCGTGACTCCGGCGGCCGGCCCGGCGGCACCGTTCGACATCGAGGAGCACCTGATCGGACTGGTCGCCCGCGAAGCGAAGATCCCGCCTGAGACGATCCGGCCGGAGCGCGCGCTGGAAAGCTACGGCATCGACTCGATGATGGTGGTGGCGCTGAACCGTGAACTGGAGAAAGTCTACGGTGAGCTGCCCAACACACTGCTGTTTGAGCACCAGTCCATCCGCGCGCTGACCGGCTACCTCGCCGGCCGCAAGCGGGTGGGCGCGCCCCCGGCCGAGCGGGCGGCCGCCCCGCCAGTCGCTCGCCCGCAGGCCGCGCCGGCGGACGAGGACATTGCGATCATCGGTCTCGCCGGACGCTATCCCATGGCGCGCGACCTCGACGCCTTTTGGGAGAACCTGAAGACCGGGCGCGACTGCATAACCGAAATCCCGCCCGAGCGGTGGGACTACCGCCGCTATTACGATCCGGAGAAGGGCCGGCCCGACCGCATCTACAGCAAGTGGGGCGGCTTCCTGGACGGCGTGGACCTGTTCGATCCTCTGTTCTTCAACATCTCGCCCAAGGAAGCGGAGCTGCTCGACCCGCAGGAACGGCTGTTCCTGGAGACCGCCTGGCACACGCTGGAGGACGCGGGCTACAGCCGCGCCGGCCTGTGGGATCGCAATGTCGGCGTCTATGTCGGCGTCATGTATGGCGAGTATCAGCTTTTCGGCGCCGAGGAACTGCTGCGCGGCAACCCCGTCGCGCCTCGCTCGACCTATGCGTCGTTTGCCAACCGTATCTCTTATTTCCTGAACTTCCATGGTCCCAGCATGGCGCTGGACACGATGTGCTCGTCCTCGCTGACGGCGGTGCATCTGGCCTGCGAGAGCCTGCGCCGTGGCGAAAGCGAGCTGGCGCTCGCGGGTGGCGTGAACGTCTCCCTGCATCCACTGAAGTATTTCCAGTTGAGCCAGGGCCGTTTCGCCGCCTCGGACGGGCGCTGCCGCAGCTTCGGTGATGGCGGCGACGGGTATGTGCCGGGTGAGGGGGTTGGCGCCGTGCTTTTGAAGCCGCTGCGCCTGGCGATTGCCGACGGCGATCGCATTCATGCGATCATCAAGGCAAGCTCGATCAACCACGGCGGCAAGACCAACGGCTATACCGTGCCAAACCCGACGGCGCAGTCCGCGCTGATCGCCGAGGCCTTCGGCAAGGCCGGCATCAGCCCGGCCAGCATCAGCTACGTCGAGGCGCATGGCACCGGCACGTCGCTGGGAGATCCGATCGAGATCGCCGCTCTTGGCAGGGTGTTCGAGGGCACGGCCGAGCCACAGAGCTGCGCGATCGGATCGGTTAAATCAAACGTCGGACACCTGGAGTCGGCGGCGGGGATCGCCGGCCTTACCAAAGTGCTGTTGCAGATGCGGCATCGGCAGCTTGTCCCGTCACTGCATGCCGATCCGCCGAACCGTAACATCCGCTTCGGGCAAACCCCGTTTCGCGTCCAGCGGGAGCTGACCCCGTGGGCATCGGACGGCAGGCCGCGGCGCGCGGCGATCAGCTCGTTCGGCGCAGGCGGCTCGAACGCCCACCTGATCCTGGAGGAACACCTTGCGGCAACGCGCGAACCTGCCGAACCCGCGCCCGAGGTGATCGTACTGTCCGCGCGCACCGGCCAGCAGCTCCGGCAATCGGCGTCCAACCTGTTGGCAGCGCTGGACGGGATCGAGACCCTGGCGGATCTGGCCTGCACCCTGCAGGTCGGGCGGGAAGCACTGGACACGCGCCTGGCCTTTGTGGCGGCAAGCCTTAAGGATGTCCGAACCGGGCTGGACCTGTGGCTGGCCGAGGCGCCGGTGCCGGACGGTGCAGGCAGATTGCACGACCTCGCCCGCCGCTGGGCAGGCGGCGCGGACATCGACTGGACGGAGCATCGCCAGGGCCGGCCCGGCCGGCGCATCGGCCTCCCGCTGTATCCCTTCGCCCGTGAACACTATTGGATCTCGCGGCCCGAAGTCCGGACCGTGCTCCACCCCGAGACCCCGTGGCTGCGGGACCATGTTATCGGCGGCCGTGTCATCCTGCCTGGCGTCGCTGTCCTGCATCTCGTCCGTGCCGCCGCCTCACTGCCGGAGGCTCGGATTGCCGGCCTGGTCTGGCTCCGGCCGGTCGTGGTGGAACGGGAACCGGTCGAGGTCGGCATCGTGCTGCGCGCCGCCGAGGCGGGCCAGGAGTTCGAGCTGCGCTGCGGCGAGCGGCTCCATGCACAGGGGCGGGTTGCGCCCCTGGATGCCGGCCTGGACCTGCCGCCGCTCGATCTGCCGGCGCTGCGCCGCCGCTGCACGACGAGCACCAGCGGCGGGGAACACTACGGCCGCATGGCAGCCGCCGGCCTGCGCTACGGACCCGCGATGCGCGCCGCGGTGGAATTCCAAAGCGGCGATGATACGGCGGTCGTTGACCTGCAAGCGCCCGGCGCCGAATCGCCGCAAGATGCGGCGCTGGCGTTGCTGGACGGCGCGCTGCACGCCGTCACGGCCCTGGCCACCGGCTTGTCCTCATCGGTGACCTATGTTCCGTACAGGCTCGATAGCGTCAGCTTTTTTGCGCCGCTCCCCGCCCGCTGCCATGCGGTCGCGCGAACCGCGGGTGCGAATTTCGACATCGATGTCGTCGATACGGCCGGCCGCGTGCTGGTAGCCATGCGCGGGCTGGAACTGCGGGCGATAGGGGCTGCCCCGGTCGTGGCGGCTTGCGTCGTCCGGCAGGAACCGGAGGAGCCGGCAATGGAGGCTGCTCCAGCCCGCTCCGGCAGCGCGATTTCCGCCGTGGCCGACGCGCGGACGCTGTTCTTCCGCCCGGTTTGGGTGGAGGCGGCCGCCCCGCCGGCCCGGCCCGCGCCGGGCCCCGTGCTGCTGCTCGGCGCCAGCGAGAGCCGTCTCTCAGCTTTGCGTCAGCGCCTCGGCGTCGCGGTCGAGCCTGCCACGCCGGACACCGTCGTGGCTGCGCTGGAACGGCTGCGCCCCGCCGTGGTCGTCCATTTTTCGCCGGCGTCGCAGGACATGGATGTCCGGGCGCTGCTGTCGATCGTCCAGGCATCCCCGATGCCGCCGGCTCTGCTGCACGTCCATGACGGCAACCCCGCCGGGGCAGGCGTGGCGGCGTTTTGCCGGAGCGTGCGGCAGGAGGAGCCGAAGTTCGCCTTCAAGACGGTGCAACTCGACAACTGGCGACAGGCCGAGGATATCGTTGCCGCTGAAATCGGCACGATCGACGGAGCAGAGGTCCGCTACGCCGACGCCCGCCGGTCGGTGCGGCAGTTGGAGGAAATAACTCAACCCACCGGCCCGGCGCGGCTGCGGCGGCAGGGTGTTTACCTGATCACCGGCGGGGGCGGCGGCCTTGGCCGCATACTGGACGGCCACCTGACAGGCGATTGGGACGCCCGGGTGGTGCCGGCCGGACGCTCTACATGGGCCGATCCGCGCTGGATCAGGGCGGACGTCACCGACCCGGCCGAGGCGCAGGCGCTGGTGGCAAAAATCATCGAACGTCACGGAGCGCTGCACGGCGTCTTTCACTGCGCCGGCGAGCTACGCGACGGCCTTGTGCGCCATAAGTCCGCGGCGGACTTCGCCGCCGTCGTTGCTCCAAAGGTCCGCGGGGCACTCAACCTGCTAAAGGCCACGGCCGATTGCGACCTGGATTGCTTCGTTACGTTCTCCTCTATAGCCGGCCTTTTTGGCAACGTCGGCCAAGCCGACTACGCCTATGCCAATGCCGCGCTCGATGTGCTGCCCGGAGCGACGCTCAGCATCAACTGGCCACTCTGGGAGGATGGCGGCATGCGCGCCAGCTCCCGGGCAATCGATTGGCTGGCGGCAAATACCGGCCTGGTTCCGCTCGACCGTGCCGGCGGCCTGCGCGCCTTTGAGGCGGCAATGTCCCTGACGGAACGGCAGGTGGTGGTGCTGCATGGCGATGCGCTCCGCATCCGCCGGACCCTGGCAGCCGCTGCTGGCCCGCAGCCGGAGGTGACGCCTGCACCCGCGCGCGCGCCGGCACCTGCCGCCGCCTCGCCGGAAGCGGCCGGCCGGGTCGAGGACCTCGTCAGGCGGCTGCTGTCGCGGGAACTCAAGCTGCCGCTTGCCGCGATCCAGCCGCTCGCGACGTTCGACAAATACGGCATCGACTCCGTCTCCGCCCTCAACATGACGCGCAGCCTGGAGGAGACGTTCGGCGACCTGCCCAAGACGCTGCTGTTTGAGCATGCAAGCGTTGCCGACCTTGCCGCGCATCTGGTGGCGGAATACGGCGAACGGATCGCCGGGCCGCAGGGTGACCGGAATACGGTGCGGGCGAAGGAGGGACATCCTTCCCCCGTCGTGGCGGATGCCGGCATGGCGGATGGCGGCCTGGCGGCCCCGCCCGCTGCCGTGACCATATCGCGCGACGCGGCGACCGGACTGCCCGTCCGTCCGGTCGAAACCGCGGGGGAAATCGCCATTATCGGTGTGGCCGGCCGCTATCCCATGGCCGACGACCTCGACGCCTTCTGGTCCAATCTGCGCAACGGGCGCGACTGCATCACCGAAATCCCGCCGGAGCGATGGGATCGCAGCGTCTCCGGCCAGGCGCGCTGGGGCGGCTTCATCAGCGATGTGGACCGTTTCGATCCCGCGGCCTTCCGCATCTCCCCGCGTGAGGCTGCCTGCATCGACCCGCAGGAGCGGTTGTTCCTTCAGGTTGCCTGGCACGCGCTGGAAGATGCCGGATACACCCGCACCTCGGTCGAGCGGCGCGAGATCGGCGTTTTTGTCGGCGTGATGTGGGGCGACTACCAGCTTTACGGGCCGGAACAGTCCGGGCGTGGCAGCCACCTGCTGCCCGGTTCCTCATTCGCATCGGTGGCGAACCGCGTCTCCTATGTGTTCGACCTGCTCGGGCCGAGCATGGCGGTGGATACCATGTGCTCGTCCTCGCTGACGGCGATCCATCTCGCCACCGAGGCGATCCGGCGCGGCGAATGCGGCATGGCGATCGCCGGCGGCGTCAACCTGTCGCTGCACCCGCAGAAATACCGCCAGCTCAATCAGGGGAATTTCACCTCCAGCGACGGCCGCTGCCGCAGCTTTGGCGCCGGTGGCGACGGTTACGTGCCGGGCGAGGGGGTCGGCGCGATCATCCTCAAGCCGCTCGCGGCGGCCCTGGCGGACGGCGACCAGGTTTATGCCATCGTGAAGGGTTCCCGGGTGAACCACGGCGGCCGCACCAGCGGCTACACCGTGCCGAACCCGAACGCGCAGGCGAAGGTGATTGCGCAGGCCTTTGAGCGGTCCGGCTGCGATCCGGTGACGTTGAGCTACATCGAGGCGCATGGCACCGGCACGTCGCTGGGCGATCCGATCGAGATCGCCGGGTTGGCCAAGGCTTTCGGGCCGCGGCCCGATCAGCTCTGTGCCATCGGTTCGGTGAAGTCGAATATCGGCCATCTGGAATCCGCCGCCGGCATCGCGGGGATCACCAAAGTCCTGCTGCAAATGCGGCACCGGCAGCTCGTGCCGTCGTTGCATTCGGCGGAACTCAATCCGTTTATCCGCTTCGAGGAGACGCCGTTCCGCGTGCAACGGGACCTGTCGCCGTGGCGCGTGCCGCAGGGCCAGCCGCTGCGTGCCGGCGTCAGCTCCTTCGGTGCCGGCGGATCCAACGCGCACGTCATTCTTGAAGCCTACGACATGGCGCCGCCGGTGCCGTCCGGCCGGCCGTGCCTGATCGTCCTGTCCGCCGCCAACGCCGACAGGTTGGACGATACGATCGACCGCCTGATCACCTGCATCGAGCAGCACCGTGACACCCTGTCGCTCGACAGCGTCGCCTGCACCCTGCAGGTCGGGCGGGAGATGATGACGGAACGGATTGCCGTCGTCGCGGCCAGCCTTGATGAGGTCTGCACAGTCCTTGGTGCCGTGCGGCGGGGTGAGGCGGAGGTCGCGGGCGTGTTTCGTGGCAGCGGCAGCCCGTCCGATGCCTATGGCCTGCTGGTGAGCGGCGCCGCGGGCGAGAGTTTCCTGCGCGCCATCATCCAGGAGAACGACCTCGAAAAGCTGGGCCGGCTGTGGGTTGCCGGCATCCCGCTCGACTGGCACCTGCTGTACCCGGCCGGAATGCCGGTGCGGGTGTCGCTGCCCGGGTACGCGTTCGAGAAACGCCGCTGCTGGTTCGACCTGGAGGCTCCACGCCCCTCCCGGCCCGCCGTAACGGCACAGACTGAACCGGTTGCAGCACCGGCACCCGCCGGCCGGCGGGTCGTGCTGCTCGATCCAATGGTCGTTGCCGGCAACACCGGCTCTCCCGCCGGTATCGTGACCGATAGCGGGAAACATCCGGCAGACATCGGGCCGCCACTCACACCTTCGCCGGCATCAGCGCCTCGCGTGATGGATGGCGAGGCCTTGCCGCTCATGACGACGAAGGCCGCGCCGGCTGCCGGCGCAGGTTGGGCTTCATTGCCGCTTCGCCCGGATGACAGCGCCCAGCCGCCCGCCAGCCAGCCGCGCTCCGTCCGGCCCGTGCTGCCGGCCGGGCCGGAGCCGGTTACAGCCGTCCTCAAAGCGCCCGTCACGCCCGCCCGGACAGCGTACGTCAAGGACACGGTGCTGGCCGAACTCGCGCGCGTGCTGCTGATGCAACCGGACGAAATCGATCCCCGCCAGTCGTTCCTCGACCTCGGCGTCGATTCCGTCCTCGGCGTTGAATTCATTCGCCAGATCAATGAACTTCTCGGCCTGGATGTCGAGGCGACCAAGCTGTATGATCACGCCTCCGTCGAGCGGCTGACCGCCTACCTGGAACCGCTGGTCGTTACCGAAGGCGCAGTGCCGGAACCAACCCCGGAGCCGGCGGCCGTCCGGTCCGATACACCGCAGCCCGCGGCGGCGGCCCTGGCTGAAGCGGCGCCCCGCTCCGTCGCGGCGGGCCCGGAACCGATCGCCATCATCGGCATGGCCGGCCGGTTCCCGGGCGCCAACGAGCTGGATGATTTCTGGCGCAACCTTCGGGACGGCGTCTGCTCCGTCACCGAAATCCCGCCGGAGCGGTGGCCGATCGAGCAATATTTCGATCCGGACCCGCGTGCTCCGGGCAAGAGCTACTGCAAGGCCGGCGGCTTCCTGGCGGACGCCGACAAGTTCGACGCACTGTTCTTCAATATATCGCCTGCCGATGCCGAACTGATGGATCCGCAGCAGCGGATTTATCTGGAAACCGCCTGGGCGGCTCTGGAGGACGCCGGTTACTCCGGGAGCGCGTTGAACGGGGCCCGGTGCGGCGCCTATATCGGCGTCATGGGCAACGAGTATCTGGCGCTTGTCGGCGACCGGAAACCGGCTCAGGCGATGCTTGGCAACTCGACCGCGATCCTGCCCGCGCGAATTGCCTACGTGCTCAATCTGAAGGGGCCGGTGTTCGCGCTGGACACCGCCTGCTCCTCATCGCTGGTCGCCGTGCATCAGGCCTGCAACACGTTGCGCGCCGGAGAGGCCGACCTGATGCTGGCCGGCGGCGTGACGCTATATCTGACGGAAAAGCCCTACATCTGCATGAGCAAGGGCGGCATGCTGTCGCCCGACGGGCTGTGCAAGACCTTCGACGATCGCGCCAACGGGTTCGTCCCGGGCGAAGCCGCGGCCGTCGTGGTGCTCAAGCGGCTCGACCGCGCTTTGGCGGACGGAGATCCGATCCATGGCGTGATCCTGGGGTCCGGTGTGAACCAGGACGGCCATACCAACGGTCTGACCGCACCGTCCGCCGACTCGCAATGCGACCTGGAGGTCGCCGTCTACGAACGCTTCGGCATTGATCCCGCCACCATCAGCTATGTCGAGGCCCACGGCACCGGCACCAAGCTGGGCGACCCGATCGAGGTGGATGCGCTGACCCGGGCGTTCCGCCGCTTCACCGATGACGTCGGTTTCTGCCGGATCGGCTCGGTGAAGAGCAACATCGGGCACACCTCGGCGGCCGCCGGCGTGACGGGACTGATCAAGGTTCTGCTATCGCTGCGGCATCGGGAACTGCCACCAACCCTGCATTTCCGCCGCGACAACCCGCATATCCGCTTTGAGCCGAGTCCGTTCCGGGTGAACGGCAGCCTGACCCCCTGGACCGGGGAGCGGTTGCGCGCGGCGGTCAGTTCGTTCGGTTTCAGCGGCACCAACTGCCACATCGTCGTGGAACAGCCGCCGCCCGACCCGATGGCGCCAGCCCGTCCCGGTCCGTTTGCGTTCGTGCTGTCGGCCCGTTCGGCCGAACGGCTGCGCGCCGCCGCGGAACGGCTGCTGGAGGCTCTCGACGGCAAGGCTGCGCTGGACCGGATTGCCTGGACGCTACAGACCGGCCGCACCACGATGGAGCATCGGCTGGCCGTCCTGGCCGCCGATCGGCAGGAGCTTCGCGGAGTTCTGCGCCGGTTCATCACCGGTGACACTGCAGGCGCTTACCTCTCTCAGGGTCCATCGCTGGGTCCCTTGCCCGGCGCGTTTGGCGTTGAACGGCTCGCCCAGCTTTGGACCAACGGTTTCGAAGTGGACTGGACCTCACTGTACGGTGGCGTAACGCCGCGCCGGGTGTCGCTCCCAAGCTATCCCTTTGCCCGCGACCGCCATTGGGTGACGCCGCCGGATGCCGGCGTTGTCGAGCTGGCGCTGACCGGGGAGGAGCCGAACCTGCGCGATCATGTCGTCGCAGGGCGGCGCGTGGTCCCCGGCACGTGGTATCTCGAGTTTGCCCGCGGCGCGGCCGAAAAACTGTTTAATGAACCGGTGCGCCGCATCCGCGATGTGCTCTGGACTCGCCCGCTGGATGTGTCGGACGGCCCGGCCCTGGTCCAGGTCCGGTTCGAGCGGCAGCCCGGTTCGGCGCGGTTCCAGGCCGGCCCCTATTGCCGGGGGCTGGTCGATTTCGGGCTGCCGCAGGTCGCGCCGCCGCGCACCGATATTGCCGCGCTGCGCAGCCGCTGCCGGGAAAGCATGGATGGCATCGCCTGGTACTCGCGGCTGGCCGCCCGCGGGCTGGAATACGGGCCAAGCTTCCAAACGGTTCAGCGGGTCGAGTGGCGCGAGGAGGCCTTCGCGATCATTATCCGTTCGGCCGGCGGGGACGGCGAAGTTCTGCCGCCAGCCTCATTGGACGGCGCGTTGCAGATCGTGGCGGCGCTGGCCGGCGAGGGGGCGTTCCTGCCTCTGTCCATCGGCGAGATCGGTATCAGCGGCCCGCTTCCATCGCCGTGCTTCGTCCATGTGCGTCCCGCCGGTATCGAGGGACGCACCCGCCGGTTCGACCTCGACCTTATGGATGAGACCGGTCAGGCCGCTATTACCGTGCGTGATTTCGCCATCAGCGAAGCCGGTGGCCATGACGGCGGTAACGAGACCTTGTATTTCCGGCCGGACTGGCATCCGGACGGCGCGGCCTCACCGAAAGCGCCCTCCGGAGAGCCTGTGCTGCTGCTCGATGCCGATGATCGCCACGCCCGCATGCTGGCGGAGGCGCTGCAGGCGCGGGTGGAGGTGATGCTGCCGGATGAAGCGGCGCCTGACGCTGAGCGCTATCCGCAACAAGGCGATGAAGTGCGGATCGGCGGCCGGCACTCTCCGCCCGCTTTGACCCTGCCGGACTTGCCGCATCCGCGCATTGTCCATCTGCTGTCGCAGCCGGGGCTCGGTGGCGATGCAAAAGCCCGGCAGCAGCGCTCCGTCCATGCCTTGTTCCGCCTGCTGCGAACCGCGCCGGCCGCTTCGCAGGTTCTGGTCGTGCATGATGGCCAGCCCGCCGCCGCCGCGCTCGCCGCCTTCCTCAAGTCCGTTCGCAGGGAACGGGCTGGCTTTGCCTGGAAGACGGTCGAACTCGACGACTGGTCGAACGTCGCCGGCGTGATCGCAGACGAAATCGGCGACCTGGATGGCAGCGAAATCCGCTACCGGTTCGGCCAGCGGTCGCGCCGGCGCATGGAGGAGATTCCGCCTCCGGCGCAGGCGTCGCGGCTGCGGCGCGGCGGCGTCTACCTGATCACCGGCGGGACCGGCGGGCTGGGGCGCCTCATTGCTGATCACCTGCAACGGTCCTGCGGCGCACGGGTCGTGCTGGCGGGACGCAATGCGCCCGCCGGGGCTTATGCCGGGGCCTTCGTCCAGGCTGATGTTACCGACGCGGAGGATGTCCGCCGGCTGGTGACAGAGGTGACAGGACGCTTCGGGGCGCTGCACGGCGTCATTCATGCCGCCGGGGTGCTGCGCGACGGGCTGCTGTGCGACAAGGCCGAGGATGATCTGACTGCCGTGCTGGCCCCCAAGATCGCCGGCGCGCTGAACCTGCTGGAAGCGACCGCGGGGCTGCCGCTCGACTTCTTCCTTTGCTTTTCGTCAATCGCGGCGGTTGTTGGCAATGCCGGGCAGGCCGGATACGCCTATGCCAACAGCTACCTGGACGCGCTGGCGGAAACCAGCGACGGACGCATCACCTCCATCAACTGGCCCCTGTGGGACAGCGGCGGCATGCATGCCGCGCCGGAGCTCGAGGCCTTTTTGAATTCCCTCGGGATCGCATCGTTGCCGCCGGAGCAAGGGCTGGCCAGCTTCGATCGCGTTCTGGGCGCGGGCCTGCCGCGGGCCATGGTTCTGTATGGACGGCGCAGCGCACTGCTGCGGCTCGTCGCGCCGCCGTCCTCAGTGCCCTCCACATCGGATGCCGGCGCGCTGGCGCCGGCGGTCGAGCGCATGCTGGTGGAGATGGCCGCCGGCATCCTGAAGATCGCGCCCAGCGCCATCGATCCCGGCAAGGAGCTGACCCAGTACGGTGTCGACTCTATCGGCTTCGTCGAAATCGCCGGCAGCCTGCAACAGAGCTATGGGATCGAAGTCCCCCCGACCATCGTTTTCGAATACCCCTCGATCAGGGCGCTGGCACGCTATCTGTGCGACTGCCACGCCGAAAGCCTGCGCGGGCGGTTTCCGGATGCCGCGCCGCCCGCGCCCGCCGCTGAGCCGCAGACTGAGTCCGAGATGCTGCCGGCGTCATACGGGCAGCAGGCGCTGTGGTTCCTGTACAGGCTGTTGCCGGACAGCGCCGCTTATCATGTGGCGTTCCATGTCCGCCTGCTGTCTCCTCTGGACATTGCCGCCCTGCGGCGCGCGCTGCGCACCCTTGCCGCCCGACACGAACTGCTGCGTGCCGGCTTCCGCCTGTGGGAAGACCAAATAATCTGCGAGGTGCCGCCGGTGCGCGACATCCCGGTGCTGACGATCGACGCTGCCGGCTGGGACCAGCCGCGGCTCGAAGCCGCCGTGCAAGCCGCTTATCAGGCGCCGTTCGATCTCGAGCGGGGACCGCCGCTCGGCGCCCGGGTGTTCACGTGGGTCGACGGCGAATCGATCTTGCTGCTGACCATTCACCACATCGCCATCGATGCCCTGTCGCTGTGGCTGGTGATCGGCGAACTTGGCGAATTGTACGAGGCAGAGGCTGCCGGCGCTCCGCTGGCACTGCCGCCTCCCCCCGGCCCCTACCGCGACTTCGTCCGCTGGCAGCGCGAAATGGTGGTGTCGGCGGCAGGCGAAGCGCATTGGGAGTACTGGCGCGCGCAACTGGCCGAACCGCGACCCGTCACGACGCTGCCGGCCGATCGGCCGCGGTCGGCCGGGTGGAGCGGACGCGGCGCCTCCATGGGGCTTGTGCTGTCCGATGCGCTTTCCGCCGGGGTGAAGGTGCTCGCGCAAGGCCGGTCAACCACGCCGTTCGTTGTCATGCTCACGGCTTTCTTCGTCTGGCTGCACCGCTGGACCGGCGAGGAGGATCTTGTCATTGGCTCTCCGATGGCCGGCCGCACCCGGCCGGAGTTCGCCCGTACGGTTGGCTATCTCGTCAGCATGGTCGCGCTGCGGGCGGACCTCTCCGGCAGCCCGACCGGCGCCGAGTTGCTGGGCCGGGTGCGGCACATGGTGTTCGACGCGATGCGGCACCAGGACTACCCGTTCCCGCTGCTGGTCGAGCGGTTGCGGCTGGATCGTGGCCGCGACCAGGCGCGCTCGCCGGTGTTCCAAATCTGTTTCGTGTTTCAAAGCGTGCCCGATACCGGCGGCATGGCCGGCCAGTTGGTGCGCGGCGATGCCCGGGAGGTGGCATGGGGCGGCATGCGCACAGCGCCGTTCCCGATGTTCCAGCAGGAGGGCCAGTTCGACCTCTCGCTGGACGTGATGCCGTCCGGCGGCGGCTACGCGCTGCATTTGTCCTACGACCCGGACCTGTTCGACGCGGCGACGATCGAGCGAATGGGTGAACAGTTCCGCACCCTGCTGGAGGGTCTGGTTGCCGACCCGGACCTCCCGGTCGGCCGCCTGCCAATCCTGCCGCCGGCCGAGCGCCGGCTGGTGGTTTCGGAGTGGAACGCAACGGACCGGCCCTACCGGCTGGATCAACCATTGCACGAGCTGCTGGAAGAGGCAGCGATTCGGCACGCCGGGCGGGACGCGGTGGTGTTTCAGGACCAAACGCTGACCTATGCCGAGCTGGATGCGGCGGCGAACCGTCTGGCCACCCACCTGCGCGGACTTGGGGTCGGGCCGGACGTCATCGTCGGGGTCTGTCTACCGCGGTCGCTCGACCTGGTTGTCGCTTTGTGCGGCATTCTGAAGGCGGGAGGTGCCTACCTGCCAATGGACACCGAGGGGCCGGCCGAGCGGGTCGGGTTCATGGTGGAGGACGCCGGCTGCCCGGTGGTGGTGACGTGTGACGCTCATGCGGGCTGGTTCGACACGGTCGCGGTGGTGCGCATGGATGGCGATGCGGCCGTGCTTGCGGCCTGCAACCGCGGAATGCCCTCCGTCGCGGTGGCGCCGGGGAACCTGGCTTATGTCATCTACACCTCCGGCACGACCGGCCGGCCGAAGGGGGTGATGAACACCCATCGAGGCATCTGCAACCGCCTGTTGTGGGCCCAGGAGGCGTTCGGCCTCACCGAAGCCGACCGGGTGCTACAAAAGACGCCCTATACATTCGACGTTTCGGTCTGGGAGTTCTTCTGGCCGCTGTTGACCGGCGCCACCCTGGTCGTCGTGCCGCCGGACGCGCACCGCGACAGCACGCAACTGATCGACATCATCCGCCGGGAACAAGTCACTACGCTGCATTTCGTGCCGTCGATGCTGCGGCTGTTCCTGGAGGAAGCCGGCGTCGAGACCTGCACCTCGCTGCGCCGGGTGATCTGCAGCGGCGAGGCGCTGCCCCCGGAGCTGGCGCAGCGCTTCTTCTCCCGGCTTGGCTGTGAATTGCACAACCTCTACGGGCCGACCGAGGCGGCGATCGATGTCACGGCCTGGCGATGCCGTCCCGGCGACGCGCTGCATTGCATGCCGATCGGCCGGCCGATCGCCAACACCCGGACGTATGTTCTCGATCGACTGATGCAGCCGGTGCCGATCGGCGTGGCGGGGGAACTTTATATCGGCGGGGTCGGTGTCGCCCCCGGCTACTGCAACCGGCCCGAGCTGACGAATGAGCGGTTCGTGCCCGACCCATTCGGCGGGGGCCCTGACGGCCGTCTGTACCGCACCGGCGACGTCGCGCGCTTTTTGGTGGACGGCAATATCGAGTACCTCGGCCGGGCGGACTTCCAGGTGAAGATTCGCGGCCTACGCATCGAGCCCAACGAGATCGAGGCGGTGCTGAACGAGCACCCGGCCGTGCGCGCCAGTGTGGTCATCGCCCGCGCCGTGCGCGGCCCCGATCTGGACCTTGTGGCCTATTACGTGCCGGCCGCCGCGCCGCCGGACGAAGCAGTGCTGAAGGCGCACCTTGCGGTTGTGCTGCCGGAGGCCATGATTCCACCTTTCTTCGTTACGCTCGGTGCGCTGCCGCTGTCCGCCAACGGCAAGCTGAACCGGAACGCATTGCCCGATCCGATGCCGGCCGAGACCGGTCCCGGGATGGGGGCACCCTTGGTGACCGAGACCGAGATCCGTCTTGCAGATATCTGGCGCGAGGTCCTGCGGGTGCCTGTTGCCGGTGCGGAGGCCCACTTCTTCCACCTCGGCGGGCACTCGCTGCTTGCGGGCCAGGTTATGGCCCGCATCCGCGACAGCTTCGGGGTGACGCTGCGGATCGCCGATCTGTTCGATACGCCGGTGCTTGCCGCGCTTGCCCGCCGTGTCGAGACCGCGCGCACCGTTGCCCCGTCCGAACCGCTGCCGGGGGAGGCGGCACTCTCCCCGGCGCAGGAGCGGATGTGGTTCCTGTGCCAGTTGGAAGGCGGGGCGTCGTACAACGTGCCCTGCGTCCTGCGCATCGCCGGCGCCGTTGACGCGGACCGCCTCGCTGCGGCGTTCAACGCCGTGATCGCCCGCCATGACGCGCTGCGGTCCAACATCGTCGACGTGGATGGCCTGCCGGAACTGCTGGTTCATCCCGAGCGAACGATCCCTCTGGAGGAGATGCCTCTGCCTGGCGCGGCGGACATCAGGCTGTTGATCGGCCAGCGGGTGGCGGAGCCGTTCGACCTGGCGCGCGATCCGTTGCTGCGCGTCAGCCTGCTGCGCGGGGAACGGGAGGCGCTACTGGTCATCGTCATCCACCACGTGGTCTGCGACGGATGGTCTATCGGCGTGCTTCTGCGGGAGGTCGCCGCCTTCTATGCCGGCGCGGCCGCTCTGCCACCCCTGCCGGTGCAGTATCCCGCCGTCGCACGGCGCCAGTTGCAGGCGCTGGCCGGCGCCAGGATGGAGCAGGACCTTTCGTATTGGCAGAGTCAGTTGGCGGGCGCGCCCATTGTGCTCGAATTGCCGACCGACCGCCCGCGGCCGGCTGCGCAGAGCAATGAGGGCGACATCGTTGGCTTCAAGATCGACCCGGCGGTAGCGGTTCGTCTGCGGCGGCTGGCCGAAGCCAACGGATGCTCGTTGTTCATGACCCTGCTCGCGGCGTTCGGCGCGCTGCTGCACCGGTGGAGCGGCGAAACCGACATTGTCGTTGGCACCCCGGTTGCGGGCCGCGACGGGAGCGATACCGAGGCGCTGATCGGACTGTTTGTCAATACGGTCGTGCTGCGCACCGACCTCGCCGGCAATCCCGATTTCACGGAATTGCTGCAACGCGTCCGGCCGGTCGTGCTGGAGGCGCTCGAGCATCAGTCAGTACCGTTCGGCCAGGTGGTCGATGCCATCGCTCCGCCCCGCAGCATGAGCTGCGCGCCGCTGTTCCAGGTCATGTTCTCGTTCCAGGACGTGCCATGGGCGGGGATCGATCTGGGCGGGGTGGAAACGATGCCGGTCCGGCTGGAAGGCCGCACGGGAAATTTCGACCTGACCCTGGACATCGTGGAGCAGCAGGGCGAGCTGCTCGGCACATTCGAATACAGCAGCGACCTGTTCGACCGGCCGACGATCGAGCGGCTCGCCAGCTACTTCCATCTCATCCTGCGTGCGGTCGCCGCGGAACCGGCGGTGCGTGTCGGCGAGATCGGCCTGGCACCGGCTGCCGAACCCGCGGCGAAATTCGTCCGGTTGGTGCACGAGGTCATTGCCGCGGCGGCGGAACGAACCCCCGATGCGGCCGCATTGTGGACGGAGGACGGATGCTGGACATATCGTGACCTGCTCGGCCGGGCCCGCGCTATTGCGGCGAGCCTGCGGGCAGGCGAAGGCAAGAGCCTGACCCCTGTTGCGGCGGGGACGGTGGCGGCCGGTGCCGCCATAGGTGTGCCCGCCACCGGCCGGCCCGAGGCATTTGCCGCGATGCTCGGCATTTTCCTGGCCGGGTTGGTCTATGTGCCGCTGGAACCTGCGGCGCCGGAAACCCGAAACGCCTTCATCCGGCGCGATGCCGGCATTCGGCGGCTCGCGCCCGGCGGCAGCAGCGGCGATGAGGCGTATCAACCGGTGACGGTTGCGGCAACCGATCCGGCGTACATCATCTACACCTCGGGATCGACCGGGCAGCCCAAGGGCGTGGCCGTCTCGTACGGCGCGCTGGCCGCGCATTGCACGACGATTCAGCGGGTGTATGAGATTTCGTCCGCCGATCGCGTGCTTCAGTGGTCGCCGATGTGGTTCGACGGTTCGCTGGAGCAGGCGTTGCCAACCCTGATGGCCGGCGGCACCGTCGTGCTGACGCAGCGCCGGATCTGGACGCCGTCGGAGTTCTCCTGCGTCGCGCAAAAGTCCGGCCTGACGGTAGCCGAGGTTGCGCCGTCGTACCTGCACGAGCTGCTGCTGGGCTGGTCGGCAGACCCCGCCTCGGCCCCGGCCACGCCGCTGCGGATACTGGCAGTCGGCGGCGACACGCTGATGCCGGCGACCGTCCAACTCTGGCAGCGCATGCCAGCCGTTTCAGAATGTCTGCTGAACTCATACGGTCCGACCGAGGTGGCGATCGCCGCAACCGTATACGACGTGCCGAGGAACGCCCCGCTGGCGCGCGTGCCGATCGGCCGGCCGCTGCCCGGCCGGGTGGTGTATGTGCTGGATGACGCCGGCCATCGCGTTCCGGACGGCATGGCCGGCGAGATCTACGTCGGCGGGGAGACGCTGGCGATCGGCTACATCAACCGGCCTGATCTGACGGCGGAAAAATTCGTGCGCGACCCGTTCGTTGACGGTGAGCAGCGGATGTACCGCACGGGTGACCGGGGGCGGGTGCGGCTTGACGGGCAGATCGAATTTCTCGGGCGGGTCGACCTGCAGGTGAAGATCCGTGGCGTCCGCATCGAACTCGGAGAGATCGAGGCGGTGCTTGCATGCGCCGAAGGCGTCGCCGAGGCGGCTGCGGCCACGGCGGCCGATGCCGCTGGCAATCCCGTCCTGATCGCGTATGCAGCCGGAACCGCGAGCCAGAAATCCTTGAGCAAGCATTTGGCGCAGCGGCTGCCTGCCGCCATGCAGCCGGCAGCGATTGTCGTGCGCTCCAGCCTGCCGCACACCACCACCGGCAAGATCGACCGGCGCGCACTGCAGGCCGAGGCAGCGCGCGCGGCACGCCGGACCGCGACGGCCACCGTCGCACCACGGGACGAGACGGAGCGCCGGCTGCAAAGCATCTGGTCCGAGGTGCTGAATGTCGCGGATATTGGCATATGCGACAACTTCTTCGATGCCGGCGGCCATTCCCTGCTGGCGGTCCGGTTGATGTCGCGGATTGAAAGTGAGTTCGGCCGCGGTCTTCCACTGGATGCGTTGCTGGACCGGGCGGCGACGATCGAGGCGCAGGCGGAGCATCTGCGCGGTTCGGCCGGGGAGTCCGTTTCGCAGCCGGGTGCCAACGCCGGTCCCGCGATCTTCTGCATGCATCCGGTTGCCAGCGCCACGCTGATGTATCGCGACCTGATCCGCTGCCTGGCGCCCGCCCGGGTGCTGCGCGTGCTGCCGTGCGATGTCCCGCCGGGCACCGATGTCGAGGTGATCGCCGCGTCGGCTCTGACCGCGCTGCGCCGGCTGCAGCCCGCCGGACCTTATCACCTGCTGGGCTGGTCGGCCGGCGGGGTGGTAGCCTTCGAGATGGCGTGCCAGCTTGCTGCGCGCGGCGAACCGGTTGATTCGCTGACGCTGATCGACAGCTTCCTGGCGCGCGACCTGCCATTGCCAGTGGCGGATGAGGAGGCGATGCTGCGCGCGGGCTTGCCCGGCGGCGCGGCGGAACTGGACGAGGCTTTCGAGGCGATGCGGGCTGTCGCGCGGTCCCTTGAGCGCTACGTCCCGCAGCGCTATGACGGGCCGGTACTGTTGCTGCATGCCAACGACAGCGTGGCGGGGGGCGATGCAGGATCGTGGCCGGAAATCGCGCCGCGGTTGAGGATATCCAACGTTCCCGGCAACCACTATACGATGTTGCGCGAACCGAACACCGGCGCCTGGGCCGGCACGCTGACCGATTGGCTGGATGCGGGCTCGCTAAGGGAGTTGACATGAAGAGCCGGCTGATCACGCTGCTTCAGCAGGAAACCACGATCAATCTTCGCAGTTTGTATCTCGGTTTCCTGATCATCGGCATCAGCAACGCGTTAGTGTTGCTGTTCGTGCACGACGCGACCACCGGCACGACCGATGCTACCGACCTGCGCACCGTGCTGATGTTCGTTGCAACTGTCGTGGTCTTCGCGGCGACCAAACGCAACATTACCATATCGCTAACCGAACATGTGCAGGATGCGGTATCCCGCCTGCGCATCCGGTTGATCAACAGGATCCAATACACCCGCCTGCAGGCATTCGAAGCGCTGGACCGCGCGCAGTTAATCAACGCGGTATCGGAAAATTCCGCCGTTATCATGGAAGGTGCGCGGCACTACGGGCAGGGTGTCCCGGCCGGCATCATGCTGGTGGCCTCGTTCATCTATATCGCCTATCTGTCCCTGCCGGCGCTCTACCTGGTGGTCGTTTGCGTCGCGGCCTGCGCCTGGGTGGTGCTGCACCTGAACCGTTCGATCGGCGCCGACATGCGGACGTCGATACAGCGGGAGGACGAGTTTCTGAAATCCTTCCAGCAGTTGATGGACGGCTTCCAGGAGCTGAAAATGGATCACCTCATGAGCCGTGATCTGTTCGACAACTACCTGCGCAAGAGCTCGCTCGAAGCGCGCGTGCTGAACACCAACACCGCCATCAGCATCGTTGAATCCGAAATCTACACCTACATTTTCTTCTACATCCTGCTGGGCGGCATTCTGTTCGTGCTGCCCCGTATCAGTGACATCACGCCCACCAACACGCTGTCGGTGACCACGATCCTGCTGTTCCTGCTGGGCAACGGCACCGTGTTCGTGCAGGCGTTGCCGAACATCACCAAGACCGATACGGCGATCGACAACATGCTGAGCCTGGCCGCGGCGCTTGACGACCTGGAGGCGCCGCCCGAGTCGCTGCCGCCCAACCCGTGGCGCGGCGGCGTGCGCGGTGAGTTGCGTGCCGTGGACCTGTATTTCCGCTATCCCGGCCCGGAGGAAACCGCGTTTTCGGTGCAACTCGACAATGTAACCATACCGGGCAACGAGCTGTTGTTCCTTCTGGGCGGCAATGGCAGCGGAAAATCCACCTTCATGAAGCTGCTGGCGGGCCTGTACCGGCCGACGCACGGCCGATTGCAACTGGACAACATTCCCGTCTCACCCGAGAATGTTCAGCACTACCGCGAGTGTTTCGGCGTTGTCTTCGCGGACTTCCACCTGTTCGACCGGCTGTATGGCCACCCGGAGGTCGATGAAAGCCGTGTCGCGGCGTTGCTGCGGGAGATGCAGCTCGAGGACAAGACGCAGTATGCCGGAAGGCGGTTCACCAACCTCAACCTGTCGACCGGCCAGCGCAAGCGGCTGGCGCTGGCAACCGCGTTGCTGGAAGACAGGCCCATCTACCTGTTTGACGAAGTCGCCGCCGATCAGGATCCGGAATTTCGCCGCTATTTCTACGAGGGCATCCTGCGGAACCTGAAAGCCAGGGGCAAGACGGTGGTGGTGGTCAGCCACGATGACCGTTACTTTGGGATAGCGGACCGCGTGCTGAAGCTGGATTACGGGAGGCTGGTGAATGCCTAGCAGAATCATGTTGTTCCCCGGTCAGGGCTCCCAGAAGAAGGGAATGGGCGCCGATCTGTTCGACCTGTTCCCGGCAGAGACCGCGGCGGCGGACGCGATCCTGGGCTATTCCGTTCGGCATCAGTGCCTGGAGGATCCCGGCGGCACGTTGCGCCAAACCCGGATCACTCAGCCAATGATGTATCTCGTTTCGTCCCTGATGTGCCTGAAGCGGCTGCACGAAACGCGGCGTGCGCCCGACCTGGTGGCCGGCCACAGCGTCGGCGAATTCGCCGCGCTGTTCGCGGCCGGTGTGTTCAACTTCGAAACCGGCCTGCGCATCGTGCAGAAGCGCGGCGAGCTCATGGGCCGCGTTTCCGGCGGTGGCATGGCGGCGGTGATCGGGCTGCCCGCCGGCAACGTGCGCGACCTGCTGCATACCCGCGGCCTTGAAACGATCGACATCGCCAACCTGAACGCGCCGAAGCAGACGGTGATCTCGGGTCCGCAGGCCGACATCCTGGCGGCGCGCCAAACATTCGATGACGCGGGCGCACAGATGTTCGTCCCGCTGGAGGTCAGTGCCGCCTTCCACTCGCGCTACATGGAGCCGGTGCGGGCCGAGTTCAAAGCCTTCGTGTGCGACATCCGCTTCTACCCGCCACGCATCCCGGTGATCGCCAACGTTACCGCGCGCCCCTATGAGCCGTCGGCCATCATCGAGACGATGACGGAGCAGATCACGTCTCCGGTGCGCTGGGTCGAATCGGTGCAGTATCTGCTGCAGCAACCCGATCCGGAATTCGAGGAGCTGGGCCCCGGCAACGTGCTGACCTCGCTGCTGCGCCAGATCAGAACGGCTGCACAATGAGTCCGGCATCCGGACATTCGGCGGCGGCACCAACCGGTCCGGCCCGCGCGCCGGATGGCGGCGTGACGATGCCGCAATCCCGAACTCCGCGCCGGCCGGCTTGACCACCCCGGCCGAAGCCCTGGGTTGCCCGGCCTTCCGCCGCGATCATGGCGTGCGCTACGCCTATGTTGCGGGCGCCATGTACAAAGGCATCGCTTCGAAGGAACTGGTGCTGCGCATGGCCGGGGCGCGTCTGCTCTCCTACCTGGGCACCGGCGGCCTGGCGCCGGACCGGATCGATGCCGACATCCGCTTCCTGCGGGACCGGGCGCCGGCGGATGCAAGCTATGGGATGAACCTGCTGAGCGGCTGGGAAGAGGAAGGCTGCGTCGATCTTTTCCTGCGGCATGGCGTTACCCGGGTGGAAGCCGCGGCGTATCTTCAGGTCAGCCCGGCGCTGGTGCGTTTCCGCCTTACCGGACTGACCCGGGAGGGGCCGCGCAACCGGGTGATGGCGAAGGTTTCCCGCCCGGAAGTGGCGGAGCAGTTTCTCAACCCGCCGCCGGAAAAAATCGTTCGCGAGTTGGCGGGAGCCGGGCGCATCAGCGGCGCCGAGGCGGCGCTGTCGCAGACCGTGCCGATGGCGGACGACCTTTGCGTGGAATCCGACTCCGGCGGGCACACCGATCAGGGAGTTGCCTTCACCCTGGTTCCGGCGATCGCCGCCCAGCGTGACGCGGCGGTTCAGCGGGCCGGATATGCGGCACGGGTCCGGCTGGGTGCCGCCGGCGGCCTGGGAACGCCGCGTGCGGTTGCCGCGGCCTTTGTCCTCGGCGCCGACTTCGTACTGACCGGATCGGTGAACCAGTGCACGGTGGAAGCCGGCACCAGCGACGCGGTGAAGGACCTGCTGCAGCAGGCCGGCATACAGGACACCGCCATCGCTCCCGCCGGCGACATGTTCGAACAAGGCTCCAAGGTCCGTGTGCTAAGGAAGGGCCTGTTCTTTCCCGCCCGCGCCAACCGTCTTTACGAACTCTACCGGCAATACGATTCGATCGACGCGATTGATTGCAAGACGCGCGAGCAGATCGAAACCAAATATTTCCATCGCGGCTTCGACGAGGTCTACGCGGAAACCCGCGCGCATTATCTGCGCGTCAACCCCGGCGAGATTGTTCGCGCCGAGCGCGATCCGAAACACAAGATGGCTTTGATCTTCAAATGGTATTTCGTTCATTCCGCGCGCCTCGCGCAACGCGGCGCGCCGGACCAGCGGGTCGACTACCAGATTCATTGCAGCTCAGCGATGGGTGCGTTTAATCAATTGGTGCTCGGCACACCTATGGAGGACTGGCGGAAACGGCATCCGGATGCTATTGCAGAGCTGCTGATGACGGGCGCCGCGGAAATCCTGTGGAACCGGCGGCCGGAGGTTTAATCATGTTGACGGAGAGACAACGGCGGGTCTTCGACGTGGTGAAAGCCAAGGTGATCGAAGTAATGATCGATCTCGATCCGGCCCTCATCACCCCGGACGGCAACCTGACCGAGCTGGGCGCGAACTCGGTGGACCGCGTCGAGATCGCCATGCTGGCCATGGAGGAACTGGACGTCCGGGTGCCCCGCGTCGAACTGGCCGAGGTCAGGGACCTGCGCGGACTCGTTACTTTACTGAGCAGCCATTGGCGCGCGGCTCCCGGCTCATGACGGCGGCCGTCGTTGTCACCGGCATGGGGACTATCAACGCAGTCGCGGCGTCGGTGCCGGAGTTCGCCTCCGCGCTGCGCTCGGGCCGCGGCCACGCCGGTGATTTCGATTGGCGGGAGTACGACCTGCCGGCCGCCGCACGCCGCATCCTTCGCAACAACACCCGCTCGACCCGCATGAGCGTCTGCGTCGCGGCCGAGGCACTGCGGCAGAGCGGGCCGCCACCGGACCCGGCCAGAACGGGCCTGATTATCGCCGGCAACAACCTCCATCAGTCCTACATCGCCGGCAACCTCCAGGCGCTGCAGCAGGAGTCGCTGAAGTTTAATCCGCGCTACGCGCTGGGCTATGCCGATACCCACCAGGTCGGCTGTCTGACGGAAATTTTCGGCATTCGCGGCATGAGCTACACGGTGGGTGGCGCCTCGGCAAGCAGCAACGTGGCGCTGCTGCACGCCTGGAACTGGCTGCGCACCGGCACCCTGGATACCTGCCTGATCGTCGGCGCCTGTTCGGACCTTTCCGCCGCCGAGCAGCTTGGCTTCGAGCTGATTGGCGCGGCCAGCCCGAGCGGCGTCTGCCGCCCATTCGACACGGCGCGCGACGGCTTCGTCTGGCGTCCCGCGGCGGCCTGCCTGGTGCTGCAACGGCAGCCGGTTGCGGAGGCCGGCGGCGCGCCAATTCTGGGTGAACTTGCGGGAGCGGCGATGGTCATGGACGGCAACCATTCCTCGAACCCGACGGTGGACGGTGAGGCCGCCGCCATGCGTGCCGCCATCGCCGCCGCAGGAATCGCGGCGCCGGCGATTGGCTACGTCAATGCGCACGCCACCGGATCCATGCTTGGCGACGAGACCGAGTGTGCCGCCCTGCGGCAGGTATTGGGCGGGCAGGCCGCCGGTGCGCGGGTCAATTCGACAAAGGCGCTGGTGGGGCACGGCCTGACCGCGGCCGGCGCGGTGGAGGCGATCGCCACGCTGCTGCAGCTGAATGGCGGCTTCATCCATCCGAATCCGCTGTTGCGCGATCCGATTGATCCGGCATTGCGGTTTGCCGGCGCCGCCGCCGAACCGATGCGGTGCGACACCGCGCTATCGAACGGCTTCGCCTTCGGCGGTTTCAACACCTGCGTCGTCTTGCGCCGGGGAGCCGCCTGAAATGGGCGTCGGCATCGAAGCCATACACCCGTATGGAGGACGCGCGGCGATCGACATCCGCACGCTGTTCCAGGCCCGCCGGCTCGATCTGTCACGCTTCGACAACCTGATGATGCAGCGCAAGTCGGTCAACCTGCCCTGCGAGGACCCGGTGACCAACGCGGTCAACGCCGCCCGCCCGATCGTTGCCCGATTGACGGAAGCGGAGAAGGCACGCATCGAGCTGGTCATCGCCGCGAGCGAGTCGGGTGTCGATTTCGGCAAGTCGATGGGCAGTTACATCCACCACTACCTTGGCCTGAGCCGGAAATGCCGGCAGTTCGAGATCAAGCAGGCCTGCTACGCGGGCACCGCCGGCCTTCAGATGGCGGCCTCCTGGCTGGCGGCAGGCCTGTCGCCCGGTGCGACGGCTCTGATCATCGCCACCGACGTTGCCAATGCGGCGGCAAAGCACACCTATGCCGAGCCCTCGCAGGGCACCGGCGCCGCCGCCATGCTGGTGAGCGCGAATCCCCGGACCCTGACGCTTGACCTCGGCGCGAACGGCTATCACAGCTACGAGGTCATGGACACATGCCGGCCCGCGGTCCGGCTGGAGACCGGCGATCCCGACCTGTCGCTGCTGTCCTATCTGGACTGCCTGGAACACAGCTTCGCCGACTATGCCGGGAGAACCGGCGCCGATTTCCAGCAGACGTTCGACTATCTCGCGTTCCACACGCCGTTTGCCGGCATGGTAAAGGGGGCGCATCGCATGATGATGCGCCGGCTCAAGCGCATGGGGCCGGCCGAGGCCAACGCCGACTTCGAACGGCGCGTGGTGCCGTCGCTGGCCTATTGCACGGAAATCGGCAATATTTATTCGGCAACCGTGTTCCTGGCGCTTTGCGGTCTGGTCGACCATGGCGATTTCAGCAGCCCGCGGCGCGTCGGCCTGTTCTCCTATGGCTCCGGCTGCGCATCGGAATTCTTCAGCGGTGTGCTGACACGGCAAAGCCAGGATGCGCTGCGCGCGTTGCGCATCGGCGAGGCGCTGGCGGGGCGGCACCGGCTGACGATGGAGGAGTACGACGCGCTGCTGGACCAGGCTGACGAGGCAGGGTTTGGTGTGCAGAATGCCGACCTCGATCCAGTTCGTTACAGTCGCATCTACAGCGAGCAGTTCGACGGCCGCGGACTCCTGGTGCTGCGACGTATCCGCGACTTCCACCGCGAATACGAGTGGAGCTGATGCGCGGCGAGACACTCGACGTCGGCCCGCCGGGCACGCTGATCACCGTCACGCTCAGCCGGCCGGAGCAGGGGAATGCGATCAACCGGACGATGCTGCGCGAACTCGATGCGGCACTGGCGCAGGCGGAAAACTGCGCGATTTGCCACGCCGTCGTGCTGCAGGGCGGCGACGGTGTGTTCTGCGACGGAATGGACCTGACCGAGACCACGGTCGAGAGCGCCGCCTTCCTGGCGTTGCTGCGGCGTTTCACGCTCTCGCCAAAGGTGATCGTCGCTGCGGTCGACGGGCGGGTGACCGGCGGCGGCGTGGGACTGGCCGCGGCCAGCGATCTGGTTGTTGCCACCCCACGCTCGTATTTCAGTTTGCCAGAGGCCCTGCTCGGGCTGCTGCCGGCGTGTGTGCTGCCCTACCTGATCCGGCGCATCGGCTTCCAGCGCGCCTACCGCATGGCGCTGAGCACGCAGCCCGTTGCAGCCGATCAGGCGTTGGCCTGGACGCTTGTGGACGAGGTCGGCGAGAACCCGGGCGAAACCGTGCGCCGCCTGCTGCGGCGTTCCGCGCAGGTGCATCCGGAGACCATCGGCGCGCTGAAACGCTATGCGGGAGAGCTGGCGGCCATTGATTCCACGACGGAACAGCGCGCCGCCGCCGAACTTTCCCGGCTGCTGGAAACGCCGCAGGCACAGGCGGCGATTGCGGCGATGCGGCAGCGGCGGCGGCCGGCGGCCGGAGGGCGCGGCGATGGCTGAGCCGGTCCGGTTGACGACAACGCCTGAAGGCATAGCCGTGGTCGCTCTGGAGGACCGTGACAGCAGCAACACTTTTTCGTCGCCCTTTATCGACGGGCTGATGCGGGCGTTCGAGCAGGTCCGCGGCGACCCCGGGCTGAAGGCCGTGGTCGTGCATGGCTATGACAGCTACTTCTGCTGCGGCGGCACCAAGGAGGAACTGATTGCCATCCTGGAAGGACGGCTCGAATTCGCGGCCTTGCCGTTCTACGATATCCTTCTGCAGTGCGAACTGCCGGTTATCGCCGCAATGCAGGGCCACGCGATCGGTGGCGGCCTGGTACTGGGATGCTACGCCGACATCATGCTGCTGGCGGAGGAGAGCCTGTATGGTGCGGTGTTCATGAAGTATGGTTTCACGCCGGGAATGGGCGGCACCTATATCGTTCCGCGCCGGTTCGGCGATGTGTTGGGCAACGAGATCTTGTTCACAGCCAAGAACTATTATGGACACGAATTGCGGGCGCGTGGCATTCCGGCGCGGGTGCTGAAACGCACCGAGGTCATTCCCGCCGCCATGGCAATGGCCCGCATGCTGGCCGACAAGCCGCGGTTGGCATTGACCGAACTCAAGAAAACTCTCGCCGCGCCGATTCGCCTGGCGCTGCCGCAGGTGGTGGAGACGGAGCTGGCCATGCATCGCGTCACTTTTGCCCAACCCGAGGTCAGGTCCCGAATCGATGCCCGGTTCGGACGATGACCCGGCCTCGCTGACATCCGCATGCCCCGGCGCGGAATTCAAAGGACCTGACGATGATTGTTCCGGGGGAAAGGAACGCTCATGTGGATCGTGTTCTATCTTGTGCTGTGTTTCCTGACCGCACTGGCCGGCCGGCAACGGCGCATAGGGTTTCTGGGCACACTCATTCTTTCCGTTGTGGTCACGCCCCTGCTGGTCGCCTCGGTCTTCCTGATCACGAAACAGAATGCTCCGCGCCTGAAGATGGCCGGCGGCCGGGTGGCCGCCTGTCCGTACTGCGGCAACGCGGCGACAGGAGGCAGCGCCAGGTACTGCCCCAATTGCGGGCGCGCCCTGGTCTCCTGAGGATGCGGCTGGCCTGTGATAGCGGCGCCGGCCCGCGGCGGGAGCATCGACATGCTTAGTGTGCTGCAGGGTGTGCTGCAGGTGCTGCGGATGCTGCGCATGCTGATCGTGCGGCATGTGCTGCCTGTGCTGCGCATGCTGGGTGCGCTGATCGTGCAGCATGTGCCGCCTGTGCTGCGTGGGTTGCGCGACCGCAGCGTCCGGCTCTGGCGGGACAAAATGCCCGAGACGCTCGTGGCTTTCCTGATCCTGATGCTGGCGCTGATGTACTTGTGGCCGTTCATGATTTATTCGGTCGGGCCGGGCTTCTATGGTGTCCTGTGGAAGCGGTTTGGCAACGGAACGGTGCTGACCCACACTTATGGCGAGGGAGTACATATCATTTTTCCCTGGGACCGGCTATACATGTATGATGGCAGGTTGCAGCTGATCGAGCAGAACTTCGACGTGCTGTCCTCGGACGGCCTGAAAATGATCATCAGGGTCGCCATCCGGTTCCAGCTCAACCCTCCCGAGATACCGGCGTTGCACAAGTATGTCGGCCCCGATTACCAGCAGGTCCTGGTGCAGCCGCAAATCGGCGCGCTGGCCCGCTATGAATTCTCCGCCAACAGTCCGGAGGAGATCTTCTCGCAAAGGCGCGAGGAGATCGATCGCCGCATCACCGCGGATATGACCCGGCGGCTGGATGAGGCAACCATCCCGCTCTGGCATTCCGGCAGAACGCAGTCTCTGATCCGGGTCGAGGACGTGCTGATGCAGGATGTCACGCTGCCGCCATCCGTGGCGGCGGCAATCGATGCCAAGAATGTCGCCAAGCAGGAAACCGCCGCTTACAACTACCGCCTGCAGTCCGCCGTCAAGGAGGCGGAGCGCAAGCAGATCGAGGCACGCGGCATCAAAGCGTTCCAGGATACGGTGGCGCCGGGTTTGACCGACAACTACCTGCGCTGGACCGGCATCCAGTCCACCCTGGCGCTGGCCAATTCGCCAAACGCGAAGGTCGTGATCATCGGCAGCGGCAATGGCGGCCTGCCGCTCATTCTCGGCAATCTGGAGGACGGCAAGGCACGCGAGTCCACAGCACCGGCGCAGAGCCGGACGGCTGTCACGGGTATGTCCGACGCCGCCGGCCCCGCACCGCCGGCGAGCGGTGCCCAACCGGTGTTCCCCAACCCGAACCCCCATTGACCGGTCCGGCTGCCGGAGTGGTATTGTGACCGCGCGCAGGGGGGATGGCCCTGAACGTGACGGCCCCGATCTCGCCGGCCGCGGACCATCGGGAGCAAACCGCGGAGCGTTTGCGCACGCAACCCTGGCGGCCGGGCCGGGGCCGGGGCTTTCTTCCGAATGGTCATACCGCCCGCTTGACACGGCCTCACGACTCCATTCATAAAGATACGAAACGATTGGGCTTTCGTTCTGTGGATGAGATCGGGACCATTCCAAACAGCGGGGAACGTGCCGGCGCGGCACCAACGGCCGTGCGGCGGCGGAAACGTTCCAGCGCCACCATCAGGAAGGCAAAGCGTGCGACCGTGACAACAGCAATCGTCCCACCGGGAAACCCGATCATTGGCTTGGAGCTGGTCGGGCGCGGCATTTACCTGCACCCTCGCGCGCCCTATCGATTGACGCGCGTGCTGTTTCCCTATCCCGCGGACGGGTGGCGCACTTTCAATTCCCAGGAGACAGGCGCAGCCTATTCGGTCCCGGCCGGGTATGAGGTATCCGACAGTGCGCCCACGCCGGCCAACAAGGCACAAAACAAGGTCCTCATCGAGGAGTCTTTCGACCGTTTTGAGAAAACGTTGCACGTCGACGCGAGCGTCGCCACCGGTACCGGAATGTTCAGCGTCGATGCGACCGCGGCGCAGGCTTCGTCGTTGCGGACCACCGAAGACGCCTACTATGGAATGCGGGATTCCTTCATTTCATTCTGGGCTGTCTACCTGTCCGACACGACCGTTGTTTCGGAGGACACCTTCGATCTGAGCGATGTGCCCGTGCCGTTCAATCATGCCGCCCGTCAGAAGTATGAGTTCTTTTTCGACCGCTACGGCACCCATTTCGTGTCGCGGGTCTGGGTTGGCGGCAAGGCCAGCCTGGCCTTCTCCGTACTGAAATCGTCCGGAATGACCAAGGAGGAGGTGCAGGCGGGCATCAAGGCCAGCTCAGGCTCGGCCGGCAAGGCCAGCGCGAACACCGACCTGCAGACCTCGAAGGAGAAGCTGCAATCCAGCGCCCATTGCACGGTCTGGGGCATGGCGGCGACCCGCTGAAGCTCGCGTCGTTGAGCTCCTTCGATGAAGGCCAATACAACGACTGGATCCAGAGCATCAAACCAAACCCGCAGGTCGTCGAATTCGAGGTCGCCGGCATCTGGACGCTGGTGCGTGACCCGGACAAGGCCAAGGCCCTGCAGGACGCATACATAGCCGCGACGACGGTGCAGCCTTTGTCGGCGGTCTTTTCAATCGATCGGCTGGTGTATTTCATACGCGGTTCCCGCTACACGGTGTATGACGTCGAAAAAGGGCAGACCCGAAAGCCGCAGTCGCTTAAGGACGATTTTGCCGCCCTGGCTGAAATCGGGTTCGACAGAATCGACGCTGCCTTCAACGGCGGCTCGTTCCTTGTCAAGGATGGCGAGTCCCTGCGACGGAAAATATTCCTTTTTCACAAGGATAAATACATCAGCTTGGACTTCGATAGGCAAAGCATCGACCCGGGCTATCCGAAGCTCATCGCCGAAGGCTTCCCCGGGGTCGATTTCGAATGCATCGACGCCGTTCTCGCCCCCGGCGAGGGATATGTCTATTTTTTCCGTGGAAAGAACTACATTCGTTTCAATACGACTACATGGAAGGCCGACGAAGGCTATCCGGCGGCGACCAGGCAACGCTTTGTCGGCGTGACGTTCGACCGCATCGATGCGGCTATCTACTGGGGAAACGGAAAGGCATATTTCTTCAAGGACGACCAGCATATCCGCTACGACATGGCGATTTTCGAGGCGGACCCTGGCTATCCGAAGGCCATCATCGGAAGTTACGTGGAGGACTGGAAGTTTTTCAACTAAAGAAAGGTGGACCGCGAATATGAACGCAGCACGCGCGAATGCCGGCTCCGGAACGGCAGAAGCAAACAAGATCGTCTGGAATTATACGCTGCTCGGGTTGACCCCCGGCATCGTGCCGGTTCCGTGGGTGGACCTGCCGCTGCTGACCGGAATACAACTCAAGATGCTGCACAGCCTCGCGCGGCTATACGAGATCGAATTTTCCACCCAGCGGGGAAAATCGATAATCGGTTCGCTGGTCGGCGCAAGCATCTCGACCGGCGTCGCGGGTTACCTGATACCCATGATTCCGGGCGTGGGAACTCTGCTCGGCGGTGTCAGCACGGCGGTGCTTGGCGGGGCGTCCACCTATGCCGTCGGCAAAGTATTCATACAGCACTTCGATTCCGGAGGAACGCTGCTGACTTTCGACCCCGACAAAATGAGAGACTACTACACCGAGCACTTCGCTGCCGGAAGAGCTCGGGTCGCGGAAAGCTTCATGGGCGTAAGGCCGTAGTGCACCCTGCACAGTGATTTTGACCGGTTGAACCAAGGCGGAACGGGTTTGCGCGATTGCCCGTGCCGCGCCTGGCCGTTGCGGCGGCGGCGAGATAGGCGCTGACCGTTTCCGGTGTCGCCGGCATCGCGTTGCAGCCGTGCTTCGCGCACCAGGCCTTGAAGTTGCGGACATCAGTCGCGTACACCAGCGGTGTCGCCGCGGCGCCGGCCCCAGTCCTGCCAGGCCTTGGATTTCGCCAGCGCCATGGCTTTGCGCGCCGCCGGCGGCTTGGCGCCGCCCGGGCGTGCGATCTGGCGCCTGCGGGCTTCGGTTACGGAATCGGCCATGGCGCCCCCGATGGTGGACCTGCGCCCGACGCATCGGTCCCGTTTCCCCGGCTCGCGGCCGGGAACGCCCGGGCTTCCTCCCTGCGCTCGGACATGCGGGGCGCGATGTTGCGCTGCGAGAATTTGCGGCACTCCCCGGTGCCAATGCGATTTTGTCAAACTAAAGCGTCGCCATCCGCGACCGCAGCGCTTCGGTCAACGCCTCCCGCCGCGCCCAGAGCGAACGATACCAGGCGATCCGCGGCGCCACCTGGCAGGCCAGCATGCGATGCTCCGCGACATAGCGGCGGCCGGCATCGCCGATGTCCCGCGCCAGTTCCGGCAGCGCGATGAGACGCAGCAGCCGCAGATGGAACTCGTGCGGGTCGCGGAACAGCAGGCCCAACCGCCCGTCCTCGATGCTGTCGCCGTAAACCACCGAACTGGCCAGCGAAGCCACCCGGCATGCCGCCGCCTCGACGAATTTCAGGTCGGACTTGGCGCGGTTGAACGGCGTGTCGGACAGCGGCATCAGCGACACCTCCGACTCGCCGAGCAGCCGCAGATAGGTCTCGTAGTCGCATGTCGGCGTGAACGTCTTGTGCGGCGTCTCCAGCGCCTCGAAAAATTCCCGGTCATGCACCACCTGAAACCGCAGCCGATCGGCTGTTTTGGAGGCGACGCCGTTGATGACGGGCATCAGCGGACGCCAGTCGCGCTCCCGGTTCAACGCCCCGAAGAACAGGGTGATCGCGGGCAGGGCGGCGAAATTCCGCACCTCCGGCAGGGCGGCCATGGCGTTGGGGAAGACCGCGATCTCCGGGTTGTATTGCCGCAGCACCTCCGCCATCGCGCTGGTGCTGGTCTGCAGCGCGTGGACCCCGCGGAACGTCAGGTTGCCGGCGACACGCATCATCTCGAAATGGTCCGGATGATCGTCGAATTCGGTGACCACGAGGTTCCCGGCCGCGGTCAGCGCCCGGATCGTCGCCAGGCCCTTCTCGCCGATAAGCACGGGGCGGTGCAGCACGAAGATCCGCGGCGTGTCGTCGCCCGGTCCGCGCGGGAAAACCTCGGCGGTGAGCTCCGCGCGGAACGACGGATCGCTTGCGATTGCCCGCAGCGGATGCACGACGCGGACATGCGATACCCCGCCCACCGGCGCCAGCATGTTGCCGGACAGAATCACCTTCGGGCGCGGCTCCTTGCGGGCCCTCCAGGTCAGGTAGAGCGGGGCGGCGCGGAGCGCATACTCCTCCGGATCGATGCCGAGCGCCTCCAGGCCCGGCGCGAGCGCCTCGGCGAAGGCCGCGCCATCCTCATCGGAGCCGTGCGGTATGACATCGCAGAGCGTCAGGCCGGCACTCAGCAGATGGCGGCGCATGCTCTCCCGCGTCAGTCCCCGCGGCTGGTCCGCCTCCGCCTCAGCGTCCTCCCCGCGCAACAGGCGCTCGGCGATGCGCCAGTGCCCGGTGTTGGGGACATGGATCACCATGACGCCGTCGGGACTGAGCGCGGCGGCATGCCGGCGGAGCAGCGCGCCGGGGTCGCGCGCGCGCTCCAGGCAGCCGCGGTAGACGATGCAGTCGAGGCCGTGGGGCAGGTCGAACGGCAGGGCGTCGGCGTCGAGGTCCGCCGCCACCGCGTCCAAATGCGGCGGGGCGGCTTCCGCGTCCGGATCGAGGCCGAGCAGGCGCGCCTTCGGGTTCAGGCGCCGGTATGCGGCGGCCAGAAGCCCATCGCCATAACCGGCAAACAGCACCGTGCGCGCCGCCAGCGGTATCCGCTCAAGCAGATCGGCATCGTAATAAATGGCTTGCATTCGCGATCCCGCGCAAAGAACGAGGCGGCGGAAAACGCAGTGTTTCAGCCGGTTTGGACAAGTTCGTAGGCGAAATCATCGGCCCGGCGCAAGCATGATCGGCGTGCCACCGGCGTTTTGCCCATCGGCCGTGCCTCCCGGTGACGGCGCAGGCGCGCAACGGCGCCGGGCCGAGCGCCGCCGCGGTGCGCGGATGGCGTTCAGCGCGCCGTGGCGTCGCCGTGCCGGCGATACAGGATCACGCGGCCACCGGGGCGGCCGTCTGGCGGATCGCCGCCTCGTTGGCGCGCCAGCCGAGGGCGGCTCGGATGAACCCGGCGGCGTAGGCCAGCCGCCAGCGGACGCCGAGCAGGCGGGTGGAGTGGCGCGGCACCAGCGCGGCCGGGGCGAACAGCGCGGCGACCAGCATGCGGCGGGGCAGCTCCTTCCAGACCGTGTCCGGGCGGCGCAGCAGGCGGCGGGTCAGCACGGTGGAGGCGCCCTGCCAATAGAGGCGCGACAGCAGCCAGGCCGGATCGAGCCGGCGGGCCTGGATCTGGTGATGCACCACGATGCGCGAGTCGTAGCGCACGGAGTAGCCGGCATCCTGCAGGGTCCAGGCGAGCTGGACTTCCTCATCCGACAGCAGCGCGTCGCCGTAGCGGCCGGCGGCGGTGCCGAAGCCGCCGGCGGCGAGCAGCGACAGCACATGCACCACCATGTTGGCGGCGTAGGGTTCCAGGTTCTCCGGCACCGCGGTGGTGCGGTATTCGCCGTTGCCCTCGTGCTCGATGATCGACAGCACGCCGCGCAGCGAGCGCGGCCACCAGGCGGGCAGGGGGGCTTCCCATTTCGGCAGGATGCGGCCTCCGATAAGGGCCGGGCGGCGGCCGGGCTGGGCGATCGATTCGAGGATGGCCTCAATCCAGTCGGGGGCGGGGATGGCGTCGTCGTCGATGTAGGCGATGAACTGCGTGCGCGCGGCCCAGGCCCCGGCGTTGCGGGCGAGGCTGATGCCGGGCTGGTCGAGGCGGACCAGGCGGGCGTTGTGCTGGGTCGCCAGTCCGGCGAGGTCCGCGGCGGCCGGGCCGGCGGATGCGGAGTCCACCAGCAGGACGGCGAAGCGGTCGCGCGGGACGGTCTGGCGGCGCAGCCCGTTCAGGCAGTCGCGGACATACTGGGGGCGGTCACGGGTGCAGATGCATACGGTGAGGTCCATGAGCGCGGACGGTAGCGGGGAAAGGTTGACAAAGGGTTAAGGCGGGGCGGGGGAAATGGGGTTTGCTGGCGATGCTGGGTGTGGAAGGCGGCTTCGGAACTTGGCATGTCCTGCTCGCCTTGCGCCAATGCGGTGCTCGCACGGCTGCATTGACACGTCGTGCTTGGACTGACACTTTTGCTAAAAAGAATCGGTGGTACTGAATGTCTTCCAGCGACGCTACGGATGTTGCGCGGACGCGCATTGCTGAAGAGGCTGAGCGTCTTACCGGCTCGCTCGACCTGAGCGACTTGGGGCTTGGTGCGTTACCGGAAGAACTGGCTGGCCTGACCGCTCTTCGTCGGCTCAAATGCGAGAACACGCAGGTGAGCGATCTTTCGCCGCTATCCGGCCTGACCGCCCTGGAGTACCTCGACTGCTGGGGGACACAGGTAAGCGATCTTTCGCCGCTGTCCGACCTGACTGCCCTGAAGCAGTTGGACTGCGGCGCGACGCAAGTGGGTGATCTGAAGCCGTTGTCCCGCTTGGTCGGCCTGCGGCAACTCGAGTGCTGGGGGACGCAAGTGAGCCATCTGTCGCCGTTGTCTCGCCTGACCGCTCTGCGGCACTTCAACTGCAATGGGACGCAGGTGAGCGATCTTTCGCCGCTGTCCGGCGCGACCGCCCTGCAGCACCTCGACTGTAGTGCGACGCAAGTAAGCGATCTTTCGCCGCTATCCGGCCTGACCGCCCTGGAGTACCTCGACTGCTGGGGGACGCAAGTGAGCGACTTGTCGCCGCTTTCCGGCCTAACCGCTCTCGAACGCCTCGACTGCTCATTATGTCGATTGATCTCATTGCCTCAAGCCCTCCGTGAAAGGCCATCACTGAGGCTGATTGCGGATGGAAGTCATGTTCCAGGGCTGCCAAACGGTGTCCTATCTAAAGACAGAGAAGAGGACTGTCGTGCAAGAGTGCAGGCGCATTATGCTGATATGGCGGGAGGTGCAGCCGACCTCACCGATGTGAAACTGCTGCTCCTCGGCAACGGCGGGGTGGGCAAGACCCAGATTGCGCGATGGCTCTCGGGGGTGGGGTTTGATCCGGACTGGGACTCCACTCATGGCATCCGCATTTGCGGCCAATCCAACGCCGGCAGCCTTGCGGAGCGGCTGCATCTCTGCATCTGGGATTTCGGCGGCCAGGACATCTATCACGGCACCCACGCCCTCTTCCTGCGCGGCCCGGCCGTGCTGATGCCGGTTTGGGCGAGGGACCGCGAGAATCGCGACACCTACGAGCACGGCGGGCTGACGTTCCGCAATCATCCGCTCGCCTATTGGCTCGACGTCGTGCGGCATCAGTCCAGCAAGGACAATCCCGTGCTGATCGTGCAGACCAAGTGCGACAGCAAGGAGCAGGAGGAGCGGCGCTTTCCCATCCCGGACTCGACGCTGGACGACCTTCCCTATGTCACGGAACTGCGTGTCAGCCCGAAGGAGAACCGCGGCCTCGCCGCCCTGGAGGAGTCGTTGCGGGACGCCATCGCCTGGATGCGCGCGCCCGGCCGCCTCGGGCTGCCACAAATCGGCCTCGGGCGGCTGCGTGTGCAGCGGCGGCTGGAGGCGATGCGCGATGCCGACATGGCGCTCCCCCGCGAACTGCGCTGCCATCGTCTGCTGGAGCGAGCGGAGTTCGACTCGATCTGCGCTGAGGAGGGCGGCATTTCCTCCTCGGACATGCTGCTGCACTATCTCGACGCCAACGGCACGGTCTTCCACCGACCCGGGTTGTTCGCCGATAGGATCGTGCTCGATCAGGGATGGGCGCTGGAAGCGATCTATGCGGTGTTCGACCGCAAGAAGGTCTACGCCGTGCTGGTCCAGGATGGCGGCCGGTTCTCGCGGGCCAAGCTGGGCCTGCTGGCTTGGCGCGATCACAGCGACGCCGAGCAGAAGCTGCTGCTGAGCATGATGGTATCCTGCGGCATCTGCTTCCCGCACCGGCGCTTCGGCGGCGAGAACGGCGAGAACGACGAATACATCGCGCCCGACCTGCTGCCCGAACGCGCCTCCGTTGCCGCGCGCCTGGCGGCGCTGTGGACGGACGACCGCCCAGGCGAAACCGCGACCTTCCGCTACGCCCTGCTACATGGCGGACTGATCCGTTCGATCATGGCCGATATCGGCGCGGTCGCCGGCGCCGATGCCTTGTATTGGCGCGGCGGCCTCTGCGCGTTTGATGCGGCGACGCACAGCCGCCTGCTGATCGAGCAGGAAACCACCGGCGACTGGCAGGGCGCGATCCACGTTCACACGCAGGCCGGCGACGCCGCCTCGCTGCTGCAAAAAGCGGTCGAGGTGGTAGAGCGTGTGCAGGCTCGCCTCTCGATGCAGCCGGTTGCGGTGGAGCGCGCGCCGGCTCCGGTCCGGACGGCCAAAACCGCCGCGATGACGCTGGTGCAGGAGAAGCCTGCCGAACCGGAGTGGTATGTATCCTACGCCTGGGGCGACGACCGCACGCAGGAAGGCCGCGCGCGGCAGGCGGCGGTGGACCGCCTGTGCGAGGCGGCGGCAGCCGAGGGCCATCACATCCTGCGCGACAAGGACGTGATGAGCCTCGGCGACAGCATCTCCGCCTTCATGCGCCGCATCGGAAGCGGCGACCGGGTCTTCGTGATCCTGAGCGACAAATACCTGCGCTCGGAATACTGCATGTTCGAGCTGAACGAGGTTTGGCGCACGAGCCGGCAGGAGGGGCGGGCGTTTCTCGACCGGGTGCGGATTTACGCGCTGCCGGACGCGGATGTCTGGAAGCCGGCGGACTGGGTGAAGTGGGCGGTTTACTGGAAGCAGGAACACGACGCTCTGGAAGCCCCTGCGCGCGAGCACGGCTACGTTGTCCTGGGAGACATCGGCGGGCGGCGGTTGATGCAGATGCAGCGGTTCTACTCGCAGGTGTCCGATATTCTGGGAACGCTTGCCGACATCGTGCAGCCCCGGACGTTCGAGGAACTGGAGCGCTACGGCTTCGACGACGTGCCCGGGTAAGCGATCCTGTCGCTCGATTTTTTCGGGTCATGACGGACGGGCGGGAAGCGTCCCGCACTTGAATGGCCGCGGTTTTCCCGCCATATTTCAGGTATGACCGGAACAGATGACCCTCGCGAACAATCGCTTCCCGTTGCCGCTGTCGCGGAGGAGATTGCACCGGGATGGTTCCAAACCCTCGAGCCCGCCATACGCCGCATTGCGCGGGACGTGGTGCAGACCTACCGCACCGAGATCGGCCATGGTTTGCCGAAGATCAACGCCGGGCCGGGGGCGGGGTACGTTTTCGTTCAGGATGTCCGGCCGGGCACCGCGGCAACGGAGTTCATCGAAGGCATGGATCCCGATGTCGTCCGCTTACTCGCGGAGGCCGCAGAGGACCCTCAGGTGTTGGAAGCGAGTCGCATCTTCGCGCGAATCCATAGCGAACTCCCGGAGGTGGAGGCGCGGGCGGACCGCCTTCTCGAGCGCTACAAGCGCTGATCGCCGGTGAGCCTGAATCCCTTCGCATTGCTGGAAGGCGCACGCGCCGTTGATCGGCTGTTTCAGCTTGAAAAGAAATACAGCGGCATCCTGGACGGACAGGACAAAGAGATCCAGGCCATCAAGGATCGCCTGACGAAGCTGGAAGAACACGTGAAGGCGCGCGAGGACATTCTCGTGGCCGAAGCCAAGGGCGCCTCCGCGGCGGTTGCGTCGCAGGTCGCCTCCCAGCACGTCGCCGAACTCTCGCGCCTGATTGGCGCGCTTCAGGAACGCACGCGCGGTATCGGCCATAAGCTGCTCCCGGGCGGCGAGGGCTGACGCTCCGGGCGCCTACCGGAACGCGTAGGCATCCATCCGCAGGATGGAATGCATCGCCGAACTGTGCAGCCGCTCCGCGGCACCTCCGGCGCCCATCGCCACGAACAGCGGCAGCAGGTGCTCATCCGTCGGGTGCTGCTCCACCGCATGCGGCGCCAGCGCGCGATAATGCAGCGTGTCCGCCGTGCGTCCCGCGAGGATCGCCTCGTCGAACCACTCGGCGAAGGCGATCACGTCCGGCGGGGCCGGGGCGTTCACCGCCGCGCCGCGGAACCGCCCGAGATTGTGGGTGAACGACCCCGACCCGATGATCAGCACCTCCTGCTGCCGCAGCTCCGCCAAAGCCTTGCCGACGGCCAGATGGTGCCGCGGCCCGAGCGGCGGCTGGAGGCTGATCTGCAACACCGGCACATCCGCCTCGGGGTACATCAGCAGCAGCGGCACCCAGGCGCCGTGATCCAGGCCGCGCGCCGGGTCCGACCCCGCCGGCAGTCCCGCGCGATGAAGCAGCGCCACCGCCGCCGCGGCGATATCCGGCGCGCCCGGCGGCTCGTACTGGAGCTGATACAGCTCCCGGGGGAAGCCGTAGAAATCGTGGATGGTGGTGTTGCGCTGCATCGCGCTGAGCACCGGCGCCGGGGTGTCCCAGTGCGCCGAGGCGACCAGGATGGCGCGCGGCCGCCCGAGTTCCTTGCCCAGCCTGAGCAGGAAATCGCGCGCCGGAGCATCCACCAGCGGCAATGTCGGCGCACCATGGCTGAGGAAGATCGCTGGGAACATCGGGGCGTCCTTGTTTGCAGGTGCTCAGGATAAGGTCCGGGAGGGCGAACTTTGCAACCTTAGCGGCCAGCCGCCGCGAAACCCGGCAGCGGTTCGCACCCCGGCGACGTCACCGCCAGCACCTTGAACAAATCCCCCATTGCCGCCGCACCGGTCAGCCGCCGCGTGCCCTCCCGCAGCGCCGCCGCCTGAGTTTCGCTCCGTCCCCGGGCCAACGCCTCGGTGCGCTGGAGCACGCCCAGAGCCGACAGGAATGCCCCCTGCGTCACCGGCCCCTGCACCGCGGCGCCGGCCGAAAGCGCCGTCGCCGCCATGTCCGCGAAATCCACATGCGCGGTCAAATCCGCCGAACCGGCGGGCGACAGCGGATCGACGGGCTTGCGGCGGGCAAGCGCCTGCAAACTGTCGCCCGCGGCACTGCGCATCGGACCGTAATCCACCAGCAGCGCGACGCCCGGATGCCGTCGCGCCCGCTGCGCCAGCGCGGAGACGAACGCCCGCGCCGGTTCGTTCAGTTCGACGATCTGTCCGTCCGCCGCGTTGCGCCCGGCGGGCACCTCGGCGGTGTCGGCGGCCTGCTCGAGCCACGCGCCGTCCGCCACGAACCGCTCCGTCCACCCCTCCCCCCGCTTCACGAACTGCCTGATCGGCAGGGCGTCCAGGAACTCGTTGGCCAGCAGGATCGCCGGCGCATCCGGGAGGGAGTCCAGCGAGTCGTGCCAGACGGCGTCCGGCACCCGTGCAGCCTGGATGGTGCGCAGGCGGGGCGAGGTCTCGATCAGATGCACCCGCAGCGCGGCAGCGAAACCGGGAGCCGCCCGGCCGATGGCGCGCCGCGCGTCCGCCATCAGGGTGCCGCGGCCGGGGCCGGCCTCGACCAGCAGCACCGGGTCGGGGCTGCCGAGCATCTGCCAGACAACCGCCGCCCACAGGCCGATGATCTCGCCGAACACCTGGCTGATCTCCGGCGCGGTGGTGAAATCGGCGAACGGGTCATGCATTGCGTAATAGATCGCGTTGGCGCGGGCCATGAAGCGGTCGAGGCGTTCGGGGGGATGCATCGTTCGCCGCCCGCCGTCATGGCCCGGCTTGTCCGGGCCACCTATTCTGGCACGTGCCGCTATAGGTGGCCCGGACAGGCCGGGCCATGACGAAAGTGGGCGGGGAGGAGCCGCGCTCCACCCTCACTCCGGCCGCGCCGGGCGAGCCCGCAGAATCAGCCACGCGCCCGCCAGCACCATTGGAATGGACAACACCTGTCCCATCGTCGCGCCGAACGCCAGGAAGCCGAGGAACGCATCCGGCTCCCGGAAGAACTCGCCGATGATCCGGGCGATGCCGTAGCCGCACAGGAACACGCCCGTCAGCAGCCCGAACCGGGCGCGAACGCTCTGCCGCCGCGACAGCACGAAAATCAGCGTGAACAGCAGCACACCCTCCAGCAGCGCCTGGTACAACTGGCTGGGGTGCCGGGGCTCCATCCCGGCGCGCGGAAAGATCATCGCCCAGGGCAGCCAGTCGGGTGCCGGGCGGCCCCAGAGTTCCCCGTTGATGAAATTCGCGATCCGTCCAAGACCCAGGCCGAGGGGCGCCACAACGGCGACCCTGTCGGCAAATCCCAGCAACGGGATGGCGTTGCGCCGGCAGAACACGGTGATCGCGATCGCCACGCCCAGCATGCCGCCGTGAAAGCTCATGCCGCCTTCCCAGACCGCGAAGATCATGCCCGGGTGGCTGAAATAGAAACTCGGCTGGTAGAACAGCACGTAGCCGAGCCGGCCGCCCAGCACGACTCCCAGCGTCGCCCAGGTCAGGAAGTCGTCCACCTGGAGCGGGGTCGCCACGACGGGCGGCCGCTGCACCAGGCCGCGCACCATGCGCCAGCCGATGACCAGGCTGGCGATATAGGCCAGCGCGTACCAGCGTATGGCCAGCGGGCCGATCTGGATAAGGACCGGGTCGAACTGGGGAAACAGCAGGACGGGGATCATACGAAGCTGTCGGCCGCAGCCAGATGGTCCTGGACGTAGCGGCGGATGCCTTCCTCCATCGGCGTGAACTGGCCCGCGTAGCCCGCCGCCCGCAGCCGCTCCATCGGCGCCTGCGTGAATGACTGATACTGGCCGCGCAGATTGGCCGGCATGTCGATGAACTCCACCGCCCTCGGCCGCCCGGCGGCGTCGCACACCGCGTGAGCCAAATCCAGATACGTGCGTGCCCGGCCGGTGCCGAGGTTGAACAGGCCGCTGACCGCCGGGTTTTCCATCAGCCACAGCATCACATCGACGATGTCGCCGATCCAGATGAAGTCGCGGGCCTGGGCGCCGTCGGGCAGGCCGGGCTGGTCGGACTTGAACAGCCGGACCGGGCCGCCGGCGGCGACCTCGTCGTGCTTGACCTTCACGACCGAGATCATCTTGCCCTTATGGTATTCGTTCGGCCCGTAGACGTTGAAGAATTTCAGCCCGGCCCATTGCGGCGGCTGCTCCTTCCGCTGCGTCAGCACCTTCGCCACCAGCATGTCGAAGGCGTGCTTGGTCCAGCCGTACAGGTTCAAAGGACGCAGCCGCTCCAGCGCCGCCGGGGTGAATTCATCGTCGAAGCCCTGCGCGCCGTTGCCGTATGTCGCGGCGGAGGAGGCATACACCAGGGGCACCCCGCGCGCGGCGCACCATTCCCAGAGATAGCGGCTGAGTTCGACATTGGTCGCCCAGGTGTGATCCCCGTCCACCGCCGTGGTCTCGCTGACGGCGCCGAGATGGAACACCATCTCCAGCGGCGGATGGCTGTCCAGGAAGTTGCGCAGATCGTCCGGCTGGACGACACGGGCGGGGGGATGCTTGGCGAGGTTGCGCCATTTGCCATCGGACCCGAGGGTATCGACGACGACGGTTTCGTGCCCGCGGCGCATCAGTGCCGCCTGCAGGTTGGAGCCGATGAATCCGGCGCCGCCAGTTATCAGGATCATGGTTGCGCTATATACGGGTCACGCTGCGGCCGGCAAAGCCGTTTCACAACAGGAGCACACCCTCATGGCCGATCGGCCGAGATTTTTCGATGACATTGCCGGCGTCGCCGGCGGTGCGATCTCCGCTCTGGCGGGGCTGCGGGAGGAAGCCGAGTCGGTCGTGCGCGCCCGCGTGGACGACATCCTTCAGCGCATGGACCTCGTCCGGCGGGAGGAATTCGAGGCGGTGCAGGAACTCGCCGCTCATGCGCGCAACGGCCAGGAGGCCGCCGAAGCGCACGTGATCGCGTTGGAAGCCCGGCTTTCGGCCTTGGAGGCGCGGGTCGCCGCGCTCGAGATCACCGACACCGATGCCGTCGGATCAGAGGAAGTTTGACATCGGAATGAGACAATGTCGGGTCAGCCGCAACATGGAAAAAAAGACACCTGAAGTTTCATGAAAAAAGAAGTCATCGCTCTTGCGGCGCGGCCTGACACGTGAATAGGCTCCGGCAGTGGCCAACTCCGAGAGACTCGACGCGCCGGCCATGTGTTCCGGCTGCAACACTATCCCGGGGGTGAAGGCCACGCTCGGCCTTCCTTTTGACGGGAGACCCCGCATGTCAGTCTCGCTTTCCTCGGCCGTGGACAACGCCGCCAACCCCCTCGACATCATGGAGCAAATTGTCGCCGCGAACGACTGGGTGTTCGACCGCCGCAGCGAATCCGAGATGGCCGCCGAGGCGCCCGGCCACTGGTGCGATTACGGCCTGTATTTCAACTGGTCGCACGAAATCAGCGTGATGCACTTCACCTGCGCCTTCGACCTGAAGGTGCCGGAGAAGCAGCGCGGAGCTTTGTACGAACTGCTGGCGCTGGCCAACGAGAAGCTCTGGCTGGGGCATTTCGGCCTGGAGTCGGAGGACGGGATGCCGGTGTTCCGCCACGCGGTGCTGCTGCGCGGCGCGCCGGGTGCGTCGGCCGAAAGCATGGAGGACATGATCGACATCGCGCTGACCGAGTGCGAGCGGTTCTTTCCGGCGTTCCAGTTCGTGCTGTGGGGGGGCAAGGCGCCGGCCGAGGCGCTGGCCGCCGCGATGCTGGATTGCGTGGGGGAGGCGTGACGACGCGGTTCGACCGCGGCATCGTCCTTCGTGTCTTGCCCGGGCCTGGCCCGGCCATCCACGACTTTGCCCGGCCACTCTCCGTAAGTCGTGGATGGCCGGACCAGATCCGGCCATGACACGGGGGTAGGCCACCTTCACGCCACCACACCACGGGCAAGCAAATCCAGAAAATGACCAGCACCGCCGGTTGCATCCCTCCCATCCTGCTTGTCGGCTGCGGCCGCATGGGCGGCGCAATGCTGGCCGGCTGGCGGGAGGAGGGGCTGGCGCCGTCCATCGCCGTTGACCCGTCACCCTCGGCCGCCGGCTTCGCCGGAGCCGACCTGACCGTGCTGGCCGATGCCGCGCATATCCCAGCCGATTTCGCTCCGGCTGCGGTGGTGCTCGCGGTCAAACCGCAGAACGCCGCCGCCACCCTGCCGGCCTACGCCCGCTTCGCCGGCAGCAGCGTCTTCCTGTCGATCATGGCCGGGCGCACCGTTGCCGGCATCCACGCCTTGCTCGGGCCGACCGCCGCGATCGTCCGCGCCATGCCCAATACCCCCGCCGCCGTCCGCCAGGGCGTCACCGTCTACTGCCCCGGACCCGGCGTCTCCACCGCCCAGGCCGCGCTGTGCGACCGCCTGCTGCGCGCCATCGGCGCCGTCGCCCGGGTTGAGGACGAAGCGCTGCTCGATCCCGTCACCGCCGTCTCCGGCAGCGGTCCCGCCTATGTCTTCCTGCTGGCCGAGCTGATGGAGCAGGCGGCGATCGAGCAGGGTATCCCGCCCGGTCTGGCCCGGCTGCTTGCCCGGCAGACCGTCGCCGGCTCCGGCGCGCTGCTGGCCGCCAGTCCGGAGGACGCCGCCGCCCTGCGCAAGGCCGTCACCAGCCCGGGCGGCACCACGGCCGAGGCGCTGTCCGTGCTGATGGACCAGGACGCCTGGCCGATAGCCATGTCGCAGGCGATTGCGGCGGCGACCCGGCGGTCTCGCGAACTCGCCGGTTGAGCGAAACGGCCGGCCGTCCTATTTTGCCGGCATGACAGACACCGAATTCGACTCCGCGCTGATCGCCGCCGCCTTCCGCATCGCCGCGGAGGATGGCTGGCACAAGACCAACGCCGCCGCTGCCGCCCGCGCCGCCGGGCTGTCCTTACCGGAGGCGCGGGCGCGGTTCCCCTCCCGCGCGTCGATCCTGCTGCGCTTCGGGCGATTGGCTGATGAGACGGCGCTCAAGGACGCCCCGTCCGAGGGATCGGTTCGCGACAAGCTGTTCGATCTGCTGATGCGGCGTTTCGACACCTTCCAGGCGCATCGCGACGGGGTGAAGGCGATCCTGCGCGCGCTGCCGGCCGAACCGTCGCTGGCGCTGCTGGTGGCTTGCGCGACCCGGGGCAGCATGCGGTGGATGCTTCAGGCGGCCGGTGTCGAGGCCACCGGCCTGAAGGGGGCCATCCAGGTCCGCGGCCTGTTCGGCGTCTGGCTGCAGGCGGTTCGCGCCTGGGACAAGGACGACTCGGAAGACCTGTCCGGCACCATGGCGGCGGTCGATACCGGCCTGCAGCGGGCCGAAAGCCTCGCGGCCTGGCTGAACGTCCGCAGCCCGGCGCCGCCCCCGCCGCCGATAAACCCCGGGGCCGGGGAGATCGATCCGTCCGACCTGCCGCCGGACGATGAGCCGTTCGACACGCCGCCGGAGCCGGAACCGCCGCCCTCGACCGGGCCGATCATTCCTGATCCTTCGGTGTGACGGAGGCGCTGCAACGGCGGCTGGATGCGGCGCTGCGCCTGGCCAATGAGGCCGCGGCGATGGCGATGGCCATGCGTCCCGCCCCCGGGTCCGGCCGTGGCGCGCTGAAGGGCTGGCAGGACTGGGTCACCGAGGCCGATCGCGCGGTCGAGCGGTTTCTCTCCGGCGCGCTTGGCGCCGCGTTTCCGGGAGACGGGTTCCAGGGCGAGGAGGGCGGCGTCTCCCGCGGCGGCAGCCTTCGCTGGGTGATCGACCCGATCGACGGGACCTCCAACTATGCTCGGGGCGCCACCCGGTTCTGCATCTCGGTCGCCTGCCTGGAGGGCGACACGCCGCTGATTGGCGTGATCGCCGCGCCGACGGTGGGGGAGATTGTCAGCGCGCGGCGGGGGCAGGGGGCGTTCCTGAACGGCGTGGCGATCCGGGCGGCGGAAACCTGCGATCCGAAACAGGCGATCATGGAGGTGGGCTGGTCCCGCCGCCGCACCGCCGCCGCGTATCTCGCGGTCTGCGAGCGGGTGCTGGCCGGCGGGTCCAGCCTGCGGCACGGCGGGTCGGGCGCGCTCGGACTGGTCGATGTGGCCATCGGCCGGCTGGACGGGTATGCGGAGCTGCACATCAATCTGTGGGACGTGGCCGCCGCGCTGGCGATCCTGCGCGAGGCCGGGGCCGCGGTCAGCGACTTCCTGGCGGGGGATGGGGCGGCGACTGGGAACGGGATCTTTGCGTGTGCGCCGGGGATGGCGGCGGTGTGGTCGGACTTGCCGGGGTTGCCGCGGGCGGTGGTTTTTTCGTGAGGGGGAAGCGGGCTAAGCCTGACGATACCGATACGATGGCTTTTTCGATGGGTTTATTTTGTCAGATGACGATTAAGGCGAAGTCCTGGATTGGCGCGCCGGTAAGGGCGTGTTGCGCCCCGCGCCGCGACCGGAATCAGGCGCCAACTTTGTCCATGGGAACGCGCGACGTCGGCGGCGATCGGTGCCGGCCAAATACACGACGGCTTGAAGACTGCGAAAGCTTCGACGTCCGCATGACCTAACCCCGACCCCTTCGTCCATATGTTGCCAACTTACACCGGTCTGATGCAGAATCTTCCGGGTTGGCGAGGAGGCAAGAATGTGTAGCTGGTGGGCATGGCCCATTCGATTTCGCCCGTCGTGCATCGCGCTGGGTATTTGCGCGTCGCTTGGTGCAACGACCATGATGGTTCCGTTAACAGCCCGTAGCGCACCCCCCACCCGTTTCTATGTCTCTGACATCCCGGGTGCGCCATACGTCGCCCCTGTGAAATATGATTCGGAACGAACGCTGTGTTTCGACAATAGTGCCAACAAACTCGTAGCAAAGTGGTGGGCTGGAGCCGGGGGCCGACCGCCGAAAATAACCTCCCAGGTGACCGTAATGCCAAAGGATGATGCCGGCCGAGGCCGGGAGGCGGTCAACAGCATCTTTAATGATTTTGGCGCCGGAGACCTCGGCGCTTTGGACGATGGCACGAAGTCCAAAATTGACGCAATTATTGATGGCTATCCAGAGAAAAGAATAGGGTTTTCTGCTCTGGATATGAGGCGCTTGCCCGTCGAAACTCAGCAAATAATCGAATCCATTATTCACGAGTGTGTTTCAGACTTTGTGAGCCTGCCGGCGTCGCAACAAGATTTGGCGCGGAGCGAGGCCCTTATCGCAGAGCATGTAGAAAACTGGAAGCGGGCAAAAGTCTACTTTGCCAGGAAACAAGAGATAGATTCCAAGCGGCAGGCAGAGGATCAGGCAAATCTGAAACACGAAGAGGATGCCGCCCTTGGCAAATGGCGCGATTGCCTCGCAGCAAACGTCACGGGCTTGGCCCTGGTTTCGACGGAACCGGCGGTAATTATTGTTCGCGCCGCTTATGCGGCTTGCCGGCAGCAACGAGAAGCCGTCGAGCAGATCTATAATAGACAGCACGGGGACCCAGGGGCGGGTGACCGAATCATGAACGAAATCGAGCGTAGTGTTTTGAACCACTTCATACTCATTGCGATCCAAGCACGAGCAGCGCATGACAAACCAGCTCCTGCTCCAACCTCACAACCCGTTCAAAAAGAAAATCCGATTTGATATCTGCCTAAGCCCTGATCGCCGTTCTGGCGGGTATGGTCAGCCGCCCTGGCGATGACGGCATCCCGAAATATGTCTGGGCGGTTGACGACGGCGGCGAAGTCTATGAGGCGAAGACAAAACCGCCGGATACCGCCTATCATGGCTACCGGCTCGGCGAGGATGAGGTCGAGATGCGACGCTACATCCTGGCCGAGTGGAGAAAGCGATGCCCGCAAGCCTAGAGATATCGCTGGCGCCGGAGCGGCTCGAAGACGGTTCGGCTGAGGAACGGGCGTGCTTTGGTCTGTTCACCATCCGCTGCAGGGTTGCCGAGCTGACCGCCGGCCTTGATTCGTTCGTGGCCGGCTATCGCGCCGGGCCGCTCGTCTCGGGCTATCACGCGGCCGAATGGTTCGCCTGGAACTGGTGGCGGCTGCGCCATGAGCCGCGCACGAGGGCGCCGGACTGGTGGCGCGCGCACAGGATGACGGCTATCGGGGAGGGCTATGTCTGGCCGAACCTGGCGATCTGGTCGGATGGCGTGCGGACCGTGCTGCACGCGGAGCCTTCCGTGCGCCCGGACGCCAGGCCGTTCCGCTACCTGGGCGCGCATCCCTGCGTCGTGCCGTCCGAACACTTCGAGCAGGCTCTCGATCGCCTCGTGCCGCAGATCATCGGTCGGCTGCGCGATCGGGCGGTGGGTGATACCAATCTCGACCGCCTTTGGTCCGAACTGACCGAGGAACGGCGCGACCGTGATGTGGCTCGGCGTCGGCGGCTCGAGGCGCTGATGGGGCAGGACCCGGACGAGGCATCCGAGGCGGCGGTTGATCAGCTTCTGGCCGATGCGCAAATCCTCGGTGAACAGGCGGTGGAAGAGCTGGCGGCCGACGTCCCCGGGGGCGACGGCGGGTTGCCCTCGGCGGCGGAGTTGAGCCATCGCGCCGAGACCGGCGGATATGCATCCGATCCGCGGAACATGGTTCGGCTCGCGCCCGGGGTACTGCCCGGTTCGGCGGAGGTGCCGGCATGGCGGCTCGGCGCGGCAGCCGCGCAGGCGTTGCGCCAGCAGGCGTGCCGATCCGGAGCCTTGTGTCGGGCTACAGTCCGAGGGAAGTGCCCGCGACTGCGGGTCGGAGAGGAAACGTCAGAGCACGATGCACGCGCCGGGAGTAGACTTCCTCAACCGATGACACCCAGGAACCTGACCGAGTTCGGTGCGCTCACGCACCCTGAACAACAGTTGCTCGCTGCGTTGGATAGCGACTTCTATCATAAATGCGGCGACGGCGGTCTGCCTGCCGAAGGCGATGAGGCGTGTGCCATCCGTGCCAGCCTGCTTCGCATTATCCTCCTTGGCGGCCCGGATGGGCCTCGCCTCCACGAAAAGGGATTGCGGCTCAGGGGAGCGTGGGTGACCGGAACGCTCGATCTGCACGGCTGTCGCATCCTGCGCGACATCGCGCTCGCGGACTGCCGGTTCGAGGCTGCAATAAACCTGCAATCGGCGGCGGTGGACACGGTGTTGCTCGACGGATCCGTACTGCCCGGCCTGATCGCGCGGCGGCTTGAATCAAGGGGAGGCATTACCCTTCGCGCGGTCGAGATCGGGGGCACGATCGACATGCGTGGCGCGCGTCTTGAAGGAGAGCTCATCCTGGACGGCTCGTCGATCACGAAAGATAGGGACGTGGCATTGGACGTGTCCTATGCAACCATCCGAGGCGACCTGACGTTGCGCGGCTGCCGCTTTCGCGGCCTGGTGAAAGTGTCCGGCGCGCGGCTGACGGGCGACCTGAGCTTGGTGGGGGCACTGATCGACGGGGACGGGAGCGTTGCCCTTGCAGCCGACGGCGTGACCGTTGGGGGCGATATTGTCTTGCACGAAACCCGGATCATAGGGGAAGCGAGCTTTATCGGTACGAGGGTGAGCGGAGATCTTCGAATAGAAAGCGGCGCATTCGAAGCGCGGGGCGCTCGCGCGCTCACACTGAACCGGATCAGAATTGAAGGCGCGTTCTTCTTACGGCAGGAAGCAAAAGTGAACGGCGCGCTGGGCCTGGTCGGGGCCTATGCCGGCACCGTCGTCGACGAGCCTGCAAGTTGGCCGAAACATGGTGATCTGCTGCTGAACAGGTTCCGTTACGGCGGCTTCGTTGGTAGCCCCGTCGATGCTCCCACGCGGCTTGACTGGCTGTCGCGCCAGGATCCCGAACGTTGGGGAGAAGATTTCTGGCCGCAACCGTATGAGCAGCTCAGCGCGGTCCTGGGTGAAATGGGCCACCAGGAGGCTGCGCGCACGATCCTGTTCGAGAAAGAGCGTCTGCAGCGCCTGGCCCGCCGCGCCAGAGCAAAGGGGCCGATGCAGCGGGCCTTCCTTTTTCTAAAGGACTTTCTGCTCGCGATCACGGTCGGCTATGGGCTTCATCCGCTGCGATCCTTCGTGTGGCTCCTGCTGTTTTGGTTGGCCGGGGTAGTGCTGCTGACAGCAGTCCAGGCACAAGAACAGTTGCGGCCCAACATCTCCGTTTACTTGCGTTCCCCGGAATGGGTCCTGTGCGGCGTGCCGACAACCGAGGAAAGGTCCCTGCCGTCCCTCAACCAGCGGCGTCCGGGGTTGGCCGTCTCCGGCCAGGCGCAGATTGACTGCTTCCTGAAGCAACCCGAAGCGCAGAGCTTTCCGAAATTCAATGCGTGGATATATTCACTTGAGGCCGTGATCCCTGGCCTTGAGACGGGACAGCGCGACTACTGGTCTCCTGATACACGTTTCGATCTGGGGTTCGCCAGCAAGCTGTTCGAGTATCTGCAGAGGATTGCGGGCCTGGTACTGGGTTTGCTGGCGTTTGCAGGCTTCTCCGGTCTCGTAAAGTCGCAGTAGGCGCCCGCTTCAGGCGAAGCGCCCGCATCATCAGGTTGAAGAGCTTCGCTGGTCGTCAAACGGCCCGTCGGGTGTGGCGATGACCCCCGGAGGTGGGCGGCACTGACGGACGCGCCCGTCAGAAACGCACCGGCCGAAACGATGTCATCCCCCCCGGACGCGACAGAGCCTAAGCGATGGTTGCCAAGGTGACCGCCAGGCGGCAGCATTTGACGTATTCTGTAAGATCGACATACTCGTCCACCGTATGGATCTCGAACTGGCCGGCGCCGATGGTCACGGTGGGTATGCCGTGCCTGTCAAGCCAGTTGGCGTCGAGACCGCCGTTCGAAAACAGAAAAACCGGCTCAAGGCCCAGCGATCTCACGCCGCGAGCGGCGACCTCGACCACCGCACTGGCTTGGTCGAGCCGGAACGGGGGATAGGCGGCTGTGTGGCTGAAGGTCACCCGGGCGACGGCACCATCCGCATCCTTGACCATCCCCTGTGCTGTGGCAAATGCTTCCCTGTAGCCCTCGGTGATCCGGGCCGCGAACGCCGCTTCCGGAGCGCGCGCCTCGCCCTTGAGGAAGGCATAGTCGGTCACGACATTGGTCGCGTCGCCGGCCGGCTGACCGGGGCGTCCGCCGAAGATTCCGATGTTGCTGGTGCCCGTCCCATCCGGTTTCACAACCTTGCCGAACCAGCCGGCTTTGCTGGCTTCGGCGAGCCCGATGGCGCCGACCAGGGTGGCGGAGATTCCCTTCTCGGGTGCGACACCGGCATGTGACGCGCGGCCGATGATCTCGACCTCCCAGTTCTCCTGTCCCACCGCGCCGACGATCAGTTCGCTGGCAAGCTTGCCGTCCACGTTGAAACACATCGCCGGACCGCCCAGCACCCTGGGATCCATCTCCCTGGACCCGTGCAGGCCGCTTTCCTCGCGAACGGTGAACAGGAGCGTGATCGGCGGGTGGGGAAGATCGTGCTTCAGCAGAGTCTCGACGATCGTGACCAGCATGGCACAGCCCGTGCGGTTGTCGCCGCCGAGGGCCGTCGTTCCGTCGGAAACAATCCGGTCGCCCCGCCGCTCGGGCCTGGCGCCCGCACACAGCGGCACAGTGTCCAAATGGGTCGAGAACAGCACGCGCGCACCAGGCCGCGTGCCTGGCAACTCGACGATCAGGTTGCCGGTCTCCGTCGGCAGCGGAATGCGCGTGTTGGCGTCGTCGAACCGGATCGCGGACTCCGGGACACCGGCCTTCCTGAGTTCATCGATCACCGCGGCGGCGATGTTCGCCTCCTGCCCGGTAACGCCGTCGACCCGGAGGAACCGCATCAGATGGCCGATGGCCGCTTCCGCGTCCAATTCGATAACGGGGCCGTTCATTGCTGTTGTCCTTCTATGAGAGCTTATCGGTCAGCTTGCCGGCTGGATCGCAATCCCCGGGGAAGCCCGGGAGACTGCCAGATGATGAACAGCCCGGTCCACAGATGAACCCGATCAGGAGCGGCAGCACGCCGATATTCGGCGCAGCCAGGATGCCGGACAGGCTGAGCGCCGGCACGGCGCCCATGCGGCCTGGTGAGCACGATCCCGTCTGCCCGGAAACGGGCGCGCCGATGCACCGTGATACGCGGCCAATGACGCTGACCTGGCAGGGCGGATCACCTTTGGCATGCCGGGATGGTATTGCGATACCTCGGAAGAAAGCATCCATTCGGGCCGGGATATGAAAGTGGCGGACCGGATGCTGAACCTGCTTCGACTGCGGCGCCTCGCCAGCCGTTGGCGCAAGGCGACGATTTGAAAGTGCGGCCCGGGCGGCCGGCGGCACTGTCTGTACGCGTGACCGATGGAGCAGGTAGACAATACGCTTCTAGGGAGAACCTATCTGAACCCCGGCCACACGCTGGAGCCTTTTTCAATCTTGTAGGTCACCGGGCCGGTTGGCTTGCGCGGTGAGGCGGTATCCGCCGGCACTCGGCCCGTTTCGGTTCTCTCCGGCTTCACCGGCGGACGAACCGCCTTTTGGGTGGTTGTGCCGGCCCCTGGAGTGCTCATACATTCACCTTCGGCAAATATCCCGGTTTGTCCGCCACGAAGATGACAGTGGTCGCAGTCAGCGCCCAAATCAAGCTTCTGACCAGATGAGACGCCGCCCTCGCCCGGAACCTGTAGCGCCTCTGATTGATCTCGCGGTTGATCGGCGTTGTGGAGGTGCAGGAGTCCAGCAGCATCTGCCGTGTGTCCTTCAGCAACTCCGTGTCCCGCGGCTCGCCGCTTATGCCTTCGGCGTCATAATACGCTTGCAGTTCGGCCACCCGGGCGCGGAGGTCCGTCTCCGGCCCGATCCGCCGGTAGTTGTGCCGGGCGATCGCGAGCGAGATCCAGATCAGGACGCACCCCGCTCTCTGCGCAACATCAAGGCCAATCGGCTCGATCCGGTCGCCGAACACGGCCAGAACCTCATCATACCAGGCACGCTTCGAGCGAAGCGCGGCTGTCATCTTGTTGCGCGGCTTGCCGTCGGCGGCTGCGATCCGGGCTTCGAGAAGCAGCAAACCGCGATGCATCTCGGCGATCGTCACAACACTGATGCGGATCAGCCTGGAATAGCGCCGGAGCCATTCGCGCACATTCGAATCGCGGCGTGCATCGCTCCGGTTGGACAACATTTTGGTATCGATGAGATACCCTGACGCCTTAAGCGGCACCGGACAGGCTCATGCCCACCGGGTCCACGTCCTCCGGATCGAATGGAGACATGGCCAGGACCCGGGCGACGTTGGCGTCCGCTTGCCTGATAAGACGCCGGTAGTCGTCAGGCGAGAGAACCACGGCGACCGGGTCCTTGTGCCGCATCACCACCTGGGGACCCTTGCTGCCGGCAGCCTCAACCAGATACGTGAAGCGCTGCTTGGCGTCAGCGGTCTGCCATTGAGCCATGGTCAGCCTCCTTGTATAATTGTGTACATAATGGACTTTTTGCCGGGCTTCAAGGCTGGCGCCGGGAGCATGCGGCTCCGGCCGTGGTGTGCGGAGGAGAAGGACGATGGCCGATCCGGTTTGCCCGGAAACGGGAGCGCCGATGCACCGCGATACGCGGCCGATGACGCTGGCCTGGCAGGGCGAAACGATCACCTTCGGCATGCCGGGATGGTATTGCGATACCTCGGAGGAGAGCATCCACTTGGGCCAGGACATGAAAGTGTCGGACCGGATGCTGAACCTGCTGAAGGCTCGGGCGGAGGGGTTGCTGGAGCCGGAGGAGATTCGTGGCATCCGCAAGCGGCTCGGTCTGACGCAGGCGGATGCCGGGGTGCTGATCGGCGGCGGACCTCGGGCGTTTCAGAAATACGAATCCGGGGATTTGCTGCCGAGCCGGGCGATCAGCAGCGCGTTGATGCTGCTGGATCATGATCCGGCGGCGCTGGCGGTGCTGCGACGTGCGCACAGGAGCAACGGGGAGGGCGGCAAAGACTTCGCCGCTGCTACCTCTGCACCCGGGTATTGACGCTTTGCCCGAAAGCACCCTACATCCTCGATACTTGGACAGCCACGCTTTGGCGGGCGTAAGCCTGCCTGCCACGGAGCGACCTGGGTGGCCTGCAAACAATTGGGCTTGTGAAAGCTTGTTGTTCATAGCAGGAGGATGCTATGCGCATGTGCCGCTTTCACTCCAGTTGATCGAGACCGCTTTGGGTAGACAACGGCCTCCAATCCCATGCCAACTCCCGTTCAGCTACTGGGTTTTTGGTCGCCCGGTATCCACTCAGAATGACGATGGTTCCAAGCCCGGCGCTCTGCCGGCCTGGCGCGACAAGGTAAACTCGGCTCTTGGTGCGGCGGTGGCCATGGCGTCGAAGAACCGGGGGTTCGAGCTTGTTCAGGACCTTGTTGAGGTTCGCGTTATCTGGCTCAGCACCGACCCGGCCGATCGGCGGCAACCGGACGTAGATAACATGCTCAAGCCGCTGATTGATGCGTTTAACGAGAAAATCATCTGCGACGACCGGCAGGTGCATCGTATATTGGCCGAAAAAGCCAATATCAATTCACCGCCGCATGCGACCGGGGATGTTTATCCCGAGATCCAGGATGATGAGGAATATGCGGCAACCGGTGAGGTTATCGTCGTGTTTCTCAACCACTTCAGTCGGGAGTATCAGCCATGACTTTGGAAGAGGAGTTCACGAACGAGCTCGTGGCGCAGTACAGAAGTGAAGGCTGGGAATTGCTGAGGCCGGACGAGGCTTTGTCCCATCTGAGTTTCGAGCCTGATCTGTTTTTCCGGCGAGGCGACGAACACCTGGTGGTCGAGGTGAAGCGGGTGGGTTTCGCAAGCGCCCGCGCGATCACGGCTTTAAGGAAGGAGGTCGCGGAGCACCCGAACTGGCATTTTGACTTGAAACTTATACCGCCCACTCGAGCGGTGAAGGCACATCGGCCGATGGATGATCAGATCAGAGGCCGGATCGGCGTTGCACAAGATCTCATCAACCATGGCTTGGCCAGCGAAGCGTTTATTCTGACATGGACTGCCGTTGAGGCTGCCCTGCGTGACCTGGTCGACGGCTCGGACGATGCTCGGCCGGAGGCTCCGATCGACTTGCTGCGTCGGGCCTATGAGCAGGGAATAATCTCCGACGCTGAGCAGCGCCAGTTGCAGCGGGGGTTGCAGGTGCGTAACCGGCTGGTTCATGGGTTTGCGGTTGATGAGCCGCAACGCAGCGTCGAAGAACTCATGCCGTTGGCACTTGGTCTCGTGGAACGGGCTTCGGCGGTGCCTCAGCGGCTGGGTTGAGAGCAATATAGGCACGACAGCGGGCACCCGGGAGCGAACGTCGGCAGTGACGACGGCTTTAATGGGAAATCGGAGTCCGGTTTCGACCAATCATAGCTCGAAAAAAAGCATAATCGTAACGTATAAGCACTGGTTTTCCAACGCACCCGTTACACTTCAACCTGGGCATTGCATTCTTGTCCGACATCGGTTTGCCCAGTGCGAATGCGGGTGGCAACCAGATCGCCCTCCTCGAGGAGGGACAGAACCTGACGCCGTATTTCATCGAGTCTGTGTCGGTCAGCGGAATCTTCAGGGATACAATCGCAGACGAGATAGGTCGCGAGGTAACGCTCGATTGCGCCACGTCGGTCGGCAAGTTCATCTTGACCGAGATTTAACGAAGACAGGTGGCTGGCCCACGGCTTATTGCCCTTGCGCGAGTTGCAAGGCTTGCAGCACGGCAGTAGGTTACCGAGGCGATGGCCGAAGCCGCTGAACTGGCTATCTCGGACAGTAGCGAAGACATGGTCCCAGGTCTCGGCGGGTGACCCACAGTAAGCGCATTCGAGGTCGCACTCTGATTTCTGACCTAGCAGTGCGATCGCCCCGCTCACAACGCGTTCGTCGTAGATGTCCGATGGCGCTATCGCCGCTGCGAACGCGTGGTTAATCGTGGTCCGGCGGCGTGCCACCATAAGATACGGACGGAGGTGTTTGCAGATGCTTTTTATGCGCATAGAGCGATAATAACGTACAGCGATCTACATCGCAAGCCCGTCCGAAGGTGCGACGACATCCATTCCCCTTCCCCTATCCCCCCAACCCCACCTATAACCGCCCGGAACCGCCCGCCGCCTGGGCTGCGGACCAAAACCCGGCCCCAACCAGACCGGGCAGAACCCGCACCCGCGCGCGCGACCGAACAACAACGAACAACCGCAGGACACGCCCCTTGACCCACCCCCCGGCAGCCACCCCCGACCCCGAACACCACCCCCGCTCCGGCACCGGGGTCCTGGCCAGCCGACCCGTCCACGCCAACCAGACCGCCCCCGCCCTCGTCGCCGAGGCGCTCCGCCGCCACGAAGGCCGCCTGTCGCAAGACGGCGCGCTCATGGTCGAAACCGGCGTCCACACCGGCCGCTCCGTCCAGGACAAGTTCGTCGCCGACGAACCCTCCGTCACCGCCGACATCGCCTGGGGCAAAATCAACCAGCGCCTCCCCCCCGACCGCTTCGACGCGCTGAAAAACCGGGTCCGCGCCTACCTCCAGGGCCAGGAGCTGTTCACCCAGGATCTCTACGCCGGTGCCGATCCGGACCACCGCATCAAAGTCCGGCTGGTAACGACCCGCGCCTGGACCGCCCTGTTCGCCCGCAACATGTTCATCCGCCCCGCCGCCGCGGACCTGCCGAACTTCGAACCGGACTACGTCATTCTCCACGCCCCGCTGTTCCAGGCGGACCCCGAAACGGACGGCGTTCGTTCCGCAACGGCCATCGCGCTGTCCTTCGAGCAGAAGCTGATCCTCATCGCCGGCACCGAATATGCCGGGGAGGTCAAGAAATCCATCTTCACCGTCATGAACTGGCTGCTCCCCGCCAAGGGCGTGCTGCCGATGCACTGTTCTGCGAACATCGGCCCCGAGGGCGACGTCGCCCTGTTCTTCGGCCTGTCCGGCACCGGCAAGACCACCCTCTCCTCCGACCCCGGCCGCAAGCTCATCGGCGATGATGAGCACGGCTGGGGCGCAAACGGCACCTTCAACGTCGAGGGCGGCTGCTACGCCAAGGTCATCAACCTGTCGCAGGAAGCGGAACCCGAAATCTGGGCCGCCTCCCACCGTTTCGGCGCAGTACTGGAAAACGTCGTCGCCGATACCAACGGCGTGCTCGACCTGAACGACAACACGCTGACCGAGAACACCCGCTCCTGCTACCCCGTCGAGTTCATCCCCAGCGTCATCATAAAAGGCCGAGGCGGGCAGCCGAAGAACGTGTTCATGCTGACCTGCGACGCGTTCGGCGTGCTGCCGCCGATAGCCCGCCTGACGCCGGCGCAGGCGATGTATCATTTCTTATCAGGATACACAGCCCGGGTCGCCGGCACCGAAAAGGGCCTCGGCAACGAACCCGCCGCCACCTTCAGCACCTGCTTCGCCGCCCCCTTCCTGCCGCGCCGCCCGGAAATATACGGGGAGATGCTGGCTGAGCTGCTCAAACGCCACAACGCCACCTGCTGGCTGGTCAACACCGGCTGGAGCGGCGGCCAATACGGCACCGGCCAGCGCATGGCGATCCGGCACACCCGCGCGCTGCTGCAAAGCGCCCTGGACGGCTCGCTGGCACGGACGAAATTCCACAAGGAACCGTATTTCGGCCTGTCCATCCCCGCGCATGTCCCCGGCGTCCCGGACGCAGTGCTGGACCCGCAACAAGCCTGGCCCGACAAACAAGCCTACGACATAATGGCGAAACAACTCGTCGCCCGCTTCGAGGCCAATTTCGCAGCCTTCGAAGCCGGGGTCGGCGACGACGTCAAAGCCGCCGCCATCCGGGCTGCAGCGTAAAAACCATGCCGCGCCTGACCACCGCCGAGGCCGTGCTGGAAACCCTGCTGGGCCACGGCATCGACACGCTGTTCGCCCTGCCCGGGGTGCACAACGACCACCTGTTCGACGCCGCCCACAAAGCCCGGGACCGCTTCAAAGTCATCCACCCGAGGCACGAGCAGACCGCCGCCTACATGGCCCTCGGCGCCGCGCTGGTCACCGGCAGGCCACAGGCGTTCGCCGTGGTGCCGGGTCCGGGCATCCTGAACGCCTCCGCCGCGCTGCTGATGGCCTACGCCATGAACGCGCCCGTCATCGCGTTGGTCGGCCAGATCCCGTCCTTCGCCATCGACCACGGCCACGGCCACCTGCACGAAATCCACGACCAGATCGGCCTGCTGAGGCACATAACGAAGCACGCGGAACGGGTTCGCTCCCCGCAGGAAGCGTCCGAACGGGTCGCCCTGGCGATCAAAGCGGCCACCACCGGCCGGCAAGGACCCGTCGCGCTGGAATGCGCCATCGACACATGGAGCCACTCTGCCGACGTCGAACTCTTCGCGCCCATCGGCAGCACCCCGCCGCTGGCTGACCCTCAGACCATCAAGGCGGCGGCGGACATCCTGTGCCAAGCCGAGCGCCCGCTGATCGTCTGCGGCGGCGGAGCGCTCGACGCCGGCCCCGCCGTGCAGGCGGTGGCGGAACTGCTGCACGCTCCGGTGTCGTCGTTCCGCCGGGGCAGGGGGACCATCCCCACGGACCACCCCCTGGCGGTGTCGTTCACCGAGGGCCACGCTTTATGGAGGACCGCCGACGCGGTGCTGGCCATCGGCACGCGGCTGTATTGGCAGCAGGGCAACTGGGGCGTCGACGAGCACCTGCCGATCATCCGGCTGGATATCGATCCGGATGAGATCAACCGGCTGCAAAAGCCGGCCGTCGGCCTGCTCGGCGACGCCGGGGCGACGCTGCGCGCTCTGGCCGGGGAACTCGCCGCCCGCAACCACGCGTGGCAACCCAACCCCAACCTCCCGGCGGCCCGGCAAGCATTCGCCGAACGTCTGGCGGCGCATAATCCGCCGATGGCGTACCTGCGCGCCATCCGCTCCGCTCTCCCGCCCGACGGCATCTTCGTCGAGGACGTCACCCAGATCGGCTTTGCCAGCCGCCTGGCCTTCCCGGTCCCCGGCCCGCGCACGTATCTGTCTCCCGGCTACCAGGACACGCTCGGCTGGGGCTACGGCGCTGCTCTGGGTGCACAGGCCGCCGCGCCCGGCCGCAAGGTGGTGCTGGTGACCGGCGACGGAGGCTTCATGTACCAGGCCGCCGAACTCGCCACCGCCATGCATCACGGCCTGCCCGTGGTGGCCTTGGTGTTCGACGACGGCGCCTTCGGCAATGTCCGCCGCATCCAGCAGCAGCAATACGGCAACCGCCTGATCGCCAGCGACCTGACCAACCCCGATTTCGTCAAATTCGCCGAGAGCTTCGGCATGGCCGCCTTCCGCGCCACCAGTCCGGACGCGCTGGAGGACGCGCTGCGAAAGGCGTGTGCGCTGAACAAACCGGCCCTCGTGCATGTGCCGGTGGGCGAGATGCCCAGCCCCTGGGACATGATTTTGCTGCCCCGCATCCGCGGATCGGAAGGCCGCCCGCCGCTGCCCTGACGGACTGACGGAGGGGAGATGGTGCGGCAGCCAACCGGGGATCGACCGGGCACACTGTCGTGGCTTGGCGTTGGCCCATTGCGGCCTGTCGCCGTTTGCCCGACGGCCGCGCCGTCGACCCGCCTTTCCGCGAGCGCCGGCGTGGCCCCGGATCCTGTGTCAGCCCGGCGCGGATGCGCTGTTACCGGAAACCGAGGCAACGGGGGGACGACCGACAGAACCACGGCCGGTTGCCGGAATGCGCAAGCGAGCCGGGAACCAGCGATCCGGTAAGCGTCTGCCCAAGCTGATGAACGGGGCTTCAACCCAGCGATGCAGCAAGTCTGCTGCCAGCAGGGTGATCAGCAATGTGCCCGCACCGGTGGTCAGTATCATCGGCAATGGCGCCAGCCCGGCATCGCGCAGAAGCCACAGAATCGCATTCAGCGCTATCATGTGGGTGAGATAGAGAGAGTAGGAAATGCGACCCAGCCAGCGCAGCGCGGACATATGCAGCGCCGCCGATATCGCGCGCGCCAGATAACAGGGATTTGGCAAACTCACGGTAATGCAGCTCAGCAGCACTGCAATCCAGATCGCCCCGGGCCACTCTTGCGGCAGCAAAACTATCCAGGCCGCGCACGCCGCCGGGATAGCCAGCGTCGCGTGCCGCGCGAGCAGCGCAGGCCACCGCCGATCGGCCTGCCAGACGAAAAACGAACAGCACCCGAGCGCGAAGTATCCAACATGTGCGCCGATGAATCCGCTCCCGAAGGCCAGCCGTGCGTGGAACACCCCGGCGCAAAGCGCCGCCAGCAGCCCAAGCCCAACCAACCGCCGACGCATGGTCGCCAGCCACAGCAGCAATGGCGCAATCAGGTAGAATTGCCATTCCACCGATATGCTCCATGCCTGACCGAGGAAGACGTAGTCCGTGAGCGGCAGCATCCGCGCGGGTACGGCCCCGTGCAGCATGGTCAGATGGGCCAGGACGTGCGGCCAAAACTGCGCCAGACCGGCTCCAATGATGGCGACTCGCTCAAGGGTACGGGCGGTGACCGGATGCAGGCCGACATTGGCTGCGTAGGTCACGGGCAGCATGGCCAAAGAGATCAGCAGACAGACCAGATAGGCGGGGAATAACCGCAGAAATCGTCTGGCTATGTAGCGTCTATACGATTCGCGGCCGCGGCTCAGCAGATTGAAGACGACGAACCCGCTCAGGATGATGAACACATCAACCGGTTTCGTATTCGCGCCGAGCAGGCGCCAGGCGACACTGTCGAGGGATCGCGGGGGCGTGAAAGTGAGCGTCACATGCCCCAACAGTACCCAAAGCGCCATCAAACCGCGCAGCGATTCGAATTCCTCGATCCGACCCGTCCTCATCGTCGCGCGTACTCCCGGGTGCGGTTGCGGCCGGAAGCGGCTTCGGCTGCACACCTCCGACATATCATCACGGGCCGGTGATATCCACTTCCGGGGCACCCGCTCGGTGCTGAATTGCGGCTTCGATCCTCGCGCGTCTTCCGCGGGGCGCGCTAAGGGGCCGCCCCTTCCTTTTCGGGATAGCGCCGCGCCATCCGGCACACGAGTGTCCGATACACATCCAGGGCATTCAGCCAAACCGCGATCGACATGGCATCGCAACGAGCTAAGCTGTGGATTTTCGTTCTCGTCCGCTCGGCTGTGATACGTCCGATTATGGCGTCGCCCGCTTTGTCCGGACGCCGCCACCGGGTAGCCCGCTCGCGCAGCAACGATCTACCTCCGCTCCGTCTGCATATTTCGGGGTCCGACCGTCGATTATTCTCATCGTCCTGTGGTTTCGCGCAAGTGCAACGAGTTCTCCCCGCGCGGGTCAGCAGCCGAAGCAATGCGCCACGCCGGACGTAACGGATCGATCCGCACGCCGCCGATCCAACGCTCGGCGGGGCGCAGCGAGAGGAAGTCGGTCCGTCCCGCGAGCACGTCCCGCCCGGTATCGGTGATCGAGGCGATCCGCGGAAACGGTTTTTCCCCCGCCGCGATCGTCAGCACGCCGGTCGGCGCCATTTGCTCCACAATGTGCAGGAACCCGAGATCGCCCAGGAACGGCAGCGGATCGCGCCGTTGCAGCGGGGCAAACAGGCGGCCGATGGTCGACGGGCCGCCCTCCGCCAGGATGCTCAGGATCAGCCGCTGGGTCAGCGACAGCCCGTCCCCGTCCGCGGGCAATTCCCGGAGATGCCGCCGTAGCGCCGGAGCGGCCAGCGGCAGATCCGGCGTTCCGGTCGCCGCAATGGCCTGAAGCTGCCGCGGATCGTCTCGGCGCAGCGCCGCCCATACCGCCCGCCCGAGGTCCAGCTGCGCCCGCGTGACCGCCGTCCGCGCCGGCCACAGCGACGCCAGCGCCTCCGGTCCCAACTGACCCAGGCCGAGGAAGCGCTCGACCGAGGGATGCCCATCGGCGCAGATCAGCTCAAGACGGCCGGGCAGGGGGCCGCCGGCGAAGCGGGCAAGGATGCGGGCGAGGATAAGCTGGTCGTGGCTGTCATGCTCGAACCAGAGCACCACGCGGTCCCGGCTGCGGGCGGCGTCCAGACGCTGGTCCTCGTCCCGCGGGCGGACCAGCGCCTGCGCCGCGGTGAAACCCATCGGACCGCCGGCGGCACCCGCCAGGAACCGGGCGCGGTGTTGCAGCAGATCGTCCGTATCGGGAACCGGGCCCTGGCAGATCGTGTCGGCATATTCGAGGTACTCGCCGGTGAAGCCCGCGGCGCGCAGGGTGTCGCGGATGTCGGAGCCGCAGCGGATGTGCAGCGTCGGGATGTCGGCGTCCATGGCGCGGTCCTGCTTCGGGCGCGCCACACTGGTCAAAACCCGGCGCCGCGCCAAGATAGCCTTGCATGCCGCATCCCGAGACCTGGTTGAAAGTCCTGCCCGCTGGCCTGTTCTGCGAGCCGGGCGGCTTCTTCATCGACCCGTTGCGGCCGGTCGACCGGGCGGTGATCACGCATGGCCACTCCGACCACGCCCGCGCCGGCCACCGCGCCGTCCTGGCGACCGCCGACACGCTGGCCGTGATGCGGGCGCGGCTGAGCGAGGGTGGGGCGGGTGTGTCGCAGCAGGCGCTGGGCTGGCATGAGCAGGTGACTTTGGGCGGTGTAAAAATCTGGCTCAGCCCCGCCGGGCATGTGCTGGGCAGCGCCCAGGTGGCGATGGAATACCAGGGCTCCCGTGCCGTGGTCAGCGGCGACTACAAGCGGACGGCCGATCCCACCTGCGCGGGCTTCGAGCCGGTTCCGTGCGATGTATTCGTGACCGAGGCGACCTTCGCCCTGCCGGTCTTCGTCCACCCGCCGCCCGCGCACGAGATCGCCAAACTGCTGGACAGCGTGGCGCTGTTCCCGGAACGGACGCATGTCGTCGGCTGCTACGCGCTGGGCAAATGCCAGCGGGTGATCGCGCTGCTGCGGCAGGCGGGCTGGGATCAGCCGATATGGCTGCATGGCGCGCTGGTCTCGATGTGCGAGGTGTACCGCCAGCGCGGCATCGACCTCGGCGACCTGCGGCCCGCCACCGTCGCCGCCAAAGCCTCGTTGATCGGCGCCATCGTGCTGGCTCCGCCGGGCGCCATCGCGGATCGCTGGGCGCGGCGGCTGGAGGACCCGGTGGTGGCGCTCGCCTCGGGCTGGATGCGGGTGCGGCAGCGGGCGAAGTCGCGCGGAGTGGAGCTGCCGCTGGTGATCTCCGACCACGCCGACTGGGCCGAACTGAACGCCACGCTGGACGATGTCGGCGCGCCGGAGGTGTGGGTGACGCACGGGCGCGAGGAGGCGCTGATCCACGCGGCGGCGCAACGCGGCATCCGCGGGAGGGCGCTGCGGCTGTTGGGGTATGGCGACGAAGACGAGACGGAGATGGTGTCGGATGGCTGAACCGGTGTGTTTTTGCTTCCAGGACGATGGTGCGATCCCGAACTCGCGGCTGCCGCTGCTGGTGTATCGCGATGCGGTGCCGGCGGATGCGGCGGCGATCGAGCGTCTGTTCGCCGCCAACCGCTGGCCTCCGGCGTGGCGGGACGGGGTGTATCCGTTCCACCATTTCCACAGCACGGCGCATGAGGTCCCGGGCGTGGCGCGGGGCGAGGTCTCGGTGCTGTTCGGCGGCTCGGGCGGCGAGGTGCTCACGATGAGGACAGGAGATGGGGTGGTGGTGCCGGCGGGGGTGGGGCACTGCAACCGGGGACAGTCGGGGGATCTGCTGATCGTGGGGGCGTATCCGGACAACGGGCCGGGTCCGGATTTGCGGCGCGGGGTGCCGGAGGAGCACGACGCGGTTGTTCGGGCGATTGGCCGCGTGCCAGTTCCCGCGGCTGATCCGGTGCAGGGAGTGGATGGGCAGCTTCGGCGGTTGTGGGGGTGAAGCCTGGCGGCCATGCGCCAAACCGTGGCCGTCCCGGCAATGCTTGACTCCGCACCAACTCAGACCATTACGCGGTTCAATCAGGGGTGACAGGCATAGTATGCCGATTGGCGCGGATGTTCGTGTCGGCGACCTGAGGCGGCGGCGGTTCACTCTGCCGCAGGCCGCGCATGTTTTTGGCCTGAAGGTGGATGCCGTGCGCAAGATTGTGGACCGCGGCTGGCTGACACCGGGCTATCTGCAGTCCGGCGGGCGGCGTATTCGCATGCTTGATGGGATCGACATTGTTTGCCTGATGGGAGGTCACGGGGTGAGCGCGAATGTTCGCAACCAAGTCTACGGAGAGCTTAAACGCCGGCCCGACGACGGACCGCTGGGAGGTTCTCTCTCTCTCTCTCTTGAGGTCGACGCATCGGCGGGTCGTCGCACCATCGACATTCCTCTGGATCGCTCTGTTGGCGAGGTGCTCGCGGGCATGGAAGCGCTCGACCGGACCACGTAGACGGTCGATGCCGCAAACGGCACCATCCGTGGCACAGGTGTCGAGGCCCACCGCATCGCGGCGCTGATTGACGGGGGCATGCAGGCGGAGGAGGTGTTGCGGGACTATCCCACCCTGACGCGGCCGCAGCTTGAGGCGGCGGTGGCTTATGCCCGAGTGACTCCGAAGCAGGGGCGGCCGTACCCGGCCCGGACGGTCAAGTCGGCCTTGCGTCAGGGCAGGGGTGGGCTGGAACGGGCATTTGCGGCGGCGCATGACGGCGCGTGACACGATTTCTGCTCGACCGCGACGTGCTCGGCGCGGCTGAAAATCCCCGGGGCCATCGGCATGTCATGCCTGGATCGAGGGTGTTCCAGACAGCGATCTTTTCATCTCCGCTGTCACGGTCATGGAGGCTCGCAAGGGCTTCGCCCGTCTGCGGGCCAAAGCCGCAAGCCCGGCCGCGATCGACGAAGTCCGTGACTACGAGACGGGTTTTGAGTTCTACCGTCACAGATTTCGGCGATCGAGAAAGCCATCGTTCTTTGCGTGGGGCCATCCTTTGGACTCTATCTTTTCAGTTGGGGCATTTCTTGGGCGAGACGGGGATTTCAACGATAGGGGATTGTCAGAATTTCTGTGTGCGAGGCGTGATAATCTCTGTCTTAGCGGACGAGATGACTGTATCGGCGAATAACCGACCCGGCAAGCCCGTGTGACTTGCCGATCCATGTTCCTTGGTTCGATCAAAGCACCTGTTCCTCAGTCCCGACCTGCCATTCCTTCGCTAGGCGCGCGCAAGCCGAGTCAAATCCGCCGCGCAGCGGCGGGACCGGAGCCACGCGCAGCCCCCGCTTGGGGGCGAGCATGGCGATGACCCACGATTTGACGCGGCTGAGCACGACGACAGGCTTGCGGCCAGGGAGGGGCTCTGTTCAGCGAAACAGCCCGCAACATCCCCGGCATCGTCATGACGATCGACACCGGAAACATGCCGCAGGTCACGCTCTACTCGGCGTCCAACGATAGTCCAGCCTTGCGCTGCTTTGTCCGCCGCAGCATGACGATCGATGCGACCATCACCAGGATCAGGACCGCCAGCACGCCCAGTTCGGTCATCGATGTCCGGAACACGTGATCGCTATTCTCGTTCCAATCCCCACCCTGTGTAATCTTCGACGACTCCAGCGTGATCACCAGGATGCGCCGGATCGAGGCGATCAGGCCGACGACGAGGAACGGCTCGCAGTTCAACGATCCGGATTCCACCGACACCCGAACGGTATGCAGGATCTCGATCAGCATCAGCACGAACAGCAGTTGATCGATGACGAGGAAGACGGTTTCGGTGGACGACCAATCAGCCATTCCGGACCAAAGCTTGACCGCGGCGCCCCCGAGCGCCAGCACGCATGTGAAAACCAGCAGAATCCCCAGCACGAGGTAAAGCGTGTGCTCGACCCGCAGGAACAGCCGGTTCGCCGTCTGGCGCGGCACGATCGTTTCGGACATCTCGGTTCCCATCGTCGCCCTTTCTGTCACGCCCACTCTGAACCCCCGACTGTCTCCTGCGTCACGCAAACGTCGTCGTGAAACTCAGGGCACCGCGGCAACCGGGACGGCCCGGCGCCGTTTTGACCCCGCGTCCGCCTCCCTTGGCGCGGCGCAGAGCGGGAGGTTCCATGGCGACTCGCCGACCCGGGCAAACTGCAACCGCTTCCGTATGCCAGACAAGCGTCGTTCTGGCGACGGTATTGATCGCCACCCTGGCCACGTCCGCACAAGCGGCCGCGGACGCGACCGCGGATCTGATCGCGCGGGGCAAGTATCTCGCGGATGCCGGCGACTGCGTGGCCTGCCATACGAAAAAGGACGGCCAGCCGTTTGCCGGCGGCCGCTACCTGAACACGCCGTTCGGACAGCTTGCCTCGCCCAACATCACCCCGGACAAGGAAACCGGCATCGGTAGCTGGACCGGCGACCAGTTCTACCGGGCCTTCCATGAGGGCATCGGCAAGGACGGCGAATACATCTACCCCGCCATGCCTTATCCGTACTATACCAAGGTCACCCGCGACGACGTTCTGGCGATCAAGGCATATCTGTTCTCGCTCCAGCCGGTTCATTCCCCGCAACTGCCCAACAAGATGGCGTTCCCGTTCAACATCCGCACCGGGCTGCTGGCATGGAACCAGTTGTTCTTCCGAGAGGGCACGTTCCAGCCGGACCCGGCGAAGTCGCCGGAGATCAACCGCGGCGCCTATCTGGTGGAGGGCCTCGGCCATTGCGGCGGCTGCCATAACGGCCGCATCCTGGCGGGCAATTCCAGCGAGGCTGAGCGGCTTCAGGGCGGCGAACTGCAGAACTGGTATGCGCCGAACATTACCTCCGATGTGCGGCAGGGCGTCGGAAAATACTCCGACGAACAGCTTGTCACCTATCTCAAGAGCGGTGTCTCGCAGGGCGTCGGCGTTGCCAACGGGCCGATGGCCGAGACGATCCATGACAGCCTGAGCAAGCTAACGGATGCCGATTTGCATGCGATCGTGGCGTATTTGAAGTCGACTCCGGCGAAGACGACGTACGACAATTCCCATCAGACGGCATTCAGCGGCCCGGACCCGGTAGGTCGGCAGGCATATCTGAACAACTGCGCGTCCTGCCACCAGCTTGACGGAAAAGGCGTCACTGGCGCGGTTTCCTCGCTTGCCGGCGACGCCTCGGTCCTGGCCGCCGGGCCGCAGGACGTGATTCGGGTCGTCCTGGGGGGTATCGAGGCGCGCGGCAGCAATGCGCCGATGCCGGCTGTCGGCGCGGGCATGACCGATCAGGACATCGCCGACGTGGTCAATTATGTGCGTCAGGCATGGGGCAACTCAGCCCCCGCAACCGCCGGCGGCGGCATGGTCGGCGACATGCGGCCGTTGACCGGGACGGCGATGAACCTGGGCGGGGACTGCCCGAAGATCGACCAGCCGGACATCGCCGCGGTGGTGAATGACCCGAAAAGCGGTATCGCCGACGCGCTGCACGGTCTGACGCTGGTCAATGTCGAGCAGACCGCCGAGCAGATCGTGCTGAAGGTGAAAGCCGCGGCGCCGCACGCGCAGCAGGCGGATATCGTCAATTCCCTAACGGCTGCGTATTGCCCGGTCATCAAGCAGGATTCGCAGGTGCAGGGCGTTCAGAAGGTCATTCAGTTCAATAACTTCAGCGATCAGGTCTACTCGGTGCTCACGAGCAAGGGCAAGGAGTAGGCTGGCCCGGGCGGGCACGGCCCGCGGGTCGGGATCAATCGAACTCCGTCGCCAGCCCGGGCTCTCGCCAATGCGCGAACATGCGGCTGATGTGATGCGCCGAAGTCCGGCGGACCGAAAGGTCGTCCGGTATGCCGGCCTCGGCGAACCAGCCGACTTCGCTCGTCTCCAGGCTGGTGGAATCGGCGCCGCCTTCCAGCGCGCAGAGGAAGAACATGCGCACCACGGAAAACGCCATCGGTGGCTGAGCGTGGCGGGCGCGGTCCCAAACGGCGGCCAGTTTGACCGCTCGGACGCGGTAGCCGGATTCCTCGAAGACCTCCCGAACCACCGATTGCGCGGGGGTCTGGTTCACATCGGCCCAACCGCCGGGCAGCGTCCAGCGGTTCCCGTCCGCCACCTCGCGCACCATGAGAATGCGGCCTGCGGTATCGAACACGGCGCCGCGGACGCCGACTTTCGGGGTGGCGTAGCCGGTTTCGGCGTCAAACAGCGATTCGATGCGGGCGGCGGCGGCTGACGTGTGCTCCGCCATGATCCGCGCTGCGAGGCGGCGCAATGCGGCGAAGCGGTCGCGGTCGAAGGGGTCTTTGCTGTACTCCAGACCCGTCTGGGCGATGGCCTGGATTTCGCGCCCCCAGGTCAGCCAGTCAGGGTCAGGCATCGCTCCCTGTGTCATGGCCGGCCTTGTGCCGGCCATCCACGACTTTGCCTCCTCAAACACCGCAACCCGTGGGTGGCCGGCACAAGGCAGGCCAAGACACAAAGGACGATAGTCCACGCCGGACTGTCTGGCGGGCGCCCTTGCAAGCCCCTCACCCCACCGTTTCCGACATCAGCGCGTCCTCGGCCGGCTCCCGGCCCTCGATCTCGACATCCGTCAGGACTCGCCATGTGCCGCTGACAAGGATCTCGCTTGGCCGGAACCGCGCTTTATAAGCCATCTTCCGGCTGTCCGACACCCAGTAGCCGAGATAGACGTACGGCAGCCCCAGCGCGCGGGCCCGGTCGATCAGCCACAGCACCGCGTGCGTCCCGAGCGACCGCTTTTCCAGCCCGGGAGCAAAAAAGCTGTACACCGCCGACAGCCCATCCCCCAGCTTGTCGGTCAGGCAGGCGCTCACCAGACGGTCCTGCTCGTCGCGGAACTCAATGATGAAGGTCTCGATCGGCGTGTCCTCGACCATCGCGCGATAGTCGTAGAAGCTCATGCTGGCCATGTCGCCGTCGCCGTGGCGCACCTGCTGGTAGCGCTGAAACAACTGGAACTGCTCCGCCGTCGCCCGTGCCGGCACCCGGTAGCCCTCCAGCGTGGCGTTCGCCCGCGCGATCTTCCGCAGCGTCCGGTCCGGCTGGAATGTGTCCACGGGTATCCGTATCGGGACGCAGGCCTGACACGACGGACACACCGGCGCATAGGCGATGTTGTGGCTGCGGCGGAACCCGGCCCGCGACAGGCGGTCATGCAGCGGTTCCGCATCCGGCCCGATGATCTCGGTGACAACCTTCCGCTCCATGCGGCCAGGCACATACGGGCAGGGCAGGGGCGCTGTGGTATAGAAAAATTGCGGGCGGCGCGGTGGTTTGTACGTCATGAGGCGGATGGTCCGCGCCCCGGGTTCCAGGCCGCGTTACGCGCGGCCAACGCCTCCATCGCCGGGACGCGCACAACGACGAGTCCGCTCACAAGATCGTGCAGCGTCCGGTGCCGCGTGGTGAACAGCGCCACGACCAGCAACAGGCCGGAGGTCGCCAAAGTCAGATAGAACGCGATGACCGACACCAGCGCCTGCAGCGGCTCCGGCGGCCCCAGGTCGTAATCCCGCCGCACCGTCAGCCCGAACATCTGCTGCCCCGGCGTTGCACTGGGGCGGCTAAGCAGCGACAGGAAGTGGTAGAAGAACGGCACGAACGGCAGGATGCTCATCGCGCCGAAGCCGAGGCCGAAGGTCAGGACCCCGAACGCTGCCAGGATCCACCACAGCACGAAGACCAGGATCGCGATCAGGATGACATCGACAACCCAGGCGAGGCAGCGTCGCGTCAGGGCGCCTTCAACGAGGAACTCGTCGTCCGGATAGGGCGTTGCGTAGCTCATGGCGTCAGTCGAATCGTCCCCGTTACGGTAGCCGCGTCCGGCCCCAGCGTGATTGTAGCACCGTCACGCCAGCGTAGGACAAAATCTCTTGCGTGCGAACTGAATGGATTACCCGATTGCCCTGGTGTGATCATGAACAGGCTGCGATCCAGATCCGCGAGGTCGTAGACCCCGCGATACGACGCGCCGTGCACCGATTGCATCGCCAGGTTCATCCCGCCGCGGTTCAGCGTGTTGTTGTCGCCCGCGCTGGGGACACTGATCGTCGTGAGCGGACCCAATACCGGAATCGTCCGCAGCAGCGGATGGGGGAACTGTGCCTGATGCGCCTCGCCCCAGCGCCATTTGGCGGGATCGCTTCCGAACCGGGCGCTCAGGTCGCCGACCGTGGCGGTCAGCGTCTCCCGCAGCATCGGCGCGCAGTCGCCGTTGCACCAGTGCGAGCCGGCGGGCGACAGGACGAAGGCCAGAAAGTCCGCCTCCGGCCCGCCGGCCGCCAGGGGTATTCCGGCGCGGGTCAGGACGGCGCGGTAGAACGCCTCCATCCAGGCGTTGAAGATCAGCGGCGCCGGGCTGTCCATGACCGCCGCGCCGTCCCAGCCCTTCAACGCCCCGAGCGCCTGCGCCGCCTGGCCGGTGACGTCCGGTACCGCCAGCAGCACCGGTAGGAGATGGCGCGCGAACAGGTCCAGGGTATCGACCTGCATGGCGGCGAAATCCGCCGCGGTATGGCGGTCGGAGGCATCCAGCAGTTGCCTTATGCGCTGCGCCCGCCAATCGCCGTAGGTGTCGCGCGCCATGAGCACGGGAAAATCCGCCGGCCAGATCGGCTCGTTCGCGTTCACCAGCCGCCCGGTCTGCGGCGAGACGCTGTGCGGCAGCGAATCGCCCCAGGCCCAGCCGATCCAGTCATGCGAGCCGTCTCCCGGGGCAGGCGTTGCGCCGTCGCCGGCCTTGCGTATCGGCACCCGTCCGGTGACGAACATCCCGATGGTCTTGGCGTCCGCCACCAGCAGGTTCTGCACCGGCGAGCTGATCTCCGCCGCCGCCTGCCCGGCTTCCTCCACCGTCGAGGCGCGGTTCAAAGCCAGCAGACCCGCTGCCGCCGTATCCCCCGCCTGCAAATTGCCCATCGACACCGCCATGATCGGCCCGCTCGGGCTGTCGAGGTCGCTGACCACCGGGCCGTGCCGCGTCTCCCGCACCAGCAGAAGCTGATCCGGCTGCCCGCGCACGCCAATGCGCTCCTCCCGCAGGTTGAACGGAAGCGGACCGTCCGGAGCCTGGTATTGTCCCGCGCCGGCGGGGGTCTCGATGAAGATGTCCTGCACATCGGCGCCGGTGGTGGTGAAGGTCCAGGCGATCTTGCCGTTGTGTCCCAGCACCAGGAACGGGATGCCCGGCGCGGTGCCGCCGGCCAGCCCGCGCCCGGGCAGGTCGATCCGCGCCAGGTACCAGATGCCCGGGAAGCCGAACGCCAGATGCGGGTCGCCGGCCAGCAGCGGCGCGCCGGTCGCGGAATGCCGACCGTCCACCGCCCATTCGTTCGAGGCGCTGGAGGGCATGGTATAAGGTGCGGGGAACGACGGCAGCACCGACAGCAGCCGCGACGCGGCCGAGGCGAAGCGTGTTGGCGGTTCGGCCATCGCGTCCGGCGATGGCACGCCGGGCTGGCGCGGCCACAGCTGATCGAGCAGCGCCGCCGGCACCTTGCCCACAACGCTCTGGCGCGCCAGTTCCTGCCGCCAGTTCATCGACAGCCACAGCCCCATGGTCTTGGCCCAGAGCAGGCTGTCCGCCGGCTCCCAAGGCTCCGGCGCGCCGAGCACCAGGAATTCCGGCGCGGCGAAGCGCCCCTTCAATGCGATGTAGGCATTTACCCCCCGGGCGTAGGCATCCAACATGGCCCGGGTGTCAGCCGGCAGCGCCGCCATATCGGCGACGGCGTGCTGGCGCAGGCCGAGCGTGCGCATCAACCGGTCTATCGGCAGGGTGGCGGTGCCGGCGATCTCCGACAGGCGGCCGGAGGCGGCGCGGCGCATCATCTCCATCTGAAACATCCGGTCGCGGGCGTGCGCAAAGCCGAGCGCGGCGGCGGCGTCCTGCTCCGACGCGGCGCGGATGCGCGGCACCATGTCGGCGTCGAAGCTGATGTCAACCGGGGCGGACAGGCCGGCGATGCGGGTGGTGCGGCCGGTTCCGGGGATTGTCAGCCAGACCGCCCCGGCGACCAGGGCCGCGAGCAGGAGCACAAGGACGCCCAGAGCGGCCAGCAGGCGCGCGAAGCCTCGGATGAAGAGCTGCATGGGCGGGAAAGTGGCGATACGGGGTTGAAATGGGAAGAGACGAATCGGGCGGGATCCGGGCGCAGGCCGAAAAGTTGTGGATTGCCTGATGATATTGACGGAAATCACGGTTTCCGGGTTGCGGGTCGCGAAATACGCAATAAGATTGCCCACCCTCCCGCGGCCCGGAAATGTCCTTCCAAAAATAACATGAAGCCGTCCCACTCAGACACTCCGATCCTGCTGGATGCGATCGACCGCCGCATTCTGGCGTCGTTGCAGGAGGACGGACGGATGACGAATGTCGATCTGTCGAAACGGGCCGGAATCTCCGCGCCGCCCTGCCTGCGCCGGGTGCGGGCGCTGGAGGAGGCGGGCGTCATCCGCGGCTATTATGCCGACACCGATCCGCAGATGCTCGGTTGGGAGATCACGTTCTTCGCCATCGTCGGGCTGGAGAGCCAGAAGGACGCGGTGCTGTCAGGGTTCGAGCAGCTTGTCGGGACGTGGCCGGAGGTGCGGGAGTGCCACATGATCCGCGGCGGCGGCGACTTCCTGCTGCGGCTGGTGGCACGCGATACCGCGCACGAGAACCAGTTGACGCAGAAGCTGACGGGGCTGCCGACGGTCAGCCGGGTTCAGACCCTGCAGACGATCCGCACCAGCCGCAACATGGCTGGCGTTCCGCTTTAGCAGGACGCGCCCGCGGCGGTTGCACCGGGTTGACGGTTTTCATTCTGGTAAAAGATCGGTTGCCGCAGAGCTGACGGTAAACCGTCTGCTATGCGACTCCATCAACACGTTATCGTGATCTTGCGGGGACTGCTTTGACGACAGTCAGTGATCGCTGAGGCCAGGTTTTGTGGTAACGAAATTGTTATCGGCGGTGCCCGTGACTAAAGTGCGTTGCAGGCGACCGCATCCGGCCCCGGCAAACCGTGAACCCGGTCAGGCGGACGCGGCGGCCATGGTTCGGAAGGCGTGGGAGAGGGCGATTTGGGCAAAATCCGGCTTCGCGAGGCCCGCATCGACGCGTCCGTTGCGCCATCCGTGCCAAAAAGCCTTCGACCGATCGGACCCGGGCGGCGGACTGCCGTGGAAGCCGTCGAAATAACCTTCCATGATCTCGCCATCGTCGAGTTGTCTAAATTCCGCAATTGTTGTCACTGGGGCGAATTCTGACATAGGGTCTTTTATCCCAATCGGAGTTTTTCGTCCACCTTAGGCAACTGCGTCATACCCATTCGATAGTACAACAAGATACGATCTCCTGGTCACTTTTCAGACAGGAGATGCCCGTCATGTTGCTTTCTGCTCACAATCCCGGCCGCCTTGCTCATATTATTCCTCCGATCGGTCCAGTCGTTCAAACCCGATACTCCGCCCGGCTCGCAGTCGATCCGCAAACGAAACAGGAAGCCTACAGATTACGCTATGATAGTTACCTCGCTTCCGGCTACATCCAACCCAATGAGACCGGGTTGTTCCAGGACCTCTACGATGAGCTTCCGAATTGCCAGACCGTGGTTATTTATGACGAGGGCGTACCGTCGGCTTCCGTGCGCGTCTGCACGCTTGCGTTCGGATCACACAAGCGGTCGCCGGCCTCCGACGCGTTCCCCGAAGAAGTCCGCAAGTTGCTCAATGAGCAAACGGCGATCGGAACCGGCGCTCGCGGCATCGAAACGACCCGCCTGGTGCGGAGTCCGGCGGCGGAAAATAATCAGGGACTCGTCTTTCTTTTGTATCGCATGGCAGGTTTTTTAGGCATGAGCGCCCACACTCAGATCCTGGTGGCCTGCGTGCGCCGCAATCACGCGCCATTCTACAAGCGGCTCGGGTACGAGCCGGTGACCGAACCGCGCGCCTATCCGGGCCTGAACTGCCCGATGCAGCTCATGTCCTGCACCCGCAAGCGCTATGACGAGGTCCGGCTGGCGTTCCCGGTTATCGATCCGTTCGCCGGCGCGAGCGGCAATCTGGACGGATTCCTGTCCGGAGAACCGGTCTCGCTGTCGCTGGTGCGCCAGTGACGATGCTACCCGTCGGCGCGTTAAGCTCCGCCTGGCTGCCGGCAGCGTTGTCGCTCGCCGCGTTCGGCTCCTTCGGCTGGGCGATCCGCGGGCATTTTGCGACCCGCGGGCGCATGCCGAACGGCATGCGCCTGCTGTCGCTCGCCAGCCTGATTGCCTACCTCAGCTTTGGCTGCCTCCTGATTTGGGACCGCCGGGAACCGACGGCATGGACCTCGGCCGGGCTGACCATGCTCGCCGGGTCCGTGCTGCTGTTCTGGTGGACGGTGCGGACGACCAGGCGGCACCGGCTTCCCCTCGCCTTCGCCGAGGCCGATCCGCTTATGCTCTGTACAAGCGGGCCGTACGCGTATGTGAGGCATCCGTTCTATCTCGCATATATCGCCTTCTGGTTCGCCACCGCTGCGATCGCCGGCGGTTTGCAGTGGGTTGCCGCCGTCTTTCTCTTTGTTTGCTACGCCGGCATCGCCCGCAACGAGGAACGGAGGTTGCGGAGCTCCCCCCTGGCGGCCGGTTACGCCGCCTATCAGCGGCGGACGGGCATGCTGCTGCCATATCCCTTCAAAGCCGAGATCGGGCGGATATGGCTCGTGGCAACCCGGGCGGCGGGGGCGGTGCTGCGCGAAGCCGGCGCCATGGCGGAGTGGCTGGCGGGGTTGCGCCGGCTGTTTCTGTCCTACCAGGGCACGGACAACGAGCGGCCGATTCGCCGCGACCAGGCGACGCTGCTGTTCAGCGTGACGCTGCTGTTCGCCTTCCTCGGGGTGGGAAGCTGCACGTTGTTCACCGTGGCATTCGAACAGCACGTGAGCATCGGGATCAACTCCCTCTATGCCGTGGTCATACTGCTCTATGGCGCGCTGGTTGCGGGCGCTGTGCGCTGGAAGCGCCAGCGCGACGACACCGCCTTCATCAGGCGATCGGTCAGGGTGCTGATGGCGCTCGGGGTGGCGTGGGGAATCCTCGTCAACATGTTCGCCGCCATTGCGCGGCCGGATCAGCAGGGCATCCTGATCGGCCTGATCATGGCGCTGGTATCGACCCCGATGCTCGGCGTGCCGCTATCTGTTGCGATGGCGTTCTATGTGCCGATTTCCGCCTTCTGCGCGATCGCCATCCTGGCGCAGCCGGTGCAGATCGTCGCCATCTGCTCGTTCCTCGGCTTTCTCGTGTTCACCCTGATCGGCGTGCTCAACATCAACAAGACAATCCTCGAACGTTCTCTTGGAAGACTGAACCTGCAGAAGGAGCACGAAACCATTCGCGTGTTCCTGCACGAGTATGAGGAGATTTCCTCCGACTGGCTCTGGGAAACCGATCGCAACGGCATCTTCCGCAATGTCGGTCCGCGCATGGTCAAGGCGCTGCAAATTGGCCAGCAGCAACTTGAGACGCTCTCCATTTTCGCCTTCTTCACCGGCAGCGGCGCCCGCGAGGACGATGCCGCGCGGGTATTCATGTTCATGCGGGACCGCAATGCCTTCAAGGACGCAACCCTGACGCTGAGAATCGGCGAAAGGACGCGATGGTTCAGCCTGACCGGCCACCCCGTTTACGATGAGCGGGGTATATTCCTCGGCTACCGCGGCATCGGGTCGGATGTCACCGAGGCCCATGTCGTGCGGCGGAAGATCGAGTTCCTCGCCAGCCACGACGCATTGACGAGCCTGTTCAACCGCAAGGCGCTGGTTGACGGACTCATCGCCGCCTGCCAGGGTTCGGCTTGCTCGCGGTTCGCCTTGCTGCTGATCGATCTGGATAGCTTCAAGGGGATCAACGACAACCTCGGACACCTCGCCGGCGACGAAGTCCTTCGGACCGTGGCCGATCGGCTGCGGGATGCGATCCGGCCGGACGACATTTGCGCGCGCATCGGCGGCGATGAGTTCGCCGTTCTGCTGAACGGCGCCGGCGAGTCCGACGCCCTCTCGATCGCCGATCGGCTGACCGCGTCGCTGTCGGAGTTCATGCTGGTCGAAACGCTGGCGATCAGGCCGAGCGGGAGTGTCGGCATCGCCCTGTGTCCGGACCACGGCGCGGATGAAGAGACTCTGATGCGGCGGGCCGATCTGGCGCTGTACCGGGCGAAGGAGCGGGGCAAGAACACGGCGTGCCTGTTCGAGTTCGAGTTCGAGCAGGAGCATCTGGGCCGCATCCGGCTGCAGGCGGAACTGTCTTCCGCGCTCGATGACGGCCAGATCTTCCTGCAGTACCAGCCGATCGTGGATGTCTGCTCCGGCGAGATCGTTTCGGTGGAGGCGCTGGTGCGCTGGCGCCACCCGACCCGCGGGCTGTTGAGCGCGGATGCCTTTGTGCCGGCGGCGGAACAGGGCGATCTGATGGAGCGGCTGGGAGAACATGTGTTGCGGCTGGCCTGCCGCGCGGCGGCGGGATGGGCGAACCGCATTCCGATCGCGGTGAACCTGTCGCCGCGACAGCTTCGCGGCGGCCGGTTCGTGTCCGTGCTGAAGGCCTGCCTCGCCGAAAGCGGGCTGTCGCCCGGACGGCTGTCGCTGGAGGTGACGGAGACGGTCTTCCTCGCCACGTCGGAGAGCATCATGAGCCAGTTGCTTGCGGTCCGCGCGCTGGGGGTCAGGCTGATCCTGGACGACTTCGGCACGGGCTATTCGTCGCTGACCTACCTGCGCGGATTCGATGTCGACGGCATCAAGATCGATGCGAGCTTCATCCGGGACCTGCCGGGTTCCCAGAAGGTCGCCGCGATCGTGCGGACCATCGGACGGCTGGCGTCCGACATGAACATCTACGTCGTCGCGGAAGGCATCGAGACCGACGCCCAGCTCGCCTGGCTGCGCCATAACGGGATACCCTTCGCGCAGGGCTATCTGCTGGGCAGGCCGGGAGAAGACGGGGTCTTCTCCGATGCTGACTCCTGCCGCCCGCAGTTCGCGACGGATTGCTAGAGGCGACCATCCCGGGGCTTCGACACCGGCCCCCTCTCAAACGTCATGGCCCGGCTGGTCCGGGCCACATTTGCCACATCCCGCCGCTGCCGCTCGGGACGCTGAGTTTGCCGCCGTTGACGTCGGCGACCCCCGCCGAACCGCCGCCGTTCAGCTTGAAAGAAACGGTGTTATAGCTGGCGATCGTCACGCCGATGCCATTGTTGGCGTTGGAATTCCGCCCTCCGTCGCACTGCCGTAGACGATCAGGCCGGAGAAGGACGATGCGGCTGCGCTCGCGGGATGAATGTCGGACGGCGCGCCGCCGGTCAGGTTGCCGCCGGCAACGGCGCGGCTCTGGAGGTCCGACGTGCCGGCGAAGTTACCGTAAGCCACTGCATTGAATTGACTTCATGTGTCGCTGACCGGCAACGGGCCGGCAAGGCTTGCGCGGCAGCCGTCGCGCTGAGCGGCACCGGCAGCGCGGCAATGCGCGACGCGGTGGTCTTACCTCCGAAGCCATTATCGGCAACCGATCGACGATAAGTTTTCGTAACGCGTCCCAATTATGAACAATCATCTTATATTTTTGGATCACGCCCGCGTGATGTACGGCTCATCCGCGGCGGCAATTCCCCTTGACCCGCACTCCCTCTCTTGTATCTGCCCTTGCGCAACCCGCATTCGGTCTGATCGGAGCACTATGCCCAACCTGACGACCCTCGATGAGCAGCCCACGCAGGGGCGGTTCGCGACCGCGCCCGCGCTCAGCGTCATCGTCCCGTGTTATAACGAACGTCCCAACGTCCAACCGATGGTGCGCAAGCTCAACGCCGCCCTCGCCGGGATCGCCTGGGAAGTCATCTATGTCGATGACAACAGCCCCGACGGAACGGCGGAGGAGGTGCGGCGAATCGCCCAGCACGACGGGCGGGTCCGTTGCCTGCGGCGAATCGGCCGGCGCGGGCTGGCCTCGGCGGTGATCGAGGGCGCGCTGTCATCCTCGGCCGATTATATCGCGGTGATCGACGGCGACCTCCAGCACGACGAGACGCGGCTGCCGGTGATGCTGGCGGCGCTGCGCACTGGCGGCTATGACATCGCCGTGGCCAGCCGGCACGTGGCGGGCGGCGACAATGCCGGCCTGGGCGGCCGCTGGCGCCATTTCCTTTCGAATTTCGGGATCTGGCTGGCCCGGCTGTTTCTGCCGGTGCGGCTAACCGATCCAATGAGCGGCTTTTTCATGCTGCCGCGCGGCCTGTTCGAGGAGCTCGCGCGCAGGCTGAACGGGCAGGGCTTCAAGATCCTGGTCGATCTCGTGCTCAGCAGCCGTCGCAAGCTGCGTGTGCTGGAGGTTCCCGCCCGGTTCCGCGAGCGTGCCGCGGGCGAGAGCAAGATGGACGCGCTGGTGATGATCCAGTTCGTCGGCCTGCTGCTGGACAAGCTGTGCGGCGGGATGCTGCCGCTGCGGTTCTTCTCCTTCGCGCTGGTGGGCGGACTCGGCGTGGTGGTGCATCTGGCGGTGCTGACGGCGCTGCGCACAGCGACACCGCTCGGCTTCGAGGCCGAGCAGGCGATCGCCACGTTTGTCGCCATGGGGTTCAACTTCCAACTGAACAACGTGATCACATACCGCGACCACCGGCTGAGAGGTGCGCGGCTGTGGCAAGGCTTGCTGCTTTTCATATTGGTCTGCGGTTTCGGCGCGGTCGCCAATATCGGCATCGCGCAGATGCTGTACGAGCAGAAGACCGGCTGGACCGCCGCCGGCGCCATCGGCGCGGTCATCGGCGTCGTCTGGAACTACGCGGTGTCGGCAACCCTGGTCTGGCGCGCGCGGTGAGGCGCGCGCTGGCTGGGCCGGACGAACACAGCGCGCCGATCGGCTGGCCCGCCGTCCTCGTCACGGTGCGGCCTGTCCGGGCCGCCGGTCGCCGCACGGGCTGGGGAGTGCCCCGGGACGAGGCGGCCCACGACGGGGAGGGACGCTTTCTCTTCCTGGCGAACCTCTAGATCGTCATGACACCGGCCGCCCTGTTCGCCATCGTCGCCGCGCTGACCCTGATCCGCCTGTTTCTCGCGGCCTGGCTGCCGCTCGCACCGGACGAAGCCTATTACTGGGTCTGGTCGCGCGCCCTGGCGCCCGGCTATCTCGATCACCCGCCTATGGTGGCGCTTTGGATCCGGGCAGGCACTGCGCTGGCGGGGCAGACCGCGCTCGGCGTGCGGCTGCTTGGACCGATCGCCGCCGCCGTCGCCTCGGCCCTGCTGTTCGACGCCGCCAGGCTGCTGTTTCCCGGCGCCCGGGCGGGCATTCCCGCGGTGCTGCTGCTGAACGCGTCGCTGCTGCTGGGTGTCGGGTCGATCATCATGACCCCTGACTCGCCGCTGCTGTTCTTCTGGACCGCCGCGCTGTGGGCCATGGCAAGGCTGGCCGCCAGCCGATCGGCAGGCTGGTGGCTGGCGGCGGGCACATTCTCCGGCCTCGCGCTCGCCAGCAAATACACCGCCCTGTTCCTGTGGATCGGGATCGGCCTTTGGATGCTGATCGTCCCCGCCGGGAGGCTTTGGCTGCGGCGCTGGCAGCCCTGGGCTGCGGCGCTGATCGGAGCGCTGCTGTTCTGCCCGGTGATCGCCTGGAACGCGGCGCATGACTGGGCTGGCTTCGTCAAGCAGGGCGGCCGGGTGGACGACTGGCAGCCGATGCGCGCCCTCGGCTTCCTCGCCGAACTCATCGGCGGCCAGATCGGCCTTGCCACGCCGCTGGTCTTCGCGCTGTGCATGATGGGGCTCGCGGCCGCGGTGCGCCGGGGGTGGCGCGGCCGCGATCCGGCGTGGTCGCTGCTGGCCGCCTTGTCCCTGCCTCCGGTGCTGGTCTTCCTGCAGCACGCCACCGGCGGCCGTGTGCAAGGCAACTGGCCGGCGATCATCTACCCCGCGCTGGCCATCGCCGCCGGCGGCCTCGGGCTGACAAGGCGGTGGTGGGCGGGCGCCTCCGCTTTGGGTTTCGCGATCACGGCGGTCGCGTATGTTCAGGCCGCCACGGATATCGTCCCGCTGCCGCCCAAGCTCGACCCGGTGGCCATCCGCTTCAAGGGATGGGACGGTTTGATGCAACAGGTGTTGGCGAGCCGGACCGCGGCCGGCGCCGGATTTGTCGCCGCGGAGGGCTACACGGTGGCCAGCGAGCTGGCCTGGCAACTGCCGCCCGGAATCCGGGTGGTCGGTTTCGATTCCCGCTGGGCACTGACCGATCTGCCCAAGGCGCCCATCGCCGGGCAGACGGGGGTGCTGTTGCGCGACATTCGCCGCACCGATCCGCTCGACCCGGCGGTTTGGCCGTCATCCGAGCGGATCGGGACGGTAGAGCGGTTCGGCGCGCCCGCCAGCACGTTCTCGGTTTATCGGGTCGTCGCTTCCGGGGCATCCACCGATGCGGTCGAGATGCCGCGTCGTTAGCCGGTTTTTACCGGTCATCCCGCAGCGCGGCGAACTCGACGTCGCGGTGCACGTGCACCGACATCAGGATGCCGAACCCGACCATCACCGTCAGCATCGCCGAACCGCCGTGCGACACCAGCGGCAGCGGCACGCCGCCGACGGGAATCACCCCCATCACCATGGCGATGTTGACGAACACATACAGGAAGAAGTTGCAGGAAATCCCAAGCGCCACCAGCCGCCCGAACTGATGGCGGCAGCGCAGCGCGATCAGCATCCCGCCGATGATGATCAGGGCCAGCAACCCCATGACCACCAGGCCGCCCACCAGGCCGAATTCCTCGCCGATCATGGTGAAGATGAAGTCGGTTTGCTTTTCGGGGAGGAAGTCGAGGTGGCCCTGGGTGCCCTGAAGGAATCCCTTGCCCCACATCCCGCCCGAGCCCAGCGCGATCTTCGACTGGATGATGTTGTAGCCGGCGCCCAGCGGGTCGCTCTCGGGATGCATGAAGGTGTCGATCCGCGCCTTCTGATAGTCATGCAGGTGCGCATAGGCGAACTGCCCCAGCAGCGGTATCGGCAGCACCACCAGCAGGAACTTCCACCAGCGCACCCCGGCGGCGAAGAAGACCATGCCGCCCAGCATCGCGGTGATCGCCGCGGTGCCGAGATTGGGCTCCTTCAGGATCAGCCCGACGGGGATCAGGATGGCGATCAGCGGCGGGATCAGGAACAGCGGGTTGCCCATCCGCTCCCGGGAGGCGCGGTGGAACCAGGAGGCCAGCGCCAGCACCAGCGCCAGCTTCATCATCTCGCTCGGCTGGAGCTGCAGGCCGCCGAGTTCCAGCCAGCGCTGCGCGCCCTTGCCGACATGGCCCATGCGCAGCACCAGCACCAGCAGCCCGGCGCAGCCCAGCCAGGCCGGCCAGGCGAGCTTCTGGATGATGCGGATATCGACCAGCCCGATCGCCAGCATGATCACCAGGCCGAAGGCGAAGCGCATGGCATGGCGCGCGGCGTACGGCTCGGGCGATCCGCCCGCGGCGCTGTACAGCGCGGTGTAGCCGACGGCCGCCAGGCAGCACAGCAGCACCACGTAGATCCAGTTGATCTGCAGGACCTTGGCGACGAAGTCGAACGACGGCTCGCGCCACAGGCGGCGGTCCATCATCACCGTGCCTCCGCGACCTGCGCCGAGGGCGGCTCGCTCCGGTTGGCCGGATCGCGCCTGAGCGTCTCGATCATGATGTCGCGCGCCATCGGCGCCGCGGCGGCGGCACCGGCGTTGCCGTGCTCGATGACCACGGCCAGCGCGTAGCGCGGCGCGTCATACGGGGCGTAGGCGACGAACAGAGCATGGGGGCGGTACTCCCAGGGCAGCTTCTGGCTGTCGAAATGGCCGCTCTCGCGCAGTTCGCGCGACACCCGCCGCACCTGCGCGGAGCCCGTCTTCCCCGCCAGTTGCACCCCGGGTTCGGCCAGCCGGGCCAGCGGAGCCGTGCCGCCCGGCTCGTTGACCACCGCCCACATCCCTTCGCGCACCGCGTGCAGCAGCTTTTCCGGCATCCCCAGCACCGGCCAGTCGTCCGGCTCCGATCCCGGCTGCAGCGCGCCCGCCAGCTTGCGGGTCAGATGCGGCTGCACCATCCGGCCGCTGGCGATGCGCGAGGCGTACGTGGCGAGTTGCAGCGGCGTCACCTGGATGTAGCCCTGGCCGATGCCGCTGACGATGGTGTCGCCGACGTTCCACGGATGTCCCTTGGCGATGCGCCACTCCCGCGTCGGGATCAGACCGGTCCGCTGGCCGGGCAGGTCGAGTTCCAGCTCCGTCCCCAGCCCGAGCCGGTTCGCCATCGTGGCGATGTGGTCGATGCCGGTGCGCCGCGCGACCTCATAAAAGTAAACGTCGCAACTGTTCTTCAGCCCGCCGCGCAGATCGAGCGTGCCGTGGCCGCCCTTGCGCCAGCAGTGGAAGCGCGTGTCGCCCATGTCGAGGTAGCCCGGGCAGCTTATATGGTCTCCCGGCGACAGCGACCCGGACTCGAGTCCCGCCAGCGCGACCGCCATCTTGAAGGTGGACCCCGGCGCATACAGGCCCGACGTCGCCTTGTTGATCAGCGGCGTGCGGCGGTCCTTGGTCCATTCCAGCCACTGCGCCTGCGACACGCCGGAATTGAACACCGACGGATCGAAGGACGGGTTGGTGGCCATCGCCAGCACCTCGCCATTGCGGCAATCCATCACCACGGCGCTGGCGCTCTCGTCGCCCAGCGTGGTCAAGACCGATTGCTGCAGGCCGGCGTCAAGCGTCAGCCCGACATCCTCGCCCTGGACGCCCTCGAGGCGGTCCAGTTCGCGGATCACCCGGCCGACGGCGTTGACCTCCAGTTGCACCGACCCGGCGCGGCCGCGCAGTCCGAGATCATGATACTTCTCCATGCCGGCGCGGCCGAGGCGCAGGCCCGGCAGGCCGAGCAGGGGATCATCCGCCACATCCGACTCGTTCGGCGGGGCAACGTAGCCGACGATATGAGCCAGCCTGTCGCCGAACGGATACTCGCGGCTGGTGCCGGCATCGACGACGATGCCGGGCAGGTCGGGGGCGTTGACCTCGATCGCCGCCATTTCGTCCCAGGTCAGGAATTCGCGGATCAGCACGGGGATGAACTTGCGCCTGCGGTGCAGCTCGCGGTCGATGCGGGCGCGTTCGTATTCGCTGAGCGGCAGCAGGGCGGAGAAGGCGTCGAGGGTTGCCGGCACGTTGTTGGCCTGCTCGGCGACCAGGACGGCGCGCCAGTTGGTGCTGCTGCCGGCGATGACGGTGCCGAAGCGGTCGAGGATGCGCCCGCGCGGCGGGGCGATCATCCGTGCGCTGACGCGGTTCTCGTTCGCCAGGGTGGTGTAGCGCGCGCCGTCCTCCACCTGGACCTGGTACAGCCGCGCCGAGAGGGCGCCGAGCACTGCGACCTGGCCGCCCATCAGCAGCAGGGCGCGCCGGGTGAACACGCCGGTGCGTTCGGCATCGCGGCGCATGGTCAGGCGTCCTCCAGATTGGCGACCGAACGGTGCGCGGCGGCGAACGGCACGGCGAGCGCCGGGTATATCGCCATGGTCAGCACTGCCATGAAGATCGCCGGGCGCGGCGAGAGCAGGCGGAAGTCCAGCAGCATGACCAGCAGCCAGATTGCCAGCGAGGCGGCGGAAGCGATCAGCGCGAAGACCAGCCAGATCCACACGAAGCCGCGCCGGGCCAGGCCTCGCCGCAGCGCCAGCGCCACCCCGTGCACGCAGAGCAGGGTGAACACGCCGGCGCCGAGCGGCAGGTAGCCGAGCAGGTCCAGCAGCAGGCCGATGAGAAAGACCAGCGGCGGCGGAAAGCTCTCCGGCCGGAACAGCGACCAGAACCAGACGGAGCAGAGGGCCACGGCCGGCAGCAAGGTGGCCTGTCCAGCCATCCCCAGCGGCGCTTCGGTCAGCAGCATCAGCAGTATGGTGATGCAGGCGGGAAACCCGGCCCGGGCGGCGATATCCAACCGCCGCCCCAGCGTCGGCCGCGGCCTTATGCCCGGACGGCGGTCGATATAGGCCATGTCAGGCAGGGCCGCGGACGAGGGCGGCCCGTCGTCCTGCCGCGATCGTCATGGCCCGGCTTGTCCGGGCAACCTGTAGAGGCACATGCGGCGACAGGTGGCCCGGACAAGCCGGGCCATGACGACGGAGCGATCGCTTCCCCCACGTCCCCATCAATGCCGCCCCGGGGTCGCGCGGGCGGCAGGCTCGGGCGCGGTGACGCCGGTCAGGCCGTAGTCGAAGATGCGGACGAGCTCCAGCTTGTGCAGCATCGCCGCCGGCTCCACCTCCGGCGCGCCGTTGCCGGTGTAGTGCACGGCGCCGATGGGCAGGTTGGCGGGAAAGGCGTTGGCCTCGGCGGAGGTGACGATCCGCTCGCCTTCCTGCGGCACCACGCCCTCCGGCCAGTACAGCAGCCGCGGGCGGGGACCGTTGGTGCCGATCAGGATCGCATGCGCGCGGGAGGTTTCCAGGGTGACGGGAATCCGGCTGTTCAGGTCGGTTATCAGCAGCACGCGCGCGGTGCGCGAGCCGACCTCGGTGACCCGGCCGACAAGGCCGCGCTCGTCCACCGCGATCTCGCCTTTGCGGATGCCGTGGTTGGGGCCGACGGAGAGCAGCACCGCCTTGGCATAGACGCCGCCCGCATCGGCGACCACCCGGGCGGTGACGAAGGACGCGTCGGGATCGGGGATCCAGTGCAGGCTGGCCTTCAGCCGCTGGTTTTCCGCATCCAGCGCGAGGGCGATCGTCTGCCAGCGCCGCAGCTTCTCGTTTTCGTCGCGCAGCCGGGCGTTCTCGTCGCGCATTTTCCACAGGTTGACCGCCTCGGTCACCGCGTCGTGCGCCCGGCCCAGCGGCGCCGCCAGGGCGGCGTAAATCGGCGCGAGGCCGTCGGCGAGCCCGGTCCGGGCGCGCTCGGCCAGCAGGGTGTCGGCCTTGCCGAGCAGCATGATCGCGAAGGACGCAACGATCAGGACCGGCAGGGTCAGCCGTGCCAGTGCCTGGCGAGCCTGAATCGAGAGGCGGATCATGGGCACCTTCAGCCGGAGAGCGTCAAATCCGTGGTCGTTGTGGTCCGCACCATTCGTCATGGCCCGGACGATACCCCGGACAAGCCCGTGCAGGGCCATGACGGTTAAGGCATGGCGATGACTTTAAGCGTTGGGCTAATACATGCTGGTCAGCACGTTACTCAGACGCTTGCGTTCTTCTAGCGCACGTCCGGTGCCCAATGCCACACATTGCAGAGGGTTTTCCGCGATCACCACCGCCAGCCCGGTCGCCTCGCGCAACACCTGGTCCAGCCGGTACAGCAAGGCGCCGCCGCCGGTCAGCACAATGCCCTTGTCGACGATGTCGGCGGCCAGTTCCGGCGGGGTATTCTCCAGCGCCACCTTCACCGCCTCGATGATGGCGGAGACCGGTTCGGCCAGGCTTTCGGCGATCTGCCGCTGGCTGACCAGAACCTCCTTCGGCACGCCGTTCATCATGTCGCGGCCGCGCACTTCGCGGTACGGGCCGTCGTCGCCGGTATCGATCCAGGCGGCGGCGCCGATGTCCATCTTGATCCGCTCGGCCGAGGATTCACCGATGAGAAGGTTATGGTTGCGGCGGATGTAGCTGATGATCGCTTCATCCATCTTGTCGCCGCCGACGCGCACGCTGCGCGAGAACACGATGCCGCCCAGCGAGATCACCGCGACCTCGGTCGTGCCGCCGCCGATATCGACGACCATTGATCCGGAGGGCTCGGTTACCGGCAGGCCGGCGCCGATGGCGGCCGCCATCGGTTCCTCGATCAGTTGCACGCGGCGGGCGCCGGCGCTTTCGGCACTTTCCTGGATGGCGCGGCGCTCCACCGCGGTGGACCCGGAGGGCACGCAGATGATGATCAGCGGCGAGGCGTAGCGGCGGCGGTTGTGCACCTTGCGGATGAAGTGCTTGATCATCTCCTCGGCGACTTCGAAGTCGGCGATCACCCCGTCGCGCAATGGGCGGCTGGCAGTGATGTAGCCGGGGGTGCGGCCGAGCATCATCTTGGCTTCCTCGCCCACCGCGACGACCTGCTTCTTGCCGCGGACATCGGCGATGGCGACGACGCTGGGTTCCGCCAGGACGATGCCGCGTCCCTTGACGTAAACGAGGGTGTTGGCGGTGCCAAGATCAATGGCCATGTCGGCTGACATAAAGCCGAGCATGCTTGGGAACATCAGAAAGGCCTTTGCGGTGGTGGCGCAGGGGAGAGCCCGGGGAGGCTCGTGGGGGCGGTGCGGTTTAGGCCCGGCGTGCCCCGTTCACAAGAGTTTGTTGACAATCCGTTGATCGACAGCCCGGAAAACTTGGGGTTTTCGGCGCCGTTTCAATAACTTCGCAGGTGGCGGCCGGCGCGGCTCGAAGGGAGCATTTCATGCAAGTATCACTTTACGTCCTGCTTTTGGCGGCTGCCGTGGGCTTGAGCGGCTGCGGCAGCTCGCCCGGCACGCGGGCGGTGACCGGCGGCCTTATGGGCGCCGGGGCCGGCGCGGGCGTCTCCGCCCTGACCGGCGGCAAGCCGGCGACCGGGGCGCTTATCGGCGGCGGGATCGGGGCCGTCGGCGGGGCGGTTACCCGCTAGGGCGGCATCGGGACTGGTTCGGTCGCGGCGGCCCGGGTCTTTCCCCGGGGGCCCGCAAGCCCCGCATGGCCGACATGGCCTCCGGCGATCGTTGCAGGTGCTTCGCTACGCTGAACCTGCATGGCTGGCACGCGCCGGTGGGTTTCAATCGGAAGCGTCATGGCACCTACGCGCCAATCCAGCCGAAGACAGGCCGCCTGAGCCACCCCGGCGCGTGCCTCCGCAAGGTGTCAAGCCTTGTAAACGCGTCTGGACGCAGACCGCCCCTGCATTGCCAACGCTTGTGAAAATCGCCGGTAAAAATCTACACATGAATCGATCCTCTTGAACTCGAGGCAGTAGGACAACTGATCGTGAACGCGAAACGGGCGGCAATGCCATGACCGACTTCGATGCAATTCGCGCCGTCCTGGCGGTCTTTCCCCCGGCGGACGGATGGGCCTGCACGAAAATCGGCTGGCGCCAGGCGATCCGGATCGAACATCCGGAGTTCGGGATGCGGGTCTGCCGGGTATCGGACACCGTTGTCGTGAGCGTCCTGTTTGCCGGCGATCACCATGCCCCACCCGTCTTGCCGCATCGCATGTCTCCGAGGCGTTGTGCGGAGGCCGCCAGCCTGGTGCATTAGCCGCCCGGGCCCTGCAACGGGTGGCGCCATCCCGGCGCCGGGCTGCTTTGATTCAAATCAACGGCACTCGTCAGGATTCGGCCTAGCGTCCGATTCGGTTCACAGCAAGAGAGACATCCCCGGTGGCGCCATGACCGATTTCGACGCCGTCCGTGCCGTCATGGCCGCCTTCGCCCCGACCGCCGGATGGACCTGCAAGAAGATCGGCTGGCGTCAGGCCGTGCAGGTGGAGCACCCGCAGCTTGGCGTCCGCGTGTGCCGGGTCTCCGAGGATGCCACCGTGCAGGTGCTCAATGCCGGCGATCCTCCGCCAATCTCCGCGACGGCTTCCGGGGGCTGAGGCAAGGCACCGTCGCTGCTGCTGCACGGATCGCAGGCTGCAAGGGCCCGGGCGGGTCAGGCGGCACGGGCAGCCGCCTTGGCAACCGAGGACGCCTCGGTTACCACCCGCCGCAGGAGAGACTGCCGCATGACAGCCGACGACAGCCTGATCACCAGCCGCGACGGGCGGATCGGGCGCATCCTGCTCAACCGTCCGAAGGCGCTGAACGCGCTGACCTTGCCGATGATCCGCGCCTGCACCCGGGCTTTGCTCGCGTGGGCGGACGACCCGCACGTGCATGCGGTGGTCATCGCCGGGGCAGGGGATCGCGCCTTCTGCGCCGGCGGCGACATCCGCGCCCTGCGCGATGCCGGGGTGTCCGGCGACCAGGCCTTCGTGGACAGCTTCTTCGCCGAGGAATACGCGCTGAACCTGCTGATCGCGACGTACCCGAAACCTTATCTTGCGCTGATCGACGGGCTGTGCATGGGCGGCGGCATCGGCGTCTCGGTGCACGCGGCGTACCGGGTCGCGACCGAACAGGCCGCCTTCGCCATGCCGGAGACCGCCATCGGCTTCTTCCCGGATATCGGCGCCACGTTCTTTCTGCCCCGCCTGCCCGGCGAACTCGGCACCTGGCTCGGCCTCACCGGCACGCGGATCACCGGCCCGGACGCGGTGCATGCCGGCTTCGCCACGCATTTCACGCCGCGCGCGCGGCTGGACGATCTGTCGGCGGCGCTGGCACGAGATGGGGTGGCCGCGCTGGCGGCGTTCGATGAAACGCTGCCCGGGTTCTCCCTGGCGCCGCACCGCGCGGCGATCGACCGCTGCTTCTCCGCCGATACGGTGTCCGGGATCGTCGCGCGCCTGCGCGCCGAGGACGCCGATTGGGCGAGGGCGGCGCTGCAGGCCCTCGGTGCTGCCTCGCCCTCGGCGCTGCACTGGACGCTGCGGGCGCTGCGGCGCGGCCGCGACCTGACCCTGAAGCAGGCGCTGGATGCCGAGTTCGCCCTGACCCGCCGCACCATGGCGCATCCCGACTTCGCCGAGGGCGTGCGCGCCATGGTGGTGGACAAGGATCGTCAGCCGCGTTGGCAGCCGGCGCGGATCGAGGACGTCAATCCGGCGGAGGTCGCGGCGTTGTTCTCCGATTGACGGCCGGGCCGCGCGACGCGCACAAACCGCGCCGCGTCAGTCTGAACGGGACGACCATCGCATGCCAGCCTTCATCTGCTCGACTTGCGGCAGCCAGTACCGCAATACCGAAGCGCCGCCGCCGGGCTGCCTGATCTGTCAGGACGACCGTCAATACGTCAATCCGGCGGGGCAATCCTGGACGACGCGGGAGGCGATGCTGAAGACGCATTTCAATGCGTTTCGCCGCCTCGGCCCCGGCCTGATGGGCATCGGCACCTTCCCGGCCTTCGCCATCGGGCAGCGGGCTTTGCTCCTGCGCCGGCCGGAAGGCAACATCCTGTGGGACTGCATCAGCTTCCTCGACGAGGCGACGGTGACGCTGGTGACCGCATTGGGCGGGATTTCCGCGATCGTCTGCTCGCATCCGCATTTCATCGCCGCCGCGGTGGAGTGGAGCCATGCCTTCAACAGCGCCCCCGTCTACGTTCACGGCATGGACCGCCGCTTCGTTCCCCGCTTCGACTCCGTCATCGCCTTCTGGGAAGCCGATCGGCTTGACCTCGGGGGGGGCGTGACGGTGCTCCGCTGCGGCGGGCATTTTCCCGGCAGCAGCGTGCTGCACTGGGAGGATGGCGGGGCCAACCGGCAGGGCGCGCTGCTGACCGGAGACACCATCCAGGTTGGCCCGGACGGGTGGGTCAGCTTCATGCACAGCTACCCTAACCGGATCCCGCTGGACGCCGCGACGGTGCGGCGGATCGCCGATGTGCTGGCGCCGTGGCGATTCGACGCGATCTATGGCGGCTGGTGGGACCGGGTGGTCCCGGCCGAGGCGAAGCACGTGCTCGAGGAGTCTGCGGCGCGCTATATTCAAGCGGTAACCGGGGACGGAAGCCTGCCGCGCTACGACCGGGACTTCATTGGAGGCACCGAGAGCTTCTGAACGGTTCCTGCGGCATTCTGTCACAGGCAAGCGGATGGCACGATTCATGGACATCCAGGGTCACCGCGGCGCACGCGGGCTTTTCCCGGAGAATACGCTGGAAGGCTTCCTGGCCGCCGCCACGCGCGGGGTCGCGGCGTTTGAGCTGGACGTCGCCCTGACCGCGGACAACGTCGTCGTGGTCAGCCACGATCCCGCGCTGAACCCGGACCTGACGCGCGACCCCGCGGGCGGCTGGCTGGCCGGCCGCGGTCCGCTGATCCGTTCGATGACGCACGCGGAGCTGCGCGGCTACGACGTCGGCCGTGCCCGCCCCGGTTCCCGGACCGCAGCGCTATTTCCGGATCAGACCCCGATCGACGGAGCGCGCATTCCCGCGCTCGCGGCGGTGCTTGACGCCCTGCCGGAGGCGCGTTTCACAATCGAGGTCAAAACCGACCCGCGGCATCCGGAATGGACCGCTCCGCCGGAGGTGCTGGCCGATGCCACACTGGCGGTGGTCGATCGTGCCGGCGCGGCGGCCCGGGTCATCCTGGAATCATTCGACTGGCGGGTGCAGCGGCATATCCGCCGGGCACGGCCCGAGATCAGGCTCGCCTGGCTGACCTGTGCCGAGACCGTGCGGGAGTCCGCGCTGTGGTGGGATGGGATCGCGGACGCCGGTTCAATTCCGGACTGCGTGGCGGCGGAGGGTGGTCCGGTTTGGGCACCCGGCCACACGGACCTGACCAGTGCTCAGGTCACCCGCGCCCGGGCGCTCGGCCTGTCCGTCCTGCCATGGACGGTGAACCAGCCGGAGGACATGCAGCGGCTCATCGGCTGGGGGGTCGATGGATTGATCTCCGACCGTCCCGACGTGGCGTTATCCCTTTTGGCGGGCCTATGACGGTTATTGCTTCGCCGTCCCCGGCTTCGCCATCCGCGCATGCGCCGCTGCCAGCGCACCGGCGGGGGCCACCGATGCAATCGCCGTCATCAGCTTGTTCTGCCAGCCGCTGACAACGTCGCCTTCGCCTTTCATCATCGCGTTGAAGCCGGTTTCGGCGACCGCGGCGGCATCGTCCTTCTTGTCGGAGCCGATCTTTGTGTCGAGCATGCCGGCGCGCTCGAAGAAGTCCGTTTCGGTGGCGCCGGGCATCAGGCAGGTGACGGTGATGCCGTCGGCCGCGACTTCGTGCCGCAGGGCGAACGAGAATGCATCCAGGAACGCTTTGGTGCCGTTATAGACCGCCTGATACGTCCCCGGCATGAATCCGGCGATCGAACCGGTGATCAGTATGCGGCCGCGCTTGCGCTCCCGCATGTCGCGGCCGATTTTCTGAATCAGGTAAAGCGTGCCGGTGACGTTGGTATCGACGACTTTGCGGGCGGCGGCGAAATCCTGGTCGAGGAAGCCTTTTCCCGGGCCGCGCCCGGCGTTGGCGAGCAGCGCCTCCGCCGGGCGTGCGCCAATCGCTTCGTACAGTTCATCGACGCCCTCCGTGGTGGACAGATCCGCCTGCACCGCCTCGACGGTTGCGCCAAGGCTGCGCAGGCTGGCCGCCGCCTGGCTGATCGCGGGCTCGTCCGCGGCGATCAGCAGGTCGAAGCCGTTGCGGGCGCAGCATTTCGCCAGTTCGAAGCCGATGCCGCCGGAGGCGCCCGTGACGATCGCAAGCGCGCGTGTTTCCGAAGCCATTGCTTTCTCCGATTTCAGGGTTTCAGAACGACTTTGATGCAGCCGTCTTTTTTGTCCCGGAATGTCTTGTAAAGGTCCGGACCTTCCTCCAGCGAGGCGCGGTGGGTGATGACGAAGGATGGATCGATCTCGCCCTTCCGGATCCGGTCCATCAGCAGCGGCAGGTAATGCTGCACCGGCGTCTGCGCCATGCGGAACGTCAGGCCGCGGTTGATCGCGGACCCCATCGGCACCTTGTCGAGAAAACCGCCATAAACGCCGACAATCGACACGTTTCCGAAATTGCGGCAGCAATGGATGACCTGCCGCAGCACGTGGGCACGATCGGTTCCCATGAACGTGGCGACCTTGACGCGGTCGATCAGTGAATCGGCGCTTCCGGTCGCATCCGCCTCCGTGCCCACCGCGTCTATGCAGGCATCGGCGCCGCGGCCGGCGGTCAGATCCTGGATGCGCTCGTAGATATCCTCCTGCCTGAAATCCAGCGTCAGCGCCCCGGCTTGCCGCGCCATCGCCAGGCGTTCCGGCACCGTGTCGATTGCGATCACCCGTTCGGCGCCGAGCAGAAACGCGCTGCGGATGGCGAACTGTCCGACCGGACCGCAGCCCCAGATCGCGATCGTATCGCCCGGCTGGATGTTGCAGAAATCCGCCGCCATGTATCCGGTCGGGAAAATGTCCGACAGGAACAGCACCTGCTCATCGGTCATCCCATCCGGCACCTTGATCGGCCCGACATCGGCGTAGGGCACCCGCAGATACTCCGCCTGACCGCCGGGATAGCCGCCGAGCAGGTGGGAATAGCCGAACAAACCGGCAGGGGAATGACCCCACAGCTTCTCCGCCATCTTCTTATTCGGGTTAGACCGCTCGCAGCCGGAATAGAATCCGCGCCTGCAGAAGAAGCATTCGCCGCAGGAAATCGTAAACGGAACGACGACGCGGTCGCCGATCTTCAGGTTGCGGGTTTCGGAGCCGAGTTCGACGACCTCGCCCATCGTTTCGTGACCGAGCACATCGCCATGCTGCATGGACGGAATGATGCCGTCATAGATATGCAGGTCGGAGCCGCAGATCGCGCAGCTTGTTACTTTGATGATGGCATCGCGCGGATGCTCGATTTGCGGATCCCGAACGGTATCGCAGCGCATGCTGCCTTTGCCGTGCCATGCGAGTGCCTTCATGTGCGCCTACCCTGCTGAGACATCCCATCCGAATGTTCCTGCGTGGGATGGCGTTGCGGCGGCACCGCTCATAACGCCGCGATCATCGGGGGTTGCCCATTGGCGGGTTTCGCGCAAACTGCCGCGCATGTGCGGACGCTATGCCAGTTTCCTCCCTCCGGACCTGATCGCGCGCCTCTTCGGCACGAAGAACCCGCTGCCCAACCTGAAGCCGACATGGAACATGGCGCCGACGATGGACGCGCCGGTGGTGCGGCGGCATCCGAACAGCGGGGAGCGGCATCTCGATCTGCTGACCTGGGGTTTTGTCCCCGCGTTCACCAGGGACATCAAGGCCGCTCGCCGCCCGGTCAATGCGCGGGCGGAAACGGCCGCCTCGTCCGGCATGTTCCGCGCCGCCTTCGCCAAACGGCGCTGCCTGGTCCCCGCCGCGGCGTTTTACGAATGGCGTGCCGACCCCGGCGGCAAGACGCCGTTCGCCATCGCCCGAACGGACGGCGAGCCGATGGCATTCGCCGGAATTTGGGAAGGCTGGCGCGCACCGGAGGGCGATATCCTGCGCAGCTTCGCCATCCTGACGACGCACGCGAACGTCCCGATGTCAGCGTTGCATGAACGGATGCCGGTGATTTTGGAACCGGCGGACTGGCCGGTGTGGCTTGGCGAAACGGAGGGCGATCCGGCGGCGCTTTTGAAGCCTTCGGCGGAGGGCATCCTCCGCGTCTGGGCCGTCGACAGGCGTGTCGGCAACGTCCGGAATGATGGGCCGGAGCTTCTCGAACCGGTCGCTACCCTCGTTTGACAGCGCAGCTGATCAGATTTGGATGTGGGTCAGCAGGCCTTGCAGTTGCAGGCGAAGCTCGTCCAGGGCGGTATTCACGCCGTTGCTGATATCCTGGCCGAGATTGACTACTTCCGGTCCGATCGGAACTTTGAAGTCGAGGCCCGGTTGGGCGGTCAGCAGGAAGTCCCCCGTTGCGAGGTGCTGGAAAGAAAAGAACGGCACCGTGGCTCCCTGAAACGTCACCGAATTGACCAACGAGCCGTTGTCGTAAAGTCTCAGCACCGTGTTCCCGTCCTTTGAGGACAAGGTCTCACTGGTGACCGCCTGCGCAACGAAATTGATCCTGTCTCCGGCCGCCAGGCCGGTGATCACGCCCGATACGACGGCGCCGGGCACGATATCGAGTGTGCCGTTCGGGCCGGCAAAATTATACGAGTTCGGCGTGCTGGTAGTGACGCCAACGGCCGTATTGGCCGGAATCTGCACAACTGCCATTTTGTTTCCCCTTTTCGGTAACAGGCGCGGCATCGAGCCGGTTTTCAGACGTTGCCAAGCAGCCGGCCTCGTGCAAAACCAAGATGTTCGAGGAAAAACCGCTCACGGAACCGCCAGGTTTCCGGTAGCGTAGCGATTTTTACTCAGAAGCCGTAATAGACCGCGACCACCTGATAGCACAACGGATGGTGGTGCACAGCTTGGACCATGCCCGAAAATGGTTCACGAGTTCGTTAGACGCTTCCGCTGCTGTCCTGTGCGATTCGTTTTGGCGATCTTGAGATCACACCCCTTCATTGCTCTTCCGCGACGTGAACGCCCGCGCAGCGCGGTCGAACCGCCACGGCGCACGGTCCGCTCCGCAACTCCGCCACGCCGCGTCCGTTCACGCTGCCACCAGTAAGGATCGCCCCCCATGAGCAACGCCGATCGGCTTGGCAAACTGAAAGACGACCTCGCCGCGATGGCGCCTCAGCCGCACACCATCGATCACCGGCCCGAGCCCGCGCCGCAGCGGAACCGCGGCCGCACCGCCGGCCACCCCGCGCAAATCCCGGCGCCCGGGTGGAAGGACATTCTGGTCCGCTCCCGGGGCGTGGTGTCGGAAAACAACATTTTCCTGGTATCCGGCGGGGTCACCTATGCTGTCCTGCTGGCCTTGTTCCCGGCGCTGGCCGCCCTGGTCTCGATCTACGGGTTGCTGCTTGACCCGGCCCAGGTTGAACGCCAGGTAGTTGCGCTGTCGAACGTGCTGCCGCCGGAAAGCACGCAGATGATCGCGGACCAACTGCACAAGCTGGTCAGCGCGTCGAGCGGCTCGCTCGGCATCAGCGCGGCGGTGGCGCTGCTGTTCGCCCTCTGGAGCGCGTCGCGCGGCATGAGCGGCATGATCACCGCCCTCAACATCGCCTACCAGGAGAAGGAGACGCGGGGCTTCTTCAGGCTGAACCTGATCGCCATCGGCCTGACGATCCTGGCCCTGGTGGGCGGTACCGTCAGCATCGCGCTTGTCGGCGTGCTTCCGGCGGCGATTCAGCTGATCGGCCTCGGGGCGGATTTCCAATGGATGGTGATGGGGCTGGAGTGGCCGCTGCTGATCCTGTTGGTCATGACGGGCCTGTCGGTGCTGTACCGCTATGCGCCGAACCGCACCACAGCGCGCTGGCGCTGGGTGTCTCCGGGGGCGGTCGCCGCAACGGTTCTGTGGATCGCCGGATCGATCGGGTTCAGCATCTACGTCACCCATTTCAACACCTACGACAAGACCTACGGCTCGCTCGGCGGCGTCGTGATCATGCTGACGTGGCTTTATGTGTCGGCCTTCGCGGCGCTGTTCGGAGCGATCATCAACGCGCAGGCCGAACGCCAGACGACCGCTGATTCGACGGTCGGAAGCCCGAAGCCGATGGGCGACCGGCGCGCTTACGCGGCCGACACGGTTGGAGAAACGCCGCGCTGATACCAAAGTTTGCGGCGAGGGAGTTGACTTTTCCTTCGTTTGCCCGAGGATGTAGAAAGGCATTCCATATTGAATGGTCAACTTTCTGTCACGGGAACCAGCATGAAGCGCCCGAACCCCTGCCGTCTGACCCTCGTGCCGACGGAAGAGACCGAAGCCGTAACCGATGCTCTGTGGTCCCGCCTGCGCCGCGAAGCCGAGGAAGCCTATGAGCGGGAGCCTAAGCTGGCGCCGCTGTTTTTCGATTCGATCCTCAACCAGCCCAGCTTCGAAACGGCGGTGTTCCATCGCGTCGCCGCGCGCCTGCGGAACGACGTGGTTTCGCTGCCGCTGATCGTCCAGGCGTTCAACAAGGCCTGCGCCGATGACGGCTGCATCGTCGAAGCCGCCAAGGCCGACATCGCCGCCGTGCTGGATCGCGACCCGGCCTGCGACCGGCTTATCGAGCCGCTGCTGTATTTCAAGGGATTCCACGCCATCCAGGCGCACCGGCTGAACCATTGGCTGTGGAACCACGGGGAGCGCGATTTTGCGCTGTATCTGCAAAGCCGCTCCTCCGAGGTGTTCCAGACCGACATCCACCCGGCGGCCAAGATCGGGCACGGCATCTTCCTCGACCACGCCACCGGCCTCGTTGTCGGCGAAACCGCGGAGATCGGCGACAATGTCTCCATGCTGCACCACGTCACGCTGGGCGGCAGCGGCAAGGAGCATGGCGACCGCCACCCGAAGGTGCGTCATGGCGTGGTCATCGGAGCCGGCGCGGCGATCCTCGGCAACATCGAAGTCGGCGAACATGCCCGCATCGCCGCGGGGTCGGTTGTGCTGAAACCGGTGCCGGCGCATGCGACGGTGGCCGGGGTGCCGGCCAAGGTGGTCCGCATCGCCGAGACGGACGAGCCGATGAAGTCGATGAACCAGACGCTGAGCGATCTGGCGTACCAGTCGTTCAACTACACGATCTAAAGCCGATTCCCGGTCGTTTTCCGGGACTTCAGTAAGCCGCCCTACATTGGTGGCACAAGACCGTCCTTGCCGACGCCGACGCGCACGGCGGTCAGGGTCTCGTCCGGATTGCGGGTCGCCGTCACGATGACATGCGCCCCCGGCGTCAGCGCCGCCGTGCTGCCCGGCTCATAGGTAATGATCGGCGCCCCGGCCGGCACAACCACCGTCTTCTCGCCGCCTTTGTAATCCAGGGTCAGCGTGCGTTCGTCCGTCACTTTCTCCAGGGTCCCGACCGTCCCGTTCGTCATGGTGCTGTCCGGACCCAGGTCCCATGGCCGGTGGCCCTCACCGACTCCGCGCATCGATTCCGGAAACACCTGCACCTCCAGCGCCCGCAGCGTTCCATCAGGCTGGGTCCTTGCGGCGGTGCCGATGAACGAGCCGGGCTTGATCGCGTCGATGGCAATCGGCTCGATGATCGTGACCACGGTATCCGCCGGCAGCTTCAGCGTCACCTTGTCGCCGGAGCGGGTCGTGACCTGAAGATCCCCGGCGCCGACCGAACTGATCGTTCCCCGAACCCTGGCGGGGGCGGGGGACTGGGCGCATGCGAGCGGCCCGGCGGCAAGGCTGGCCGCCAAACTCAACACGAGGAACCGCGCTGTCAACATACTTTCACTCCCGGTAAAATGCCATTCCGCCTTCTTTGCGGGTTATAAATGATGATCCCGCCGGGTTCGGCAAGGGGCCGCCTTGCCTGACGACCGCCCGGTTTGCTTTGTGCCGCCCGCGCAAGGGATGACGGTCGGCCGCGCTAGAGCGTGTTCAGGCTGACTGGAAAGGCGGCGGACGCTGCCACCCCGTCATGGCCCGGCTTGTCCGGGCCACCTATACCAGCACCCTGCCGCGATAGGTGG
>CAINOE010000106.1 GCA_903851415.1 uncultured Rhodopila sp. | reverse complement strand
GTCTGCGCCACGCTCGAAGGCCGCACCGCGCGGCAGAAGAACCCGCATCCGCGCGGCTCGCTGGCCTATGCCGCCTGGGTATGCGCCCGGCTTGGCGGCTGGACCGGCTACTACGGGCTGCCCGGCCCGATCGTGTTGTTCCGTGGCCTCGCCCAATTCACCACCCTGAAGACGGGATATCGGATCGCGTGCGCCTTGTAGCTTTCGGCCCGGAGAGCGGAGGGATGGGATATTGGAATGTTTCAGGAATGTGTGAATCTGGTAGGGCTTGTCCGGGCCATGACGGTTAAAGGAAGAGTCGCTCTCAACACGGACTGGCATTACACGTCGAGGATCAGGCGGCCGCCCTGGCTTTCGCCGCCCGCCGGAACAGCACGGCAGATCAACGCTTCATCACTGCCGACAGAGGCGGACGGTGGCGTCGCATAGGCAACGGTCCCGGCGAGGATCTTTACCTTGCAGGTCCCGCAGGACCCGCTGCGGCAACCAAATTCAGGAGTCAAACCGCGCGCCTCGGCGAGGTCGAGCAACGTGCCCTCGCCAGGCCGCCACCGGGCTTCCTTGGCCGATGTGGCAAAGGTAACGGGGACAGGCGTTTCGGCCGGCCGAGGCGCAGCGCCCCCGATCCCGAATGCGTCCGGGCGGCGCTTTATCGATGCGGGACCGAAAGCCTCGGCGTGGATGCGCGCATCGGCGACGTTCAGTTCCCTCAGTCCGTCATACAGCGCCTGCATGAAGGGTGACGGACCGCACAGGTAGAAATCATAGTTGTCGAAAGGCAACGTCGCCTTGAGGAGATCGCGGTCGATGCGACCGCTTACATCGAACTGTGAACGGTCGGCCCCCGGGTCGCTGATGACGCGGACAAGCGTAACCCGACCGCCGGCAGCCGCGACCAGATCGGCGATCTCGGCATCGAATGCGCGTTCCGCCAGGCTGGACGCGGCCTGAAACAGCCAGGTGCGCCGCATGCGGCGCGTGCGCAGGCCCTCATAGACAATGTGGCGCAGCATCGCGAGCATGGGCGTTATGCCGACCCCGGCGCCCAGCAACACCGCCGGCCGCCGTTCGAGTGCGTCGAGCGTGAAATCGCCGGCCGGCGCGCGCGCTTCGATGATGTCGCCGACACGCAGCGCGTCATGCAGATGGCCGGAGACGAGGCCTTGCCGCTTGACGCTGATCCGATAGTGCTTGTCTGACGGCGCGGTCGAAATCGTATACGTGCGGACCACCGCGTTGCCGGCGCCCGCCGGAGTCACCCGGATCGGCAGATGCTGCCCCGCGCGGTGTGGGATCAGCCCGCCGCCATCCTCAGGTTCGAGCAGGAAAGATCGGATCGAACGGGATTCGTCGATCGTCCCGGCGATCCGGAAGCGGCGCCACGCGTCGGCCAGCCGCACCGCCTCGATCCGGGCCCGGGTCTCGTCCCAGTCGCCCGTCAGCAGGGAGTTCGGCGACCAACCACCAACGCGCAACCGCCAGCGCAACGGGAGTGCGGCCTCCCGCAGCACGATCCGTTCGGGGGCAAATGTCCAAAGTCGCTCGGCTCCCTGGAAGTTATTTATTTCGGGGGATTCAAGTATCACTTCGGCGCGGCCTGTCATCTGCAGCACATCGCCGGTTTCGAAATCGGCGAATATCAGACCGGCTTTCGGGTTGAGCAGGAAATTTCCAAGTGTATTGAAGTGCAGGTTGCCGGCGAAATCGGGAACGGTCAGCACGCCGTCGTCGCCGACGTGCACAAACCCCGCCTTGCCGCCGCGATGCGACGCGTCAACCTGGCGACCGGTCCTGGTGTCGTCAACATAGGATGCGACAAAGAAGGTATCGGCAGCCTCGATCATGGCGCGCGCGCTCGCATCGAGCGTATTGTACCAGCGCACACGGCCGGCGCGGTGATCACTCACGATCTCGAAGTCCCGCAACTGAATGTATTGCGGGCAATTGCCAAAGGCCTGCTCGACCGTGACAGCAAAATGTCCCGAGTACCGCGCCACGATACGGCCGTTCGCGCGGTTGCGCCGGCGCGTGTGGAGCTCGATGCCGAGCACGCCAACCGCGCAGCCTTCAACAAGGCCCGGCGTCGCCGGGTCGTCGGCAGACGGACTATGGTCGAATCCGAGCAGACGCGGCTCAGGAGAGGTCACAAATCCCGGGCGCCCGGCAAGCATCGTCGCCCAAACATCGCCTTCAGGATCGACGGCGCCGATAACCACAAACGGCAACTGCCCGTAGAATGCGCGATGCTGGTCGGGCATGAAATCGCGCACCCTGCGGGGGCCTTGCACCGCCATGAGCGCGTCGACCCCGATACTCTTCTGCATGCGGAGTTCACCGGCGTGCCAGACCGCCGGCGCGGTGGGCATTAACGGCTCAACCATCGTGTATCTCCGGGACATTTCGGGGCGAGCCTGCCCGGCCCGCCCCAACAACGGATCAAGCCGCAAGACCGACCGGCGTCCTGACGAACTCGACATAGCCAGGCAACGCCTCGATGCGTTTTAGCCACGCATTGACCGCGGGATAACCCGACAGGTCGACGTTCCCCTCCGGCGCGCGCGCGATGTAGCTGTAGAGCGCCACGTCGGCGACCGTAGGTTTGTCCCCCGCGATGATCCAGTCCCGGCCGGTCAGTTCGGCGTCGATCAGAGCCAGGATGGCGTGGGCTCGTTTGATGACCTCACCGGCGTTGAAGGCCGCGCCGAAGACCGTGATCAACCTCGCGGCCACGGACAGCCAGCGCTGAACCTCGGCCGCGCCCCTGGCATCCTCCGGCAGCCAGCCGGTCCTGGCGAATTTCTTGGCCAGATAGACCAGGATCGCGTTCGAATCGGCGACGATCACGCCGTCATCGTCAAGCACCGGAACCTGGCCGAACGGGTTGATCGCCAGGAACGCGGGCTTTTTGTGCTCGCCGGTTGCGAGGTCGACATTGACAGTCTCGACCGGGATGCCGGCAAGCGACGCGAACAGGCGGGCCCGGTGCGAGTGACCGGAAAGACCGTGGACATAAAGTTTCATGGATGGTCTCCGAATGGATATGCGCCGGGCGGAGAGGTCCGCCCGCCCCGTCCAGATGCCGCCACGATCCGCGCTTCTGAAGCCACGACGGCCGGAAAGGATTATTCCTTTGAATGGAATAATCGAAAGTGCACACAATGTGGCCGGGTCGTCTCAGGAGCCGCGTGATGGACCGCTTTCACGCCATGCAGGTATTTGTCCGCGTCGCTGAGACCGGCGGTTTTGCCGAAGCCGCCCGCCAGCTCAACATGAGCCCACCCGCTGTCACCCGCGCGATCGCCGGGGTCGAGGACCGGCTCGGCACACGGCTGTTCGTGCGCACCACCCGCTCGGTCAAGCTGACCGAGTCCGGCCAGCGCTTCCTCGACGACTGCAGGCGCATCCTGGCCGACGTCGATGAGGCGGAAGGGGCGGCAAGCGGCTCCTACGGCACGCCGACGGGCACGCTGACGGTGTCCGCGCCGGTGCTGTTCGGGCAGATCCATGTGTTGCCGATCCTGACCGAGTTTCTGGGAACTCATCCGGGTGTCGTCGGCCGCGCGCTGTTTCTCGATCGCGTGACGCATCTGATCGAGGAAGGCATCGATGTCGCTGTCCGCGTCGGCCATTTGCCGGATTCGACCTACACCATGACGCGCGTTGGCTATGTGCGGCGTGTGATGTGCGGCGCGCCGGGCTATCTCGCGGCGCGGGGTGTTCCCGTTGTCCCGCCCGACCTGCTTCAGCATCGTCTGATCGCGCCGACGACGGCCTGGACGTCGCTCGACTGGCGGTTCGGCACGGCTGAGCAATCGACCTTGCGCGTCAGCCCGGCGTTGTTTTGTAACACTAATGAAAGTGCCATCGCGGCGGCGGTGGCGGGATGGGGCCTGACGCGGGTGCTGTCCTACCAGATCGGCCCGCAACTGCTGGCGGGCACGTTGCAGACGGTGCTCGGCGACTGGGAAGAAGAGCCGCTGCCGGTCCACGTCGTCCACCCCGAAGGACGCCGCCCATCGGCCAAGGTGCGCGCGTTCGTGGATCTCACGGTTGAACGGCTGAGGCGCAATCGGCTGTTCAACTGAACCCCTGCGATCCGGCGAGGATGCTCCTGCGCCGGAGGCTGACTTCGGCCTCGACCACGCATGGCTGCGGCGCCTTGCGACGATACGCCGAAGGCATCGACTCCTTAGCCAAAAGGCATTTCCACCAACCGTCATCAATGGACATGTTTGGCGGGCCGTTGAAGGAGAGTCCGATGAGCCTGCAAGACAGCCTCGACGCGTTCAGCGGGCCGCTGGTGCTCAGCTTCTATCGCGGCATCTGGTGGCCATACTGCAACCTGGAAATGCACACATTGCAGGAGGCGCTGGCGGAGATCTCCCAGCGTGGGGCGGAGCTTGTCGTCGTCCCGCCGCAGACGCAGTCCGACAGTCGCCGGCTCGCTACGTGATCGGCACGGATGGCATCATTGTCTACGCCGAGATCAGTCCGGACTGCACAAGCCGCCCGGACCCGTCGGAGTTGCTTTCGGTGCTCGACCGGCTGCGCGGCCGCGTGGCAGCCTGACCGGGATCTGATCCATGCAACGACATTCCGACTGCGTGATCGCGGTGATGGCGAAGGCGCCGCCGGAGATCGGCGGCTGGCTGCGCTCGGCCTGTCACTGCTGGCGCTGGCGGCACTGGCGCTGCACCTGCCGGGCGGCGATACTGACCCGGACGCGCGAGTCCGGCTCCCGCTGCACGGGTTGAGCTCATGAACCAGGTAAACGACCAAACATCCGATATCGCTGCCCCGTCGCCGGGCGCCGGGCGCCGGCTGCATCCGCTGCCCGTCAGGATCATGCATTGGATCAATGCTGTAGCCATGTTGGTCATGATCACCTCGGGCTGGGGCATCTACGACGACGACGTGATCATCCGCGGCTTCCAGTTCAGCGGGTTCTGGCGGCTGGGTGACTGGGCGGCCTGGAGCCTCAACTGGCATTTCGCCGGCATGTGGTTCCTTACCGTGAACGGACTGATCTATCTGGTCTACGGCTTCGCGAGCGGGCGGCTTCGCGAAAAACTGCTGCCGATCCGGCCGGCCGAACTGGTGCAGACTGTCGTCGACACGCTGCATTTCAAAATCGCGCATGAGGACCTCACCGTCTACAACGCGGTGCAGAAGCTGCTCTACATCGTTGTGATCCTTGCCGGTGTCTCGCAGGTCGTCACCGGGCTCGCCATCTGGAAGCCGGTCCAGTTCTCCGGCCTGGTCTCGCTTCTCGGCGGCTTTCAGACCGCGCGGGTGCTTCACTTCGCAGGCATGGCGGTGATCGTCGGTTTCCTGATCGTGCATGTGGCACTCGCGCTGCTCGTACCAAAGACCTTGTGGGCGATGGTCGCGGGCGGCCCGCGTCTCGCTGCACGGCGTCGCGCAAAGCAAGGACATCTGACATGAGATCGCCGTTCCGCCCGGACGTCGTTCCGGATGCTGCCATCCTCGACGATCACAAGCCGCTGATCCGGGATCTCGAACGGCGCGGGCTGATTCGCGGCGGCCTCTCGCTCGGCGCGCTCGTGATGCTGACGGGATGCGACGTAGATCGTCCGAAGGCGGTCGAAACCGCCCTGCTGGCGATCTCCCGTCTGAATGACGGCGTGCAGGCGCTGCTGTTCGACCCGAACAAGCTGGCGCCAACCTATCCTGCCTCAATGATCCTGCGACCGCCCAAGTTCAACGCCTATTACGACGTGATGGACGTGAAGCCGGTGGACGGCGCCGCCTGGCGCCTCGAACTGTCCGGACTGATCGCCGACAAGCGCCCGTGGACGCTGCCGCAACTGCAGGCGCTGCCGCAGACGTCGATGGTCATCAAACACATCTGCGTCGAGGGCTGGAGCTATATCGGCGGCTGGACCGGCGTGCCGCTGCGGATCTTTCTTGAGCGTATCGGAGCCGATCTCCGGGCCAGATATGTCGCCTTCAGGACGGCCGACGACTACCCGAGCAGCATCGACATGGCGACGGCGCTGCACCCGCAGACATTGTTGGCGACCCGATATGGTGATGACCTGCTCGCCGATCCGTTCGGATATCCGGTGCGCCTGCGCATGGCGACCAAGCTTGGATACAAAAATCCAAAATGGATCACCGCCATCGAGGTTACAAACGATTACCCGGGGGGATACTGGGAAGCGAAAGGCTTCCCATGGTTTGCGGGCCTGTGAAGCGCATGGCCCGGATCCGCATCCTGCTTGCATCGTGCCTGCTGAGCGCGACCGCGAGCACGGCCGATGCGCAGAGCGCGACGCCGGGGGGCATGCCGCCGCCGCCAGGCATGAGCCTGGCGGATTCCGCTGCCATGCGATTTCCGCAGCCGGTTCGGGTTGGCGACCTTCTCGGCAGAGAGGTTCTGCGTCCCGTCGAGAGCCAGGACGTTCTCGGCCGGGTTCGCCGGGTTGTTCGTGATGGTGACGGCCGGATCATGGTGGTTGTCGACTTCGGCGGGTTCCTGGGCTTTGGTGCCCGGCCGATTGCCGTGCCTGTGGACGCCATGGTGTTGCTCGGCCAGGACATGGAGATCGTCGCCTTCACGCCGGAGCAACTGCGGCAATTCCCCACATTCTCGCCCTCCGGCACCACCGATGTCGCGGACGCTACGATTATCAGAGTGGGCCTCGCCAAACCCTCGCACTGATGATCCGCCGGCAGTGGTCCATGCCGCCTCAGGCGTATTGCGCGAGACCGTTGCCGAGGGACCAATTCTCTTTCGCGACCTCGACAAGGCCCACGAACACGTCTTCCGGCCGGATACCGGGGCCTTCGCCGAGCAGCTCCGCGATCCGCCGGAACAGCGCCTTTTTCTGTTCCAAAGTGCGGGTGTTGTTTGCGATGATCTCGATGAAGACGACATTGTCGCTACGGGCGACGCCGAGATAGGACGCGCCGTAGCGGAAGTTCGCAGCGTCATGCTCCGTGATCGTCATGAACTGGTCGTCCTCGGGCACATTGAACGTTTCGCGCATCGCGCGGTAAACGCCGTCGAAGATCGCCTGTCGATAGGGCTCCGGCTTTCCGGCGCGCAGTGAGATGTGAATGAGCGGCATTGCTTGTCCTTTCAATTGTGACCCGACCATGAAGCTGGCGGCGATCGACTCTTTCTAACGGCCAAGGAACGATGGAGGCCGCTTCTCCAGGAACGCCGCGATGCCCTCTCGCGCGTCGTGCGTCGGAACGATGCGGGCGAATGCGGCTTCTTCGATCGCCAGGCCATCGTCGATCGCCGCGTCCATGCCGCGATGAATCGCCGTCAGCGCGGCGGCGAGCGTGAGCGGCGGCTTGGCCGCGAGATCTTTCGCCAGCGCGAGTGCCGCGGCGAGAAGATCGCCGGCGGGAACGACACGATTGACCAAACCGAGCCGCGCGGCTTCGGTCGCGTCGAATATTCGCCCGCTCAGAATGAGTTCAATCGCGGCCTTGCGGCCAACGTTTCGAGGCAGACGCTGGGTGCCTCCGAATGTCGGGATGATGCCGATATTGACCTCCGCCTTGGAGAACGTCGCCGTGTCGGCGGCGAGCGCGATGTGAGCGGACTCCACGAGTTCGCAACCGCCACCGAATGCCAGCCCGTTCACCGCCGCGACCACGGGTTTCGGGAACGATTCGACGCGCCGCGTCATGCGATGACCGGGCCGCATGAAATGCGCGATCGCCTGCTCGGGACCGGCCTCGACGTGCCGGCGAAACTCGGCGATGTCTGCGCCCGCGCTGAAGGCGCGCCCGGTCCCGGTGATGACCACCACGCGCACGCCCGGATCGAATTCGACACGGTCGAGGGTTTGCATGATACCATCGATGAGCGCGTTGTTCAGCGCATTAAGCCTGGCGGGCCGATCGAATGTCATCAGCGCGACGGATTCTTCGATCTGGAGACTGAGTGGTTCGGACATTCTGTTGTGCTCCCGGCGGCCGGATATCGGAGTAAGGGCGCTTGCCGTCCTACCCGGCGCGCGACGGGGCAGGGGGCACCGGCAGGATGATTTCGGAGGCGACCTTCCAGTCATTCCCGATCTTTATCCAGTCAATAATCATCAGAAATGGTTTTGCCGTTCCATCCTGCCCTGCATATGAGACCGTAATAGTCATCGGCGCATAGGTTTCCGCGACGCTATCGGTCAGGCCGACAACCTTGAGCTTCGAAAAGTCCGGCTGGAGTATGACCGGCCCTGACGCCGCGATATCGTGCAGCTTCTGATCGATTGCCGCGTTGCCCCAAAACCCTGCCCAGTTGCCCTCCGATGCGATCGCGCTCTTCGCGACGAGAAGGGCCGAAGGCGATTGCCAGAACATCTCGTGCAGGGCCTTGAGATCGTGCCGATTGGCCAGGTCCATAAGCTCGGCGAACTGTGACCTGATCGTCTCCAAGGTCGGAGCGTCCAACGGGTCTGCATAGCCAGCGGGAGCGGCGTATAAAGGTTCGGCAGAAAACGCCGCCAGGGCGGCGGCTGCGGCACAAAGACTCCTGCGCATTTTCATCGATCCTTTTCATCGTTCAAGACTATTTAGTCGCCCGTATTGAATGCTTCCTTGGCGGGTGGCAAATCCTGGCACGGACGCGACCCGAAGCCGCCGGCAGCGGAAAGGCAATCCCGGCAACCGTCGCCCAGACGGCGGTGCGGTCGTAGACAAGGTCCGACTCGAGCAGATTCGCCAGCGCAGCGGCAACACTCTCCGCCGGATCAGGCACTCCCCGGCCGAGGCCCCGGCCATCGTCAGCGACCAGCAGTCAGGCATTATCCGCCGATCGGCGCAGCAGGCTCACGTGGATGCGACCGCGATCGCCGGGACCGAAGGCATGCGTCAGGGCGTTGACGACCAGTTCGCTTGCCGCGAGCACCAGAGCGCGCCGCTTGTAGGCGGGTAGCATCATTCGCGCGATGTTGATCGTGACCTGGACACGTCCCGTGGCGGAACCGAACAACAACCCGAGGGTCTGCACGACCTCGTGCAGAATCGGCGAACACGACACCATGGCGGCGTCGCGATCGGCCGCGAGGGCTCGGAAACCGGCGGCGAGACGCCGCGCAAGCGCGATATCCTGTTGCATCGCCGGCATGTCGCGACACGGGCGCAACCGCGCCGCGTTCAGGCGCAACAGGCTATAGGCGCGATGAAAGGCCTCCTCCGCCCAAAGCGGCCGGAGCACATCGCACACGGTATCGAAGGCCGGTGCGGAGGACGCAAGCAGCGCAGCCGCGACATCGGCGCTGTCGGCTTCCGCCCGCTGCGACCATACGGCCAACGCCTCGAAACGATCGGCAGGGGGGCGCTCGCTTTCGTGCGCTCCGGTCGCACGGTTGCGGGGCGGCCACCCATCTGACTGGAGCGAATCGCGCATCCCACGCCCGGGGATCGGCGTGACCGAGTTCGCCGTGTGTCGTGCGGCATCGACATACATTGAATTTGCTCCTTGCAGCGGCGGCCAACCCTGTCGCTTCTCACCGCTTGCCGGAAATGCCTTTTTGCTAAAAAGTCCATGCCATCGAGGTATCGTCGATACCCAGCCATCGCCGCGCGTGACGTAACGATCCTACGACGGAACAAACCGCTGCGGCCGCCGCTGTCGTCTTCCCTATCGGGCGGCCCTTGTGTAAAAAGCGCCACGACTTGCAGCCGTCTGGCGCGATCAGCGGAGAGCCACGGGCAAGCCTATGGAAATGCAGCACATTCGCTACTTTCTGACATTGTCCAGGACGCTCAACTTTACCCGTGCCGCCGACGCCTGCAACGTGTCGCAGCCGACATTGACCCGCGCCATCAAGGCGCTGGAAGCGGAGCTGGGAGGCGATCTGATTCGCCGCGAGCGCGGCAATTCGCACCTCACTCCGCTCGGACACCGCATGGTGCCGTTTTTGGAGCAATGTTACGACGCTGCGGTGGCTGCCCGGACTCTCGCCAACGCCGTCAAGGCCAGTAAAGTGGCGCTGCTCAACCTCGGATTGTCCTGCACCATCAATATCGCTTCGTTCATGCGGCCGATCGGCGAGATCCTGCATGCGTATCCTGGCGTTGAGCTCAAAATCCGCCGTGGCTCGGGCGAGGCGATCGGCGAGATGCTGAAAAGCGGCGAGGTGGATCTGGCGATCGCGGGCCCGCTCGACGAAACCTGGGAGCGCCTGGATCGGTGGCGGATGTTCACCGAGCCGATGTCCATCGTGGTGCACCGCGACCACCACCTGGCGCGACAGGCAGGGGTCGAGATGGAACACCTTTCCGGCGAGCGATTCCTGTTGATCGCGGGGTGCGAAATGGCCGCAGCCCAGCGCGATTATCTCGCCGCGAATGAAATCGCGGTTGCGAACGCACACGAAGTGGCGACGGACTACGATCTGATGGCCTTGATGCAGGCCAATATCGGCGTATCGATCATGCCGGCCAGCGCACCGGGTTCGCCGATGCTGTGCCGCCCGGCGGTACGGAAGTGGGATTTAAGGCGCGAGGTCAGCGTTTATGGCGTGGGCGGCCGCCAGCGCTCACCGGTCGCCTCCAGCCTGCTCAATCTGCTTCGCGCAGCGGACTGGACCGAGTTCGAACGGTCGCCGCCAGCCGCAGCGACGTGATCAGGTCCGCCATCTCCATCCGGCGGCGATAGTCGGGCTCGATATGGCGTGCGACGATGATGCCGTCCGTTCCAACCACGAAGGTTGCCGGTATCGGCAGCACCCAGGCGTTGTTGTCCTGATATTTCGGGATATCCCAGCCCGCCCGGGCAATCAGCACCGTCATTTCGGCGCCGACCCAGACAGCCAGGTTCAGCGATAGGGCATAGCCGTTGTCCATATCCGTCAATACCGGGAATGTTGCGCCTGTGTCAGCCGTCAGGACGGCGGTGAAGCGCTGCCGCTCCGGCACGATGGCCAGCACCTGACCACCGGTCGCGGCGATCTCCGGGTAAGCGTCAGCCATCGCCGCCAGATTCAGCCGGCAATAGGGACACCAATGTCCACGATTGAATGAAATCGCTACCGGCCCGTTCGCTGCCGCTGCCTCCAGCGTCACCAGCCGCCCGGATTGGTCCGGAAGGACGAAGTTGGGCATGGCATCGCCGACCCCCGGTGCCCCGGCACCTGCGTCGGCATGCTGCAAGCGGGCGATCAGCCGATCAACGCCCTCGGCGAACACCGGATTCAGGGTGCGCACGCGGTCTGCGACCACGGAGAGACGATGGTTCAGCGGCGCGTCGAGGTCGCGCGCTTCCCGGAATGCTTCCTCCACTGCCGGGACCAGGCCACCACCCGTCATGTGTCTCTCCCTATGCCGGCCGAACGCCGTCCCCGCCGACATTGGCCGCCGCAGTGACAATAAGGCAGTCCACGTCGAGAAAGCTATATCGTGAATGCAGTGCGACGGTTTCGCCGCCGGCTATTGCTTCGCCGCAAAAAGCAAGGCGGGGATTGCCGGATTCGGCACCATACGGATTCAGTATCGAATTCATGCACGGCGGGCCGATGTATGTCTCCCGGCCGGGAACCCAACTGGCCGGATGAAAGACGACACCCGGAGGCAAGCCATGAGGGCCGTGCAATTAATTGAGGCTCCACGCCGGGGGCCGAAAAGTCCCGCTGCACTGCGCCGCAGGGGGTTTGGTCCGGCTGGTTCGGCGCGGTGCCACAGCGGCTTCTTGCGACGACGTAGCGGCGTCACCGTCACGCGGGAGACAGACTCTCGGGACTCGCAAGTCCCGGTTTTCGTGGGGCTGGTGTCGTGTCCCGTCTCTTACCCTTTGCGGGACAGGCTGGCGCATCAGCGTCGGCGGCGACCCCCCTGCCCTGCCGGCTGGTTTGCCGGTGATTAAGGCGGCCGGACAGCCGGGTCGCGCAACGGGCGCAGTCAGTCCGCGGGCACCAGTTGCGGCGCCGTCTCGTCCGCGCTTGCCCGTTCGGCCAGGCCGAGGCCGAACCTCTTGTACCAGAGGCCGGTGAGGATCGGCACGACGATGGACGTGACGATGACACAAATCGCCACCAGCACCGTGGCGCTTTGCGCCGCCGGCGCGAACTGAGGCGCCACCGCGGCGATCGCCAGCGGGTTGGCCGCCGCCGCGCCAGCGGTAGAGGAGGCCGCAAGGCCGGCCGTGCCTGTGCCGCGCCCGATGAATTTGTCCGCCAGGATCAGCGGGATGCCCGTCAGCGCAATGACCGAAACGGCCAGCACCACGCCCAGGCCCGCCAGCGGCGAAAGCAGGTGGCTGAGGTCGATCGTGTTACCCAGGGCAAAGGCAAAGAACGGGATCATCAGCATGCCGCCCGGCGCGAAGAAGGCGCGCAGCTTCGGATCCAGGTTGCCGAGCGCGAAGCCGACCAGGAACGGCAGTACGGCGCCGATGAAGACCTGCGGCTCGAAATGCGCCACGCCGGAGGCACCGAGGATGATCATACTCATCAGCGGGCCGGACTCGATGGAGGTCAGCACGAACGCGCCGGCTTCCTCCCGGGTGCCGTAGGTCTGCATCAGCGAGGCGTAAAGGCCGCCGTTCGTCATATCCATTGAGGCAACGATGGCGAGGATCGACAGGCCGGCGAAGAAGCCGGTCTGGATACCTTCGACGGGAATGAACCAGGAGGCGACGATGGTGACAGCCCAGGCCGTGAGCAGCTTGGTGAGCACCAGCGTCCCCGACTTGCGCAGCACGGTGCCGGTGGCGCTCAACTTGATCGAGGCGCCCATGCAGAAGAACCACACCGCCAGGATCGGGATGACTCCGGTCATGATCCCCAGGGTGAAGCCTTTGAAGTAGGCGGGTGCGCCCGGCACGAAGGTCTTGCACAGCGCGCCGAGCAGCAGTGGCACCAGCATCAGGCCGCCAGGGATCTTGTCGATGGAGTCTTTGATTCTCATGGCAAAATACCTTTCTTGATGACGTTTTTCCCTCACGAGGCCCGGGCGCGCGCCGCTTACCGAATGACTACACCAATTCGGCTCCGACGCGGGACAACAACCGAGGCGGTGTCGGCCACTGCCATCGAAACGTCTGCTTTGACACTTCCACGCCCCATCGGTCCATTCGTTCAAAGCAGCGCCCGGGTCTCCGGCGGCGCATGCGGTTCGGGCAACGCCGGTCCGTCGTTCCGGACGTTGCCGACCCGTTTGTCGACCGGCCATAAGCGCGGGACGTCCTGCGGCGCCGGACGCAGCGGCGCGGCGACAGCACCCTCCGCCTCGCCCGGCCATATCGGCCAATCCGCCCGTTCGATGACGACCGGCATACGAGGCTGGATGCCGGAAAGCTGCCGGTTCGCATCGGCCCTGGTATCTTCCTTCGACTCGACTGGCGGCTTCGGGCCTCGCTTCCGGATCGAGGTGACGACCACCCTGCCAGTCAGCCGGGGGAGGTTCTCTTAGCCGGTTCGCCGTACCGATATCCGGGAGAACTGGCATGCAACGAACCGAACCTGCGGCAGCGACGACCAAACCCATGACCCCGGTCGGCATGGCGCTGCCCTCCGCGCGATGCCGCAACCCTGCGCAACCTGCGCGGTCGCCTGCGCTGTCGCTTGACAGGTTATGATAAATTTGCCATATTCACCCCGATGGCCGAAGACCGATGATTCCACCCCGGCGCGGGCGCGGCGGCGACGCTTCTTCCGATCAGCCACCTCCGCCGCCAAAGCCGATCGTGTGGATCGGCAGCAGCAAAGCGGATATTTCTGAGCTGCCAAGTCCGGTGAAGGCTTCCTTCGGCCATCGGCTCGGTGAGGTGCAGCGGGGTAGGACCCCGCTCGATACCAAGCCTCTGCCGCAAATCGGCGGTGGCGTTTTCGAGTTGCGTGAGCGGTTCGATGGAAATGCCTACCGCGTCATGTATGTCGTGGCGTTGCGGAAGGCGGTTTATGTGCTGCACGCTTTCATGAAGAAATCCACGTCCGGAATTGCGTTACCCAAGCCTGACGCCGACCTGATCGAACTACGCCTCAAGCGGGCACAATCTCTCGATGCGGAGGACTGACGTGAAGAATGTCCCTTACGAAAGCAGCAGCGGCAACGTCTTTGCCGACATGGGCTTCGCACCGGCGGCCGCGGCTGAACTGACGGTGAAGAGCACGCTGATCATGACGATCGGCGACACCATAAAGGAGCGGAGTCTCACGCAGCAGGAAGCGGCGCAACTTTGCGGCACCGATCAACCCACACTTTCCAAAGTCCTTCGCGGGCGCATGGAAAGTGTGACCATCGACAAACTCGCCGCTTGGTTGAATGCGCTGGGGCGCACGGTGGAAATCCGGGTCCGCCCATATGACCGTGCCGCCGAGACCGGGCAGCTCGTCATGGCTCCGTAAGCTCAGGCCAGGCACATCGAGGAACTTTATCAACGGGAGCATGAGGACCTGTGGGGTGGCCGCGGCGATAACGGAAATCATCTGATTTCCGTTATCCCAATGGGTGGAACACAGACATGGACCGCTCGGTCCGTCGGCGGCGGCTTCGCGCCCCGTTGAGGTCATTTGGCGCGCATTGCCACAGCCAGGCAGCGGACATTGCCACGGGCGAATGGGCTGGCGGAATTGGGTGGCAAGCCGACATTGAGGTCGTCCGGTATCCGGACTGGCAGCTGGCGCCTACGATTCTTCCTTGAACCGCCTGATCTGTGCGACCATGTCATTCGCTCCCGGTCCGATATGCCGCTCAAAGTCGACATTCCTGGAAGCCGCCATTTCTCCCGAGATGCTGGAGACCTTCGTACCGCCCGCGGCGAGGGTCGACGCGGCCCCCCATTGCTGGTTTTCCGGGATGTTTCCGGTTCCCCCCGCAGTCAGGAACCGGATCATCTCGGAGTGCTCGAAATTTTTTGCCAGAGCTCGAGGTCAATGGAAGCCGGGTCACTTTGCCTGGTCCGTAGCCTCGACTTCGGAGCCAAGAGGAAGGCTGTCCGATAGGATCCGTCCGGCCACAGCTCCGCCCGCCTCTGCGAAACCAGCGCTGCGATCTTCCCCGGGTCTCCGCGAATGTCCGCGCCGACGCCCACGTAGTAGACATCACCGAGCTCGGAAGTCAGCTGGGCGGTCGTCGGCATACGTGCATCGATGCCGATAACCCGCAGACGTAACTCTGAGAGCTTGGAGAAGATGCGGCCGGTTGAGGTCATTGTTGCATCCGGCAGACATAAAGAGGTGACGGTTCTCATACCCGGACCCGTCAGGCCAGCCTCGGATTCAGTTCACACCTGCGCCGATCCGCCGTCGACGAACAACTCGCTTCCGCTCACGAAGCTGCTGTCGTCCGAAGCCAGGAAGAGGGCGGCGCGCGCGACCTCCTCGGGCTCGCCCATCCGTCCGAGCGGTATGGACGCGGCCGCGGCCGCGATCATGGCTTGGTGTGCCTCCTCGCTTGGCGAGAGACCATGCCAGCCGGGCGTGGAGGTTGGGCCGGGTGCCAGTACGTTGACCCGTAGCTTTCGCGGCGCGAGATCCAAGATCCAGCTTCGGGCGAAGTTGCGCACCGCCGCTTTGCTGGCGCTGTAGACGCTGAAGGCCGGGGTGCCGGTCGTTCCTGCGGTGGACCCGGTGAGAATAATCGAACCGCCCTCTTTCATCAGCGGAAGTGCTTTCTGCACAGTAAACAAAGTGCCTTTGACGTTGGTCGCGAAGGTCGTATCGAAATGCTCTTCCGTGATCGAACCGAGCGGCGCGAACGTTCCGCCGCCAGCGTTGGCAAAGAGAACGTCGATGGTTCCCGCTGCTTCCCGGACGATCGCGAACAGGCGGTCGAGGTCTGCAAGATTCGAGACGTCACTTTGCACGCCATGCGCACCTTGTCCGATCGACTGTACAGCGGCGTCGAGTTCCGGCTGCCGTCGCCCTGTCATGAAGACAGTCGCACCCTCCTGCACAAAAAGACGTGCGGCGGCCAAGCCGATACCACTGTTGGCACCGGTAATGACGGCGATCTTACCTTGAAGCTTACCCACGCGATCTGTGCTCCCTCGGATTGAATAAACGGCTTGGCCTGCGACGACAGAAGGTTGTGGTCCGTCACGTTGAACTCCCAGCCGCCTCATGCCCGATCTCGGTCAAGGCCCTGTGTATGGCTTGGACGGCGGGGATGGTGTCAGGCGCGAGACCGTGCCGGCACGCGATCCAGTCGGGTTCGTTGAAGCCGACCCACACCACCCCGTTTCCGTCCTGCCAGACGAGGGCCTTGAGCGGCAGGTCGATGCCGATCGTCTGCGCGGCCTGCATCAACGGCGTGCCGCTGCGTGCGTGTCCGAAGAGCAGAAGCTCGGTCGGACGAAGCGACAGCCCCGCCTCAGCCGCCCCGGCGCCGTGGTCGATTCGGGCGAAGATCGTCATGCCCCGCGCGGTGACGCTGGCAACGAGACGGTCCATCGTCTCCGACGGTCCGTGGCGACTCCTGAGGCACGACAGTCCGGCCGGGAGGTCACTCATGTCGCGGCAACGTCGGCCGGAGGCTGCTCGGCTGACCAGCGCGTCTCGATCTCGATCATCTTCTCGGCGAGGCCGGTCGGGGTCAGAACACCCTTCTGGAACAGAAGGACGGCAAACGCGGAGGCCCAGCGCTCGTAGTAGCTCAACCGATTGATCACTTCGGCCCCGAGCGCCTCCACGCCGCGGCGCTTCTCCTCAGTGCTGATGAGCTTATGATAGTCCAGGACGTCAGCCAATGCGTGGCAGCGCTTCTCCCAAGGGGCGAGTGCGTGTTCCACGCGGGCGAAGGCGGGCGACGGCTGACCGCCTACGTCGTTGGGCAGCCGATGCAAAAAGTCTTCCAGGTCTATCATGCGGCGGCCTTCTGCTCATTGAGGGTGACAGGGACGACGCCGATCATGGCGTCGCGAGTGACCAGCGCGGCAAGCTGCTCCTCGGTATAGCCGTCAGTGCCCTCGGGCCGGAGCGGTAGCACGAGAAAGCGCAGTGCGGACGTCGAGTCGGCGACGCGGATCTCCACATCTTGCGGAATGATTGTGCCGAATTCGGCGAGCAGCGCACGCGGCTCAATCACCGCGCGGGCGCGATACGGTTTCAGCTTGTACCATTCCGGTGGTAAGCCAAGCAGCGGGCGCGGATAGCAGGAGCACAATGTGCAGACGACCAGGTTGTGGACCGTCTTGGTATTCTCGAGAACAATGAGTCCCGTGTCGTCGTAGAAGGTGATGCCAAGTTCCTCGCAGGTGACCCGCCCGTCGGCGAGCAGGCGGGCGCGGAACTCCGGGTCTGTCCAGGCGCGGGCGACAACCTTGGCGCCAAGGGCGGGCGTGCGCGAGTCCAGAACGTCGATCTGGCGCTCGATCTCGCCGGGCTTCAGGATTTTGCGCTCAATCAGCATTTCCTCAAGCGCCGCTTGCAGGATGTCGAAATAGCCGGGCGGCTCGGTCGCGCCTATCCCCTGATGGTCATGGTCGTGACTATGCATTGTGAGCGGCCTCCAGCCAGGTTTCAAAGACTTCGATGTACAGGTGATCCCGTTGGCTGCCGGCGTAGCCGGCCCAAATGTCCGACAGGGGGACGGCGATGCGATAGTAATGTCGCTTCACGCCGGCGTTTCGGCCAAACCCTTCCTCCTCGTTGTCGATAGCGGGTTGGACGAGCCTCTCAACGATGCCGGTCCTGCCACGAAGATACAGAGGCACCCGGTAATGACCGAGCGGGAACCGCTCGAGGACCCGAACCTGCTGGCCCGGTTGAAAGACTGGTGTCTCGCCAAGTGCTGGCACCACGCTGAGTGGGCCCGGGCCATCGATCGGCAATTGCACTTCCATTTTGCTTTTCCTTTCGCCAGGAGAGTCACACCGGTCGGATGGTGCTCACATGCGGCTTCCCCGTCATGGCGTCCAGCGCGTGCAGACGCAGTCGTGATTCCTGACATTGGCCTGGTCCTGGCTTCGCGTGCCGGAGCGCGTTCTCGCCAAGGCCGAACGCCTCCGGGAAGACGAGCACAGCGGCACGAGGAGCAACCGCCGGTTCGAAGAAAAGCTGCCCTCGCATTTCGAGGCCGTCGGCCTGATAAGAGAGCGTGTGCTGGTACATGTATCGCCTCCAGTCATGTCGTTTCCACCCCGAGGGCTGGTTGGACGGGCCTATGCGCCGCGCCATCGCGCCAAAGCGCTATCAGCGCGTCGTTCGATCGTGATGATGCCTCTAGAGATCAAGCTCGACCGCGGTGATCGGCGTTGCGCAGCAGATCAGCGCATTGCCTTCGGCTGGCAGATCCAGCGGTTCCGGCGCGTAGGCGATATCGCCTTCGATCAAGCCGCTCTCGCAGTTATGGCATACGCCTGAACGGCAGGACCAGCGCACCGGAACGGCGCAGGCTTCGGCCAGTTCGAGCAGGCTGCCGAAGCGCGTGTCCCAGGGCACAGCCAGACCGCAGCGCAGGAACGTCACCGTGGGTCCGGCGCCCTCAGCTCCGTCAGGACGGTGTGGCGAGATTGCCGCGCGACCGGCGATGCCGGGCGTAAGGGCAGGCGCGGGACCGAACACTTCGACGTGGATTCTGGGTCGCGGGATGTCCCGGGCCGCCAGACCGTTCTGAATATCCTCAAGAAAGCGGGGCGGACCGCACAGGTAGAAGTCGGCGTCCCCGGGAACCCCGATCTCCTGAAGCAGCTCCGGCGAGAGGTGACCTGGCCGATCGAAGTCCTGGCCGAGGCTGTCTTCCGGCCCGGGCCGACTGTAGATCACGCAGCGATGCGGCATCCGGAGCGCACCGAGCAGTTCGTCCGCTTCCCGGGCAAACGCATGATGCGCCCGATCGCGGGCTGAATGCAGCCACCACACCTGCCGAGGCGTCACCGCATCCATCGCCGCCGCGGCATGCAGCATCGCCAGCATCGGGGTGACGCCGACACCGGCGCTGATGAACACGATGGGCGCCACACCGGCGGCAAGGGTAAACGAGCCGCGAGGCGCGCCGACCTCCAGGCGACTGCCGGCGCGGACGCCTTGGTGGAGAAAGCTGCTGGCGACGCCGTGCTCGTTCTTCACGCCAATCCGATAGTTTGCGTTCCCGGGCGGACCGCACAGCGAATAGTTCCGCGTGCCGGCGGCAGCATCCGGGTTCGGCTGTACGCGGACGACGATATGTTGGCCGGGCAAAGCCGGGGGCAGCGGTGTGCCGTCTTCGGCCGCCAACTCGAACGATCGGACGTCCGTGGTTTCGTCGCGGGAGGCCGTGACCAAAAGCGGGCGGAAGCCACGCCATGCAAGGGGCGCCGACGCGCCGTGTCCAAGGCCGGCGTTGCCCGTCCTGCCGCCCGCTTCGGCAGCGGCTGCCAGCCCCTGCATTGAGCGTTGCCACCCCGGGCTGAGCGCCGGAATGCGGGCTGCGCGGCGCAAGGCGTCCAGCGGGTGCTCGGCGGAGTAAAGGAGTGCGTCGATCTCGGCGATCGTCATGCGCTCGGGACCGTCAGAGATCTTCTCGATGCGATCGCCGGCACCGAGTTCACCCTCCTGTATGACCCGGAAATAGAAACCGGGCCGGCGGTGCGCCACCAGCAACGCCGGCATCTCCGGACGTTCCAGCCTGATGCCGACACGGTAGCAAGTGTCGCGTGGCTGGCTGACCTCGACGACGACGGTGCCAATCCTGAAGCGATCGCCGATGCAAACTTCGGCATCGGCGAGGCCCTGCACAGTGAGGTTTTCGCCGAAAATCCCCGGCACGAGATCCGGCCGCTCAAGGTAGTTCGACCAGTATCGGTAGGATTCGAGTTGGTAAACCATGATTGCACGTTGCTCGCCGCCATGGCCGCTGAGGTCGCCTTGGCCGTCGCCGGCGAGATTCAGCCTGCCGGCGAAAATCCGTCCCGGCACCGGCTTCTTCCAAATCGCCGTCCGGACCGTCCTGCCCTGCCACGCTACGTCCTGAGGCAACCCGACGTTGACCGATACGACCACGCTCATCACGCAACCTCCCGATGTCCGCCGCCGCGGCAACCCATCAAGACGAGACCTTGCGACCGAGAAAGTCGCGGATCAACGGCACCATTTCGTCGGCTTTGTCCTCGAGCGCAAAATGCCCGGTGTCGATGAGGTGAAATTCGACCGCGGGAAGATCGCGCTTATAGGGATAGGCCCCGTCGGCAGCGAAAATCTTGTCGTTCTTGCCCCAGACAATCAAGGTCGGCGGCTGGTGCTTGCGGAAATAGGCCTGCACTTCGGGATAAAGCGGCAGATTGGTTCGATAGTCGTAGAACAAATCCATCTGGATTTCGGCGTTGCCGGGCCGGTCGAGCAGTGCCTGGTCATAGACCCAGTTGTCCGGCGCAATTCGGCTGACATCGCTGACTCCATCCGTGTACTGGAACTTCGTCGTCTCCGGCGCGACCAGCACGTACAGCGCCTTTCGGTGCGCTTCCGAGTGGTCGGACCAATAGGCCTTGATCGGGTCCCAGAACGCCTTAAGCCCTTCGTCATAGGCATTCCCGTTCTGCACGATCAGCGCGGTGACGCGCTCGGGATGCTTGAGCGCGAGACGCCAGCCGACTGGCGCGCCATAGTCCATCACGTACATCGCATAGCGTCTGACGCCAAGCTGGTCGAGCAGGCCATCGACCAGCTCCCCGAATCGGTCGAAGGTGTAGGAAAACGTTGCGCGATCGGGCATGTCGCTCTGGCCATAGCCCGGGTAATCCGGAGCGATCACATGATACCGATCGGCTAGTTCCGGTATCAGATTGCGAAACATGTGTGACGAGGTCGGGAAGCCGTGCAGCAACAGCACCACCGGAGCGTTGGCCGGTCCCGCTTCGCGATAAAAGATCTTGATGCTGTCAATCGTTTTGGTCCGATAGTGCGTTACTATCGGAACTTGGCCGGCCGGCGATGCCGTTGCCGCAGGCATCTGTTGCAGATAAGCGGCGCCGGCCGCCAGCAGCGGCAGGCCAACAGAGAACCGCCGACGACCAAGGGCACCGGGCGAATCGGCCAGATCAACGTGCTTCATGTCAGCCTCCGAGTTCATGATGATCAGTGAAACCGCATGGCCTGCGCGGTCAGACGCCGTCGTAGACCAGCCTGGTGAAGAAGCCGGGATCGATGACGAAATTGCCGAACCTGGCGTCAAATGCGGCTGTCGGCTTGGCGGCGAGGGTTTCATCGCGCGAGCGCCCCTGCCGCTTGAGCGCACTGACCGCGTCACGAACGGCGACGAGCATGTCGTGGAATTCCTGAAGCTCGGCTTTGGTTCCCACAGCTTTGCCATGGCCAGCGATAATGATGGTATCGTCGGACGCCGCCGCGAGATTGGCATCGGACGCCGCGATCATCCCGTTGATGCTGCCGCCGGTCGAATAGTCGACGAACGGATAGACGCCATTCCAGAATGTATCAGCCACGTGGATAACGTTTGCTTCGACGAACGTAACGGAAATATCGCTGTCGGTATGCGCCGGACCGTATTGTCTGAGCACAATCGTCGACCCGTTTAGCTTCAGAGTGCGTTCGCCGGTAAATACCTCGGTCGGCGTTCCGCCCGGCGGCGGTGCGAGAAAATTGTAGTCCCAGTCGGCCACACGTTGAACGCGCGACAAGTATTTGCCGGTATTTTCTTGCGCAATGATCTTCGCACCGGCGGCGTTGAGCCAGGCATTGCCGTCCGTGTGATCGAAGTGCCAGTGCGTATTGACCAGGTGGGTAATCGGATCGGCACCGATATCAACAAGCGCCTTGGTCATCTGCGGGCGCGAGACAGCGATGCCCGCGTCGATCAGCACCTTACCGTCCGGGCCTGTCAGCACGGCGACGGTGCCCCCGGAGCCTTCAAGCACGGTGATATCGTTGCGCAACCTATGCGTAACGATCGGCGAAGCGGCAGCGCTGTCCTTGATCAGGCTGACGATGCCGCGCGCCTCCGCAAAAGCCTCATGCGGTATCAGCCATCGACCCGCGGCGGTAGCGCCAACGCAGCACAGGCAGAAGCCCCGCCGCGACAATAAACCCACTTTCGATGATGACATGGACCGACCCCTATCCAGAACGGAAGCGCTAGCGATCGGGCACGACGAAACTCACCGTTTCGCTGCCGATCACCCGGTGCGTCGGATCGGCCAACTCGAACAGCATCTTGTGCGGACCGGGCGGCAGGCCGACCACGATCACCGTCTCGCCGCTGGCATCGACAAAGTGCCAGGGCAGATCATCAACGGTGATGTGGAGGTGACCGATGCGCGGCGACACATCAAGGGCGCCTTTGCCGAACACAGGCACTACGCGCAGATTCTCCGTCCGGTACTGGATGAAAACGAGGCCCTTTGCCAACTGTTCAGCGAGCGGCGGGTCGACAATAAGCTTAGCCGGCGGTTCGTTTTCGATGGCGACCAGCGGCGAAGGACCGCGAATGTCCCTCGCACTCTGGGCGGACGCCCCGGTGGCGAGCAGCGAGCAGGTGCCCATGACGACAAGCCCCTTGAGAGCAGGTTGCATGAAAACTTCTTTCGCGGAACGGTTTGTCAGCCTTGGATAAACGCCAGCAAGTCGGCGTTGATGGTTTCGGCCTGCGTCGTAGGCATACCGTGGGGAAAACCCTTGTAGGTCTTCAGCACGCCGTTCTTCAGCAGCTCGGCTGACAGCGGCCCGGCGTCGGCATAGGGCACGATCTGGTCGTCCTCGCTGTGCATCACCAGCACCGGCACGCCGATCGTCTTGAGATCCGCTGTGAAATCGGTCTGGGAGAAGGCGACGATGCCGTCGTAATGCGCCTTGGCGCCGCCCATCATGCCCTGGCGCCACCAGTTTCGGACGATGGCCTCAGAGGGTTTAGCGTCCGGGCGGTTGTAATTGTAGAACGGACCACTCGCGATCGCGACGTAGAATTCCGAGCGATTGGCGGCAAGCTGCGCCTGAAGGTCGTCGAAGACCTGCTTTGGCAAGCCCCGCGGATTCGCCTCGGTTTTCACCATCAATGGCGGCACCGCGCTGATGATGGCGGCCTTCGCCACGCGGCTCTCGCCGTGCCGTGCGAGGTAGTGCACCACCTCTCCGCCGCCGGTCGAATGGCCCACGTGGATTGCGTTCTCGAGACCCAGATGGCTCGTCACCGCTGCAAGATCGTCGGCGTAATGATCCATGTCGTGGCCATCGCCGACCTGCGCGGAGCGGCCATGGCCGCGCCGATCATGCGCGATGACACGATAGCCCTTGTCGAGGAAAAACAGCATCTGCGCGTCCCAGTCATCGGCCGACAGCGGCCAGCCGTGGCTGAAGACGATGGGCTGGCCCTTGCCCCAGTCCTTGTAGTAGATTTCCACGCCGTCTTTTGTCGTTACTGTGCTCATCGCAAGGACTCCTCAGTTGGCAAACTTTTCACAAACCCCAGAAGATCGTCGTTGAACTTGTCCTTATGGGTGACCGTCAGCCCGTGCGGCGCGCCGGGGTAAACCTTCAGCGTCGATTTCCGGATCAGCTTCACGGACAGCAGCGCCGTGTTCGCGATCGGGACGTTCTGGTCGTCCTCGCCGTGGATAATCAGCGTCGGTACATCGAATCGCTTGAGGTCCTGCGTAAAGTCCGTCTGAGAGAACGCCGTAATGCCTTCGTAAGAAGCCTTTAGCCCGACCTGCATGGACCACAGCCAGAATGCGTCCTTGAGGCCCTGCGATACTTTCGATCCCGGGCGATTGGCGCCGTAGAACGGCCCGTCCCCAAGATCGCGATAGAATTGAGCGCGATCGCCTGCAACGCCAGCGCGGATACCGTCGAATACCTCGATCGGAACGCCGCCGGGGTTGGCCGGTGTCTTGAGCATCAGGGGCGGGATCGCCGAGACCAGAACGGTGCCGCTGACGCGCCCGGTCCCATACCGTCCGATATAGCGCGCAATGTCCCCGGCGCCCGCCGAATGACCAACCAGGGTGGCACCCTTCAGATCGAGCGCATCGATCAGTGCAGCGAGGTCCGCGGCAAAGCTGTCATAGTTGTTGCCGTCCCAAGGCTGAGTCGATCGGCCGTGGCCGCGGCGATCGAAGGCAACGCAGCGGAAGCCGCGCGATGCCATGAACATCATCTGGTCGTCCCAGACATCGGCGTTGAGCGGCCAACCGTGACTGAAGACGACGGGCGGCCCCTTTCCCCAGTCCTTGTAGTAAATCTCGGTCCCGTCCCGTGTCCTGATCGTGCTCACGCTACGAACTCCGATGCTTAAGGGGACAGCCGGCCGGCTCGCGTCCTTGGCCTCCGCTGCGGCTGTCAACGCCGAGGCCGCGGCGACGCTGCCAATCATCAGTGTGCGGCGAGATGGACCCCGAACGCCTGGCCATTTGTTGTTCGGTCCGGTCATGCGGGCCCTCCCATGGACTCCCAACTAGCGCGTTGCGGTGCCACCGGGCAGCCGATAGGATTGAGAAGACACTTCCCGAAATCTGGAAAGGCGAGGCGGCGATGGACCGGTTAGAGGCGATGTCGGTGATCATCGCCGTGACCGAAACCGGCAGCATCTCGGCTGCATCGCGTCGTTTGAACTCGCCGGTCGCAACCGTCAGCCGCAAAGTCGCCGAGCTCGAATCCCGCCTCAAAGCCCAACTCTTTCAACGCACCTCGCGGCGGATCACGTTGACCGATGCCGGACGGGCCTACATCGACGCCTGCAAGCGCATCAT
>CAINOE010000105.1 GCA_903851415.1 uncultured Rhodopila sp. | reverse complement strand
GCGCGACCCCTTATCCTGATAGCTATGGGGCTTGTCCCGGCCATCCACGACTTGCGGTGCCGATGGAGCCAAAGTCGTGGACGGGCCGAACTAAATCCGGGCATGACACAATGGGAAGGGCCGCCGACTCCCGGGTTATTTTAGCGCCTATGCAGCGATATCACCTCGCCGGCGGTTCTGTGATCCCACCTGCCTCACAGCAGGCGTTCGATGTTCATCCGGTCGTACCACAAAAATGAGACCCGGGTTGTTCCGGTCAGGCCCGGGCCGTTTTCGGCCGGACCCTGCGCCGGCATTCCACCGCGCGGCCGCAAGCGGGGCGCTCATTTTTTAGGGCGGCCTCCAAAAATCAGAACAACCGCGAAGCCTTTTCATGCAGATGCGATGTTGACATTTCAATGGACCGTGTGCAGCGTTCAATTTCACGTGAAATAGGCGTTTGCTCTGCACAACCTCAACAAAAGGAGACATCTATGCTTGCGCAGGTTTTCGCTGTCCTGAGGGACCTGAAAACTAACAGGAAAGGCATTACCGCTCTGGAGTATGGGGTGATAGCGGCCGCTCTCATCGGTGCGCTCGCGACCATCCTGGGGACCCTCGGGACCAAGATCAACGCAACGTTCAGCACCATAGCAGGGAAAATCTGACAGCAACCCGCCAACTTCTGCAAAACCGCGTTCCCGCCTGGCGGTGCCGCGCATCGGGACCTGACTTTATCCCGCTTTGCCGGATCGGTGTCCCGCGAGCGCCCCGGCCGGTCGGGACTATCGCTTCAACCGGCGATACCGCCTTGCCGCCATGATGCCGCGGCTGCTTTGGGCAGGGCGTCCGCAGCAAACCCATGCCCTACCGGCTGCTCAGGCCGGCCGGGACTTGACGCATGAAAGGACTGCCATGCGCAGGGCGGTCTCCTATCCTTGTGCGCAGGGGGAAATCCCTCCTTCACGTATGCTGCACCGTGGCGCCGGCACCTTCGCCCTCGCCCAGCAACCGGATCAGCTCCGGAATCGCCTCCGCGCCGACCGGGCGGCTGAACAGGTAACCCTGCACCGTGGTGCAACCCAGCGCGCGAACGGCGGCCAGTTGCTCGCCGGTCTCCACCCCCTCGGCCGTGGTCGTCATCCCGAGGCCGCGGGCAAGCTCCGCCACGGCGCCGACGATCACCTTGGAGTCCCGATTGGCGCCGATGTCGCGCACGAATGACTGGTCGATCTTGATCGAGTCGAACGGGAAGCCGCACAGATAGCTCAGCGACGAAAAGCCGGTGCCGAAATCATCCAGCGCGATGCGGATCCCCAGGCCGTGGAAGCGGTGCAGCAGCGCCACCTGAGCCTCGTTCCTGTGCAGCAGGACCGACTCGGTGATCTCCAGGATCAACCTGCCGGGCGCCAGGCCCGAAGCCGACAGCGCCTCCTGCACCGCTTCGAAAAGCTGTCCGCTATGGCACTGAGCCGACGAGAGGTTGACGGACACGCCGATGTCATCCGGCCATCCCGACGCGTCCTTGCTGGCCTGCCGCAGCACCCAGGCGCCGATGGAGACGATCAGCCCGGTTTCCTCGGCGATCGGGATGAAGTCGGCCGGGCGGACCAGGCCGCGCTCCGGATGGTTCCAGCGGATCAAAGCCTCGAACGCCTCCACCCTGCCGGTCCGCAGCGCGATGATCGGCTGATAATGCAGATGGAAGTCGTTCGCCGGCAGCGCCTTGCGCAGATCCAGTTCCAGCCTTCGCCGGCTTTGCAGGCGCGCATCCATCTCCCGCTCGAAGAACCGGAACGTGCCGCGGCCCTCCGTCTTCGCCAGGTACAGCGCGATGTCGGCATTCTTCAGCAGCTTGTCCGGCGACGTGCCGTCCCCGGGCGCCATCGAGACGCCGATGCTGATGCCGATGACGATCCTCTGGCCGTCGAAGTCGTACGGCTCGTGAATCAGCCGGAGGATGCGGTCCGCCAGTCCGGCGGCGGCGTCGGCGGACTCCAGGCCGACCTGGATGATGGCGAACTCGTCGCCGGCAAGGCGGGCAACCGTGTCGATCTCCCGCACCGCGCCGGACAGGCGCTGCCCGATGGCCCGCAGCAGGGCATCCCCGACCGGGTGGCCGAGCGCGTCGTTGACCGCCTTGAACCCGTCAACATCGAGGCACAGCACGGCGCACTGGGTTCCCAGCCGGGTCAGCGCGATCGCATCGGCCAGCCGCTCCTGGAACATCGTCCGGTTCGGCAGCTCGGTCAGCCCGTCATGGCGCGCCATGAAGACCAGGCGGGCTTCGGCGCGGCGCCGTTCGGTGATGTCCTCGTGCGTCGTGACCCATCCGCCGTCCGGCATCGGCTGGTAGTGCATCGCGATGAGACGGCCATCGACCAGTTCATCGACGATGTCGAACGGCCTCGCGGCGGCGGCCAGCGCCGCGCGCCGGGCCAGACTCGCGGCGACTGTCATGTCCGGGAAGCTTCCGGCGGCGACGCGATGGCCCAGCATCTCCGCAAGCGGGGTTCCGGGCCGCGCCTGATCCGCGGACAGCCGGTAGATCTCCCGGTAGCGCCAGTTGCAGACAATCAGCGTCAGGTCGCGGCCGACGAAGGTCAGGCCTTGCGACATGTTGTCGAGCACGGCGTCGAACTGCTGGCGGCCTTGCTTCAACAGGCGGTTCTGCGATTCCAGCTTGGCGAACTGCCGGCCGAATATGCGCAACAGCAGGACAACGGAGGCGATGGCGACGCCCGCCCCGAGCAGCACCCACAGAGTCTGCTTGCGCCAGGCGGCGAAGGCCGCAGCCTCGGATATGCTGGCGTTCATCACCAGGGGAAAGTCCCGCAGCGGATGCACGGCGAACAGCCCCGGAATCTTGCTGAGGTAACCGGGCGAGCGATACCATCCGCCGACCTCCTCGACCAGCCTGTACCATGGCCAGTCCGGCGGCAGCTTGGCGCCGATCCCCTGCTCAACCCGGGGATGGCGCAGCAGGATGGTGCCGTCGCGCCGCAGCAGGCTGATGGTGCCGTCCTTCGGCGTCACCGCGGCAAAGAAGTCCTCGAGCGCGGTCAGCGCGAAGGCGGCGCCGGCGATGCCCGCGAAGGCGCCGCTCCGGTCGTTGATGCGGCGGCCGAAATAGATCGTCCAGGTGCCGTCGAAGTGGTTCTTGACCGGCAGCGAGACGTAAACCGCGTGGTCGTTATGCATGCTGAGATAGGCGAACGAATCCCGGCCCGAGAGGTCGAGGGGCGGCGGCGGAAAGCCGCGCGTGGTGTTCAGCAGCCGGCCGCCCGCGCCGATAACAAAGAGCGCGCCGGCCTGCGGCAGACCCTTCAGCCGTTCGGTCAACACGTCGAAGAATGCGGCCGAACCGGCGGTTTCGGCGATATCCGGGCCAACGGCCTCCAGCCGGCTTTGAATGTCCCGCAGCGTCAGGTCGACCGGCAGCAGGGTGCGCGCGGTCTGTTCCGCCAGAACCTGCGCGAGGTTGGCAGTCGCACGCCGGGTCTCGGCGATTGCGGCGGCGCGTTGCTCCAGGACCAGCCAGGCCGCCAGGCCGACGATCGCCGCCACCAGGAGCGCGCCGATGGCGATCAGCCGGCGGTTGTTCCGGGCCACGCGCATCCGCGGTCCGGGCTACGGGCCCGAGGGCCGGACGACCGCCGGGATCGTCATGAGATGACGCGCGCGGGTTCGCGATCACCGTCGGCCGCAGGATATCCGCGCATATCGTCTCATTTCCGGGCAATGGCTCTGTCATTGGATGATACGCCGGCCCGGCGCAGATGCGCAAGCGAAACTGATCGCTTTTGTTACCGTTTTCCACCCGTGTCAGTCGCGGCCGAGCGTCTCCAGCAGCCCGGCCAGCAGGGCCGCCCGCGGCGCGAGGTCCTGCCACAATATATGCTCATGGCTGGCGTGCGCCCCGGCGCCGGGGCAGCCCAGCCCGTCCAGCGTCGGCACCCCCAGCGCGGCCGAGAAGTTGCCATCCGACCCGCCGCCGCGCTGCTGCTTCGGCAGCGCCAGCCCGACCTGGCGGGCGATGTCGCGGGCGCGCTCATACAGCGCCGAGATCGCCGGCGTTTCGCTGTAGGGCGGCCGGTTCATCCCGCCCTCCACGGTGACCTGGCAGCCCGGCGTCTTGGCGCTCAGGCTCAGCAGGCGCGCCTCCATCGCCTCCCCGTCGCCGGCGGAGGCGACGCGGAGGTCGATTTCGCATCCGGCATCCGGCGCGATCACGTTCGGACGCGACCCGCCCCAGACCGGCGCGGTGTTCAGGGTGATGCCGCGCTCGGTATCCACCATCCGGTGCAGGCCGATGATCTGGTGCGACAGCTCGACGATGGCGGAGGCGCCGTCCTCGAACGCTCCGCCGGCATGCGAGCCGCGGCCGGCGACGCGCATGACGAACCGGCCGATGCCCTTGCGCGCGGTGACGCAGGCGCCGCCGGGACCGGCCGGCTCCGGGATCAGCACCGCGGCCGCCTGAGCGGCTTCCCGCTCGATCAGCCAGCGGCTGGTGGGACTGCCGACCTCCTCGTCGGGGGTCAGGAGGAGGACGATGGGGCGGGGGGTGGCGACGCGCTGGCGCAGGATCGAGCGCAGGACATGGAACGCCAGGAAGCTGCCGGCCTTCATGTCGTAGATGCCGGGTCCGTGCGCCCTGGGGCCGTGCACCACATACGGCATCCGCTCGATCGTGCCGTGCGACCACACGGTATCCAGATGCCCGGCCACGACGATCGGCTTGCCGTATCCGGCGGTGCGGGCGATCACCGTGTCGCCGAAGCCGTCGCGCCCCGGGATGCGGGTGATGCCGGCGCCGGCGCGGGCCAGTTCCGCCTCGGCGATGTCCATCAGGCGGTTGACCGCGGCCGCGTCGGTCGTCGGCGTTTCGAGCTTAACCCAATCCGACAATTCCGTCAGGAGATCGTCCGAGGTTCCAACCTCCGTCACCGGCATGCGTTCAATCCCTTGTGCTTTCGCCTCACGCAACGGTTTAGCGCAGCGCACGTGCCGTCAAACCATGTTTGAGCCGGTCCGGGCAAAAGCAAGGGAAACGGTGGCCGAACAGCATGACCAAGGGGCATTTTTTCGAGGACCTGTTCATCGGTCAGACGGCAGCGCTGTCGAAGACCATCACGGACGCCGACATACAGATGTATGCCACGGTCAGCCTGGACACCAACCCGATCCATCTGGACGAGGAGCTGGCGCAGAGGCTGCGATTCGGCGGGCGGATTGTCCATGGCATGCTGTCCGCCGGGCTGATCTCGGCGGTGCTGGGCACGCACCTGCCGGGGCCGGGGGCGATTTACACCCGGCAAATGCTGAATTTCCGCGCCCCCGTGCGCATCGGCGAGACCGTGCGGGCGGTGGTCGAAATCATGGGTTTGAATCCGCTGTCAAAGAAGGCCACTCTGAAAACCACCTGCATGGTGAAGGAGGACGTGGTGATCGACGGCCAAGCCTGTGTCCTGGTGCCCTCGCGCGCCTGATGTGGATCCTGCATGACTGGCGGACGGTGCCGCCGGACGCGCGCGGCGCCACCGTGGCGCTCGGCAATATGGACGGGGTGCATCTCGGCCACCAGAGCGTCATCCGCGCCGCGCATGCCGCCCGGCCCGACGCGCCGCTGGCGGTGCTGACGTTCGAGCCTCATCCGCGGGAGGTGTTCCGCCCTGATGATCCGCCGTTCCGGCTGACCCTGTCGGCGGAGCGGGCCGACGCGCTGGCCGCGCTCGGCGTGGACCTGCTGTATGAGCTTCGCTTCGACCGCGATTTCAGCCTGATGTCCGCCGAGGACTTCGTGGCGAAGGTGCTGCACCAGGGGGTTGGCGCGCGGCACATCGCCTGCGGGCAGGACTTCGCCTTCGGCCGCAGGCGCGGCGGCGACACGGCGTTCCTGGCGGCACGGGCGGAGGCTTTGGGCATGGGCCTGACCCTGGTGCCTCCGGTGACGGATGCGCATGGCCCGCTGTCCTCCACCCGGATCCGGCGGGTGCTGCAGGACGGCTACCCGGAGCGGGCGACGGCGGAGCTGGGCCGCCCGTGGACGATCCGGGGCGAGGTGGTGCACGGCGAAAAGCGGGGGCGGACGATCGGCTTTCCCACCGCCAACGTGAAGCTGGGGCGTCATCTGGAGCCGGCGCGCGGGGTGTATGCGGTGAAGGTGCGGCTGGCGGACGGGACGTTCCACAACGGGGTGGCGAACATCGGCCGCCGCCCGACGGTGAACGCCGGCACGGAAAGCCGGCTGGAGGTCAACATATTCGACTTCGGCGGCGACCTGTACGGCCAGGACATCACCGTCGCGCTGATCGCGTATATCCGGGCCGAGGTAAAGTTCTCCGGCCTCGATGCCCTGACGGCGCAGATCGCCCGGGATGCGGCGGAGGCGCGGCTTGTGCTGGGGTGAGGCGGAGCCGCACGGAGCCGGTGGCAAGCTGTCCCGGACCGTCGTAAAACCATTCCGCCATTACGGCTTCCGGGGAGAGTCCATATGCCGGTCAGCGGCCTGCCACCCTATGACGATCAGAACATCTTCGCCCGCATCCTGCGCGGGGAGATTCCCTGCAAGAAGATCTTCGAAAACGAGTTTGCCCTGGCGTTCCATGACATCCACCCGCAGGCGCCGGTGCATGTGCTGGTGATCCCGAAGGGTCCGTATTGCTCCTTCGCCGATTTCAGCGCAACCGCCACCGAGGCGGAGATCGCCGGGTTCTTCCGGGCCGCCGGCGCCGTGGCCAGGGATCTCGGCCTGGAGGCGCAGGGCTACCGGCTGCTGTCGAATATGGGCGAACAATCCGGGCAGGAGGTGCCGCATTTCCACGTCCACCTGTTCGGCGGGCGTCCCCTGGGCCGGATGATCCCGGCGGGGTAGGGCGTTTGGCGATGGCCGCTCGGCACCGTGTCATGGCCCGGCCATCCACGACTTTGCCTCACCCGGCACCGCAAGTCGTGGATGGCCGGAATAAATCCGGCCAAGACACCGTGGCGATGCCCCGGCCATATCCGGGTCGGGAGCGTGACGCTACGCCGTCTTCGACCCCACCAGTTTCGCCAGGTCGCCGACGCAGCGCAGGCTGTCAAGTTCGCGGGTGTTGAACTTGATGTTCCACTTTTCCTCGCTCGCCATGATGATCTCGATCTGCCTGAAGCTGTCCCAGCCCTGCACCTGCCTGGCCGTCAGCTCCGGGTTCAGAACGAGGTCCTCGCGCATGAAGACGTCATGGAAGATCTCGGTCAGCGCGGCATAGATTTCAGCTTCCGTCGCCATCGTTTCAGCCCTCGGTCACATGAATGAATGTTTCGGCCGCAACGAACCCCGCCAGGTCCAGGAGGTTCCGGCTGCCGCCCGCCGCATCGGACTCCATAACGGTGAACCCCAGCCTGGAATAGTGATCCTTGACCATGCCGTTTTTCCTGGTCGGGATATACTCGCCCACCAGCCGTTTCGCCCCCAGTTTCAGCGCCTCTTGCGCGATCAGGTTCAGCGTCGTCGGCTCCACCTGCCGCCCGAGCACGCGGCAGCTCATGAGCCACGTGTCGATGTACAAATCCTTGTCCGGCAGCAGCCGCCCGATGACGATGGCGATGATGCCGTTGTCGCCGAACCGGTCCGTCAGCCGCAGTTGCAGGCCGAACGCGTCCGGGTCCGCCATCACCGCAACGACGTCCCCGTCCGTGTAACGGCGGGTGGTCAGGTTGAACTGGTTCGACTTGTTAATCAACTGGACGATTCGTTGCAGGCCGATCATGTCGAAAGGTTTCGAGATCAGTTGCATCTCGAGGCCGCGGAGGTAGGAGGGCAGGTCGGTCACCGCCGCCTTCAGCGCCTCGCGCGCCTTGTTGCCCTGATACTGGCTGGTGCGCTCGCGATCTTCCCCGGTGACCGCCAGCCCCTCGAAATAGCCGCCATCGGCCAGCGCCAGCGGATAGCCGGTAGGGTCGTCCGACACCTCCGGCACCGCCACCATCGGCAGCTCCCGGCGCACCAGGTTGCGCTCGAACGGGTTGTCGTCAATGAAGCACAGCGCATCCAGGCCGATGTTCAGCTCCTGCGCGATCGCCCGGATGTTGTCCGCCTTGTTCTGCCAGTTGGCAACGAAACTGGCGATGTCGCCTCGTTTCAGCACCATGTCGGGATGTTTCTCGAACGGCTCCAGCGCGTTCGCCTCGTCGTTCTTGGAGCACACCGCCAGGATCACGCCGCGCCGGCTGAGTTCGCGGGCGTAGTCCTGGAACGCGGCATAGGCCTCGCCCAGCGGGCTGCCCTGGCCGAGCGCAATCCCCTCCAGCCCGTCATCGCCGATGACGCCGCCCCACAGCGTGTTGTCCAGGTCCATCACCAGGCATTTGAACGAGCGCCCCTGCTTCGCCGCCAGCCAGCGGGCCGCCAGGTCGCCGTACAGCGGCGCGGCGGTGGGCGTCACCTCCTGCTTGGAGCGGTGCCACAGCGCCGGGTCGTGCCACTTGCCGATGCCGTCGCGGGCGGCGCGGTCGTCCACCGCCAGAATGTCCACACCCTCCGGCTCCGCCATCGCGCGGATCGCCTGGTTCAGCCGCGTCAAGAACCACGCCCGCGACCCGGGCAGCCGGTGCTCGTTGTTGCCGAGCAACGGCAGATGCACCGGCAGGATCGCCTGCTGCATGACCGGGCAGCGGAAGGCATCGCGCGCCAGGCGCCAGGCCTCCGCGATGCGCCCCTTCATCTCCTCCAGCGCGGCCTCGGCGGCCTCGGCGTCCATGCCGGCGGTGACGCCCGCCGTCATGTGGTATGCGTCCAGCGCCAGCAGGACCGCCGTCGGCTGGAAATCGTGCAGCGCCGAGCCGCTGTCCGACAGCTCCTGGAGATACTGGCCGTAATCGTTCTCGTAGGCGTCGATCCAGATGCCGCGGCGCAGGCCGGCGACGCGGATCGCCGGCAGCAGATGCGCCAGCGTCGACGAGCCGAGCACCGCCAGCCGCACCTTCTTCGTCGCCAGCGCCTCGGGACCCGCCGGCAAGATCCGCCGCACGGTTTCGTCCAATGCGTTGGTGAGGACGAAATTCAGCCGGGCGTTCGCCAGGGCAACCGCGCCGTCCCAGGCGGAGGCCGGTTCGCCGCCCAGGGCCCGCAGACGCTGGCGCCAGTCCTCGATCGTTGGCAGCCAATGGAGATCTGTCACCCGTCCTCCGATGCGCGGCTCAGCGGGAGCATGCTGCGGCGCGGCATCCGAGTATCACTCACACGATCGTGCGTTCAAACGAAAAACGCCGGAACCGAACCGGTCCCGGCGTTTCGCAACCGGCTCGAAGGGACGCGGGTCTAAGCGACGAGGCGCACCTTGTCGTCATACACCGGGTACTGATCGACCTGCGTGCAGCAGACGGTCAGGATCGCCGCACCGGCAACGTTCTCCCACGGGATGGCCGCCGCGCCGTCGGTCCAGCGCCAGATCGACCTGGCCTGGCCTTCGACCTCATGCCAACCGTCCCGCAGGGCAGGGTGATCGGCCGCGAGGATGGTCTCGGCCTCGCCCGAGCGGATGGCGATCCAGTTGACGCGAACGCCGAGGCGGCGCGTGTCACGCTCGCCGGGCGCCATCTTGTCAGACGGGATGCAGAAGCGCGACACCAGGGATACGGTGGACACGCCGTCCGGCACCATGAACACGTAGCGGGAGTCCCGCGCCGAGGCCGCCACGATCACCATGCCGTCGGCGACGATGCGAACATCGGCATCGCCGACGGTCATGATTTCCGGGATCGGGTAGCCGATCGCGACTGAACGGTCCGCCAGCCGGGCCCAGATCGCCTCGATCTCCGCCGCATTGGCGAGCGGCGCGCAGGCATCCGTCAGCCACCGCTCGGCGCCTGCGTCCAGCGTGAAGGTCGGATGCAGGACGGGCGGCGAGCCGGAATTGTCGAACGCGGAACGGTTGCCGGTATCGAGATAGCTTTCCGCCGGGGTGTTCTCGGCGAGCAGGATGCCGTGCTTCTCAAGCTCGATGTGATAGTAGGTGAACGGCGCGTGGTCGCGTTCGCTGACGATCGATCCGCCGTTGACAAGCAGTTTCGCGGATACGCAGCGGCCATCGATAATCAGGCAATGTTCCGGTGACAGGAACAGGTCCAGGGTTGGCTGGTTTTCGGCAATCGCACCGGCGCGGATGCGGATCGGTGCTGCATCCTCGACATGGGCATGCTTTGACAGATCGATCGCCGTAAAGCCGACCCACTTGACTGCTTCAAGCACTTCCTTGCCGTCACGGATGACCACGACCTGATCGCCGGCTTCGATGTCCTCAATGGCGACATCTCCCTGAGCCGAGCGAATGCACGTGCCGGTCATATAGCATACTGGACCATGCGGCATAACTAAACTCCTATGCGTTCAAACAGATAGTGAAGCGGTTACGCGGCCGGGCGGCGCCGGGCGAGGCCAAGCCCGGCCAGCCCCAGCCCGAGAATCGCGATCGTGCCTGGCTCGGGCATGTCGATGATCATCGAGTACTGCCCTAAGCTGTATTGGGTGCCTATGTCGTATACGCCCCACCCACCGTCGCCGTTGTCGCCGCTGAGCTGATTTGCGGTCCCAATTCCGGGCTGGTTGCTTCCAACCCACCATTCGAAGGTCGAGGTTGCACTGCCTTGAACGGCGATCCAGTACTGATCGCCGACGCTGAGCGTTTGATTGGTGGTAATCTGCGTCAGACCGGGCGCCCCGTTGGCGGTGGGGCTAAACCTCGAATCGGCGTAGGTGCCGATGGTAACTGCGTCAACCGGGATCGACCCGTCGCCGGTTTGCCAGGCGTTGCTGTCCGGAATGAGATAGACCATGACACTGCCGCCGTCGGACGGATTGTCTACCGACAGCGCCAGCGACAGGCTATTGAAATTGCTCGAGCTTGCCGCGAATTCCTGGGCAACCAGCGAGGCTCCCCCGGCCTGATAGCCGGTATATTCGACCGGAGTGTTGCCGGTATAGCTGTCATAAAGCGTGACGACTCCAGCGAAGGCCGCGGCCGGTGCCGCCGCCACTATCGCCAACACGCCGAGTGCCAGGTAGCGGGTGTTCATGGATATCGCCTCAACGAGAAAGGTTGCATCGACAGGTTTCAAGCAAAGCGCGGGCCAACCCGATTCCGGTAGATAAAACAAACAGCTAGGATTTACCTGCCGCCCGATGCAGTCTCAGGTGTAAAGAATCCCGACACTCCGTCCGGCCCGGAGGAACGGACGGCCGGCAGCGGAAGGCCGGTTTGAACGTGCCGGTAATCGGCGGTTGCCTGCCGTCTGCTTCGGGAGCTTGTTCTCAAAACTGCAACTTTGTCTTGTGAAGCGGGAGAGACGGATGGCTGGAACGGAAATTGAGACCGCGGCTGCGAAGGGGCCGCCGGGATCCACTCCCGGGACCCGTCTTGTGCGCTTGCCGATGCTGCACCCCCGCCTCCGGCGGCAAGGCCGCGAGCATGCCCGGCCGCGCAGGTCCCGGAAGGCGCGGATTTTTCCGGCCGGGGCGACGAAGTCATAAAGCCGTGTCGGAAAACTTTACACTCTGATTGCTCCGGGATCGGCAGCCACCGCTTTGAGCGTGACCGCGGCGCGGAACGGACTGTTGATGCGGCCGGACCGCCCGCGGTTGCGGCCGCGCCGCCTACCCGCTGGCGCTCGCTTCTTCCAGCCGGGCATTCAGCTCCGCCCCCAGCAGCACGACATAGGCCGAGAGATAGAACCACATCATGACGCCGATGACGGTGGCCAGCGACCCGTAGGTGGCGCCGAAACTCGCCATGCGCGAGACATAGAACGACAGCGCTTCCGAAGCGATCAGCCACAGCGCGGTCGCCAGTGCCGCACCCGGCCAGATGCGCGGGCGCGGCGGCGCCGGTCGCGACGGGCCGAAACGATACAGCAGCGCGATGGCAACGGCGAAGAAAGCGATCAGCATGGCCATGCCGGCGGCGCTGATCAGGCCGCCGCCGTGCCGCGACAGGCCGAGGAAATCGATCGCCGGGGCCAGCAGCACCAGCACGACGATCGCCAGGATCGCGCAGATCACCGCCGCCAGGGTCATCGACAGGCCGATGGCCTGGAAGCGCAGGAAGGGACGCTGCTCGGCCACGTCGTAGGCGACGTTGATCGCCGAGAGCACCGATTTGCTGCCGGTGGAACTGCTCCAGAAGGCCAGCAGGAAGCTGACCAGCAGATGCGCGCTCAGGTTGCCGCCGCTTTGCGACACCAGTTGATGCACCCGATCGGCGATCAGGCTGAAGGCCGGCGGCGGCAGCAGTTCGGACAGCACGCTCAATTGCTGCTCGGCCGTCACCGGATTCAGCACCAGGCCGAGCATGGAGATCAGCATGCTGATGGCGGGGAACAGGGCGAGCGTGGCGTAGAACGCGCAGCCCGCGGCGGCGAGCGACATGCGATCGGTTGTGCTGGCGCGCAGCGTGTCCCTGAGCAGGGTGAACCAGCGGCCCCCGACGCGGACCGGTCCGGCTTGCGGTCCGTCTTTCGGCACGGTCACCTCGGTTCTGTGTGCGTGCGGATGCATGTGGCACGTCGCGGGCGGATTTTGAACCCTGCGGCGGATTTAGGTTGCGCCCCGGGGGCAGGGGTCTTAAGGGGGCGCCACGCAGCAACGCACGTGCCTCTGGCCCCTTGTGGTTACGCAACGACGTCAAGCGTTCTGGCAATCGTTTGGTCGCTGGTTCGTTCGACCGTTTCGTTAACTACGCTCATCGCCTTGACAGGTGAGCGTCCAATCGAGGGAGGCGCGGCGCGATGACTCCGAAAATCGCCCGATTCCTGGCCACGCAGCAGCCGGCGACGCCGTGCCTGGTGCTGGACATCGATCGTGTGGAAGCGAATTTCCGCGCGCTGCGGGACGCGCTGCCGCTGGCGCAGATCTATTACGCGGTGAAAGCCAATCCGGCGCCGCCGGTGCTTGCGCGCCTGGTGGGCCTGTGCAGCCGCTTCGATGCCGCGAGCATCGAGGAGGTTGAGGCCTGCCTGGAAGCCGGCGCTCGGGCCGCGGCGATCAGCTTCGGCAACACGATCAAGAAGGTGTCGGCGATTCGCCGGGCGCATGCGGCGGGTGTGACGCTGTTCGCCTTCGATTCGCGCGAGGAGATGGAGAAGCTGGCGCGGCATGCGCCGGGCGCGCGCGTCTACTGCCGCATCCGGGTCGAGAACACCGGCGCCGACTGGCCGCTGTCGCGCAAGTTCGGCACGACGATCGAGAGCGCGCGGGCGCTGATGACGCGGGCGGCGGCGCTCGGCCTGGATCCCTACGGCCTGTCGTTCCACGCCGGCAGCCAGCAGACCGCGACGCGCGCGTATGAGGCCGCCATCGGCAAGGTGGCGATGCTGTTCACCGACCTGACCGAGGCCGGGGTGAACCTGCGGATGATCAACCTGGGCGGCGGGTTTCCGGTGCGCTACCGCGACGACGTGCCGGAGATCGGATGTTTTTGTGAAGCAATAATGCGGGCGATGACCGATCATTTCGGCAATGCGCTGCCGGAGATGCTGATCGAGCCGGGCCGCTTCATCGTCGGCGACGCCGGGCTGGTTGCGGCGGAGGTCGTGCTGGTCAGCCGGCGCGACCCGGACGACCCGGTGCGCTGGGTGTATTTGGACATCGGCCGCTTCGGCGGGCTGGCGGAGACCGAAGGCGAGGCGATCAGGTATCGCATCGCCACGCCGCATGACGGCTCCGCCACGGGACCGGTGGCGATTGCGGGGCCGACCTGCGATGGCGCGGATATTCTTTATGAGCGGTCGAATTACCGGCTGCCGTTGGCATTGACGTGCGGGGACCGCGTGGAACTGCTGTCCACCGGGGCGTATGTCACGACGTACGCCAGCACGAAGTTCAATGGCTTCGCGCCGCTGGCGGAGTACTACGTATAATCTCACCCCAAGCGGGAATTCCGGCCCGCTTGGGGAGGAGGGGCCATTCAGGGCTGCGAGGCGCTATCCCCGGATCCCATCGACAGGAACCTCCACCGGCCTTTGATCGGCCCGTTGCCGGGCTTCCGGCCGCATGCCCAGGTACTCGTTCGGCAGGACATTCGCCAGCCTGCGAATCCGGGGCTTTCGCTCCTCATGGTCCAGGACATGGAGCAGATAGATTTGATCGATCCAGAGTGCGTTCTTGAAGATGCGCCTGGTCCGTAAAGCCGGGAACGGCGAAATCTTCCGCATCGCGTTCTCGTCGTTGAATTCGCGAACCGCCAGCAGTTCACCGCACCAGGGATTGGTCGACTCTTCGACTATGTCATCGAGATACAGCACGACCGTCGCTGCATAGAGTTCGGCGGGTCCCTTGAACAGTTCCAGCGCGTTTTTGGTCGACGAATAGTAATCCAGGTCGAGCGAAACGAACGCGAGCGGCGCATCGCGAGACAGCATGGACAGGAAGCTCGGGATTGTGTCCTTCACATCGCCGATAATCAGGTGCGCAAAGGCGGGAAGGGCGTTCCGCAGGCGGTCGACGTCCATCGGAAAGTCACCCTGCTGCCAGTGCTCCGGATGATCGCGATGGTCGATGGGCGGCGGCATGCCGGTCGCGGCATCGAAGCCATAGATTTCGATCATGACGCCTGTCGTGCGCATAACCTCCGACGCGATCGCGCACATGTTCAACAGACCGGTGCCGCTTGCAACGCCAAACTCGACGACGCTGATCTTGCGAAGCCCTCGCGTTGCGGCCTGCCGGGCGGCATGCAGGATCGAAAACGCCAATTGCTGGCGCACGACGAGGTCGAATTCCACCTTGTGGTGAAATTTCCCGAATAGCAGGACAAAGAAAGCCAGAACATTCAGATGCAGCGGCTCGGTCAATCTTTCACGGAAGATCTTGGCGAATTTGTGCCTTTCGTTCAAAGAGCGCCTGAAGGCATAGATCAGCGACTTGAATCCGCCCGCGCCACGATCGTTTGATTTGCCGTGGCGTTGCGGCGGCGTTGCCGTTCGGTTCATCGATACCCCCTGGTCACGGCGACCTCAGCGTTGGAACCAGCAGCCTGGACGAGCGATCCCCCGCGTCCTGCGCGTGAGTTGCGCCAACGCTCGGACCCGAGATCCGATTGACCGTGCGTGTGTGCGCAAACGCCTGCCGTCACCGACTTTCGAGTATAATAATGATCCCGCGATCGGTGTGAATTAACAATGTGGCGATCGGGCTAACCGCCGCCTGTCGCCGGCCTGAAGTGCCGCGCCGGAAGCGCGGCGGACCAGAGCCCCCTGCGTCGTCCGTTCGGATGCGGAAAACAAAACCCCATCATCCGCAAACGGAAGCCGCCCTTGCCCCCTAGCGGATCAATCCCGTCAGCGGACTCGACGGATCGGCGCCCATCCGCCGCGGCATCCGGCCGGCCCGGTATGCCAGCCGCCCCGCTTCGATCGCCGCCTTCATCGCCCGCGCCATCAGCACCGGGTCACCGGCATGCGCGATCGCCGAATTCAGCAGCACCGCATCGCAACCCAGCTCCATCGCGATCGCCGCATCCGACGCCGTGCCGACGCCGGCATCGACCAGGAACGGCACGGTGACCTGCTCCTTCATCAGGCTGATCATCGCCGGGTTCTGGATGCCCAATCCCGAGCCGATGGGTGCCCCGAGCGGCATGATCGCCACGCATCCCATGTCCTCCAGCCGCTTCGCCGCCAGCGGATCGTCGGCGCAGTAGACCATCACCTCGAACCCGTCCCTGATCAGCGCCTCCGCCGCCTCGAAGGTGCCGGGCATGTCGGGATAGAGCAGCGGCGGCGGCCCCAGAACCTCCAGCTTCACCAGGTTCCAGCCGCCGGCCTCCCGCGCCAGACGCAGGGTCCGCACCGCTTCCTTCGCGGTGAAGCAGCCGGCGGTGTTCGGCAGGTAGGTGTATTTCTTCGGGTCCACGTAATCCTGCAGCATCGGCGCGTTCGGGTCCGACAGGTTCACCCGGCGCAGCGCCACGGTGACGATCTCCGCTCCGCTCGCCTCGATCGCGCGGCCGGTTTCCTCGAGGTCCTTGTAGCGTCCGGTGCCGACGATCAGCCGGGACCGGAAGGTCCGGCCCGCCACCGTCCAGGTGTCGTCAGATCCGTCCATGCTCAGCCTCCACCAATGAAGTGCACGATCTCCAACGCATCGCCGCTTGCCAGCCAGGTGTCGGCATAGCGCGAGCGCGGCACGATCTCCTCGTTCCGTTCCACCGCCACCTTGCGGGTGTCGAGGCCAATCGCGGCCAACAGCGCCGCAACCGAGAGCGGACCTGAAGCGGGTCCGTCAAACACCCGGCTTTCGCCGTTCAGGGTCAACGTGACAGCACTGGGCATCCCGAGACTATGGTGCGCCCGGCGCCGGGCGGCAACCTTGGCAAGGAAGGCCGGGGCGCGCAGCCCCGGGCTTTCTTTCCAGAATTGGACCAGCGGCGTTGCCTATGCTACGGGCGCACGCTATGCCTCATTCTGCGATCCGACCGTTGGTGGCTGTGCTCAACGGGCCCAACATTAACATGCTGGGCCTGCGGCAGCCGGAGCTCTATGGCCGGGCGACGCTGGACGATGTGGAGGCGCTGTGCGCCGAGGCGGCGGAGGACGTCGGGCTGGCGATCGATTTCCGCCAGACCAATGGCGAGGGTGAGCTGGTGACCTGGGTGCAGGAGTGCCGCGGCCGCGCGGCCGGGATCGTGATCAATCCGGCGGGCTTCACCACGACCTCGGTGGCCTTGCTGGACGCGCTTCTGGCGACGGAGCTGCCGATCATCGAGGTGCACATCACCAACATTCACCGGCGGGAGCCGTTTCGCCGGGAGTCCTATGTTTCGCTGGCGGCGACGGGCGTGATCTGCGGCCTGGGCGTCCGCGGCTATGCCATGGCCTTGCAGGCGATGGCGGATATTTTGGAGGAACACCGTTGACCCGTATTCCGATCGATCCCGACGCGATCCGCGCCCTGGCCGCGGTGCTGGTGGAAACCGGCCTGTCCGAGATCGAGATTGCCGACAAGGACAGCCGAATCCGTGTCGTCCGCAATCTTGCGCCGGCGACCATGGTGACCTCGGTTGCCGCGGCCGCGCCCGCTCCGGTTCAGGCGGTATCGGCGCCGGTCGTGCAGGATCTGGCCGATCACCCCGGCGCCGTGAGCAGCCCGATGGTCGGCGTGGCGTACCTGTCGCCCGAGCCGGGGGCGCCGCCGTTCGTTTCCGTCGGGCAGCCGGTCACGGCGGGCCAGACCTTGCTGCTGATCGAGGCGATGAAGACCTTCAACCAGATCAAGGCGCCGAAATCGGGCACCGTCAGCTCGATCCTGGTGCAGCACAGCTCGCCCGTCGAGTACGGCGAAGTGCTGATGATCCTGGAATGATCCGTTGTTCCAAAAGATCCTGATCGCCAATCGAGGCGAGATCGCCCTCCGCATCCAGCGCGCGTGCCGCGAGCTGGGCATTTCGACCGTCGCGGTGCATTCCACGGCCGATGCCGAGGCGATGCATGTCCGCCTGTCGGACGAAAGCGTCTGCATCGGGCCGCCGCCCGCCAAGGACAGCTACCTCAACATCCCGGCCATTTTGTCGGCGGCGTCGATCACCGGGGCGGATGCGATCCACCCGGGCTACGGCTTCCTGTCGGAGAATGCGAGCTTCGCCGACATGGTGGACGCGCATGGCCTGACGTTCATCGGCCCCTCGGCCGAACATATCGGCATGATGGGCGACAAGATCGCCGCCAAGACCGCGATGGCGGCGGTTGGCGTGCCGCTGGTGCCCGGTTCGGACGGCGAATTGCCCGATCTGGAGACGGCGCGCGAGACGGCGGCGCGCATCGGCTATCCGGTGCTGATCAAGGCGGCGGCGGGCGGCGGCGGGCGCGGCATGAAGGTCGCGCGCGACCCGTCCGAGATCGAGGACGCGTTCCGCCTGGCGCGCACCGAATCGCGCACCGCGTTCGGCAACGACGCGGTCTACATGGAGAAGTATCTCGACAAGCCGCGCCATATCGAGCTGCAGATCATGGCCGACAACCACGGCAACGTGGTGCATTTCGGGGAACGCGATTGCAGCCTGCAGCGGCGCCACCAGAAGGTGCTGGAGGAGGCCGGCTCGCCGGCGATCAGCGCCGTGCAGCGCGACGCCCTGGGTGAAACCGCGACGGCGGCGCTGCGCAAGCTGGGCTACCGCAACGCCGGCACCCTGGAGTTCCTCTACCAGGACGGCCAGTTCGCCTTCATCGAGATGAACACCCGCCTTCAGGTGGAGCATCCGGTGACGGAGATGCTGTGCGACGTCGATCTGGTGCGCGAGCAGATCCGCGTCGCCTCCGGCGCGCGGCTCGGCTATGAGCAGCGCGACGTGACGTTCACCGGGCATGCGATCGAGTGCCGGATCACCGCCGAGGATCCGGTGACGTTCGTGCCGACTCCGGGGCGGGTGACGGCGTACCATGCGCCGGGCGGGCTCGGCGTGCGGATCGATTCGGCGCTGTATGCCGGGTATTTCGTGCCGCCGTTCTACGACAGCCTGATCGCCAAGCTGATCGTGCACGCGCCGACGCGCGAGGCTGCGATCAACCGGCTGCGGCGGGCGCTGGATGAGTTCGCGGTGGTGGGGATCAAGACGACGATCGCGCTGCACCAGCGGATCGTCAACGATCCGGAATTCCAGGCGGGCGATTACACGATCCACTGGTTGGAGAAGTTCGTCGCCCGGGGCTAGGCCTGCGTGAAAACGGAGGGACGGCCATGCAATGGAGTGCCGCCGGTGGCGGGCACGGCGGATCGGACGTTCAGCGGCGTGCGGGTGATCAAGGGCGCGTCACCGGCACCGCCGGTGAGTGCGTAAACTCCGCGTTTCGCCACAGCACCATGCAGGAACATACACGCATGGCGAAGGTCGGGCGAACCGCGGCCATCGGGTTCCGCAGTAGCGGAAAGCAAGTGTAACACGGATTAAGGGGATTAAGCGCACGGATTCCACGGACGCAGTACCGGCGCATGGAGCGCCACCGGCCGGCGGTGCGGTCCAATTCGTGCAATCCGTGCCCCTAATCGGTGGAAATCCGTGTTACAACTTGCTTTGCCTAAACGATCGGCTGCCGGGTATCGAACCCCCGGGGTTTACGATCGGATCGATGACTGCCGGCCGATATCGTTTGCGTGTCCGATTCGGGGGACTTCGGCGGCCCATTTTCCTGGCCATGCGCAGAGTGGGGCGCAGATGCGGTATGACCGCGCGGCCCGAAGCGCATCCGCGAAACCCTGCGCCCCGCTCCGCGTCGAAGCGCGGAGGTAAGAGCAGCCGGGACCTATCCACGGAACCGAAACCATTCGCGCGCCGGAGAACCCCGGCACGCTGCCCCCGCTAGTCCCCCGCCGCCCGCAACGCGGCGCCGACAGCCGCCGGCTGGTCGGAGCGATCCTCGTCGGGATGATGGAACACCAGCACCACCAGAACCGACGACAGCGCCAGCCCGGCCATCAGCAGGAACGCGTATTGGAACGATCCGAACGCGCCGACGACCCAGCCGGTGATCGCCGGTGCGAGGAAGCCGGAGATCGCGAAACCGGTGTCCATGATCCCGAGCGCCGTTGCGGCGCGGCCCGGCACGATATCGACATTGACCGCGTAATATGAGGCGTTCGCCCCCATGCTGAACGCCACCGCGATCGTGATGCAGGCGATCGCCACCGGCAGGCTGTGGGTCAGGCCGACGGGGATCACCGCCAGCGCCGCGATGAGCTGGCTGGCGCAGATCAGCATGCTGCGGGCAATCCGCAGCCTGCCGGTGCGCTTCAGCAGGTAATCCGAGAGATAGCCCAGCGCGACCAGCAGCACGGCGGCGCAGGCCCAGGGCAGGATGGCGAACAGGCCGACTTCGCGCACGTTCAACCCGTAGGTCTGAGCCAGATAGTTCGGCAGCCACGTCATGAAGAAGAACAGGAAGTATCCGAACACGAAGAACGCCCAGTAGTTCGCCAGCAGCGTCCGGTTGGTCAGCAGCAGGCGCCAGTCGGTGAAGCCGTGCCGCACGTGGCCGGCGGAGCGGTCGCGGGCCGCATCGACCCCGCCGCGGATATATTTCAGCTCCGCATCGCCGACGAAGGACGACTGCGCCGGCTCGTTGCGGAAGAAAATAAGCCACAGCGGCACCCAGAGGCCGCTGATCACCGTCAGCGCGAAGAACATGCCGCGCCAGCCGAAAGCGTGGATCAACTGGGTCGAGACCGGCGCGCCGATGGCCAGCGCCAGCGGCACGGCGACCAGTGTGTTGCCCAGCGCGATGGCCCGTTCATGCGGCGCCAGCCACTTGCTGACGGCGCCGGTCAGGGCCGGGAAGTTCGGACCCTCTGCGACGCCGAGCACGGTGCGCGCGAGATAAAGCGTCAGGAACCCGCCGGCAAATCCGGTGACGCCGATGGATGCCGTCCACATCAGGGCGGCGACGAGCAGCACGGCGCGGGCGCCCCACCGGTCCACCGCGATGCCGCCAAGGAATGTCGTGACGGCGTAGCCGAGGCCGAAGGCGCCGAGGATCAGCCCGATTTCCGTCGGCCCGAGCCCCAGTTCTGCCTTGATGTCGCTGGTGGCGAACGCGATCGCCGATCGGTCAATATAGTTGGCGACTGTGATGTAGAACAGGAGGAAGATGACGATCCAGCGGAAATTGCCCTTGGTAGCCATGAGTCCTCCCGTGTTGCCACCGGGCTTCTTACGCGCCCTGCTGCATGTACCGTATTGATCCGCCCGGCGGGCCTGCGCGCCGGCGGCCGTTAATGAGGCGGCGCCGCCGGACGGCGGCAATAAAACGATCGTGCACCAACCCCGGCGAGACCGCAAGCCTCGTTCCGCCGGATTTGAGATCGTTGCACGCTTCATAGACGTGCCGCCAGGGCCGGACCGTCCGCTGCGGCCATGACGCAGCGCGCGAAACCCTCCCGCACGCTCCGCGGGCGGAGTCGCCCGCCACAGGGGCGGCTGCCGCTACGCGGCCGCCTTCAAGGCCTGCACGATCATCGCGATCCCCTGCGCGTGCCAGCGCTGGATCGCCTTGTGATCCGCTCCCAGCGCCTTCCCCAGCCGGCGCCATGGGAACAGGTGGCGGTCGGTTACGGGGTGCACGAGGCTGCGCGCGCCGACGACCCGGCGCAGGACGTAGCGGTCCAGCGGGATCAGCGGGATCCAGCTCATCGCTTCGTCCATCCGGGTGATCTTGTCCGCCGAAGGGACCAGCGGACGTATTCTCGCCTCGCTCCAGCCATAGGATTCCAGAGCGGTGCGGACGATTTCCAGCGAGGAGCTGCGCAGCCGGGTGGACCAGCCGGTGCCCGGCAAAGCCAGCAGGGTCGCGCCGGCTTCCTCCAGCCGGTAGATGACGAAGTCGGCGTCGATGTCATAGCCGTTGGTCATCGCCGGTCGGATCGCCGGCTTGCCGGCGGCCGCGGCCCCGGGCGCGGTTGATCGCGCAATCGTCATGGTCTTCTCCTTCAGCGGTGTCGTGGAAACGGGCCGGTCAGCGGATGGCGCCGGGCAACTGGAACGGCGTGCCGTCCAGGGTCGTGTTCCGGTTGATCGCGCCCCAACTGTCGGGATGGCCGGCGGCCAGCGGCGCGCGGCCGGGCTCTTCGGGTGCCGCGGCGGCGTTGGCGGGTCTGCGCCCGACGCCGATGAGGCGGCCGCGCTCGATCACCGTCCAGCGGGCGAGCCCGAGCGTGAGGGCGATGACATCCCAGCTTGCGCCTTCGGTGCGCAGCCGCCGGATTTGGGTATCCTGGCCGTTCGTCCAGACAATTTTCCTAGGCATTGGGCCTCGGTGCTGCCTCAGTTTCACTGACATAAATCCTATCCGTTAGAAATCGGCGTGGGATATGGCTTCGGACGCGGCTTGAGCAGCGGCCTTGTCAGATTTACTAACGAACAGTGTTAGGAATTGCAACCTAAAAGTGTGTGCGGGCGGATGGAATTTCGCGCTTGACGCGAGGGGTATTTCTACCTATATCACGGCCATGCATAGAGTCTCCGCCGGCAGGCGCTTGACGGCCGGTCCATCTTGCCCGGATGCAGGACGTTGGATGCGAGGTCGGCGGCGATAGCGTGCCGTTAACCGAGGATTAACGATTGCAGGTTTATTTTGGCTCTTATGGCGTTGCCTGGTGGCAGGCGACTTTGGCCTGAGGGGCTCCAGACCCGCGTGCCTGGACTGTCTTCATCCGTGTTCATTTGTGTTTCCAAACCTGCTTGAGCCGTAGCCGACGGCGCCCGTTGTCCGAAAGCAATGGAAACGCGGATGAACGCGGATGAACGCGGATAAGCCAACTCGGCCACTGTGCCCACCAACCCGGGAGGCCCGGCGCCTGCGTCTCGAACTCCAACAATCAACGCCATATGAGCCGTTATTTTCGGTTGTGCGTCACCGCCTTTGACCTCAGAGTTTTCGTGCGACGCAAGGCAGCGTGACACGCAATGGACGCACCCCGGCGTTTGATGCGAAGACCGATACACCCGAACAAGGATATCGCAGCCGCGGTGGCAGGGGTGTCGCGCGTCCGGAGCGCCAGTGCGAAGTCCGACACATTGTCCCCGGGTTCTCCCAAACCATCGCGGCACCGCTCGAACAAAGCCTTCCGCATAAACCGAGCCGCGGCAGTGCACCGCTCCGGCGGCTACCTGTTGGAGAATGCAGGGGCGATTCTTTATAGGCGCGCCGCAGGATATTGTTCAGACCGAGACCCTGCCGGAGCCTTCTTAGGAGACCGTTCAGCGGCCGATCCGTTAGCCAGGAAAACAAACGCTGGGCGTTAACCAAGATAACTCCGTGAGAGGAAAAAATTACCAAAGACGGGGTCCGCTCCCCGCAGGCAGAGTGTTTGCGGAAAATGATCTGACAGTTCATGCGAGGTGCGCCCGGCGTTGACGGAAAAATATCCTGGACAAACGCCGATAAGTCAGACAAACTAACGAACATGAGCACGCCAGGCCAGATCGGGGCGCGCATTCGCGCCGAACGCCGCCACCGAAGCATCACGCAGGACGAACTCGCCCGCGCCATCGGCGTATCCCGCAGCGCCGTTGCGCAGTGGGAAACCGGACGCACCGGCCAGGTCACCGGCAACCTGTCGCGCATCGCCGGCGCGCTGGGCGTCGGCGTCGAGTTTCTCGTCTACGGAGACGACAAGCGCGCCCCGGCCGAAGCACGGCAGGGTGACGAAATGGCGCTGCTGCGGCTGTATCGGGAGTGCGACCCCGAAGACCGTCAGATGCTGCTGCGCACCGCCCGCCGCCTGGCGCGCCGCTGACGGTCCGGCGATTCACCGTGCGCCGCCGCATCCGTCGCGATCCGGCAATTTGTTACTATGATTGGACCGATCGGGTCCTTGCGTCCAAAAGAATTGAGGCTTGATCGCTCTTCTGCCAACGGCAACAGCAGCGGGAGAGCGGCGGCGGCAATATAGACCGCCGCGAAGTTTGTCCCGCAGACACGCTGGCCTGCGTCGTCGCCGCAGGCGCAGGCCGCCCGGCTATCAGGAAACGGGACCAGCCCGGCAAAAGTTCGGCCGGAGCGTCGTTCTTTCGGTGTGGCAGGAGCGGTGCTCCGCCCGAACCGGCGCCTGCGAGAGGCCGCCGTCCCCGCCGTTGTTCGTGCAAGCCAAAGGCGCGGATGGCGACCGGAGCCCGACCCGATGGACGGCCTGACGAGGCGGCGCCCCCGGCTTGCCGTTCCACAGGCCGTTGCCGGGAAACGCCGAACGGACTGTTTTTTACTTTAGACCTGCGGCATTAGATCGCCGCGTTAACCACGTCTTTCTCGCGGCATTCTCCGCCGCATGTCAATCTCGTGACATCCGTGCCGATTCGGAACCTTTCCGCCAACTGTTTTCGATCCGAATGAAACCGGCCGGTATCGCGCGGAGCCCGTTCACCGGCGCCGGGCCTCAGCCTGCTGTAACCGATATGAACCGCAGCAATTCATGATGCGACATGGGTTTTTCCAGCACCGTCATCACGCCGAGATCGGCGGCCTTGCGCTCGACCTCCGCATCGTGCACGCCGGTGATCAGCAGCGCGGGAATATTCACGCCCCGATCCGACAGCCGTTCGATCATCTCCAGCCCCGTCATGCGCGGCATGTTCTGGTCGACAACCAGGCAGGCGAGACGATCCATCCGGGCTTCCGACAGGAAATCCATGCCGGACCGGTAGGTTTCGACGGCGTAGCCCATCGTTTCCAGCAGACCGCCGAGGACATCTCCGACATCATTGTCATCATCAATGACCGCCACGATCCCCGTATTGTCCCTGTCCATGAAATCAGTCCCCTTAAATGACCGCCGCCCGGCCGGCCTCGAGCCGAACCCCATCGTAGCCGTCGCGCTTCGACCGCACAGCGCGTGTTGCGGTTCATCACTTGCTATTGTTTGCAACACCCGATATGTTACCCACGTTAGGTTATGCGAATCGCATGTGCCGGCGCGTTTGGCGCCGGATTGATATGCACCCCAATCGCTGAGAGCGGACGGCTCGAACCGATCGTCCTCTATCACGTAGTCCGAGGAACAACCGCCCGAGTGCTGACGGATTGTCATGAAGATGCGTACGCAATGGTCCCGCGGGATGCGTTGCCAGTGTTTTCAGCCATGCCGGCGCGCTCCTTAATCCCAGGTGATGGCATTGTCTGAAAATGTTAAGCTGCGTCTCGATATCCCGGCCGGAGAAAGTCAACAAGACCGGCTCGCCCGTGCGCCCGATCAAAATGCGGCGGGTGACGTAGAGCAAAATGACGAAGCGGAGTCGCAAATGCGACGAGCGCTCGGATTGATCGGCGAAACCTCGCGACATCGTGTGGAGGCCGATCGGCCGGAGCCGGGAGGCCGTTCGGGCGGCGCGTTCAACGGCGGATTGCATCGCCGCCGCTTCGTCCAGGACGGCGATATTCCAGTAACGGTCGTGCGCCGCGACCCGGTGCCTGACGTGCAGGCCAACCGCGCCGCCGCTCCGGTCTCCGTCCCGTCCAGCAGCCGCCTGCAGCGAACCGAAGCCGCTCTGGCCGTCGAAACCGCGGCGCGGGAGAAGGCCGAACGCGCCCTGAACGAGGCGTACGCCGTCGTCAGGGATCTGCAAACCAAGATCGGGCATGCCGAACTCGCCAAGAACGAAGCCGTGGAGTCGCTGCGGCGGGAACGCGAGGCGGCCGCTTCGCTGCGCGGCGAAGCCGATGACCGGGAAGCCCGTGTCAAAGAGGCGGAGGAGCGGGCGCAGGCCGCGGAAGATGCCGCCAACGAGTACCACGACCAGCTGGTCGTCGAGCGTCACGCGCGCAAAACGGCGGAGAAAGCGCTGCGGGCCGCCGAAGCGGCGCGCGAGGAAGCCGAACAGCTGGTGCGAACCTTGTCCGAGGACGCGCCGAAGCTGTCGCGTGCCGCGGCGCGGCGTTTCGCGGAGCCTTTGGACTCCGAGCCCGAGCCTGCCGAGCCGCCCCGGCGCGGCCGCCCGGTCGCCGAACCCGAAGTGGCCGCCGCCGCCCGGCGCCAACGTACGGCCGAGGAGCCGGAGCCGGAACCGGTGAAGTGGTGGCTGAACACGAAGCCGGGGCCGAAGCGCCGCTAAGACCGGACCGGGCAACGGGGTCGTTCCTGCGGCGAGCCGCAGGCAGGAGCAGAGTGAGCAGGCGGCGCCTTAGCCTTTTGACTGCCAGCCGGTTTCGGTCTGCTGCCAGTACGTAATCGCGTGTCCGGCGCTCTTCGCACTCCGCCAGCGCTCGCGCGCCGCGGCGACCGCCGCCGGGCTGTTGCCGTCGAACAGGTCGAATACGCGATCGAAGCGATCCAGCGTGGCCGTCCCGGCTGCCTCCGTCAGGAACAGATAGCGGGCGCCGTTCAGCGCGTTCGGCTCCAGGCTCAGCCATATCGGCTGCAGGTCCGGGTCCCCGTCGGCGGCGGAGCCGTGCGGCAGCCACTCCGGCTGCGCCCACAGCGCCGCGCTCAGGCTTTCAAGCGCTTCCGCCGTCCTGCCAAGCACCAGGGCGCGCTGTCCCGCGGCCAGCGTGCGGCTCAAAAGCCGCGGCAGCGCGCTGGTCAAAGCCGATCGGCTGAGGTGGTAGAAGCCGATGGCGGCCATGCGTCAGGATTCGTAGTTGTCGGCGACCAGCCGATCGAGCAGCCGCACGCCGAAGGCCGTCGCGCCTTTCGGGATGACGGCCGAATCCTTGGTGGCCCAGGCCATGCCGGCGATATCCAGATGCGCCCAGGGCTTGCCGTTGACGAAACGCTGGATGAACTGCGCGGCGGTAATCGAGCCGCCCGGACGGCCGCCGACATTCTTCATGTCGGCAATGTCGGACTTGATCTGCTTGTCGTAGGCTTCATCCAGCGGCATCCGCCAGACGCGCTCCCCGGTCGCCAGTCCAGCCGCGGTCAAACGCTGCGACAGGCCGTCGTCATTACTGAACAGTCCGGCGTATTCATGTCCAAGGCCGATAATGATGGCGCCGGTCAAGGTCGCGAGGTCGATGATAAACCTCGGGTCGTATTTCTGCTGCGCATACCAGATGACGTCGGCCAGTACCAGCCGGCCCTCGGCGTCGGTATTGATCACTTCGATGGTCTGGCCGGAGTAGCTGGTCACCACGTCGCCCGGCCGTTGCGCCGTGCTGGAGGGCATGTTCTCGACCAGGCCGACGAGACCGATGGCATCCACCTTCGCCTTGCGCCCGGCCAGCGCCGCCATCAGGCCGATGACGGTGCCGGCGCCGGCCATGTCCCACTTCATGTCCTCCATGCCGGCGGCCGGCTTGATGCTGATGCCGCCGGTGTCGAAGGTGACGCCCTTGCCGACGAACACAATCGGCTTGTCCTTCGCCTTGCGCCCGTTGCCGGAGGCGCCGCTCCAGCTCATGACGACCATGCGCGGCTCGTTCGCGCTGCCTTTGGCGACGCCGAGCAGGGCGCCGAACCCGAGCTTCGTCAGCTCTTTCAGGCCGAAGATGTCCACCTTCACCCCGAGTTCGGTCAATTGGCCGCAGCGTTCCGCCATCTCCGCCGGATGCAGCACGTTGGCCGGCTCGCTGACCAGGTCGCGCGTCAGGAAAACCCCCTTGGCCGCCGCCTCCGCCCGCTCCCACGCGGTCCTGGCCTTGGCGGTCTCGGCCGTCAGCACCGTCAGCTTCGCGAGTTTCGGCAGATCCTCCGGCTTTTCCCTGGTGCGGTAGCGATCGAAGCGGTAAGCGCGAAGCACCGCGCCCAGCGCCACATCCGCCGCCTGCCCGGCGTCGAGCGCACTGTTGGCGACCGCCGCCGACGGCTCCTGCGAGAGGTTGGTGGCGACGGCGCCGCCGGCTTCTTCGAATACTTTCGCGGTCACGTCGGCGGGCTTGCCCAGGCCGACGGCGAGAACCCGGGTCAGGTTGGCACCGGGCGCGAGGATCACGCAGGTCTTGCCCTTGCCGCCTGTGAACTCGGCGACTTCAAACGCGCGGGAGATCGCGCCGCCGGTCGCCTCGTCGGCCTGTTGCCACAGTCCGGACGGTCTTTCGCCCTCATGGACCAGGAGTGCGAGCGCGCCGGACTTTGGCAGCGCCGGCTTGGCGAAGGCGATATCGAGCATGCGGGTGATGTCTCCGGACGAATCTGCGGACAGCGTAATCCAACTTTGCCACGGAGACGATCAATCGTTAATGGCTGGTTGGCATGACTGAAGTCCTGAATGCTGACGGGCACGGCCTGGCGCGGGCGGCGCGACTGCTGCGCGACGGCGCCTTGGTGGCGTTCGGCACCGAGACGGTCTACGGCCTGGGGGGCGATGCCGGCAATGCGGCGGCTGTCGCGGCGATCTTCCAGGCGAAGGGGCGACCGCGGTTCAATCCGCTGATCGCGCATTATCCTGCGGCGGGCGAGGCGTTGCGCCATGTGGAGGCGGATGACCGGGCGGTGCGGGTGGCGCGGCGGTTCTGGCCGGGCCCGCTGACTTTGGTGCTGCGGCGCCGGGCGGATTGCCCGGTGGCTTTGCTCGCCGGCGCCGGGCTGGACACGCTGGCGGTGCGGGTGCCGGGACATCCGGTGGCGCTGGAGCTGCTCCGGCTGGCGGCCACGCCGATAGCCGCCCCGTCGGCGAATCGCTCCGGCGCGGTCAGCCCGACCACGGCGCGGCATGTGCTGGATGGTTTGTCGGGACGCATCGCCGCGGTGCTGGACAGCGGTCCCTGCGCCGTGGGAGTGGAATCGACAGTTCTGGACCTGACCGGGGAGCGCCCGGTCCTGCTGCGCCCGGGTGGCGTCGCCATCGAGGATATCGAGGCGCTCATCGGCCCGGTGCGGCGCGGAATGCCGCTTGGGGATCCCGGCGAGGGCGTGAGATCGCCGGGGCTGCTGGCGTCGCACTATGCTCCGGCGCTGCCGGTGCGTTTGGACGCGGTTTCGGTGGCTGACGATGAGGCGCTGCTGTCGTTCGGTCTGCCGCTGCCCGGCGCGCGCTGCCAGTTCCAGTTGAGCGCGGCGGGCAACGTGGCCGAGGCCGCATCGCGGTTGTTCGACGGGCTGCGCTGGTTGGACGCGGAAGGCGCCCGGGTCGGGGCGCGCCGCATCGCCGCCATGCCGGTTCCCGAAACCGGCCTCGGCCTCGCCATCGCCGATCGGCTGCAGCGCGCGGCGGCGCCGCGGGGGTAGGGGCACGGCATCGTATGGGGCGTGCAGGAAGGGTTTCGCCGGGCCAGCGCCTGCCGGGCCAGCCGCCGTCCCTGCCGCCAGAGGTGGCCCGGACAAGCCGGGCCATGACGATGAGAGAGCGACGCCTCGACCAAACCTTTCTCCGGCTCGGCCTTATCCTGATAGGTATGGGGCCTGGCCCGGCCATCCACGACGTTGGCGGCTTCAGCATCGCAAGTCGTGGATGGCCGGACTAAATCCGGCCATGACACAGGGGCGACAGCCCCCTCACAAACCAGCCAGCTCCAGCTCCTCCTCCGCCATCAGCCACTCCGCCTCCGCCGCCTGAGCCTCCTTCGCGATCGCCGCCAAGCGCGCATTCGCCGCGGTGATCTCCGCCGTCCTCCCCGGCGCATACAACGCCGGATCGGCCAGCTTCGCCTCGATCCGCGCCCGTTCCGCCGCCAGCACGCCGATCAGTTTTTCCGCGGCCTGCGCCTTCCTGCGCAACGGCGCCAGAGCGGCCCGCGCCTCCGCCCGCTCCCGCCGATCATCCTTGCGGGTGACGGCGCCGGGTTTGGCGGCGGGACGGGCGCGCTCAACCAGCAGCGCGCGGTAATCGTCCAGGTCCCCATCGAACGGCCGCACCGTCCCGTCCCCCACCAGCCACAGCCGATCGGCTATCAGCTCCACGAGGTTGGGGTCGTGCGTGATCAAAAGGACGGCGCCCTGGAAATCCGCCAGCGCCTTCACCAGCGCATCGCGCGCGTCGATATCCAGGTGGTTCGTCGGCTCGTCCAGGATCAGCAACTGCGGCGCATCGCGCGTCGCCAGGGCCAGCAGCAGCCGCGCCTTCTCCCCGCCCGACAACTGGCCGATGGGAGTCTCCGCCCGATCCGCGTCCAGCCCGAACCGCGCCAGTTGCGCCCGCAGCTTGGGCGGCGTCGCATTCGGCAGCGCCCGCGCCATATGGTCGATCGGGTTTTCCTCCAGCACCAACTCCTCGGTCTGGTGCTGGGCGAAATAGCCGACTTTCAGCTTCGGCCCGCGCCGCACCTCCCCCGCCAGCGGCGCCAGCCGGTGCGCCAGCAATTTGGCCAGCGTGGACTTGCCGTTGCCGTTGGCGCCGAGCAGCGCGATCCGGTCATCCATATCGACGGTCAGCGAGACATTCCGCAGCACCGTCGTCGTGCCATAGCCGATATCCACCCGCTCCAGCGCCAGTATCGGCGGCGCGATCCGCGCCGGCTCGGGAAACGCAAAGCGCGTCGGCGCATCCTCGATAACCGATTCGATCTGCGGCAGGCGCTCCAGCGCCTTGATCCGCGCCTGCGCCTGCCGCGCCTTCGACGCCTTGTAGCGGAACCGGTCGACAAAGGACTGGATGTGCGCCCGCTCGGCCGCCACGCGTTCCGCCGCCCTTGTCTGCTGCATCGCGCGCTCGGTGCGGATGCGCACGAATTCGTCGAAGCCGCCGGGCGTCAGCGAGATTTTCCCCTTGTCCAGATGCGCGATCGCCTCCACCGCCCGGTCGAGCAGCCCGCGATCGTGCGACACCACCAGCGCGGCACCCGGAAAGCGGGCGAGCCAACCCTCCAGCCACATCGTCGCTTCCAGGTCGAGGTGGTTCGTCGGCTCGTCCAGCAGCAGCAGGTCGGGATTGGCGAACAGCGCCGTCGCCAGCGCCACGCGCATCCGCCAGCCGCCGGAGAATTCCTTCACCGGCCGCGCCTGCGCCGCCTCATCGAAGCCGAGACCGGCCAGGATGGTGGCGGCGCGGGCCGGGGCGGAGTCCGCGCCGATGGCCAGAAGACGATCATGCAGCTCCGCCAGGCGGTGCGGGTCCGCGGTTTCCGCCTCCGCCAGCAGCGCCAGCCGTTCCGGATCGCCTTGCAGCACGACGTCGATCAGGGATTCGGGACCTTCCGGCGCCTCCTGCCGCACCGTCGCCAGTTTCGCGCGGGAGGCGAGGCGGATGTCGCCGCCATCGATCGCCAGTTCCCCGGCGATGGCGCGCAGCAGGGTGGACTTGCCGGCGCCGTTGCGCCCGACCAGGCCGATGCGGCGTCCGGCATCGATGGTCAGGTCCGCCTCGTTCAGCAGCGTGCGGCCGCCCATGCGGATGACGGCGCCGGAGATTACCAGTAGGGACATGAAGCGGGTGTAGCCCGTGACGGGCCGGCGTGAAAAGCGCGTTCGAGGCGATGCATCCCATTTGGGCATCCCATTTGGGCCTCCCATTTGGGTGTCCGATCCGGGTGTCGGGCGGCCGCGGCCCCGGCGCAACATCGCCGCGCTATCTCGATTGCCGCCGGCCGTGACGCTTGCTGTTCGATACGAGGTTGATTAAAGTACGCGGGTTATGAGAATGAGTCGCAACTGAAGGAACGGGTCGAGCCATGCCGCAGGAAAGCCAAATCGGTCGCCGCTGCGAGCGTGCCGTCGTCACCGCCTACAGCGAACTCCGGCTGGTCGGCACCGACGATATGTCGGCGTTCCAGGCCTGCACCGCGCTGTATCGCATTCATCATCCGGAGGCGTCGTTAAGCGAGGCTCGCCGCCTGGTGGCGGAATGGATCGACCATCATCTGGTGCGCCATGAATCCGGGCCGACGGACGGCTGCCTGTGCGAGTGATGTGAAGATTCCGCCGGAGATATCATACCGATCGGCGCAATGATTCACTGTCGGGCACCAACGTCATGGCGGGAGCAGACCCCGCGGGCGCAATGCGGCCGGCACGGCGGTGTCATTTGCCGTGCGCCCCGGGATGAGAAGGCGGGTTCCGGTCCACCCCATTTCAACACGGAAGAAGGACGAGAACCGCGGAGAAAAGTGGATCGCGCTGCTACGTTACGCCCCGGCATGGCAGCGCGGCAGTCGGGGTGCTTTGGACTGGCGCGCTTTTCGAGACTCCCTGCCGATGGTCCGGCACTGAGCCTCCGTGGCCCTCGTTCTTCCTCCGTGTTAAAATGCGATATTGAAACCTCGCCTGTCGCCGAAAGCCGGCCTCCCTCTCCATTTTCGTAGCAAAGAAAGACCGCCGGAGTTTCGACATCGTTGCGGGCGGGCATAAGCCGGCAAACCGCCGGGTCCGTATCAGTCATCCCTCAGTTCCGCCAACCGGACCGGGCGAAAATCCCTGACATCCACGCCGACATCGGCTTGCCGGGGCAACGGCTTCAGCCGTCCGTGACTGTGCCCGTGCAGGTTCAGCGCCCCCTTCTTCATGCCGTTCCAGGTGCGGAAAGCGAAATGACACAGCACGACCCGCCGTCCTTCGGCTTCGATCTCGACATAGGCCTGGCTGCTGGACCATTCCGGCAGTACGGCGATCTCCGGCGTGTCGTTATTTCCTTGTACCAAATGCTTGCGGCCGTTCAGCGCGCGCAGCAGGGCCGCCGCATCCGCCGCGGCGGTCTTCAGCGCAAAGTCGCCGAGATGCCAGACCTCGTCGTCCGGCCCGACCGTCCGGTTCCAGCGCGCGATCATCGCCGCGTTCATCTCCGCCACGGAGGCGAACGGCCGGCGGTACAAAGCCAGCGCGCCCGCGTGATTGAAATGCGTGTCGGCGGTGAAGAAGATCGCCATGGCGTCATCCCCTCATCGTCTCGTCGCGGCCATGACAATACCGCAGGATCCCGGCCGGTTCACGCCGCCAGCGCGGCGGCAAACCCCCTGGCGCGGTTGAGCTTCAGGAACCCGTCCAGCGGCGGAGAATACATCCGCCCGTTCACCGCCACCAGCACGATCGCGCGCATGTCGCCGGCCTCCGGCACCGGGCGGGCCAGCAGTCCCGGCAGCACGGCGACATGCCGGGGCAGCAGCGCAACGCCCAGCCCGACGGCCGCCATGTGCTGCGCCTGGTCCCAGGATGCAGCGCGCAAACGGTGGTTATCGTCGCACAGCCGCGTCCATGCGCTGCCCCAGCCGTCGCCGCGGACCACCGTTTCCGCCGCCAGCGCGGGAAGTTTCACGCAAGGTTCATGCTCGAACGCATGACCCTGGCGGAACACCGCGTGGCAGCCTTCGTGCAGCAGCTTCCAGCGGTCCAGCCGCTCCGGCAGATCGCCGTCGTCGATCAGCAAAGCCGCATCCGACTCGCCCTGCAGCAGCAACTCGATCAGCGGCTTTTGGTCATCCGATTGCAAATGCAGCTCCAGCCCGGGAAACCGCCGCTCCAGCTCCGCCAGCGACCCGGCGATCAGGCTGGCGGACAGGCCATCGACCAGGCCCACGCGCAGCAGCGGGGTCTGCCGGCGCAGCGCGGCGGCGGCCTGGCTGACCGTCTCAGCCGCGCGCACCATCGCCTCCAGATGCGGCATCATCGCCCGGCCGAGCGGCGTGAGCTGCGTCAGGCTGCGTTCGCGATACAGCAGCGGGCCGCCGAGTTCATCCTCCAGCCGCTGGATCGCGCGCGTCAGCGCAGGCTGGGTGACGTTGCAGCACTCCGCGGCGCGCGTGAAGTTGAGCGTGCGGCAAAGCGCAAGAAAGTATCGGACCTGCTGCAGCTCCAATGCGGGACCCCTTCCGGATCGGTTCGCCGCCTGTATAGCTTCAGCCCAACGCGCGCAACGCCTCGACGATTTCGGCCGGTTCCGGGCGGCGGGTGAAATCAACGTCCATGAAGTCGCGGACGATCAGTCCGGTCCGGTCGATCACATACACCGCCGGCACCGGCAGCAGCCCCCCTCCATTCCCCTGCCGATCGGCCAGATCGATGCCGGCGCGGGCGATGGCGCTGCGATAGGGTTCGGGGACGTGGAAGACCACGCCGCAGTTCAGGCCGACTCCACTGTCGACATCGACCAGCACGTCATAGTGCAGGTTGTGCTGTTGCGTAACCGCCAGGGCGCGTCCGCCGGTCTCAGGGGTGATCGCCACAAGCTGGCCGCCGGTGGCCCGGATATCGGGAAGCGACTCTTCCAGCGCCGCCAGGGTCAGGTTGCAGTACGGGCACCACTGGCCGCGGATGAAGGTCACCGCCAGCGGACCGCGCGCCAGCAAATCGCTCAAACTGACCAGCCGATCGGCCGCGCTGGGCAGCAGGAAATCGGGAAACCGCGCCCCCGCCCGCAACGCCATGTCGAGGAAACCGGAGCGGCCCAGTTCGGCAACGGTGGCTTCGTAGGTGGCTCGCCAGACCGGGTTGGCGGCGCTGCGGTCGCGCTGGGCGTCCAGTTTGTCGTGCAGCGTCATCGCCCGGTCCTTGCCTCACGCCGCCTGGCGGCGGAACAGCCCATAGCTTAGCAGCGCATCAAGGGAAACAACACCGGGACCGCGGGTCAGCACCAGCAGCAGCAACGTCGCCCAGGTCAGGTGCTCGGGCCAGTTCTCCGGATAGACCAGGGTCTGGATGACAAACACCATCCCCAGCAGCGGCAGCGTGGCGACGCGGGTGAACAGGCCAAGCGCCAGCAGCGTGGACATGCCGAGTTCGTTCGCCGCGGCCAGCGGCGCGGCGATCTCGGGCGGGATCAGCGGCAGCGCGTATTCGTCGCGGAACAGCGCGATCGTGGTGTCCCAGCTCGCGATCTTGGTCAGGCCGGAGCGGAAGAACACCACAGCGGCGGCGATCCGCGCGGCGAGCAGCAGCAGATCGAGCGGCACGCGGTCGAGTTGGCCGTAGATGCGGAGAAAGACGTTTCTCATGGCGTTGGCTCCTTGGGTTGCGGTGGGGGAATGATGGCGTCGGGCAGGGATTCGGCCGCCAGCGCGCGCAGGGCGGCGCCGAGGTCGAAATCCGGGGTTTCGGCGAACGCCGCGGCGGCGGCGGCGCCGAGGGTTTCGCCGTGCGCGAGATGCTGGCGCAGCGACCAGGTGGCGGGGTCGAGTCGTTCGACGATGACCCCCGGTCCGCCGCGGCGGATCTGCAGCCGGACAGGCTGGCTGATGGGCAGCGTCTCCCCATCAGCCCCGGCGCGGTTGGCCTGCCAGATGTCGTCCACGTTCCAGTCGGACGCCAGATACAGCGCATCGAGACTCAGCCGCAGCGTCTCGCCCGCGGTGGTGGCCGCCCGGGCGAGCGCGTCGAACGCCAGCGGCGTGCGGGCGGGGGCGTTCCAGGCGGTGTTGACCGCCCATTCCAGGCGGGCGACGCCGGGCAGGAACGGATAGTCCGCGAGCGGGGCGAAGCCGGCCAGAAAATCCGCAAAGCCGCCGCCATACTCGAACAGGCAAGGACGGTCGGGCAGGTTGCCGGGGATGAACTGCGCGGCCGCGAAGTCGAAGAAGCTTCGATCGACCAGCCGGACGATGGCGGGATAGGTGGCGGCGAGCGCCTCGGTCAGGGTGATGAAGGTGTTGTTGCGATAGACCTGGATGCGTTGCGCCGGGGTGAAGCCGTTGCCGATGACGGCATCTGCCAGGCCGGACGGATCGCCGCTGACGATGGCGTCAACAAACGATCTTTGCAATTCAGGCAGCGCGGGCATGGCGGACCTCCGTGACGGCATCGGCCCGGGCGGCTTCGTCGAGCAGCACGTCCAGCGGCGGCAGGGCGGTATCCCACTCGATCATCGCCGGGACGGGACCGAACCGGTCCACCGCGTGGCGGTACAAGGCCCAGACCGGGTCGATGACCCGGCCGCCGTGGTCGTCGATCAGCAGCACCTGGCCGTCGATCTCGTTGCGGGCGTGGCCGGCGAGGTGAATTTCCCCGATCGCACCGGCGGGCAGCGTGCCCAGGTAGTCCTGCGCATCCAGGCCGAGGTTGTGGGCGCTGACATAGATGTTGTTGACGTCGCACAAAATCCCGCAGCCGGTGCGGCGGACCAGTTCGGCGAGAAACGCCGCCTCCGGCATCGTCGAGTCGCGGTAGCTGAGGTAGGAGGACGGGTTCTCCACCAGGATCTGCCGCCCGAGCGCGGTTTGCATGCGATCGACGTTGGCGCTGATCGCCGCCAGCGATTCGGCGGTGTAGGGCAGCGGCACGAGATCGTTCAGCCAGGCGCCGCCATGCGCGCTCCAGGACATGTGCTCGGAGACGCGGCACGGCTGCAGCCGATGCGCCAGCGCCTTGAGGCGCGAGAGGTGGTCCGCGTCGATGCCGCCGGCGCTGCCGAGCGACAGGCCGACGCCGTGCAGCGACAGCGGATAGTCGGCGCGGAGACGTTCGAGCGCATCCGCCGCGGCGGGGGCGCCCATGTAGTTCTCCGGATGGACTTCGAGCCAGCCGACGTGCGGGCGGCGGCCCATGACCTCCGCCAAATGCGGCGTGCGCAGGCCGATGCCGCACCGCGCCGGCTGGTCGTTGGGGGAGGAATTGAAGGTCATGGCCGCCGTCCGCGATTGAGGGTTGTGCTTACTTCGCCGCCAGCTTGCCGCCTGCGATCTTCGCGCAGGTGCCGGCCGGGACGTAGATCCAGGACGCCGGGTCGGAGGCGCGGGTGGCGCTGCCGGCGCAGGAATGCGTCGCGGTCTGGCAGTCATTGGCCGCGGCGGCGGCGATGCCGTAGCACTTCTCGGCCTTGAAGGCGGGTTCCGGCGCCGGTCCGGCGAAGGCGGCGACCGGCAGGGCGAAGGCGGCGAAAACGGCGGCGTGAACGAGGGTGGAGGTCTTCATGATGTCGATTCCTTCAGTGCTGTTCGGCGGCGGTTGCGCCGGCCCCCTGTCGGGTGCGGACGGATATTCGCGAAACGAGGGGCGTCGCGGAAATGCCGTTGGGGCATGGATTCGATAAAGCGGAGGCATGGGGGAACGGGAGAGCGGGTGGCGCGGGCACGCCATTCTCCCCACTCGTCATGGCCCGGCCCGTCCGGGCCATGACGTTGAAAGAGCAACAACTGGCCCGGCACACGGGCACCGGCAGCCCCGCCGCGCGTTCCAGGTCCCAAGCCTCCGGAACGCGGCCCCGTCGTGACACTCACTCATGCGGAACGATTGACTCGGCCCCCGTCCGGACCGACACTTCCCCAGGGAGGCCTGCCATGTTCCGGCGCAAACCGCGTTACCTGATCGACCAGAATGGCGAGCTGCGTCCCATCCATTATCGCCAGGGCAGCTTCTTCCCCGACTTCCGCCGCTCCTTGCGGCCGGACAAACCCAACCTCACCGCCGTCGAAATCAACGGCAAATGGGTGCTGGTCGAGGTCGATGGCAACGAACAGAAAAAGACCGTCGAGCTGGAACACGCGGTGCGGCGCCGCCAGGGCCTGGTCGTCAAGAGCGCGCTTTCGGCCGCCTTCGCCTTCGCCGCCTGGAGCGGGCCGTTCGGCTACAACTGGATCCATCCGGTGGAAACCGCGCTGACGGCCGCCCTCGGGAAGGCCGGCATGACCGGCGTCCCGCTGCACCTGACGGAAGGTTTCTCGCTGCTGCTGCTGGGCCTGCTCTGCCTGGCGATGGCGTGGCTGGCCGCCCGCTGCGCGCTGTCCGGGGCAAAGTTCCTCGCCCTGGAAATCCTCTACCGGCTGGGCTTTCCCTACATGAAAGGCGCGCGCGCGCAATTGCTGCCGACGATGCCGCGGAGGCCCGTTAACATGCCATGGAATGCGATGTTCGAGGACCCGATGGACGCGGCCCGGCAGATGGCCGCCAGCGGACCGGGCACGCGCGCCGCTCCGCTGGTTGCCCCGAAGCAGCGGCGCCTGAAAGCGTCCTGATCCCGTGTGGGACACCAACGGCGGGGTCTATTTCGGCTACGGCACGGACCGCACCGAAGGCGCCCCGCCAACCTCCGCCCCCGTCATCCAATACGTCGGCGATCGGCATTTGATGAGCCTCGGTCCGGCCGGCTCGGGCATCAACCGGCGCCTGCTGGAGCCGAACGTGCTGGGGCTGCGTGGCTGGTCGCTGGTCATCGTGGACCCGAACGGCGAGCTGTCCGCGCTGTGCGCCCGGCGCCGTGACCCGGAGCTGGGGCAGACGATTTTCCTCAATCCGTTCGCGGTGAACGGCATTCCGAGCCACGGTTTCAACCCGGTGGCGGCGCTGGACCCGGGGTCGCCGGAATTTCCCGATGATGCGCGGGACATCGCCGCGGCGCTGATCCGCGATGATGACGCCAGGCCCGGCGGCTCGGCGCCGAACCGGGAACTGCTGACGGCGTTGATCATGTATTCCCGGCTGACCCGGGCCGATGGCGGCAGCCTGGCGCATGTCCGCGAATGCCTCGGCCAGGCCCCGTTTCACACTCTGGCCGACGCCCTGGTTGCGGCCGGGGAGGAGCATGGCTGGCCGGAATTATCGGTCAGCGCGGCTCCCTTCAGCCGATCGGCTGGCGGCGATGTGGATCGCATCCTGTTGTCGGTTTTGGCGCAGACAAGCTGGATCGGCAGCCGCCCCATCCAAACAGACCTCTCCGTCACCACGCCGATCGGCCTGGCGATGCTGAAGGAGGTGCCGGCGGCGGTGTTTTTGGTGCTGCCGGCGCGGCGGCTCGGCACGCATGCGGCGTGGCTGAGGGTGATGCTCGCCAGCATCGTCCAGTCGCTGATCCGCGACGGCCAGGCAGCCAAGGTGCCGGTCATGCTGATGCTCGACGCCTATCCGGCCATCGCGCGCGGCGGCTTCCCGATCGTCGAAAACAACCTGGCGATGCTGCGCGCATGCGGCGTGAAGCTGTGGACGGTGTGGCAGGACCTGGCGCAGCTCCGAAGCCTGTACGGCGACGGCTTTGAAAGCTTCATCAGTTCGTGCGGCGTGGTGCAGTCGTTTGCGCCGCAGGATCTGGTGACGGCGGAGTATCTCAGTCAGCGCACCGGCCTGACGGCGCTGGAGCTGGAGGCCCGGGGCCGTTCGGCGCCGGGTGCGCCGATCACTCAGTTCCAGGGCGGCACTGTGAGCTACCAGCCGGTGCCGCGCATGCTGCCGCAGGATCTGCGCAACATGGACGAGGGGTTTTCCGTGATCTTCTCGCACAAGGTCAGGAACACGGTACGGGCGTTCATGCCGATCCCGAGCGCTCCGGCGCGGCGGCGGTCGCTGCTGGGGGTGCGGGCGGGGCGTTGATATGAAAAAATTCCGCGCCGGGGGGCTTGTCCGGGGATGCGGACGCCACAACCTGCGGTCGCATGATCCTGGACGTCGCACAAGCTGAACACACGCGCGGGTTCACCCTCCATTGCCGGGGACTGGTGAAGGAGGCGGAACCGTTCTACCGCATCGCTCTGGCGCTCAATCCGGACTTCAAGGAAGCCTGGATGAACCTCGGCCTGGTGGCGTTCAAGCTGGGCCGCACCGAGGAGGCGCAGGCCTGCCAGCGCGAGGCGTTGCGCCTCGATCCGGAAAGCCCGGACGCGCAGAACAACCTGGGGATGATCCACTACAGCCTCGGCCGCATCGCCGAGGCGGAGAATTGTTTCCGCGCCGCCCTGCGCCTGGACTCGGCGCAGCCGAACGCGACGCTGAACCTGGGGTCGGCGCGCCAGTTGGCCGGATCCATCGACGAGGCCGAGGGCCTGTTCCGCCGCGCTTTGGCCCTGGGCGCCGAACCGGTTCGCGCCAAAACCAACCTGGCGCTGGCGCTGATGGAGCAGGTGCGCCCGCTTGAGGCCGAGCAATGCTGCCGCGAAGCCCTGGCGATCAACCCGGCCTCGGCCGAGGCGCACTCCAACCTCGCACTGGCGCTGCTGACGATGGGGCGGCTGGAGGAAGGCTGGCGGGAATACGAGCACCGCTGGGAGGTCGAGGCGATGTCCGCTCCGCTGCCGGTCCTGCCGCAGCCCCGCTGGATTGGCCAGGAGCTTCACGGCGAGACGGTGCTGCTTTATGCGGAACAAGGGTTCGGCGACACGCTGCAGTTCTGCCGCTACGTCCCGATGGTCGCCGCGGCGGGCGGGCGCGTGGTGCTGGTGGTGCCGAAGGCGCTGCGGCGGCTGATGGCGACGCTGGACGGCGTGGCTGAACTGCTGAGCGAAGAAGACGGGGATGCGCTGCCGGCGTTCGACTACCACTGCCCGCTGCTGAGCCTGCCGTTCGCGTTCGGCACGACGCTGGAAACCATCCCCGCGCCGGAATCGTATCTGCGGGCCGACGCGGCTGGCTGGTCGGACTTTCTCGGCGGATTGCCGGGGCTGAAGGTCGGGTTGGTCTGGGCCGGGAAGTCGCGGACGGCGCAGCCGCATGCGGTGGCGATCGACAGGCGGCGGTCGATGCGGCTTGCGGAGATGGCGCCGCTTTTGTCGGTGCCGGGATGCAGCTTCGTGTCGCTGCAGCTTGGTCCCCCGGCGGCGCAAATGCAGGTGCTGCCGGGTGATGTAGTGCTGCACGACGTGTCCGGGCGGATGCGCGATTGGGCGGATACGGCTGATCTGATCATGGGGCTGGACCTGGTGATCACGGTGGATACGGCGGTGGCGCATCTGGCGGGGGCGCTGGGCAGGCCGGTATGGATGCTGAACCGGTTCGACTCCTGCTGGCGGTGGTTTCTTGGCCGCGACGACACGCCATGGTACCAGAGTATGCGGCAGTTCCGGCAAACAAGCCGGGGCGATTGGGCGGGCGTGATCGAGCGGGTGCGGGCGGCGCTGGCGGAGCGTTCGCGGCAAGCTGATTCGGAGAAAAATCCGGCGCCGTTAACCTTGGAATAACCAGTTTCGTGGAGGATGGCATGGCGGCGGCAATCAGGCGACTGATGTCCGCGATTTTTTGTTTTGCTCAAGCCCATGGAGTTCGTAGAACGCTGGCACTGAACGTTGAGGGCCTTGAGGTGCTGAATCGCGACATGGCCGGACGGCCGGCATGCTTGCCGCGCGATGCGGGCGATACCGTGCGCCTGCCCGGCAATACCGGCATCTACCAGTTCACCGGATCGAATGGCGTGCGCATCACCATGGTCGATCCGCGGATCATGAGCAAAGCCATCGGCAACGCGGGCGCCAAGAAGAAGTAGAGCGCCGCGGGGCCTCCGCGATGCCGGCTACGCTCAGGGAGTTTCATCGGCACATCAAGGCCGTGTCCGAATCCCTCGAATTGTCCCCTGCCGAGCAGATGTTCGTCGCCGGCTGGCTGCTCGCCGATGTCTTCGAGATGGCCGATTATGGGGAGGCCAACGGGGCGGTCATCACGGCGACGGACCTGGACAGGTTCGCCCGCGGCGTGCCGGAGACCAAGATCCGCCGCGAGATCTGCAACGCCCAGCAGGCGTTCGGCCAGGCGGCGGCTGCCTTCATGGAAAAGGAAATCCAGACGCGGATTCGCGCCGCCATGGATCAGTCGATCGTCACGGCGGTGCGCGAGTATACCAACAGCCGGAAAGCATTCTTTCTCAACGTCACCGCCGGTGTCGTCTCGGGCGTCATCTTCGCGGCGCTGATCCTGTTCGGCAATCACCTCGCGCTGCACGACCCGTCGCCCATTCAGCTTGGTCATGCGCTTGAACAACGGCTTTCCAACAGCTCGCCATCCGCGCCGAAGGCGCCGTAGGCCGCGGGGCTAGAAGTGGCTCCAGCCGCTCTTCGTCAGTTCCATCGGTTCCCCATCGGCCCGGCGCACAGTCACATCCGGGGGGCCGGGTCGGAAAAAACCGATCCGGGTGACGGCGACCCCGGCCCGGGCAGTTTCAGACAGCAGCGCCGCCCGCCGCCCCGCCGGCACTGCCAGCAGAAGCTCGTAATCGTCGCCGCCGGTCAGGCAGGTTTCCAGCCACGCCGCACCCGCCGCCCGGGCGGCCTCCGATAGCGGAACCCGGGCCGCCTCGATCTCCGCCGCAACGTTCCCGGCGCGGCAAAGATGCCCGAGATCCTGCACCAGCCCGTCGGACACATCCATCGCCGCCGAGGCGATGCCGGCCAGCGCCAGCCCGATCCGCGGCCGCGGCAGGCGATAGCGGTCCAGCAGGTATCCATCCGCATCGGCAACCCTTCCGAGCGCCGCCTGAAGTCCCAAAGCGCCGTCGCCGATGGTGCCGGTCAGCCAGATCTCGTCGCCGGGCCGCGCGCCGGAGCGCAGCACGGCGGTCCCCGGCGCGACATGCCCGATGATCGTCAGCGACAGCGAAACCGGCCCCGGCGTCGAGGTGGTGTCCCCGCCCAGCAGCGCGATGCCGTAGGCCGCCTGGTCCAGCGCCAGTCCCGCGGCAAACCCGGCGAACCAGACGTCCGGCGTATCCGCGGGAGTCGAGACGGTCATCAGGTAGCCGATGGGCAGGGCGCCTTTGGCGGCGAGATCGGACAGATTGACCCGCAGCAGCTTGCGCCCGACCGTCTCGGGCGGGTCGTCCGGCAGGAAATGCACCCCCGCCACCATGGCATCCGCGCTCAGCACCAACTCCCGCCCCGGCGGCGGCGTCAGGATCGCGGCATCGTCGGCAAGTCCCATCGCGCCGGGGCCTGCGAGCGGCAGGAAATGGCGGGCGATCAGCGAGAACTCGGCGGGCAGGCGCATGGGCGCGGAGCCTAACCGAAAAGCCGGGAAATGCCACCGCCCACGCGGCGGATCGCCGAAAATCCGCCATACCGGAGCGGCATGAAAGCCGGTAGAAGCCACCGGGACCGGAGTGGGGATGTCGCCAAAGCTCGTTTTCGAATGATCCGGCCCGGCCTGACCGCCCGGGCCGAGTCCCGTCTCTGGTGGGCGGCGCTGGCAGGTCTCTGCATCGTGCTGACGGCGCCGCTGCTGGTCACCGATATGCCGCCGCTGATCGATTATCCCAACCATCTGGCCCGGCTGTTCGTCCTGGCCTCGTTGCCGGGCGATCCGGAATTGACGAAGTTCTATGCGCCGCATTGGTCGGTTATTCCCAACCTGGCGCTTGACCTGGCGGGTCCGCCGCTGATGCGGGTCGTGCCGGTTTATGCGGCCGGTCGTCTGCTCATCGCCATCTCGGTGCTGCTGCCGGTCATCGGCTCGGTGGCTTACGCCTCCGCCCTCGGCGGCCGGTGGTGGCCGCTTGGCGCCGGACTGGTGGCGTGGAACAACTGCCTGCTGTACGGGTTCCTGAACTTCTCCATCGGGCTCGGGCTGGCGCTGCTGCTGGCCGCCGCGTGGCTGCGCTGGCGGGAGAGCCGTCCATTCCGCGCGGTTGCCGTTGCCGCCGCCGGGGCGCCGGTGCTGTTCACCTGCCATCTGATGGGGCTGGTATTCTTCGCTGTGCTTATCGGCGGAGCGGAGCTGTTTCGGGTGCTGGAAAGCAAGACGGACACGGGTTCGTCCGGCGTGACGCATAGGCTTTCCTCCGTCATGCCGACATCGGCCGGTTCCGGCGACCGTGCCTCGTGTGAGGCGCAGGCTGTTTTGCTGCGGGAAGCGCTTCGCCGGAGTGTTCCGCTGGCGCTGATCTTTGCCCTGCCCGCGCTGCTTTACGCGTTTTCCGACCTGAGCCAGCTTGGCGGCGATGCCGTATTCCTGCCGCCCGGAGCAAAGCTGCTCCAGCTCGCGGGGGTATTCTCGAACTACCTCTGGTGGCTCGATGCGGCGACAGCCGCCGTCGCCATCGGCGTGCCCGTGCTGTGCGTGCTGACCCGCCGGGGCCGCTTCCCCGGTGTCGCGGCCGTGCCGATGCTGCTTCTGATGGTCGCGTTCCTCGCCGCGCCGTATGCCTGGAAGGGGACGTATCATCTCGATACCCGCCTGGCCGTGATGCTGGATTTCATGCTGTTCGCCGGCTTCCTGCCCCGGCGCTGGCCCGGCGGGCTGCGGATTTTCGCGGCTGCCGCGCTGATCCTGCTGTTCGGCGCCCGCATGGCTGTCCTGACCGCCGCCTGGGCGGCGCATCAGGCCGACATCGACGACATCCGCCGCGTGCTGGAGCCGGTTCGTCCCGGTCAGGCGGTCTATGTCGTCTCGGCCGGCCTTGCGGAAGCGGCTGACAACCGGCGCGGGCGTGCGATGTCCGATGGCTCCCGCACCGGCATCCATCTCGGCGCGCTGGCGCTGATCGAGCGCCGCGCCTGGTGGCCGTTCGAGTTCGACAACGTCTCGCAGCAGCCGATGGAAACCAGGCAGCCCTATCGCGCAATGGCGGAGCGTGTGGGCGACCTGCCGGACGCGGCGCAGGCCGCAACGGCGGATGTGTGCGGGTTCGACTACGTTCTGCTGACCGGGGCCGATGCGGCCCCCGCCCTGCCGCCGGAGCGGCTTCAATTGCTGCGCCGTTCCGGCTTCGCCGCGCTTTACCGGATAACGCGCTGCCAGCCGTGACATTCGGCGCGGCCTCTCGTTCGTTCCACCAACGGCTGCTATACGCTCCTGGTCCGGCAAGGGAACCCATACCATGAAGCGCCGCGCCTTCCTCGCAACCTCGGCCGCCGCCCTGGCGGCCCCGTCCATCGGCCGCACCCAGGGCACCCGCCTGCTGCGTTTCATTCCGCAAGCCGATCTGGTGGTGCTCGATCCGATCTGGACGACGGCGTATGTGACGCGCAACCACGGGTTCATGGTGTTCGACACGCTGTATGGCCAGGACAGCACCTACGCCGCCTCGCCGCAGATGGTCGCCGGCCATGTCATCGAAAACGACGGCAGGCTGTGGACGCTGACCCTGCGCGACGGGCTGAAGTGGCACGATGGCGAGAAGGTGCTGGCGCGCGATTGCGTCGCCTCGATCAACCGCTGGGGCAAGCGGGATGCGTTCGGCCAGGCGCTGCTTGCGGCGACGGACGAACTCTCCGCGCCGGATGACAGGACCATCCGGTTCCGCCTGAAGAAGCCATTCCCGCTGCTGCCGGATGCGCTCGGCAAATCGCCGTCGCTGATGCCGGCGATGATGCCGGAGCGGCTGGCGAAAACCGACGCTTTCGCGCAGATCCCCGAGGTCGTCGGCAGCGGCCCGTACCGCTTCATCGCCAGGGACCGCGTCCCCGGTGCCAAGGCCGCCTACGAACGGTTCGCCGGCTATGTCCCCCGCAGCGGCGGCACGCCCGACTGGACCGCCGGGCCGAAGATCGCGCATTTCGATCGCGTCGAATGGACGACCATCAGCGACGCCTCCACCGCCTCCGCCGCGCTGCAAAGCGGGGAGCAGGATTGGTGGGACTATGCGACAGCCGATCTGCTGCCGCTGCTGCGGCAGGCGAAGAACCTGAAGGTCGCGGTGCAGGACCCGTCCGGCCAGATGGCGATGCTGCGGTTCAATTTCGTCCAGCCGCCGTTCAACAACCCGGCCATACGGCGCGCTTTGCTCGGGGCGGTCGATCAGCAGGACATCATGACGGCGGTGGCGACCGATGATCCGGCGATGTCGCATACCCCGACGGGGTTTTTCTGTCCCGGCACGCCGATGGCCAGCGACGTCGGGTTTTCCGCGCTCACCAGCCCGAGGGACTACGACAAGGTCAAGCGCGACCTGACGGCCGCCGGGTGCCATGGCGAGAAAGTCGTGCTGCTCGCCGCCACCGACTTCCCGGTGCTGAAGGCGATGGCGGACGTGGTGGCCGACATGCTGCAACGCTCCGGCATGAACGTCGATTACGTCGCCACCGACTGGGGCAGCGTCAACCAGCGCCGGGTCAAGAAGGACCCGGTGGAGCAGGGCGGCTGGAGCGCGTTCTGCACCGCCTGGGCCGGCACCGACATGCTGACCCCCGCCGGCGAACTTGCCCTTCGCACCAACGGCGCCAGCGCCTGGATCGGCTGGCCCGACATTCCGCGGATCGAGACGCTGCGCGAGGCCTGGTTCGACGCGCCCGACCTGGCGGGCCAGCAGAAGGTGGCGCGCGAGATCCAGGCGGCGGCGTTCGAGGAGCTGCCGTATCTGCCGCTGGGCCAGTATCTCCAGGCGACGGCGTATTCGACGAAACTGACCGGCGTGCTGAACGGCTTTGCGCTGTTCTGGAATGTCAGGAAAGAGAGTTGAGGCGGAATGATACTTGAACAAAACAGGGAGGCTGCCGGCACTAAGCCCGATAGTTTGCTGTTCGTGCGGCCTGTCGGCGTCGGGCGGGTTGACGGCGGTTCGGCAGGCGGCAGAAGGGGCAGACCGGCGCCGCCGGTGACTGGTGGCACGTCCGCTTTATGCGCAGAGATCGCTGAGATCACCGGGATCGCAGAGAAGAATGTTTTGCTGCTTCGGCAGCCCGTCATCGATTTCTTCTGCGAAGCAAATGGTCGCCTGCCGCCTGACAACCGAAGCGATGGGGAAACCATATCCAATCTTCTATGCGATCTCAGGCTTTCTCAGCGAACTCTGCGCTATAGCCGGATCAGGGCCACGTGCCGGACCTGAAGACGACCCCCGAAACAGCTTCGACTCCACGGAGAAAGACAGGGATTTAATGGCGTTGGCTGTTGACAGGCAACTTTGGACCGAGGGGACGCCAAACCTGTGTGCCTCGACTGTCTTCATCTGCGTTCATCCGTGGTTCCATTGCTGTCCGACAACAGGTGCCCTCCGCGACGGCTCAGGCAGGTTTGGAAACACAGATGAACGCACATGAACACGGATAAGTCGATCCGGCTGCTGCGCCCACCGCATCGAACTCCAACAACCGATGCCATATGAGCCAAAGACAATGCCGATCCCTGTCATCATCGATTGCGACCCGGGAACCGACGATGCGGTCGCGCTGCTGCTCGCGTTCGCCTCGCCGGAACTGTCCGTGCTGGCCGTTACCGTCGCCGGCGGCAATGCCGGGCTGCATTGCACGCTGCCCAACGCCCTCGCCCTGACCGCCCTCGCCGCCTCCCCCGTTCCCGTCCACGCCGGAGCCGATCGGCCGCTGCTGGGGCGGTTTGTGGGGGAGCCGCGGGTGCATGGGGATGACGGCCTCGGCGGGGTTGAACTGCCGCCCGGCGGTCCTGCGGCGCCGGGGCTGGCGGCCGACGTGATCCGCCGCCTGTTGCGAGAAGCCGCCGAACCCGTCACCCTCATCGGCATCGGACCCGCCACCAACTTCGCGCTGGCTCTCGCCACCGAACCCGCCCTGGCCGCGAAGGTCGCCCGCATCGTGCTCATGAGCGGCGCCCGGGCGGAAGGCAACGTCACCCCCGCCGCCGAATTCAACGCCTGGAGCGACCCGGAGGCGCTGTCCATCCTGCTCGACGCCGGCCGCCCCGTTGTGTTCGCGACGCTGGAGCTGACGGCGCAGGCCGTGGTGACCCCGGCGCGGATAGCGGCGTGGAGGGCGCTCGGCAGCGGACGCTGCCTCCAGGCGGCGTGCGACATCCAGGCCAGCGTGCCGCCCTGTGCGCGGCTGGGCGGCAACGGCGCGCCGCTGCACGACCCGTGCGCGGTCGCATGGCTGATCCGCCCGGACCTGTTCACCGCGAGGCCCTGTTCGGTGCGCGTCGATCTTGGACCCGGGCCAAGCCGGGGCCGCACGGTGATCGACCCCCGGGGCCGCACCGGCGATCCGCTCAACGCGACCGTGCTGGAAACCCTCGATGCGGACGGGTTCTTCGCCCTGCTCGGCCAAAGGCTCGCGAATCTGCCCTGACCGTGGCATCCTCGGCGCAGCGACAGGAGTACCCGCGGCATGGACCCGAACGCGCTGCCCTTCGACGCCGACGCCATGCTGGCCGGACTGCGCGCGTGGGTGGAGTGCGAAAGCCCGACCTATGACGCCGCCGCGGTCAACCGCATGATGGACATCGCCTGCCGCGCTTTGGTGCTGTCCGGCGCGCGGATCGAGCGGATCGCCGGCACAGGCGGATTCGGCGACTGCCTGCGCGCGTCCTTCCCGCATCTGGAGCCGCACATCCCGGGCATCCTGGTGATGGGCCACCTCGATACCGTGCATCCCATCGGCACATTGACCTCTCTGCCGTTCCGCCGCGACGGCAACCTGGCGTTCGGCCCCGGCATCCTGGACATGAAGGGCGGCACCTACCTGGCGCTGGAGGCGATCCGCCAGCTTCAGCGCGCCGGGGTGCACACCAACCTGCCCGTCACGGTGCTGCTCACCAGCGACGAGGAAGTCGGCTCGCCGTCCACCCGCGACCTGATCGAGGCCGAGGCGTCGCGCCATGCCTATGTGCTGATCCCCGAACCGGCGCGGCCGGATGGCGGCGTGGTCACCGGCCGCTACGCCATCGCCCGCTTCAACCTGGAAGCCACCGGCCGCCCGAGCCACGCCGGATCCTCTCCCGGCGCCGGCCGTTCGGCTATCCGCGAGATGGCGCGGAAGCTGATCGAGATCGAGGATATGACGACGGCAAGCTGCACCTTCAGTGTCGGCCGCATCCACGGCGGCCAGTGGGTCAACTGCGTCAGCACCACCTGCATCGGCGAGGCGCTGTCGATGGCCAGGCGGCAGGAGGACCTCGATCGCGGCGTCGCGGCGATGCTGGATTTGCGGCCATCGTCCAACGAGGTGCAATTCAAGGTGACCCGAGGCGTCACCCGGCCGGTCTGGGAACCGGACGCCGGGGGCATGGCGCTGTACGAAACGGCGCGGCAGGTTGGCCGGGCTCTGGGCGCCGATATCAGCGCGCATAGCGCCGGCGGCGGGTCGGACGGCAATTTCACCGGCGCGATGGGTGTGCCGACATTGGACGGCCTCGGCGCCGCCGGTGCAGGGGCGCATACGCTGAACGAGCATATCGAGATCGACAGCCTCGTTGGCCGCGGCAGGCTGATGGCCGGATTGCTGATGGAACTGGTCTGAGCGGCGCCGGTGCGCGCGGTCTGGCTGATGATCCGGGCCCGCCCCGGCACGGCGGCCGGCGTCCTGACCGGGCTGGCGGTTTGGCCGCTGCTCCCGGCCGCGCTTTCGCTGACGACGCGGGGACTGCTGGCCTGGGATGCCGGTGTGCTGGTGTTTCTCGGCGTGGCCGGATTTCTGTTTGCAACAACGACGCCCGGGGGGATGCCGGCTCGGGCGGAGGCGCAGGAGGAAGGCGAGTGGACCATCTTCTGGCTGACCCTGGCGGTGGTGATCGTCAGCTTCGTCGCCGTCAGCAGCGAGTTTTCCGCCATCAGGCAGGGGCCTGACGCCGTCCGGGGACTGCACGTGACGCTGGTCGCCGTGACGCTGTTCATGTCCTGGCTGATGGCCCACGTAACGTTTGCGTTCCGTTACGCCCATGAGTTCTACGCGGACGATCTTGGCGGTCCGGATGTCGATCGCGGCCTGGAATTTCCGGGCGAGCGGGAGCCGGACTACCTCGATTTCCTGTATTTCTCGCTGGTGCTGGGGATGACGTTCCAGGTCTCCGACGTGCAGATCACCAGCCGCAAGCTGCGCCGCGTCGCCGCGCTGCACGGGCTGCTGAGCTTCCTGTTCAACACGGTCATCGTGGCGTTCACTGTCAATATCGCCGCCGGCATGATGGGATGAGGGAAGGGGTAGCCTGCTGCGCCATGGCCCGGACAAGCCGGGCCATGGCGGTTCATGGTAAGAGTCTCAGCCCAGAGGAGAAGAATGACGGATGATCAAGCAACCGCGGATTTACCACGACTTCCAGGACCCGCAGGCGCTGCCGCGCTATACCGGCGTTGCTTCGTTCTTCCGGGCGCCGCTCGCCCATTCGACCGATGACGTGGATATCGGCATCATCGGCGTGCCGTTCGATGGCGGCGTGACCCACCGCTCGGGTGCACGCCATGGCCCGCGCGCGGTGCGCGACCAGTCCACCTTGCTGCGCCGGATCAACGCCGCCACCGGGGTGGCGCCCTTTGCCACCGCCCGGGTGCGCGACCTCGGCGACTGCTGGATCGAGCATCCGTATGAACTGGTGACCGCGCTGGAGGAGATAGAATCCTTCTACCGCACCGTTACCACCGCCGGCATCGTGCCGCTGTCCGTCGGCGGCGACCACTCCGTCAGCCTGCCGATCCTGCGGGCGGTGGCGGCCGGCGGGCCGGTGGGGATGGTGCATATCGATGCGCATTGCGATACGGGCGACGACTACATGGGATCGCGCTTCCACCACGGCGCCCCGTTCCGCCGCGCCGTCGAGGAAAACCTCCTCGACCCGCATCGCGTCATTCAGATCGGCATTCGCGGCACCACCAACGATCCGGAACTGTGGGGCTTCAGCCGGCGCAGCGGCATGCGGGTGCTGCCGATGGATGAATTCGACGACCGCGGCTGGCGCTATGCGGCCGAGGAAGCCCGCCGCGTCGCCGGCGGCGGCCCGGTCTATCTGTCGTTCGACATCGACTGCCTCGACCCGAGCCAGGCGCCCGGCACCGGAACGCCGGAGGCCGGCGGGCTGACGGCGTTGCAGGCGCTGCGCCTGCTGCGCGAACTGCGCGGCCTGGACTTTGTTGGCGGCGACGTGGTGGAGGTCGCGCCGCCGTTCGATACCGGCACGTTGACCTCGTTCAACGCCGCCTCCGTGTTGTTCGAGATTCTGTGCCTGCTGGCCGAAGCCCGCGACAAGCGGCTGGCCGCCGGATGAGCCTGGTCGCCGCGTGCCGGCCGCGTGAAGGTTCGTTGATGGCCTGAGTAATGTCTGGTCCGTGATCCCGGTTATCGTGGCTGTCGATTGCCGGCAACAAACCGGGGTGCTAACGGTCGCGCATCGGCAGGGTCGCCTCGTCATGCCGGCGGAGGCCGGCATGCACGCCTCGCGCTTGTGCAAACACCGCGTGGTTGGCCATGACGGTGGAGCCGCGCGTGCCCGGCGGTTTCATGCCTTATCATTTCGGAGCTGTTGCATGTTCGCGTCCCGATCCGTCTCGCGTGTGATTCCGGCTGCCGTTCTGGCCGCCTCCGTTGGCGTCATCGCCGCCGCGCGGCCGGCGGCCGCCTCCGAGACCGTTCCGGTACCGGTGCTGAACTGGCAGCCCTGCGCGGATCAGCAGGACGCCGGGTTCCAGTGCGCCACGGCCCGGGTCCCGATCGATTATTCCGTCCCGGACGGCGGCTCATTCACCCTCGCCCTGATCAGGCAGCCCGCGCAGGACCAGGCCAACCGCATCGGCACGCTGTTCTGGAACCCCGGCGGTCCGAGCGATGTCGGAACACAGTATCTGCCTGTCGCCATAGACGGGTTTCCCGCGCAGGTCAGAAGCCGCTTCGATATCGTCAGTTGGGATCCCAGGGGCATGGGCGGCGACACCAGACCCGTCGTGCAATGCTTCGACAGCGAACAGGACGAAACAACATTCACCGAGCAACTGTACTCGGGACTGCCCGCTATTCCCGTGTCTCCCGCCGATGTGGCTAAACTCTCCAACGATCGCGCCACGCTGAACCAGGCTTGCGTCTCCAGGGAAGGCTCCCTGCTGGCGCATGTTTCGACGGCGGACAATGCGCGCGACCTCGATCTGCTTCGGCAGGCCGCCGGCGACGCGAAGATCAGCTATTACGGCACCTCGTACGGCACGTTTCTTGGGGCCACCTACCTGAACATGTTTCCCGGCAACGTCCGGGCCGCCGTGCTGGACGGCGCGGTTTACCCGACGGCCTGGGCGGGAACCGGCAAGGACAGTCCGGCGCTCAGCACGTTCGTGCGGATCGGATCCGATAGCGGAGCCTCCGAAACTGTAACGGCATTCCTGGCCGCATGCGCCGAGGCCGGCGTTTCCGGTTGCGCTTTCGCGGCGCCGACCGCCGAGGCGACACAGCAGAAATATGCGTCATTACTGGAAAGCCTCAAGGCGCACCCGGTCACGGTCGACGGCGGGGAAATCGACGACACGGCTGTCATCTCGTATTTCCAAAGCTCGATCTTCACGATCCATCCGGTGCCCGGCTTCGGCCGGTTCCCGGGCTACGTCGAGGTCGCGCACTTCCTGCAGGATGTCTGGCTGGCCGCCAATTCCGCGAGCCAGTCCCCGGCCGCCGCGCAGGCTGCCCCGGCCGCGGCGGCCGCATCGCCGCAGGCAACCGCGTATACGACCAGCTATGGACGTCAGGCCGCCGTCATCTGTGGCGAGAGCCCCAATCCGCCGACCGTGGCAGCCAATGTGAAACAGGCTCTGGTGTCGGACCTGCGGGCGGGCGTGAACAGCTGGCCGCTTGTGGCGATCTGTCTGGGATGGGCGGTAGAGGCAGCCGATGCCTATCGCGGTCCCTGGAACAAGCCGACGCCGCCGGTTCTCGTTGTCGGCAATACATTCGACCCGGCAACACCCTATTCGAGCTCCCGCCGCGCAGCCGCCGAACTGTTTGACGGACACTTCCTGACCGTCGATGGCTTCGGGCACACCGAGTTGCTGAACCCGAGCCGGTGCGCGCAAGACGCCATCGCGGCGTACCTGATCGACGGGACGCTGCCGCCGGACGGCGCGAGGTGCGCTCAGGACTATGCGCCGTTTTCTCAATAGACGTGTCCGCATGCCGGTGACTCGCCAGGCACGCGTTGCGCCCGCGAACCAGGCTTCGTGGGCTTACCGGTAATCCGGCGCCCTCCCGGGCTGGTTGATCGGCCGCACGGACCCGGACGGCGGCACGGCATGCATCGCGTCCTCAAACTCGGTGTCCGGCCTCATGCGTTGCATCTCGGATCGCTCCGCCGCGCTGCTGTCGCACGACCCCTCCGTGGCGGACAACGCCGGCAGGCCCAAGTCGCGCGGTGCGCCGCTACTTTCCGCCTGGCCGATGGAAGCGGCGTTGACCCCCGGTCCGCACGGATCGGCCGGCGCCGCGGCAGCCGCCAGCAGAAGCAAGCCCAGCGAAGCCATCGACCTCAGGCGCATCCGCGACTCCTCAAACCGTTTCCCGCGGCGTCAGGCTCGCCAGCAGCGCCGGGATGAACACCAGGCTCGCCACCAGCGTGCAGCCGAGGCTGATCAGCAGCAATTCCCCCATGCTGGCCGTGCCGGGATGCGCCGACAGCGCCAGCGATCCGAATGCCGTGCCGGTGGTCAGGGCGGAAAACAGGATCGCTCGCGCCGTCGCGCTGCCCAGCGGATGCCGCTGCCCGGCGCGCCAGTTCATCACGAAATAGATATTAAACGACACGCCGACGCCGAGCAACAACGGCAGCGCGATGATGTTGGCAAAGTTCAGCGGCAACGGCAGCAGCACCGCGATCAGCAGGGTCAGCAGCGCCGACAGCAGCAGCGGCGCCATCACCAGGGATACGTCCAGCACCCGCCGGAGCAGCGCGGACAGGATGATCGCGATCGCGATTACCGCGTAGATCGCGGCGGAGCGGAACGCGCCCACGATGGTGTCGCTGGTCGCCGCGATGGTGACGGCCGAACCGCCGGCATCGGGCGTGACCGCGGTGACCTGACGCACGAACTCGCGCAGCCCCTTCGGCGTATGCGAGGCGGGGGTGGGGTTCACCTGCACCCGCGCCCGCCCGTCCGGCAGCACCCAATCGCGCGCGAAATCGGCCGGGATTGCACTCAAAGTCACCGGCTCCGCGCTCAATACCAGCCGCAGATGGTCGAGCTGCTCGGGCAGGAAGCGGATCAGCGCGGCGTTCGCCGCCATCAGCACATCGTCCGAAGCTGTCGCCATCCGCTGCAGATCCTCGGCGACGAATACCAGCGGATGGTCCTTCGGCAGCTTCCGCAGCGCCGGATCAATCTGGCTGAGCGCGGATTTGGCGGCCAACCGGATCTGCTCCGGCGTGACCGGCGCAGCCGGACCGCGCGGCGCCAGCGTCGGGGCGAGGATCGTGTTCGCATCGGCGATCACCGCCAGCTTCTGCGACTGGTCGTCCGGCACGAAGCTGTTGATGCTGATCACGCCCGACACGCTCGGCAGCTTCTCCAGCCGGGAACCGAGTTCGTCCGCCGCCTGCGCATTCGGGGCCAGGATGTCGATCGTGTACGGGTTGGTCAGCGGGTTGGTGATCAGGTCGCGCAGAGTCCGCATCGCCTCGGTGTTGGGATTCTTGGTCGCCAGCGGGTCGGAGTTGAACACCAGCCAGGGCGAAACCGCCACGGCCGTCACCGCCAGCACGCCGAAGCCGATGAGAATCGGGACCCGGCGGCGGACGATGACCGGATCGATCCGGGCCGCCCGGGCGAAGCCAACCTCGGCCGACTCGCCGCGCGGGCGGAACACGGTGATCGCGGCGGGCAGGAAGAAGATCGTGCAGACGAAGGCCATGATCATGCCGGCGCCGGCGATCAGGCCCAGCTCCGCCACGCCGACGAAATCGGTCGGGACGAAGGCGAGGAACCCGGCCGAGGTGGCCAGCGCGGCGATCAGGATCTGCACGCCGACTCGCCGTGCGGTCTCGGTCATCGCCGCGGCCGGATCGCCTTTTTCGAACCGGTATTCCCGGTATCGCACCGAGAACTGGATGGCAAAATCGACCGCGATGCCGACGAACAGCACGCCGAAGCCGACGGAAACCAGGTTCAGGGTGCCGACGGCGGCGGCGGCGAACAGCACCGTCAGCATCAGCCCGAGGATCAGCGTCAGCAATATCGGTATGATCAGCCGCCAGGTGTGGACTGCCAGGAACAGCCACAGCGTGATCAGGATCAGGCTGCCAATCAGGCCGACGACGGCGCCCTGGGCAACGGTGGCGAACTCCTCGTCCGACAGGGCCACCGGACCGGTGATCCGCACACGGGCGTCCCCCGACTTTACAAAATCGAGATCGGCGATCACCGCGCGCATCGCGTCGGTCGCCGCGCCCCCGGGCTGCAGCGCGCCGAAATCCTGCCGCACCTGCGCCAGCACGAAGCGATAGGGTCCGGCGAGGTCGCTCAGGCTGCCGGCGAGCAGGCTTTGCCAGGACAGCGGCCTCGGATGCCCGGCCAGCGCATCGGACATCGCCGCATGAAAGCGCTCGATCGGCTTCACGTACGGCGTCAGGTCCGCATCGGTTTGCGTCACACCCATCCCCAGCAGCGACAGCGCGGAAAACAGCCCGCGCGCGGATGGATCGACGGCGAGCTGTCCGAGGAAAGGCTGGGCGTCGATCGTCTGGTCCATCAGCGCCGACAACTGCTTCATGTCGAGGAACAGCAGCCCCTCCTTCTCGAGGAACGGGTTGGCGTCCGGGCGGCGGACCCCGGTGAAGTGCTGCGTGTCAGCCGCCAGACGCCGGGCCAGTTCGTTGGCGGTGGCGTCGGCTTCCTCCGGGATGCGGGCATCGACCACGGCCACCAGAAGGTTGGTGTTCTGCGGGAAATCCTTGTTCATCTCGATCGCCCGCTGCCGCCAGGGCAGGCTTTGCGAGAACAGCAGGTCGGTGTTGGTGCTGACACCGAGATGGGTGGCGGCGAACCAGCCGGCGAAGGCGGCCAGCAGGATGCCCCCGAGCAGGACGTACAAGGCGTGGCGCCGGCTGTAATCGACCAGGCCGGCGAGCAGGCGGATAAGCATCAGCGGGAAAGCCTGTAGCTGTGGGGCGGCACCTGATAGTCGCTCCGTCCGGGGCGGTCCATGGCAAACGCGATCAAGATGGGCTTGAGCCACGCGCGGCGGGCGGCTATAGCCCCGCGTTCGCGCGGCCGGTCGGCATCGGCAGCGCCAGGAAGGACATTGGAACCATGAAGCCGGGCATACATCCCCAGTACCACGAGATTAACATCATCATGACCGACGGGACGCAGTTCAAGACCCGGTCATGCTATGGCAAGGCGGGCGACACGCTGCGCCTGGACATCGATCCGAAGTCGCACCCGGCCTGGACCGGCGTGCAGCGGATGATGGACACCGGCGGCCAGGTGGCGAAGTTCAACAAGAAGTTCGCAGGTTTGGGGATCAAGAAGGGTTAGCCGCGTTTTGGAGTAGCGAAGGGGTAGCGCCGTCGCCGGCGCTGTCTCCGCCTGAAAACAGGCGGCGAGGATTTTGGCCGCGAGCGGGTGCGTTAAAGGTGTTGGTGGCGGCTGGGCCGGGACCCGTCGCCGCGAGGACCGGGAGGATATGCCCCGGGGCCCAGCCGGCGCGAGATCTTTGCGAATCGATCGGTCAGGCCAGTTTCTCCCGTTCATTTGATCACGAAATGAACGCTTTTGTTCGTTTTATGTTCTTTTTCGGTGGTATCCCTTCTGCATGAACCACCGCCGCTCCACCCCGGATTTCGAGGTTTCAGGCGCGCTTTCGTTCGCTCAGCAGTACGCGGACCGCGCGCGGGAGGGCCTGTCGGGCGAGACTATGGTTCGCCCCGCCGACAGATCGCCGTGCCGGACCGTTATCGCGTCCGGCCTCGCGGTGACAGGATTCCGAACCAACCAGCCGTCGAATCTGCAACTTAAGCGGGTGCGTAATGCCTAAACGCACGCGTCCCGAGGTGATGGACCTGTTTGGAGGGAATCGGACGGATAGTGTTCAAACGACCTGCCGCCAGGGAAAGCGGACCACAACCGAGGATCACCTGATGCTATCCGCCGTCCGCAAACTTCAGGTTGACCGCGCTGCGGTGATGAAGTGCCAGGACAATCTGAGCTTTATGCGCCCGCTGTCGGACGGCAGTATGCAGCTTATCGTGACCTCGCCGCCCTATAACATCGGCAAATCGTATGAGGCTCGGTCTCCTTTGGCCGAATACGTCAAGGCTCAGGCCCAGGTCATATCCGAATGCGTTCGTCTGCTCTCGCCCTCCGGCTCCCTATGCTGGCAGGTCGGGAACCACGTCCAAAACGGAGAGATCTTTCCTTTGGATATGGTGCTGTATCCGGTCTTTCAGGAACACGGCCTGCGGCTGCGCAACCGGATCATCTGGCACTTTGAGCATGGCCTGCATTGCAGCAAAAGGCTCTCCGGCCGGTATGAGACTATTCTCTGGCTGACGAAAAGTGACAACTATGTCTTTCATCTCGACCCGATAAGGGTGCCCTCCAAATATCCCGGAAAAAAATACTTCAAAGGACCGAAGGCGGGGCAGCTTTCGTGCAACCCTTTAGGTAAGAACCCCGGCGACGTTTGGATATTTCCAAACGTAAAATCCAACCATGTCGAGAAGACCTCGCATCCATGCCAGTTCCCGATTGAGCTTGTGGAGCGATTGGTTGTTTCTTTGACAGAACCCGGCGATGCCGTGTTCGATCCATACATGGGCGTAGGCACGTCGGTGGTGGCAGCGCTAAAGCACGATCGTCTGGGTTACGGGTGCGACGTAGTGCAGGAATATGTCGATGTTGCATGGGACCGTGTGCATCAGCTCCGGGCGGGAACCCTTCAATCCCGCCCTATGGATAGACCGGTCTATGATCCGGCCCTGCCATACGGCGGGCACCGGTGAGGATCGTCACCTTTTACTCGCACCTGAACGGCCTGGAGTTTCTGCAGGTGCATCAGCCTGACCTTTGGTCAGAGATCGAACACGTGATTGGCGGTGTTGATGCGGCTGCGTGTCGTACCAAGGTATCCAAGGAGGTTCGGACCTTGGGCCACCTGCTTTATTCGCCGATCCGGATGAATGCGGCAATGGACAGCGCCTTCCGGGTGTTGGGGTGGAATGAGCGCCGCACCAGCTATTGGGTGACCTCCGACGCTCGTCTTATACGAAAAACGATGCATATGCCGGCGGCACAGCAGAAGGCCGAGATCGAGGCGGCGGGTCGCGCGCCGATCCCGTCATATAACCAGACTGATTTTGTGAAGGACCGGGTAGCAGTCGAGGTGCAGTTCGGGAAGTATCCCTTCGTTGCATACGATCTATTTGTCAAGCATATGGCGTTTTATGTTGGGGATATTATCGACGTGGGGATTGAGATACTTCCAATGAAGGAGTTGCAGTGTGTGATGTCATCAGGCGTAGCCTATTACGAAGGCGAGCTATATAACCTGATCCGCGAGGGGAGAGGCGTCCCGGCTGTACCGCTTGTCGTGGTCGGGGTAGCACCTTAAGCGGCGCGACGATGTTTCATCGGAGCGGTCTCCTGTCAGGAGACTGTTACTCTAATTGCGACCGGCGCAGTCGTCCGGCGGCGTAGTGGGCTACCGGTATGGCGGTCGACTCGCCGGTCGTCAGAGCTTTTCACATCGCATCCGGAGGTTGTCCGGCGCGCGACCCAACGGGTCGGCGTGGGCCGGTTCGCTTACTCACGGTGTTGGCGTCGGGCTGGACCGGTGTCCAGGGCAAGCCGCTCCGCCCCCGTATCCCGGGACCGGCCTGCCCGGGACCGGCCACCGCACATGGGGAACACGCTATCAACCCGCTGGTGTAACGCCAATGGGGCCTTCGCCCGCCTGGCGGAAGGCCGCCACTGCGCCCGGTGCAAAGTTTTCCGAACCAACATTTATATGTGGCACCGGCACGGCGATCGGGGGCGAGCCCTGCGGGGAACGGTTGGAGCGCGCGACCTGCTCAATGAACCGCACCGCTTCGCCAACGCCGTCTTCCCTGCGAATCCGCGTGCCCAGGGCGGCGGCGGCCTGACGCATCGCCGGGCGTTCAGCGGCACGGATGGCCACCGCCAGATTCCCGGCCGTCAGGGTCCGGCGCTCGATCGGAGCCGGCCCAACGCCCAGCGACTGCACGCAGGCGGCCCAAAAGGGCTGGTCCGTTATATGCGGGATGACGACCTGCGGGATGCCCGCCCGGGCCACGGCGGCTGTCGTGCCAGCTCCGCCATGGTGGATGGCGAGGCTCATCCGCGGCAGCAGCCAGTCATGCGGCGCCGCCTCGATGCAAAGGATATTGTCCGGCAAAGCCGCTGAAGCCAGCCCGCCCCAACCGCCGGCAATAACCGCCCGGCGCCCCCCCAGGGCTTCCACCAGCAGTTCCAGCGTTGCCAGCGGGTCGAAACCCGCCATGCTGCCGAAACCAACGTACACTGTCGGCCGATCGGCTTCGAGGAAGCGCAGCAGGTGTGGCGGAGGCTCGTAGGCATCGGCCGTGTCCAGGTACCAATAGCCGGTCAGGTGAACAAAGTCAGGCCAGTCCCGCGGGCGTGGCACAACCGTTGGGCTGACGGCAACCAGCAGCGGCGTCCGCTGGCGCAGCATCTGGCGCGCAGGCCCGTGCCAGGGCCATTTCGGCAGACCCAGCGTCGAGTGCCGGAGCCGCTGCACGGATCGTGCCGTGAGAAACCAGACGGCGACCGAGACGACCCTGTGCAAGGCCGGGTAGACGATGCGCGGCATCCCGGCGGCCCGGATGATAGCCGGCGGGAAGTCCCGGGTTGGCACGACGGGCTGCAGCGATGCAGCGACCGTCGGAAGGCCGAGCGCCTCGGCGACGGCCAGGCCGATGAAGAAGGTGAGCCCGGACGCAACGACCACGTCGGCATCCGACGCCGCCGTGAAGAGCTGCCGCCCCCAGGCATCGGTGTAGCGGCCCATATGCTCCGCCAGCACCCGCATCACGCCCCAGACATTGAAGCCATTACGATTTGGCTTGGCAATTTTTTGGTTCGTGAACAGGTCGCGCACGCTGCCGCCGGCAAGCGGCAGGAATTCCACGCCGGCCTCGACGGCGAGCTCGGCAAATTCCGGATCAGCAAGCAGTATCGCCTGATGTCCTGCCCGCACCAGGCTCTGGCCCAGGGCGATGAGCGGTCTTGTGTCGCCCTGCGATCCAAACGAAATGATGGCCACCCGCATCGTACCCGGCCTCGCTTATGCCTTGTCGTCGCATCGCCCGGCCACGTCACGCGTAGTGTCGATCAACGTCGGAAAGATTACAGCAACAACATCGGTGAAGATTTCCACCCGGGTTTTCCCCCGGGCACCGCCGTTATCGCGGTTCTGTCGGAGATATGTCAATCGCGCAAAAAGCACCCCTTTCGTCGTCGGTTGCGAGCATGCCAGGCGCGGACAAGCCCTGGCTCGGCGCTTTGCGTCCTGGCCGGGTTCGGGCCGGCGATCCACGACTTTGCCGCCACAAATCCGGTCGCCGGCCGCAGGCCGATCAAGGGCATGGGACGTGGGCGGCGATCCGCGGGACAACCCGATGCGATGGGGCGGAGCGAGCCGACGGCCGGGCCTGGCTCCATTCCGGCCGGGCCGGCCGGATCGCCCTGCGGCGTGGGAACAGCCTGTTCAGCGGCGTGGACATGGGCAGCGTGACGGCCGCCGCCCGGCGGGCTCGTCTCGTGCAACAATGTGCCCCGGTCACGCGTTGACCGGCGCTGGTCATCTTACTGCGGTTGAGCAGCGCCTGATCGCCTCCGGCGAGGCCTTGCGATGGCTCCTATGGCGTCGGTTGTTGGAGGTCGAGACGCCGGGGCCGGGCCTCCCGCCGTGGTGGGCACGGAGGGGCAGCCGAGTCGACTTATCCGTGTTCATTCGTGTTTCCATTGCTTTCTGACAACAGGCGCCGTCCGCGATGGTTCAGGCAGGTTTGGAAACACGGATGAACGCGGATGAAGACAGTTCAGAGGCACCCGGGTTTGGCGTCCTCTCGGGCTGAAGTCGCCTGCCGACAGGCGACGCCGTTAAGTCCATTGCGATTGATCGCCCGGCCATCGGCGTTAGGGACACCCTCAGGAGCGGGGCGCCGGGCGGCGCGTGCCGCGCAGGCCCCGTGCGAGGGGTAAGCCATCGCCCCCGGGGCGCTATCGGCGCGCGGGTCCGGTTAACCTTTTGTCAACCTGACGGCGCTATGCCGGGATCGCACCCATTGCGTAGGTCAAATTGTCCGCCCTTGAGAAATACCACCGCGTGTGCAATGACATCGCTGCGATCCAGCGAAAGTCCTGCATGCCCGGCTCCCTCTATTACGGCGACAATCTGGCGGTGCTCCGGGAGAGCATCAAGGATGCGTCGGTTGACCTGATCTATCTGGACCCGCCGTTCAACTCGAACGCGAATTACAATGTCCTGTTCAAGGCGCCGTCCGGCCAGCAGAGCCGGGCGCAGATCGAGGCATTCGAAGATACGTGGCGGTGGGGTAGCGAGGCTGAGGCGGCGTTCCTGGAGGTGCTGCGCAACCCCCGCGCTGGCGATGTCGGCACGATGCTCCAGGCGATGCGCAGCTTCCTTCGCGAAAACGACATGATGGCCTACCTTGCCATGATGGCGGCGCGGCTTATCGAGCTGCACCGGGTGCTGAAGCCGACCGGGAGCCTGTATCTGCACTGCGACCCGACCGCGAGCCACTACCTGAAGGTGCTGCTGGACAGCATTTTCGGTGTAGAAAAGTGCCAAAATGAAATAGTTTGGAAGCGAAGCCACGCCCACAGCGACGGGAGACAAGGCGCACGCCACTTTGGGCGCGTCACGGATTCAATCTTATTTTATTCGAAATCTGATAGCGCCGTTTTTCATCAGCAATTCCAACCATATGGCCAGCACTATATTGACCGCGATTACCGCCGGGTTGAAGCCAACGGTCGGCGCTACCGGCTTGACAATATCCAGGGGCCGGGAGGTGCCGGAAATGGTAATCCCTTCTACGAGGTCATGGGTGTCTCGCGGCACTGGCGCTATTCAAAGGATAGGATGGACCAACTGATCGCCGAGGGGCGCATCGTCCAGACCAAACCCGGAACCGTGCCTCAATACAAACGATACCTTGACGAGATGCCCGGAGTCCCTCTGCAAAGTCTGTGGGCAGACATGCCCGGGATAAATAATCGGTCGGATGAGTTTCTGGGCTATCCGACGCAGAAGCCGCTGTCCCTCCTTGAGAGGATCATCACGTCCAGCAGCAACGAAGGCGACATGATCCTCGACCCCTTCTGCGGCTGCGGCACCGCCGTCCACGCGGCGGAGAAGCTGGGACGCAACTGGATCGGCATCGACGTCACGCACCTCGCGATCAGCCTGATCGAGCGCCGCCTCCGCGACGCCTTCCCGGGCGTGAGCTTCGACGTCCACGGCACCCCGAAGGACTTCGACGGCGCGCGCGATCTGGCCTTGCGCGACAAATACCAGTTCCAATGGTGGGCGGTCTCGCTGGTCGATGCCGTGCCCTATGGCGGCAAGAAGAAGGGCGCCGACAGCGGGATCGACGGCTGGCGCTACATGGCGGCGGGCCGCAACACGGTGGCGCGGGCGATCATCAGCGTGAAGGGCGGCGACAACGTCAGCGTCCAGATGCTGCGCGACCTGCGCGGCGTGGTCGAACGGGAGAAGGCCGAGGCCGGACTGTTCCTCACTTTGGCGGAGCCGACGCGGCCGATGCTGGAGGAGGCGGCGAAGGCGGGCTATTTCGACAGCCCGTTCGGCGGCAAGCGGCATCCGCGCCTGCAGATCATGACCATCGAGTCCCTGCTCAAGGGCGTCAGGCCCGACCTGCCGCCGCTGGCGATCGAAGCCGGGTTCCGGCGGGCCGAAAAGGAGGACCGGGCGGAGCAGGACCAGGGCAATCTGCTGGCGCTGCCCGGGCTGGACGCCCCGGTCGCGTCAGCCGCCAGGAAGGGCGGCAAGCGCGGTGCCGGGGCGCACGCGGTGTAGACGATCGCCGGGCTTCGCCCCATAGCTATCAAGACAGGGGTCGCGCGGAGCACGGCTTTTCCCCCACTGTCATGGTCCGGCTTGTCCGGGCCATGACGAATGAAAGAGCGACGCCTCGGCCAAACTTTTCGCCGGCTGCGCCTTATCCTGATAGCTATGGGGCTTCACCCGAGGCCCGCGGCAGTCTTCGCCCGGGTGGCGGCGACCCCCGTGTCTTTGCTTCAAACCCCGGTGCCCCTCCGTGCCCTCAGTGGCCCTCGTTCTTCCTCTGTGAAAAAATCAAGGAATACCGGGCGCATCCGCTGGCGGCAGCGGCCCGCGCCTCGCGAAACATCCCGCCCCGGCAGGCGCCATTCCAACGCATCGGCGCTCTTGAACGGCCGAACGCAAACACCAGATACCGACCTGTCGGGAATGCCCATCCGGGGTTTCCGGGACTGTTCGACCAAGGATTTGCCCGTGCCGGGAAATCCGCAACCAACAGACCTTGCTTTGCAGGAGGTTTATCCATGACCACCGTCGACTTCGCTCCGCTGTTCCGTACTGCCATCGGCTTTGACCGTCTCGCCCGCCTCGTCGATACCGCCGCTGCCGGCCAGGACGCCCAGAGCTATCCTCCCTACAACATCGAAAAGACCGGCGACGACACCTATCGCCTGACCATGGCGGTGGCCGGGTTCCGTCCCGACGAGCTTGACATCACAGTCAAGGACAACACGCTCTATGTCTCCGGCCGCGTATCGCCGGACACCCGCAAGACCGAGGTCCTTTACCGCGGGATCGCCGGCCGCGCGTTTGAGCGCCGTTTCGTGCTCGCGGACCACATCGTCGTCGAGGGCGCCGACGTCAACCTCGGCCTGCTGCATGTTGGCCTGAAGCGGGTGGTTCCGGAGTCGCTGAAGCCCCGCAAGATCGCCATCGGCGGTGTCCAGCCGACGGTGATCGCGAACGATCCGCAGGGCGCTGCGCAGGCGGCGTGATCGCTTCGTAACCCGTAGCCGCGATAAACGAGGGCGGGGGCGTCGGCCCCCGCTCTTCCTTTGGGCGTCACGGCTTCTTAAAGAAGGCGTCCGCGGCGCTGCGGTGGCTGCTCTTGCGGTCGATATCCCGTTCGACCCGCGCGATCTCGTCGTTCAGTTCGCCGATATAGGCGCGCAACTCCTCGATCCCCAGGCTGTCCAGCAACAGCGGCTCCAGCCGCCGCCGCTTCGGCGGGGGTGCGTCTTCTTCCAGTGCCATTTCCGTCTCTCCATCTGCGGGCCGGCGGTCCAAGCGGTGCGTGCCCAAGGACTCTGCCCTGCGCGTGTTGTGCAGGATATTACCGCATACCACTGCCAATGTCGCTTGACCCACCTTCGCTCACTTGTCATATGCGCCGTCTAGCCGCCGCTACGACCCGTCTCTCGCGCTGGACGCAGCGCCGGAGAGACTGTCGAGTGAGACATACCAGCCGGCGACCCTGAGAGAATGAATGCCATGACCCTTCCGCTGATGCCAAAGGCGACCGCCGTTTGGCTGATTGAGAAAACCGCTCTGACCTTCACGCAGATCGCGGAATTCTGCGGCATGCATCCGCTGGAAGTGCAGGCGATCGCCGATGGCGAGGTGGCCCAGGGCATTGTCGGCTACGACCCGGTCGCCAACCAGCAGGTCACGCTCGCGGACATCCGCCGGTGCGAGGCTGATCCGAACGGCCGCCTCAAGCTGCTCGCCACCACGCTGCCGGCGCCGAAGCGGCTGCGCGGCTCCCGCTACACCCCCGTGGCCAAGCGCAACGACCGCCCCGACGCCATCGCCTTCCTGCTGCGCAACTTCCCCCAGCTTTCCGAGGCTCAGGTCGGCAAGCTGCTCGGCACCACCAAGGACACGATCCAGAAGGTGCGCGAGCGGACGCACTGGAACAGCGCCAACATCAAGCCGCGCGATCCGGTGATCCTGGGATTGTGCAGCCAAACCGACCTGAATGCGGCCGTGACTCAGGCGAATGAGCGCCTGGAGCGCGAGGGGCGGACCGTCCCGCTGCCGCCGCCGCCGGAGGCGGACGAAGCCGCCTGACCGGCGTGACGGGTAGACCGAACAGTGTCCGATCAGGCTCCGCTGGCGCGCAACCTTTCCATTTCCTCCTTGAGACGCAACTTCTCGAGCTTCAGCTTCGTGAGTGCCTGTGAGTCGGGGGACGGTCGATGGTCCTCATCGAAAATCCGCGTTTCAAGCGACGCATGCCGTTCCTTTAGGGCGTCGAGTCGCGTATTCAGGCTCATGGACTTGATACCTCCGTTAAGAAGCAGTTGCCTGTCAGCGGCCGCCCCGGCGACCGTGACGCCGTACTGTAACGCCGTTGCGATCAATTTGACCAGATCGAACATGAAGGACGAGCGTCAGTTGGTTATTTCTAGCTTGGGTTGTGAACATGCTGAGCGATAGGGATTCGCTGCTCCGCAAATTGCACGGGTTGCGCAGCGAGCATCGGGACCTCGATACGGTCATCGCGCGGCTGGCGGACCAGGGCGCGTCGGATCAACTGCATCTGCAGCGGCTGAAAAAGCGCAAGCTGATGCTGCGCGACGAAATCGCCTGGCTGGAAAGCCGGCTGATCCCGGACAGCATCGCCTGAGATGATCGTCTCCGTCCCGCCGATCGGCATCATCATGGGCAGCCAGTCGGATTGGCCCACGCTGATGCACGCGGCCGACACGCTGGCGCGCCTTGGCATCCCGCATGAGGTCCGCATCGTCTCCGCCCACCGCACCCCCGATCGGCTGCGCGAGTATGCGCTGACCGCGCGGGACCGCGGTTTGAAGGTGATCATTGCCGGCGCCGGAGGGGCCGCCCATCTGCCCGGCATGTGCGCCGCCTGGACGCCGCTGCCGGTGCTCGGCGTGCCGATAGAGACGCATGCGCTGAAGGGGATGGATAGCCTGCTGTCGATCGTGCAGATGCCGGCGGGCATTCCCGTCGGCACCCTGGCCATCGGCAAGGCCGGCGCGGTGAATGCGGCGCTGCTGGCGGCGGCGATGCTGGCGACTCAGGACGCGGACCTGGCCGCGCGGCTTGACGCGCTGCGGGCGGAACAGACCGGGGCGGTGGCGAATTCGCCCGAAGACCCGGCATGACAGCGCAGAAGCTGCCGCCCAACGCGACGATCGGGCTGGTGGGGGGCGGACAGCTCGGCCGCATGTCGGCGATGGCGGCGGCGAGGCTCGGCTATCGCTGCCACATCCTGACGCGGGAGGTGGACAGCCCCGCGGCGCAGGTGTCGCACGCGGTGACCATCAGCGACTACCGAGACCCGGTTTCGCTGCGCGCTTTCGCCGCGGCGGTGGACGTTATCAGCTTCGAGTTCGAGAACATCAGCGCCGAGGGGCTGGACCTTCTGGCCTCGCTGCGTCCGGTCCGCCCGGCGCCGTCCGCGCTGCGCATCAGCCAGGACCGGATCGCGGAAAAGACTTTCCTGAATCAGGCTGGCGTCGCCACCGCGCCCTGGGCGCCCGTCGGCTCGCGGCAGGAACTGGAGGAGGCGGTGCGGCGGCTTGGGCTGCCGGCGGTGCTGAAGACCACCCGGCTGGGCTACGACGGCAAGGGCCAGGCGATGCTGCGCGCGCCGGAGGACCTCGATCCCGCGTGGGAGCGGCTGGAGCCGAAGCCGCTGGTGCTGGAGGGCTTCGTCGATTTTGCCTGCGAGCTCAGCGTGGTGGCGGCGCGCGGCCTGGATGGCGCGGTGGCGTCGTTCGACACCGTGGAGAACCGCCATCGCAACCATATTCTCGATGTGACGCTGTCTCCCGCACGGGTCGCGCCGGGGGTGCATGAGGCGGCGCAGGCGATCGCCCGGCGTGTGGCGGAGGCGCTGGACCTGGTCGGGCTGCTGGCGGTGGAGATGTTCCTCGACAGCAGCGGCACGGTGCTGGTGAATGAAATCGCGCCGCGGCCGCATAATTCCGGGCATTGGACGATCGACGCCTGCCCGGCGAGCCAGTTCGAGATGCATATCCGCTCGATCGCCGGGCTGCCCCTGCCCGCGGCGAGGCGGCATTCGGATGCGGTGATGAAGAACCTGATCGGGCCTGAGGGCATGGCGCTCTGGCCGGCGGCGCTGGCGGAGCCGGGGCTGATCCCGCATCTGTACGGGAAGGCCGAGGCGCTGCCCGGGCGCAAGATGGGGCACGTGACCCGGCTGTTTCCGCGCGGTTCGCTGCCGGGCGATTTCGGCGTGGAGGCTGCGCTGGGGAAGCTGGCATAGGCGACGCCCAAAAATGATCGAATCGGGTGGCGCCATCGTTCCGGTCATGGCCCGGCTTGTCCGGGCCACCTATGCCAGCACGTGCCGCGTTAGGTGGCCCGGACAAGCCGGGCCATGACGGTTTCGAGGATCTCGCCCAGTGAAGCAATAGTTCCCGGCGTCGCCTCAGGCGACGCTCGAGGCCGGTCGCGTTGCGTGGCGATGGCTACCAAACGTCCGCCGGATGGGGTAGGCAAACCGCCGAGGGCCGCCGATGACACTGTCGAACATCCTGATTTTTGCGGGCATCTACCTTGTCGCGGCATCGACGCCCGGCCCTGGCCTGGCGCTGGCGGTGGCGCGCACGCTGGGGCGTGGACTGCCTGGCTTGCCGTGGCTTGTGGCGGGGTTCGTCCTCGGTGACCTGGTCCTGATGACGTTGGCGGTCTTCGGCCTCGCGTTTGTCACTCAGACATTTGCAACCGGGTTCCGCGTGCTGCGCTACGCCGGCGCCCTGTACCTCGCGTGGATGGCCTGGAAGATCTGGCGGACGCCGGTGCAACCCCTCAACCTGTCAGCCGAGACGGTACGCCAGCGGCGTTCAAGCGCATTCCTCTCCAGCCTCTCGCTCACGCTCGGCAATCCGAAACCAATCGTCTTCTTCCTGTCGATCATGCCTTTGGTGGTTGATATGCAGCATGTCGACACGCTGATTTTCGCCGAACTGGGCGCCACAATCATCGTGGTGCTGTCGTCGGTGATGACGGCCGCTGCGATTCTGGCCGATCGGGCGCGGCGGGTTTTCCGTTCTGAACAGGCGTTGCGGCGGATCAACAAGGGGACTGCAACGACGATAGCGGGTGTGGCGGCCGCGGTCGCAGCAGGCTGAAATTCTGCAGGAAGCCGCCCCCGTTGCGGGGCAACGCCGTCTCGACACGGCGCAACCGCCCGGCGTCATGCCGATCACGCCTCGTAGGCCAGCCGCAGCCCGGGACCGTCCCACGGCATGGAGACGAGTTGCCCGGTTCCGGACAGCGTTATATAGGCGGTCCTCATATCGGCGCCGCCGAAGCAGATATTGGTGCAGAACAGGTCGGGCATCGGCACCTGCCGCAGCAGGCCGCCCGACGGCGCGATGACGCTGACCGATCCGTTGACCAGCGTCGCGACGCAAATGTTGCCGGCGGCGTCCACCGCAAGGCTGTCGAAGCGCTGGAACCCGCCGAGGCCAGCGACCAGGCGCCCGCCATGCGGAGACGGGAAGGGCGCTTTCGCCAGCACGCCCGGCGCCTTCACGTCGAACGCCCAGAGCCGCGCGGTCTCGGTTTCCGCGACATACAAAGTCTTGCCGTCCGGCGACAGGCCGATGCCGTTGGGCGTCAAGATCGGATGCACGACCTCGGTGATGCGGGAGCCGTCGGCCAGCGCGTAATACACGCCGCCCCAGTCCCGGTCGCGGGCGCGGGCCTTGCCCAGGTCGGTGAAGTAGAAGCCGCCCGGGCCGTCGAAGACGATGTCGTTCGGGCCGAGCAGCCGGTGCGGGCCGCAACGGTCGTACAGAACGGTGACGGCGCCGGTGGCGGGATCGATCCGCTCGATCCGCCCGCCGCTGTAGTCGGAGGCCGGGCCGCCGGGGCGCAGCAGGTTCTGCTCCAGCCGCCATTGGAAGCCGCCGTTGTTGCAGACATAGAAAGCGCCATCGGGGCCGATGGCGAGGCCGTTCGGACCGCCGCCGGTATGGGCAACGACCTCGGTGCGTCCGCCGGGATGGACCCGGGTGACGGTCTGGCGCTCGATCTCCACCAGGACGATCGAGCCGTCCTTCATGGCCACCGGACCTTCCGGAAAGCGCAGGCCGGTGGCGATGACGCGGATGTCAGGCATATGGGTTTCCTCCAAGGTCTTGCGGGGAGGATAGGGCGGCGGGGCGCTCGAGGGAACGCCGACAGAGGCCCGCCCGCGGGCGGACAAGCACAAGGCCGCGCCAGGCATAACGGCGTGGTTGGGACCTCGGCTGCCCGCGGCGTCTCAGCGGACCCCACCGGACTCTGTCACGCCGAGCGATGCGAGCTTTCCGGCGCCTTGCGCTAACCCGGAGTCTTTGCCAAACTGAACGATACCGGTCTTGTCCGGCGCAACCTATGACCCGAGTTCCGGAGCGCGTTTGCCTGTTTATCCGTATGCGGAATCCAAGGTGAGGGCCAACCTCAGGGCAATCGCATTTCAGAACAGGGCGAGCAGACTGGCCAGATAGGCTTCGTTGCAGCCTGCGCGCTTGAACTCCCCACGCAAAGAACCGGAAAGCTGGCCCGGAAGAGGGAGAATGTGTCGGCTCCGGCTTGCGCGCAGTGACATTTCTAACGGAGAGCGACACACATCCACAGCCTCAGTCCTTGGCGTCCGGGGGCGCCAGCCGGGGCAGCCCGCTTCCGCGCAACCGCTCCTCCAGGACGCCGAGCCGGCGGTAGATGTCGCCAACCGGGCGGGCGGCGGCTTCCGCGGCCAGCGCAGCGGCAGCGCCCTTGGCCTCCGCCACCATGATGTGCTCGCGCGCCTCGACGTGGGCTTCCAACCTTGTGATGCGATCACCCATCGCCTTGATATCCTCGGCGTTCCCCTCGAACAGCGCGCCGTGCTTCTTTTCCAGGGTCAGCAGGCGATCGCAGGTTCGCCCAGTCCAACAAGGCGCGCGGATTGAACGCCATGGACGGTCAGCGCGCGGCGCGCTGCGCGAGGAGGCGATCCGCCCGGGCTTCGGCGACGGCGAGTTCGCGGTCTATCCGGTGATAGATTTCGGCGATTTCGGTTTCCTCGTCCGCGTACTCCCTACCGGGGAGGGCCGTGACGACCGCCGTGACCTCGCCCAACTTTGCTGCAAAGCCCTGCGTGGCTTTCGCCACCCCCACACGCAGGCTCTCCACCACCGCCTCGATAGCAGCAGCGGTGTCGGCCGAAATGCCTGCCGTTTCTCTGCGCTCGACGTCGGGTTCCCTGCGGGTGTCGTCGGGGTCGCTCATATCGCATATATAAGCGGCAATCGGGCGCCATGCAAAGCCCTCCGTCAGTCAGGCGAATCGCACTTGGAAACCGGGTGTGATCCAAACCTGAGCGTCATGCGACCGGGCCAGAGTTCCAAGACGAAACGGCCGCATGCCGCTCCAGGCAAGCCGGCGTGACAACCGCCGCTTCGCATAAACTTTTTGTTCATCTTTTTCAGGCATGCTAACGCGTGATGCTGCCGAACCGTTTGACCACTCACCCCGACATCGCCCCTCTGACGGCCGCTGCGCTGTTGCTGGCGGCCGCCCTTGGCTGCGGCCTGATCGTCCCGCCTTTGTTCTGGGCGGCCCTCGCCGCCGCCGCCGCCGCCGGCATCACCTCCCTGGTGTTTCTCCATCCCACCACCTTTTGCGTCGCGTGGCTGATGATCACCGGCATGAGCCTGGAGATGAGCTTCGCGGATCTGGCCGGCGACGAGATGTTCCAGCCGATGATAGCCGTGGTGAAAGGCGCCGGGATCGGGCTCGCCGTCATCTGCGCGCTGCGATTCGGTCCGCGGCTCGATCCGTTCAACCCGGTCTGGGCCTATCTGGCGATGCTGGCGATCGGACTGGTGCACGGCCTGCACCCCGGCCTTACACCCGCCGAAACCGTCCGCTCGTTCGTCGGCTCCGCCGCGCCGTTCGCCTTCTGCTTCTGCCTTCTGCCGCGCAAATGGCCGCACGCCATGATACGGGCTGTGGCCTGGTGCCCCGCAGTCGCCATCGCCGCTTCGATCCCGTTCGCCATCGCCGGCATCCGGCCGCTTTTCGTTGAAAGCGGGGGAGCGCGGCTGGGCGGGCTGGGCCATCCGGCGTTCCTGGCCGGAGTCTGCCTTGCGGCGATCTACGCCTGCCTGATTCTGCTGTATCGCCACGGCCGCCGCCGCGATCTCATGCTCCTGACGGTTAACTTCGTGTTCCTGCTGCTGACCGGCGCCCGTGCCCCGCTGGCCTACGCCGTCGCAGTCACCGGCCTTGGCCTGACGACGATCCGCTCCACCGTCTTCCCGCTGCACCGCCGCCTGTTGCTGATCGTGGCCGGTGCGGTCGCGGCGCCGGTCATGCTGCTGTTCGCCGGGGATCTGTCCGATATCCGCCTGTTCAACGTGGTCACCAACTATGCCGGCGACCTCAGCGGTCGCGGCCTGCTGTGGCCGGCGTTCGAGGCAGCCTCGGCCCAATCGCCCTGGTTCGGCTGGGGCATCGGCGCGGGCAACGCGGTGGTCCCTCCGGACGGCCCGGTCGCCCGCACCCTGCACACCTGGGCGGCGCATAACGAGTACCTCCGCATGGAGGTCGAGGGCGGCCAAATCGGCCGCGCGGCGTTCATCGGCCTGTTCGCTGCCTGGGTGATTGTCCATACGCGCGTCCTGCGCCCAGCCGATGCCCGGATCATGCGGCTGGTGTTTGCCGCGTTCGCCTGCCATGCCGTCACCGACAATGTGCTGATATCCACCCCGGCCTGCGTGCTGTTCGCGCTCGCCACCGCGGTGTTCGCGGACGCCCGATTGGCCTTGCCCGATTCCGCTCCGAAGGTTTAGGCATCGGCCACACATCTTTGCCGGAGCACCCCATGCGGCGTTTTTGCCTCGCACTTCTTTGCGCCGTTGCGATCAGCGGTTTCGCCGCCTCGGCCCGGGCCGGCGGCATCGCGTTCGTGGTGAATTCGAATGGCGCCTCGATCAGCGTGATCGACATGGCGACACGCAAGGAAGTGCGCCGCATCCCGAGCCTGCGGGAGCCGCATCACCTGATCCTCAGCCCCGACGGCAAGAGCCTGCTGGTGGGCGATACCGCCGGCAACCAGATCATGTTCATCGACCCGAACACCGGGGAGGTGCAGAAGCGCCTGCCGGTGGCGGACCCGTATCAGTTGCTGTTCAGTCCTGACGCGAAGTTCCTGGTGGTGAACGGCCTGGCGCGCAACCAGGTGGACGTCTATGATGCCGCCAGCATGAAGCTGCTGAAGCGCTTCCCCGTGGTGGCGACGCCGAGCCACCTTGCTTACTCCCCGGACTCGTCCACGGTGTTCGTCAGCCTGCAGGACAGCGACAAGCTGGCGGCGTTCGACCTGCGGACCATGACGGAGAAATGGACCGTCCCCGTCGGCCGGACGCCGGCCGGGGTGCTGTGGTTGAACGGCCGCGTGCTGGTGGCCGACATGGGCACCGATTACGTCGCCGTCGTCGATCCGGCGGATGGCAGGGTGGTGGACCGCATCGTCACCGGCAGGGGCGTGCATCAGTTGTTCCTCTCGCCGGACCGCAAGGTCCTGTGGGTCAACAACCGGGCCGGCGGCACGACCGTCTCGGTGGACCCGGCGACGTTGAAGGTGATCCGCAGCTACGCGATACCCGGCGGCCCTGACGACATCGATTTCGCGCCCGGCGGCAAGCTGTGGATCACCCGGCGCTGGGCGGAGAGTGTCGCCGTGCTCGACCCGGCGACCGGCGCGTATGAGACGATCGCGGTGGGACGCTCGCCGCACGGGCTGTATCTGAACGCGCATGCGCCGTCGCCAATGGTGGTATCCAGCCGCTGATGGGCGATCCGTTCGACCTTGGCGCGGGGTGGCTTGAGGAAAATGTGCTGGTCCCGGCGCTGTATTGGCTGGGACTGATGAACTGGGAGGACGTGTCGTACGGCTGGGCGCTGTTCGCCCTGTACGGCGTGGCCCAGGTGGTGCTGACGTTCGCTGTCTGCCTGCCGCTGGAGCGGTGGCGGCCGGTGGAGCGCTGGCCGGACAGCCACGCCGTCTGGGTCGATGTGCTGTATACGCTGCTGTCGCGCGTCGGGGTTCTGCCGTTCGTTACTTACGTGCTGTTCTATCGTGCCCGGGTGGCGGTCAGCGGCTGGATGGCGGATCAGGGCTGGGTGCCGCCGACGCTGGAGGGGCTGTTTCCGGCGCTGCTCGGGCAGCAGGTGCTGGTGTTCGTGATCTATGCGATCATCCTGGACTTTGCCGATTACTGGCGGCACTGGCTGGCGCACCGGTTCCGCTGGTGGTGGGCGCTGCACTCGCTGCACCACGCGCAGCGGCAGATGACGTTCTGGTCGGATGACCGCAACCATGTGCTGGATGACCTGATCGCTTTCGTCTGGTTCGGCGTGATCGCCCTGCTGATTGGCGTGCCGCCGCTGCAGTTTCCGCTGCTGGTGCTGGTGCTGCGGTTCCTGGAGTCGCTGTCGCACGCCAATGTGCGGCTGTCGTTCGGCTGGCTGGGCGAGCGCCTGCTGATCTCGCCGCGGTTCCACCGGGCGCATCACGGGGTGCTGGCGGCGGGACAGCGGAGCTGCAACTACGGCGCGGTGCTGCCGTGGTGGGACATGCTGTTCCGAACTGCGGATTTTTCCCGGGAGTACGTGCGGACGGGCGATCCTTCGGGCGAGGAGGCGCTGGCCACGGGGACGTGGGCGCAGCAGCAGATGGCCGGGCTGCGGCGGCTGCGGCACGGAATGTGATTGCGTGGGCGCTTCCTTAACCGCTTGTTAACACATATGTTGGATAATGTCGGCACTCAGTCGATGGAGCATGGAATGAGCGATGGGCCTGACAACCTGATTCTTGTCTATCTTCGCCGGATGGACGAAAAGCTCGATCGGCTGGCCTCGGCCGTCGGCGACCTCGGGCGGCGCGTGACGTCGCTTGAGACCAAGGTTGTCCTTCTGCACGGCGACTTCGCGGCGCAGTCCGAACGGATCGACCGGATCGAAATCCGGCTTGACCGGATCGAGCGCCGTTTGGAAATCGTTCCCGCCTGATGGCCAAGTTCCCCACCGAAGCGCGCCATGGCACCATGGGCGCGCAGGAGGGAACCGGCCATGAACGACGCACGCGCGACGCAAACGCTTGACGGCAAGGCGATCGCCGATCTGGCGGAGCAGTTAAACCAACTGTTGAAGCTGCGGACATTTCCCATCGGCATGAAGCTGTTCGCGGATGTCGCCGCGCTGGAAACCATCCCCGGCCTGCGCCGCCCGGCGCCCGGAAAAACCTTCTCGACCTGCCAGCTCGTTACCCAGTCCCGCATGGCGGGCTTCACCCTCGGCATCACCACCGAGAACGTGCCCCCCTTCTCAAGCTGCAGCAGCGTCATCGGTCTGGACGCACCCGGCGAGATCTACACCTCCGGCCGCAAGATGGAGGGCGTGTGGTTCGAAAACCGCGAGGCCGCCGCCGCGCATCAGGCGCAGATGCCGCGCGTGCCGGCAGGGACATTCCACGGCCTGGCGATCTCGCCGCTGCGCACCGGGCGGCTGGACCCGCCGGATATATGCCTGTTCTACGGCAACCCGGCGCAGATGATCCTGTTCATCAACGGGCTGCAATGGCGCAACTACCAGCGCTACGACTTCAGCATCACAGGGGAAAGCGCCTGCGCCGATAGCTGGGGCAGCGCGCTGAAAAACCGCAAGGTCAGCCTGTCGATCCCGTGCTACGCCGAGCGCCGCTACGGCGGTGTCGCGGACGACGAGATGCTGATGGCATGTCCGCCGGAAGATCTGCAACGCGCGGTCATCGGCCTGCATGGCCTGTCGAAAGCCGGCCTGCGTTACCCGATCATGCCGTTCGGCCCGCAGGCCGAACCGGGCGAGGGGATGGCGAAAAGCTACGCCGGAAAAACCTGAGACGGCTTTGTCGGGGCCGGCGAACCCTGCATCGAGCCGCCCGTCGCCGAGCGGAACCGGGCAGCGGCCTCGGCTTTACGGTGAAGCGACTCCGTGGTTTCCCGCAGCAGCCTGACGCGGGCTTCGTGCCGCGCATGTGTTTGCGAACGAATGGCCCACGCTGATGCCGCCACAAGGATGGCCGCCAAAATCGCCGTAAGGTCAGTTGATAGCAGGTTCATCACGGGTAACCTTCATCGTCTTCGATAAGCCGCACCGCCGGCTGCTGTTTACGCCGGGATCGGGGTGCGGCCGATTTGCTGATCTCAATCGTCCCAAACCTAACCATTGCATCGATCATCTGTCGACGGGCAAGTGCCTCAATATGACGTTCCTTCCTCGTTGCTCGCAAATGTGATGCCCCCAAAGACAATGCCAGGGCCGCTATTGCAGCCCATGCAGGCACACCGCATTCAATCGCAGTCAAACACGCGCCGAGGCAGGCGACCGTGACGATGCTGTCATGGTGGCCTTTCAGCGCCCGGAGGGTTCCTGGAGGCAGCATAAAGTGGCGCACATCCCGTCTTTGCGCCCCTACAAAACCGCCAAATAGTTAAGATCGGCTTAACGCCGGCCTATTTCCGCCAATCCACCTCGAAGCGGCAGAACGGATCGCCGCAGGCCTCGCACGCCGTCTCGACGGCGCGGGCACGGGGCGATACCAGCACCTGGAACAGCCGCTGGAACACTGCGGCGTGCCACGTGCAGACCGGCGAGGCAGCCCGCTCCCCCGCGCACAAAGGATTGCCGATCAGGGTGAACACTGTCGGCAGTCCCGCCTTGCCGGCGAATTTGCCCGTCCCGGCGAAGGTCCAGGAATGCGCCTTGATCGCCGGCACGAACGCCGCCGCCGCCAGCCTCGGCGGCAACAGCTTCAGCAGCACCTGAGCCGGTTTCGGGATACGGTTGGCGAGGATGTAATCCGCGGTCAGCCGCCCGGATTCCGCCATCAGCGCGACACCCTCGGCCGGCGAGGACATCGCCCGGATCGCCTGGTGCAGCCGGGCCACGCCGCGCTGGTCGACCATCCTTTCAGGCGGGTCAACCAGCCAGTCCGCCACCCCGGCCGTCGCGAAAACCGGGGCGGACACCTCGTATAGACCCGCGGCCTTCAGAGCCTCGATAAGCTGAAGCACCGCGTTCGGTCCGATGACCCCCGGAGCCGAGGGGTCATCGGTCAGGCCGTGCATGCTGCGATCAATCCGCGGCGCCTGCTTCATCGGTCTCCGCCATCTGCTCGGTGCCGCCACCGCACGCCATCACCGCCGGAGGCTTCACCCCGCTGGCGTCAATCGCATCCATCTGGTCGCGACCGCCGCCGCAGGCCGCCACCGCCGACACCGGAAGCGCCGGCCTGGCCTTGCGCGACTTGTCCGCCGCGGCTTCCCAGTCTCCGGTCGCCGCCTCGGTCAACTTGCGGGCCTCGTCGAAGTGGAAGTTGACCCGCTTCTTCGACTGCGGTCCCCAATAGCCGACCTTGCCGAGGTCGTAGAATTTGCGTTCGAAACCGGACTTGAGGAAGGCTTTCAGGCAGCCCAGCAGGTAACGCCGCCGCGCGCCCTTGCCAGCCCACGGATAGGAGAACAGCGCCTTCTTGAAGTAAAAGCGCCGATAGTTGTTCATCACCCGATCAAGCAACTCGCTCCGGTCCATCGCCTCCGGCTTCATGATCGGCGTAACGAAATTATACTTCTCGAAGTCGAAAATTTCTACGCTGTCCTTCATCTCCTGGAACAGGGAGGTGAACGGCCACGGCGTATACATCGACCAGTTCGCCAGATCGGGCTTCCACTCCACCGCCATGCGGTAGGTTTCTTCCAGCGTCTCGGCGGTTTCATTCTCAAGACCGACGATGAACTGGGCTTCGACGACGATGCCGGCATTGCGCAGCAACTGGATCGCCTTGCGGTTGTCGGAAATCTTCGTTTCTTTATTAAACAGGTCGAGCTTCATCTGCGCCGCGGCCTCGGTGCCGAGCGACACGTGGATCAGGCCGGCCTTGCGGTAAAGCGGCAGGATTTCCTCGTCCCGCAGGATGTCGGTGACGCGGGTGTTGATGCCCCACAGAACCTTCTCGTTCAGCCCGCGCGCGATCAGTTCCTCGCAGAACTGGATGAACTTCTTGCGGTTGATCGTCGGTTCCTCGTCGGCGAGGATGAAGAAGCCGATATCGTATTTCTTGTACAGCGTCTCGATCTCGTCCACGACCTTCTTCGGGTCGCGGAAGCGGTAGTCGCGCCAGAACTTCCATTGCGAGCAGAAGGAGCAAGTGAACGGACAGCCACGCGCCATGTTCGGGATCGCGACGCGGCAGTTCAGCGGGATGTAGCGGTATTTATCCCACTCCAGGATGCCCCAATCGGCTTCGATCGAGTCCAGGTCCTTGATGGTGGGCGCCGCCGGGGTGGCGACGATCTGCGCGCCGTCCGCCAGCGATTCCGTAAACGCCAGCCCCTTGACCTCATGCCGATCGGCCGGCCAGCGGCCCTGGTCGATCAGGCGGACGAGGTTGATCAGGATCTCCTCGCCCTCGCCGCGGACGATGGTATCGACCCACGGGGCTTCGGTCAGCACCTGCTGGTACATGAACGTGGCATGGATGCCGCCGAGGACGGTCACCGTGTTCGGGTGCTCCTCCTTGGCGATCTGCAGCACCCGCTCCGCCTTGTAGATCGACGGCGTGATCGAGGTGCAGCCGACGAGATCGGGCTTCTCGGCCTTGATGATGTCCCGCAGGTCGTCGTCCGAGATGTTGTTGGTCATCGCGTCGATGAACCGCAGATCGCTGAAGCCCGCGGCTTTCAACGAACCGGCCAGATACGCGGCCCAGGCTGGCGGCCAATTGCCGGCAATCTCGGCGCCACCGGAATGGTAGTTTGGATGAATGAGCAGGATACGCACTCTGAATGACCTCCCGATCTGTCAAGCATGGTTGACGGTCGGTGTGACACCTGACATTGACGCAGATCAAAGGCAATAGATTAAGCAGGGAAAGCGGTTCGGGGCGACGCGCAAGCCGCTATGGTTACGCGATGAACGATGATACGATTTTCGCCCTCGCGTCCGGCTCCGCCCGCGCCGCCATTGCGGTGATGCGGATCAGCGGTCCCGCGGCCGAGCGGGCGGTTACGGCACTTTGCGGCGGTGCGCTGCCGGTTCCGCGCCATGCCTCGCTGCGGCGGTTGCGCGATCCCGCCGGGGTGGTGCTCGATCAGGCCATCGTCCTGTGGTTCCCCGCCCCCGGCACATATACCGGTGAGGATTGCGCCGAGCTTCATTTGCATGGCGGCCGTGCAGTCATCGACGGGGTGGCGGACGCGCTGGTGGCGGCCGGGTTGCGGCCGGCGGAACCAGGGGAGTTCACCCGGCGGGCGTTCCTGAACGGGCGCATGGATCTGCTTGAGGCGGAAGCGGTCCACGACCTGATCGCCGCCGAGACCGAGGCGCAGCGGCGCCAGGCACTGCGTCAGTTGGACGGAGCGCTGGGCGCGGTCTACCAGGACTGGGCGGATCGCCTGCGCGGCATACTGGCTTATCAGGAGGCGCTGATCGACTTCCCGGACGAGGATCTGCCGCCGGAGGTGGAAGACCAGCTTCTGGCGGCGTTGCGCGCCGTCCAGGCGGAAATGCGCGATCACCTGAACGACACCGGTCGCGGGGAGAAGCTGCGGGAGGGGTTGTTCTTCGCCATCACCGGCGCGCCGAATGTCGGAAAATCCACTCTGATCAACGCTTTGGCGGACCGCGACGTGGCGATCGTCTCGGCGGTGCCCGGCACCACCCGGGATGCGCTGGAGACGCGCGTGGTGTTGGGCGGGGTGCCGGTGACGCTGGTCGATACCGCCGGGCTGCGGGAGACGACCGACAGCATCGAGGCGGAAGGGGTGCGGCGGGCGCTGGCCCGGGCGGCGGCGGCCGATTTGGTGATCACGGTGGTGGAGGCGGGGGCCGAGGCGTGTGCGGTGGCGTCGGACCGGCACATCCTGGTGGCGAACAAGGCCGATCTGGGCGCGCCAGGACCGGCGGGGGCGGTGCGGATCAGTGCGAAGACCGGGGAGGGGATGGCAGACCTGCGGAATTGTCTCGCCTCCGCGGCACGGCGGATGACGGAATCCCGGGGTGCTCCGCCGCTCACCCGGGCGCGGCACCGCGCGGCGCTTTTGGCGGCGGCGGGCCATCTGGAGGACGCCGAACGGGCCGAACTGCCCGAACTGCGTGGCGAGGATTTGCGGCTGGCGATGCGGGAGCTGGGACGGATCACCGGCCATGTCGGGGTGGAGGATATCCTGGATACGGTGTTCTCGCGGTTTTGCATCGGGAAGTAGCGAGCCCGCCGGGCGCCGACCGAACCGGCGCATGCCGTTCGGCCGGGATCGCCGGCGCCAGCCCCGGTTGTCAGTGGTGCCGATAAACGTCCTTCTTCAGTTCGGAGAGGATATTGACGGCTTCGTCGCAACCGCTGGCACAGCTCGTTCCATCCGGCGGATTGGCAAAGCCGGGGACGTGTTCTGATTTGACAATGGCGAACGCGCTCAACCCGTAATCGACGACCACGACTTGCAGATCGATCATGGCGCCGTTTGCATTCAGTGTTATGGTGCCGGTGCAATCATCGGCGATCGTGTAGGTGCCGGTTTGCCCGGTGCGGAAGCCGGCGTCGTTGACAGGTGTGGAGGGGCCGTTGACCGGAACGCCGTTGCCCACGTTATAGTCCACGCGGGTGAAATTCCCTTGGCCGTCGAAGGTATATTGTCCGACGGATGAGAGCGGCTGAGGTGGCGTCAGGTAATGTACTGTGCCGGATGAGTCGTAAATTCCCAGGGTGTAGCCGTTTGTCGTGAATGGATAAACGCCATTGAGCGAAGTATTGTCGCAGGCTGCGTAGCCCGGACCCATCCCGGTGATCAGCAGTACACCGGCTGGTACGATAGCCCGTAGACAGCTCATCGTGTCCTCCCTTTTTTGAAGGCGGTTTTTTTCACTGCGGCGGACGGCGGACTCCGTATTGTCGAGATCCGTGAGGCTTGGCCGAACAAAGTGGAACTTTCTGGTGCCGCGACGGCACCGCCGTTCCGATGCGCGGCCCGGTCATGACCGGGCCAATTCGAGGCGATTCCACGCAATCCGTCACTTAGCACCCTTCCGGCGCTCTCGCCAGACCTGTGTGGCGGGAATAAATCAAATTCCTGCAATCCGGACACCACGTTTGCCAGGCCGGCGTCCGCTTTGGCCCGGGCGTTTGCGCGGCGGCCGCTGCGACCGGTCCGACCCGGGACCGGCTCCGCAAACCATCCAGGAACCACACTTTGTTGACCGCCGATCGGCGGATGGTCCGCTGTCGATAACGAACAATTGGCACCCCGGGATCGGGCTGGCTTCTCATACTGCGAACCCGCTATAGCTGAATGAGTTACTGCGCGTACGATTCGGCGTTGATGAAGGGGTCTGATGCCCGACAGGACCACGCGTCTTTTGAACAGCCTGAAGCTGCACGCGCGGACCCCGGACGGCTGGCTATATCGACACCCTCTGTCAGCGACGCGGCGCGCTGAAGAAGACAAAACGCTGGCCGAGCGCGCTCGGGATTTGCGCGCCGCGTTTCCTCTGGCGGATGGCAAGTCGATCGAGGCACTGACGTCGATCTGCTCGCTGATGTCGGTTCCCGCCGGCACCGCGTTGATCCTGGAAGGCGAGCAGCCGGAAGCCGTCTACATCGTCATGACCGGACAGTTCGGCGCCTGGCAGGCGAACGGACATGGCCGGACGATACTCGAACGGTTCGGCGCCGGGGATGTCATCGGGGATGTCGGGTTCTTCACCAATGAGGCCCATGCGGTCGCCGTTCGGGCGCTGCGCAACAGCGAGGTTCTGCGCATCGCGAAGGACGATCTTCACGCCGCGGCCGCGCGCTGCCATGGCGTTTTGCTGGCGGTCTGTTCCGGCGCCGTGCAAAGGCTCCGGCGCGGGCAGGCGCCATCCGTCAAGCCGCCGAAATGTCATACGTTCTGCTTCGTCCCTGCGGACGCCGCTACGGATATAAGGCCGATCGTCCAGAAAATCGCCGCCTGCCTGCAGGCGTTCGGGACGGTGGTCATCGTTGCGGGCAAGCAAAAGTCTGAACGGACCTCCGCCTGGTTCTCCGACATCGAAAAGCATGCGGATTTCGTCCTGCTGCAGGCGGACTGCGAGCCGACGGCCTGGACTCGGTTCTGCGTCCGGCAAAGCGACCGCATCGTGCTTGTCGCGACCGGCGACGCCGAACCGGGGCCGGTTCGGATGGACGTGCCGCATACCACCCCGCTGTCGCTGATGCTGCTCTGGCAGGACGCCATCGTGCCGGGGCGGACGACCGGCTGGCTCGCGGCTGTCAACCCGGCCCGGCATTTTCATATTCGTTGTTTCAGCGACATAGAACGCGCGAGCCGCCTGATCGCGGAACGCGGGCTGGGTTTGGTCCTCTCGGGCGGGGGCGCCAAGGCGCTGGCCCATATCGGCGTTATCCATGCGTTGCGCGAGCATGACATTCATATCGACGCCGTCGGCGGCACCAGCGTGGGCGCGATCGTTTCTGCGGTGTTCGCGCTGGAATGGAACCTTGCCACTACTGTTCGCGCCCTGGCCATGGCGTTCAACCGGCGGCGGTTCTCGGACTTCGCGGTGCCGTGGACGGCGCTGTACTCCGAGCGCGCGTTCGTCAGGACGCTCGGCCACTGCTTCGGCACCATGGCGATCGAGGATGCGCCGATACCGCTGTTCTGCGTCTCGACAAATATCACCGAAGGCGCTTTGGCTGTGCACCGGACCGGGCCGCTGGTGACCTGGCTGCGGGCGACCACCGCGGTTCCGGGGATTTGTCCGCCGATACTGGAAGGGAATGCGGTCTATGTTGACGGCGGCGTGCTGAACAACATGCCGATCGAGCGGATTCATGAGTTCGGGGTGGCCTCGGTGATCGCGGTGGATGTGGGATCGCTGGAGAAGGATGCGCGATCGGGTGGTGAGACCGGGCTGCCGGGGATACTGGACCTGCTGTGGCGCGTCGGCACCATCGGCAGCGACTCGGCCGCCAACCCGATCCGCGACGGGCGCGACGTGCTGCTGAAGCCGGCGGTGGGAGACATTGGACTGTTCGACTGGAATGCGCACGAGAAGGCGATCGCGGCGGGGCATCAGGCGGCGTTGGACCATCTGGATGAGATCAAGGCGGTATTGGTTCGGATTCGGTAAAGGTGAACTATCAGTCTTTCCCCGGTTCGGCGTAGCAGCCGGCCTGCCGTCCCCTCTCCCGCACCAGCGCCAGCACCGAGCGGCAGAGCGGCATCGCCTCGCCCACCACGGTCCCCAACTCCACCACCGCGCCCAGCAGCGCGTCGATCTCCATCGGCCGGCCGCGCTCCAGGTCCTGCAGCATCGACGTCTTGTGCGCGCCGACCTCGGCGGCGCCGGCGATCCGCTTGTCCACGTCGATGCCGAAGCGGACGCCGAGCGCCTCGGCGACGGCCTGCGCCTCCAGCATCATCCCCCGGCACAGCGTGCGCAGCCCGTCATCGCCGGTGATCCGGTCCAGAGTCGCCGCGGTCAGCGCCGAAACCGGGTTGAACGCAAGATTGCCCCACAGCTTCACCCACAACTCGTCGCGGATCCTCGGCCGCACCGGCGCCTTCAGACCCGCCGCGATCAGCGCCCGGGAGAACGCCTCGACCCGGGCGCTGCGCGATCCGTCCGGCTCCCCCAGGGTGAAGCGGTCGCCGTAGCTGTGCTCGATCACCCCGGGTGCGGTGACTTCGGCCGCCGGATACACCACGCAGCCGATAGCGCAGGAGGGCGGCAGGACGGACCAGAGCCGCCCGCCGGGATCGACGCTTTCCACCGGGCGGTCGCGATGCGGACCATCGAGGCCGTAGAAATACCAGTACGGGATGCCGTTGATCCCGGTCACCAGGGCGCTGTCCGGCCGCATCATCGCCGCGATCGACGGCGCCGCCGCCGGCAGTCCATGCGCCTTCAGCGTCACCACCACGTAGTCATGCAGGCCGGCTTCCTCGGCCGAACCGACGCAGCGCGGCCGGACGGTGATGCTCTCATCCCCCGAGCGCAGCGTGACCCCGTTCGCCTGCATTGCCGCCAGATGCGGCCCGCGGGCGATAAAGGTCACATCGGCCCCGGCCCTGGCCAAACGCACGCCGAGAAATCCGCCGATAGCCCCGGCGCCGAAAATCGCAACCTTCACGCCGTCAGCCCCAGCTTCTCCGCCAGGCCGATACGCTGCAGCTTGCCGGTGGCACCCTTGGGAATTTCCGTCAGGAAGACGATCTTCCGCGGCACCTTGAACGGCGCCAGGCGCTCACCGGCGAAGTCCCGCAACTCGGTGTCCTTGGCGGTGAATCCGCCACGCAGGACGATCGCCGCGGCGACCTCCTCGCCCAGCTTGGGATGCGGCAGTCCGAAGGTGAGGCATTGCGCCACGGCCGGATGCTCCGACAGGATTTCGTCCACCTCCAGCGGACTGACCTTTTCGCCGCCGCGGTTGATCAGCTCCTTCAGCCGCCCGGTCAGGCGCAGATAGCCATCGGCGTCGAGCACCCCCTGGTCGCCGGTGCGGAACCAGCCGTGGGTGAACGCAGCCGCGTTCGCCGCCGGGTTGTTCTCGTATCCGGCGGTGACGTTGCGGCCGCGGATCACCACCTCACCGAGTGCGCCCGGCGGCAGCAACGCGCCGGCATCGTCCATGATCGCCACCTCCGGCCCCGCCGCGATGCCGACGCAGCCGGGGAACCGCGGCCGCGGCGGCAGCGGGTTGGACGCCATCTGGTGCGCCGCCTCGGTCATGCCGTAGGACTCGACCAGCGGCACGCCGAACGCCTGTTCCATCGCCAGCATCACCGGGCCGGGCAGGGAGGACGAGGACGAGCGGATGAAGCGCAGCCGCCCCGCCTCGATCGCCGCCTTGTTGCGCGGCGCCAGATCCAGGATCGTCTGATGCATCGTCGGCACCGCCGTGTACCATGTCGGCCGCACCTCCGTGAACCAGGCGAAGAAGCGGAACGCGTTGAAGCCGGGCGAACAGGAGACCGCGCCGCCGGCGGCCAGGCTGCTCAGCACGCCGGCGATCAGCCCGTGGATGTGGAACAGCGGCATGATGTTGAGGCACACGTCGTCCGCGGTCAGCGCCAGGACCTCACCGATGTTGAACGCCGAGGCCGTCACGTTGAGGTGCCGCAGCGGCACGATCTTCGGCCGCGACGTGGTGCCCGAGGTATGCAGCACCAGCGCGATATCCTCCGCGTCCGCCTCCCCCGGATGTCTCGCCGGGCCAACCAGGCCGGGCGGCGGCAGCAACGCGAAGCTGCCGGCCGGACCGTCCGCCCGGGGCTTCAGTTCCACCACCGGGATCGCCTTGGCGGCGGCGGCTTCGCGTGCCGGGGTTTCCGTGCCGGACTGCACGACCAGGACGCTTGCGTCCAGGTCGCCGAGGTAGAACGCGAATTCCTCGGCCTTATAGGCGGGGTTCAGCGGCGCGGCGGTGGCGCCGCAGGCGATGGAAACAAACGCCGTCGCCGCCTCCGGCCCGTTCGGCAGCACCAGCGCCACCCGATCGCCGCGGCCGATGCCCATCGCGTTCAGATCGCCGACGGTCCGCCGGGCCTGCGCCCGCAAAGCGTCGTATGTCAGCCACGGGCGGCCGGGAGCGCCGATGGCGGGCGCTGCCCCATCGCCACGTGTCAGCAGGGCCGAAACCGTATCGGCGGGATAGCGGGTCATGTGTGTCCTCCCGTCATGGCGATCAGGCTTTCCGACAAGCACGGCGCGCGCCGGCTGGCAAGACACGCGCGGCTGAACGATGTGATGCGACCCGGCAGTCCAGGCGGCGTTATGCCCGCGCACCGCAACGGGAGCCGTCATGGCCGAGGCCGGCGAACAGTCGCCCCATCTGGATGAGAAGGAACAACGCCAGGCGGCGGCCGGAGCCCCGATGGGCGCGATCGTGATCCATGAAATCGTGCGCGACCAGGGCGAGGAGGAACTCGAACGCTCCTTCAGCGGCCTTGCCTGGTCCGGCGTGGCAGCCGGCCTGTCGATCGGCTTTTCCTTCCTGGTGCAGGCGACGCTGCAGGGGCGGATGCCGGACACGCCGTGGCGTCCGCTGATAGCCGGGTTTGGCTATTCCGTCGGTTTCCTGATCGTCATCCTCGGGCGGCAGCAATTGTTCACCGAGACCACGCTGACGGCGGTGATCCCGGCGCTGACGCGGCGCGACCTGAGCACCACCCTGATGACATTGCGGGTCTGGGCGATCGTCCTGGCCGCCAACCTGGCGGCGACCTGGGTGTTCGCCGGTCTGGTCACCTACTCCGGCGTGTTTCACGAGCCGACGGCGACGGCTTTGGCGGAGTTGTCCGCCCACACCATGGACGGGTCCTTCTGGCGCACGGCACTGGGTGGCGGCGCGGCCGGCTGGCTGATTGGCCTGATGGTCTGGCTGCTTCCCGGGGCGGGGCCGAGCCGGCCGCTGATCATCATCCTGCTGACCTATGTGGTCGCGATCTGCCAGTTCCCGCACATCATCGCCGGTTCGGTCGAGGCGGCCTACGGCGTGCTGACAGGCGCCGCGACGGTTGGCGATTACGCGTTCCGCTTCCTGCTGCCGACACTGCTCGGCAACGCCGCGGGGGGCACCATACTCGCCGCGCTGCTGAATCACGCGCCGCTTGCCGGTGAACTGTCCGCGGCGGAGTAGCAAGCGACTCTATTGTTGGGCCGACACCGTCACCTGCGTGACCGCCGGCGTGCCAATCGGGCGTTCGTCCGGGAGGTCGCGTTGACGGGCATTGTGCAATTGCGAAGCATCACCCGGCGCATCGCGCAGACTGCGCGCCACCTTGCGTATCGCATACCAGGTCTGGAGATCCTTGAGGGTCACGTATCCCTTGCCGTCCAGGTCGATATCGGAGAAATGCTTCGCAACCAGCGGAAAGCCGGTTTTGGCTTCCTCCAATGTCAGATGACCGTCGCCCGCCGTATTGGCCCGGGCGAAGTGCTGCTCCCGGGTCATGCGCGCGTGGTGAGCAGCCGCGAGCTCGGTTTTCGGCGGCTCATCGGCCATGGCGGCAATCGACAAAGCCGGCGGCAGCAAGGCTGCCAGCAGCAACACCCGCACAAAGCGCATGTTTTCTCCCTGATCAGGTTGATGACGGGACAACCATAGCGGGCGTTAATTAACAAACGGTAAACCTGCCAGATTTTTCCGCTGCGCCAGCCAAGCCGCGTTGGACTGACCCACCGAGCCAATATCAACGTCATAGCCCCATAGCCATCAGGATAAGGGGTCGTGCGGAGCAAGGCTTTTCCCCCACCATCATGGCCCGGCTTGTTGTCCGGGCGACCTATCGCGGCAGGTGCTGGCATAGGTGGCCCGGACAAGCCGGGCCATGAAGGTGAACGGAAAGAGTCGCGCTCTGCGCCGGCAGGTTACCGCAACGCCTCCGCAACCGCCCGAACCGCGGCATCGACAGCCTCCGCATCCACGTCGAGATGCGTGCAGGCGCGCATCCGATACGTTCCCACGGTGGACAGCACCACGCCCGCCAGGCGAACCCGTTCCGCCAGTTCATCGGCGGTCAGGCCGATGGGCCGCGTGTCGAAGAACACAAGGTTGGTTTCCGGCTCGTGCACCGTCAGCCCGGGAACAGCCGCCAGCCCAAGCGCCAACCGGCGTGCATTGGCATGATCTTCGGCGAGCCGCTCGACGTTATGGTCAAGCGCATAAAGGCAAGCGGCCGCGCAAATCCCGGCCTGCCGCAGCGACCCGCCCAGCCGCTGCTTCCAGCGCCATGCCTCGTCGATAAACGCGGCGGACCCGCACAATACCGCGCCGAGCGGCGCTCCCAGCCCCTTGGTGAAATCCAGCCAGACGGAGTCGCACCGCGCCGCCATCTCCCTGGCAGGCACCCCGGACGCGACCACGGCATTCATCAGCCGCGCCCCGTCCATATGCGTCTTCAGCCCGAGATCATGCGCCGTGTCGAGCACGTCATCCAGCAGCGCCTGCGGCCAGACCGAGCCGCCGCCCGCGTTGGCGGTCTGCTCGACCTCCACCAGCGTCTGCGGCGGGGCGTTGCGCCGCTTCTCGCGCAGCGCCGCCTTCAGCGTGGCGCTGTCGAACGTCCCGCGCTCGCCGCGCAGGCCGAGCACAACCGCGCCGGCCAGGGCGCCGGGACCGCCACCCTCATTAATGACGATGTGAGAGTCTTCGTGCGCGAGGATTTCGTCGCCCCGGCGGCAATGCACCAGGATCGCGATCTGGTTGCACATGGTGCCGGAGGGCAGGAACATCGCCGCCTCCTTGCCGGTCAGCGCAGCCACCCGGTCGCACAATGCCTCCACCGTGGGATCGTCGCCGTGCTGCTCGTCGCCGACGTCAGCCCGTACCATCGCCTCCTTCATCGCGGCGGAGGGACGCGTTTGAGTATCCGAATACAGGTTGACCCGCACGGGCGGGAGAGACCGGTTTGGCCGGAGCGGGGCGTAGACCATGGAGCTGACTCCCGTGAGGGGCTGGCGGCGGACCATAAACGTCGCCGGCGCGCTTGAGGAAGGCCCTCACCATCCGCTTGACCGCTTCGTTGAACACCACGCCGATAGCCGCCTGCAGGATCCGGCTGCGGAATTCGAAATCGACGAAGAATCCGACCTCGGTCCCGGTTCCCCGCGGCGTGAAGCTCCATTCGTTATTCAGGTAGTGGAAGGGACCGTCCTCATAGGCCACCGTCACTTGTTTCGGGCGGTGCAACGTCACCCTGCTGGTAAAGCTCTCGCGGAACGGGCCGAACCCGATCGTCAAATCGGCCACGAGCAGGCGCGTGGTCCTGGTGCGCACGCGGGACGCCACGCACCACGGCAGGAACAGCGGGTACTTGCCGACATCCGCGACCAGATCGAACATTTGTTCCGGGGTATACGGAACAACCTTGCGCTCGGCATGGGTTGGCATCAGGCGCCGGACTGTATCGGCTTCGCATCCGGCATCGCTTGCCTGGCATCGCGCAAGGCAGCGAAATCGGCGTCGGCGTGGTACGAACTGCGGGTCAGCGGGGTGGCGGACACCAGCAGGAAGCCCTTGGCGCGCGCCATGGACGCGTATTCGGCGAACTCCCCCGGGGTTACGAAGCGATCGACCGGCGCGTGCTTGACCGTCGGCTGCAGGTATTGCCCGATCGTCAGGAAATCGACATCGGCGACCCGCAGGTCGTCCATCACCTGGGCGATCTCGGAGCGGGATTCGCCAAGGCCGACCATCAGGCCGGATTTTGTGAAAATGGCGGGATCGGTGCGCTTGACGGAGTCGAGCAGCCGCAGCGATTGGTAATAGCGGGCGCCCGGCCTGATCGACGGATACAGGCGCGGAACCGTTTCAAGGTTGTGGTTGAACACGTCCGGCTTCGCGGCCGCGACCGTCTCCATGCCGCCGGGCTTGCGCAAAAAGTCAGGCGTGAGAACCTCGATGGTGGTGTCCGGCGCGGCGGCGCGGATCCGGCCGATCACCGCGGCGAAATGGGCGGCGCCGCCGTCGGCAAGGTCGTCCCGGTCCACCGAGGTGATCACCACGTGCAGCAGCCCCAGCCGGACGACGGCCTCCGCCACGCGGTCCGGCTCATCCGCCGATAGCGGGCCGGGCAGTCCGGTGCGGACGTTGCAGAAGCTGCACGCGCGGGTGCAGGTGTCGCCCATGATCATCATGGTGGCGTGCCGCTGCGACCAGCATTCGCCGATATTCGGGCAGGCGGCTTCCTCGCACACCGTGACCAGGCCATGCGCGCGGATCAGGGACCGGGTTTCATGGTAGACCGGATGCGCCGGCGCCTTCACCCTGATCCAGGCCGGTTTGCGCTGGATCGGCTGATCCGGCCGGTGGGCTTTTTCAGGATGCCGCGCTGCGGCGGCGTCCCCGGAGTCTCCAGAACGGACGGGCGGTGAGCTCACGCGATGGTCTATGGTCAGGCGTGTTGATGTCATGACGCGGCAGATGTGGACGGGCGGCGCGGAGCCGTCAAGCAGTTCCACGGAAAGATCCGCCGCCGGCGGATCCGTTGGCCTTGCGTCTCCGCCGGGCGTCGGCGCGCACGGCTTTGCACGCTCTCGCGGTGCATGAACGCAAAGGTCGAGGCGATTGCGCCGCCTCGTCAGAGCCTTATTACAGTTTTTAACCTTGGCGCCGTAACGTCGAACGCGCCTATGATCCGATGCGGGGCGTCAACAAGATGATGGCACAGGCTCAGGACGAGGTGCGGCCGCCGGCCGCCGCCGCGGAGGATAAACGTTACATATGGCAATCGCGTGCGACCTGACGATCAACTTCGCCACCGCGGGGAACAGTCTGGCTTACCTCGGCGGCGGCTGGGCCCGGTCGGAACCCGAGTTCTCCTGGGGTGTCGGAGCGGAAAGCCACCTTGTTCTCCCGCGGCTCGCAGAGGCTGACGAATACGTCCTGACCCTGGATGTCGTGCCGTTCATCCACCTGCCCGAACTGCCCAGCCAAAGGCTGGTCGTCTCGATCAACGACACCGTTGTCGGTTCGGCCGAGTTGTCGCGCCCGACCCTGCTCGGCTACCGGATCTCCCCCGCCCTGGCCCGCCGATCGGACAAGATGCTGATTACGTTGCAGCATCCCGACGCGGCGCGGCCGAAGGATTTTTCCGACACCGGCGACGACCGCTATCTCGCGTTCTCGCTGTCGGAGGCGAAGCTGTATCGCGTCACCAACGCGGACGCGCCGCTCGGCGCGAGGTTGCCCGCCGGCCTGATGCTGGGGCCAACCAACGAGCGCTCCTTCGGCGCCCGCGGCCATGGCGACCTGACCGAATGGGTGATGTCCCGCACCGGCCTGACCATTCCGGAGATCGCGCTGAAGTTCGAATCGCTCGGCGAGAACTGCGAGTTCGGCCTGTTCCAGCGGCGGTGCGACGCCGAACCGCTGGGCCTGCTGCGGTTTTCCAGCACCTTCATGCGCAACCTGATCCGCGGCATCGACAACGGCTTCGAGGGGTTGGGCACGACCGAGGACATCGATCCGCGCCTGGAGGGCGGTCCGCGCCGGGAATACATGATACACGAGAAGAAATACGCGCTGGTGTATCATACCTTCGTCTACGAAGGGCAACGCAGCATCTGGCTGATGCGCGAGCAGGAATCCGCCCGGCTCATGTTCCTCCGCCGCAAGTTCATGGAGGAGCTTGAGGCCAACGACAAGATTTTCGTCTACAAGTTCAGCGCCGAGGTGTCCGAGGAGGAAATCCTGCCGCTGCTCATGTCGCTCAACCGCTACGGCGAGGCCACCTTGCTCTGGGTCGTCCCGGCCGGGCGCGATCGTCCCGCCGGCACGGTCGAGGTCGTCCTGCCCGGATTGCTGAAGGGCTATATCGACCGCTTCGCCCCTGCCGACAACGCGCATGACCTGTCGTTCGACGGCTGGCTGCGGGTCTGCGCAAACGCCTACGTGCTGTCACGCCTGCAAAAGTCGGCCCGCAGCGCCGCCGGGGCGGACGCCGCGATCGAGCGTGGCAAACCCGCGGGGGCCAAAACCGAAACCGGCGGCGCATGAGCCGTCGGCCGGACCTGATCCGCCCGGCGGTCCTGCTGTACGACTGGGACAATACCCTGGCGGACGGGTGGGCCGGCATTACCGCGGCGCTGAACGTGGTTTTCGCCGCGTTCGGTCATCCTGCATGGACAAAGGACGATACCAGGAACCGTGTCCGGGTGTCGCTGCGCGAAAGCTTCCCGAAGATGTTCGGCGACCGGTGGGAACACGCGCGGACCCTGTTCTACGACAGCCTGACCGGGCAGCACCTCGATCACGTCGCGCCGATGCCGGGGGCCGAGGCGCTGCTGGAAGCCGGCGCAGCCTGGCCGCAGGGCGTGGTTTCCAACAAGGCCGGCGATTTCCTGCGCCGGGAGGTGACCCATCTGGGCTGGGACCGGTTCTTCGGCCCGGTCGTCGGTGCCGGCGATGCGGCCATCGACAAGCCGGACCCCGCGCCGTTGCTGCTCGCACTGCGGCAGATCGGTCACAGTTGCGACCGATCCGTGTGGTACATGGGCGATACCGCTCTGGACATGCAGGCGGCACGCGCGGCCGGCGCCACAGCGGTGCTAATCGGCGATGCGGCGCACGATGGGGGAGTTGAACGGGCCGCTCCGGATATCCACTTCCCATCAGCCATCGCTCTGGCTGCACGTTTACGTGAGCTTGCGTGAGAAAGGGGTCCTGCTAAAACGCGACTGTCCGGCGGCCGTGCCACGAACCGCCGGGAAACCGGGTACCGACACGATTTTCATACAAAAAGAAGGGATTGTGGCCGTGGCCAACGAGAAATCGCAGAATGTTCAGGATGTGTTCCTGAACCATGTGCGGAAAAGTAAAACACCGGTAACGGTGTTCCTTGTGAACGGTGTCAAGCTGCAGGGTATCATCACCTGGTTTGACAATTTTTCCGTTCTGCTGCGCCGGGATGGGCATACCCAGCTCGTGTACAAGCATGCCATCAGCACCGTGATGCCGGGCGCGCCGATACAGTTGTTCGACGCAAGCAAGGTGGAGGGCACGGCGGCGCCTGCCCGGGAACTGAGCTCCGTGACCGGGAACGATTGATCGCTACGCCCCTTCACCAGACGCCGCCGAACCCGCCCGGCGAACATGCGGCGCCTCCCTCGGGCGGGCCGACACGGGCGGCCGTCATCCTGCCATGGGAGCGCCAGGGCCAGGATGTCGCCAGCGCAGATCAGCCTCGGGCCGCGGAGGCGCGGCTGGCGGAGGCCGTCGGTCTGGCGGCTTCCATCGGGCTGGTCGTCGTGCATTCGGCGATCCTGCCGTTGCGCGCGCGGCGGCCGTCGCTGCTGCTTGGCCAGGGTCAGGTTGCCGCCCAGCGCGACGCGATCGAACAGAACCACATCACCGTCGCGATCGTCGATGCGGCGCTGACCCCGGTGCAGCAGCGCAACCTGGAGCGCGCCTGGAGCTGCAAGGTTATCGACCGGACCGGCCTCATTCTGGATATTTTCGGCGAGCGCGCTGCGACCAGGGAGGGCACGCTCCAGGTCGAACTCGCGCATCTGGAATATCAGCGCTCGCGCCTGGTGCGGTCCTGGACCCACCTTGAACGTCAGCGCGGCGGTTTCGGCTTCCTCGGCGGACCCGGTGAAACCCAGATCGAAGCCGATCGGCGGTTGATTGATGAACGGCTGGTCAGGCTGCACAAGGATCTGGAAAAGGTCCGCAGGACGCGCGGGCTGCACCGCTCGGCGCGGCAGCGGGTGCCGTTCCCGGTGGTCGCTCTGGTGGGCTACACCAATGCCGGAAAATCGACGCTGTTCAACACGCTGACCGGCGCGGACGTCACGGCGAAGGACCAGTTGTTCGCCACGCTCGACCCGACGATGCGCGGGTTGCGGCTGCCCTCCGGGCGGCGGGTCATCCTGTCCGACACCGTGGGGTTCATCAGCGAGCTGCCGCACGAGCTGGTGGAGGCGTTCCGCGCCACGCTGGAGGAGGTCTCCGAAGCCGACGTCATCCTGCACGTGCGCGACGCGGCGCATCCGGAGACGATCGCCCAGCGCGGCGACGTGATCAAGGTGCTGGACGACATGGTCGCCGACGGCACGCTCGACGCCGACTGGCCGGAGCGCACCATTGAGGTTCTCAACAAGGCCGATTTGCTGGGCGGCGTGGCTGAGGTGCCGTTGCGCGAGGGCGCGGTGGCGGTATCGGCGCTGACCGGCGAGGGCCTGCCCGCTTTGCAGGCCGCGATCGATCGCCGGATCGCGGAGGGGATGGAGTTGGCCGACTACGACATCCCGCCGCAGGACGGGGCGCGGCTGGCCTGGCTGTACCGGCACGGCGAAGTGGTGCAGCGTTCGGACGACGATGCCGCGGTGCATATGAAGGTGCGGTTGTTGCCGGCGGACCGGGCGCGGTTCGAGCGGCGGGAGTAGGTTGGGATGGCGATCAAGGTTGTCGTGTTCGATGCATACGGCACGCTATACGACGTGCAGTCGGTTTCGGGCGCCGTGAGCACGGCGTTTCAGGGCCACGGGGCCTACATCACCCAGGTCTGGCGGCTGAAGCAGCTTGAGTACACCTGGCTGCGCTCGCTGATGGGGCGTTATGAGGATTTCCGCACGATCACCCGGGATTCGCTGGATTACACGGTTGGCACGCTGGGGCTGACGGCGGATGAGGCGCTGCTCGACCGCATCGTCGACTCTTATAATACGTTGTCGCTGTATCCCGAGGCCGCTGAGGCGCTCGTCGCGCTGCGCGAATACCGGCTGGCGATCCTGTCCAACGGCAGTCCGGGCATGCTGGACCCTTTGGTCCGGCACAGCGGCCTTGCGCCGTATCTTGAGGCGGTGATCAGCGTCGATTCGGCCAAGGCCTACAAGCCCGATCCGCGCGCCTACGCGCTGGTGCCGGAGCGGCTGGGCTGTGAGCCGCACGAGGTGCTGTTCATTTCGTCCAACGGCTTCGACGTCGCGGGCGCCCGCAGCTTCGGCTTCAGGGTCGCCCGCATCGAGCGGGTGACGCCGGGCGGCCTGCGGCAGGAACTGCGCAGCGGCGGACCCATCGGCCCGGCGACCATGTTCCGGGCGTTGCGGATGCAGGCGGAGGCGCTGGGATATGCGCCTGATGCGGTGGTGAATTCGCTGCTGGCGCTGCCGCGCCTGCTGGACCGGTTCGGGTCGGACCGGGCCTGACGCGCGCGAAAACCCGGTCGCACGGGCAAAAAAACCCGCGAAATTTACGTTTTATTTACTAATTCGGCCGAGAAAGGGGCCGGACGAAAAAGTCGTCGCATCCGTCGCTTGCCATTCAGGGGACCGTTATGACGACTATTACGCTGACCACCGCTCAAATCGCCGCCATGTCGACCGGCGCGGTCGCGGCCCTGAGCACAAGCATTATTGCGAATTTGAGTTCGGCCCAGGTCTCCGCCTTCGGCACCGCGCAGGTCACCGCCCTGACGACCGGCCAGGTTGCTGTGTTGTCCACATCGGCCGCGGTGTCCGGCCTGTCCAGCGCCGACATCGCGGCGCTGAGTTCCGCGCAGGTGGCGGCGCTGAACAGCCTGGCGGTGGACGGGTTGGGCGGCACCCAGTTCGGTGCGATCTCCAGGACAGCCGCGGCCGGGCTGAGTTCCGGCGAGGTGGCGGCGCAAATCGGCAACCTCACCTCTTTGCAAATCGGCGGCCTGTCCACCGCGGTGGTTGCCGCGCTGACCTCCGCCCAGGTCAGCGGCCTGTCCACCGGAGAGGTGTCTTCGCTGACCACCGCGCAGATCGCCGCGCTGGGCACGGGTGCGGCCGGGCTGACCTCGGGGCAGGTGTCGGCGCTGGGTTCGGCCCAGGTCAAGGCGCTGTCCACTGCGGCGCTCGGCACCGTCGCGGCTTCGGCCGCGGTGTCGGGGCTGTCCACCGCTGATATCGCGGCACTGGGGTCCGCGCAGATTGCGGCGCTGGTCTCCGGCGCGGTCACCGGGCTGTCCAGTGCGCAGATCGCCGCGCTGTCCACCGCCGGCCTCGCCGGGGTGTCCGTCGCCGAAGCGGCGGTGCTGACATCGGCCCAGGTTTCCGCTTTGGGCACCGCGCAGGTCACCGCGCTGTCCGCCGCGCAGGTTGCCGTATTGTCCACGTCGGCCGCGGTGTCGGGCCTGTCCAGCGCCGATATCGCGGCGCTGAGTTCGGCGCAGGTGGCGGCGTTGAACAGCCTGGCCGTGGACGGGTTCTCCGCCACGCAGTTCGGTGCGATCTCCAAGACAGCCGCGGCCGGGCTGAGTTCCGGCGAGGTGGCGGCGCAAATCGGCAACCTCACGTCTTTGCAAATCGGCGGCCTGTCCACCGCGGTGGTTGCCGCGCTGACCTCCGCCCAGGTCAGCGGCCTTTCCACCGGGGAGGTGTCTTCGCTGACCACCGCGCAGATCGCAGCCCTCGGCACCGGTGCGGCGGGGCTGACCTCGGGGCAGGTGTCGTCGCTGGGTTCGGCTCAGGTGAAGGCGCTGTCCACTGCGGCGCTCGGCACCGTCGCCGCGTCGGCCGCGATCTCGGGGCTGTCCACCGCGGACATTGCGGCGCTGGGGTCCGCGCAGATCGCGGCGCTGGTCTCCGGCGCGGTCACCGGGCTGTCCAGCGGGCAGATCGCCGCGCTGTCCACCGCCGGCATCGCCGGGGTTTCCAACACCGAGGCCGCCGTTCTGACATCGGCTCAGGTTTCCGCCCTCGGCACGGCGCAGGTCACCGCGCTGTCCACCGCGCAGGTGGCCGCTTTGTCCACATCGGCCGGCGTCTCCGGCCTGTCCACCGCCGACATTGCCGCACTCAGCTCCGCCCAGGTGGCGGCGCTGAACAGCCAAACCATCGGCGGTTTCTCGCAGCTCCAATTCGTCGCACTTTCATCGTCCGGCATCGCGGGCCTCAGCTCGGCCGAGATTGCCGCCGCGACGCAGAGCCTGTCCGGCCTTTCCACGACGCAATTCGCCGCCATCAGCTCGACCGCCATCGCCGGGCTGACCTCGGCGGAGATCATTTCCCTCACGACGGCGGAGATCCAGGCATTCACGTCAACCCAAATACCGGCGCTCAGCACCGCCAACCTGGCCGCTGCGGTCGCCGGCGGGTGGACGAACGAAACCGCCTTTACCGGCGCGCAGATCTCACACATGACGCCCGCCGAACAGACCGCCATCTTCGGCTGACGGAACGTTATCCCGGTCACGCACCAGCCCGCCCCTGGTGCGTGACCTCGTTCCGCAGGCCGATCGGCAGGCCGCCAGACGCTTACACCGCTTCTAAAACATCAACTTTCTCCGGCGAGCGAATACTTAATCATGACGACAGCAGAATGCACGGCAGTGAACGGCACGGACGCCTGGCTGGCGCAGCTACTGGATGACTATACCATGGCGCCACCACCCGGTGACGGCGGCAGCGCTGATGTCCGGGACCGGCTGAGCACCGTTCCGCTTGTCCAAATCATCGCCGCGATCGAGCGGGCCAATCAAACGCAGGGCGGACAGGCTGCTATTTGCCTGTATCGGGACTGGATCGCCGGCCAACGGCACGGGTCTAACGAACTGCACGCCGCCTGGTTCAACCTTGGCGTCTCATTGTCCAAGGCGGATGACAAGACAAACGCGATCGTTGCCTACCAGAACGCGCTTCTGCTCCGGCCGGACTTCTACCCCGCCGCGGCAAACCTCGGGACCGTGCTTGAATCCATCGGCCAGACCGATGCCGCCCTTCGCGTCTGGGAACGGGCGCTGCAACCCGACGAGGTGCGCCTGATCCTTGTCAACAACCGCGCCCGCCTGCTCGAACAGGTTGGCCGGTTCGACGCGGCGGAGCGGGAGTTGCGTTTCAGCCTGGCAATCGACCCGAAGCAGCCGGATGTCGTGCAGCACTGGATGCACCTTCGGCAGAAGATGTGCGCATGGCCGATCATCCGCGACGATATTGCGGGGCTGACGGCGGAGGATCAGTTGCGTCATGCCGGGTCCATGACAACGCTCGCGTTGACGGACGATATCGCCGCGCAACTTCGGGCAGGACAGGACTGGATAGCGCGAAAGACCGCGCCCGTTCCGGTTCCCCTGTGCCCGCCCTGGGGCTACTGCCATGACCGCATCCGGGTTGGCTATCTCTCGTCCGATTTCTGCAGTCATGCCATGAGCTACCTGATCGCCGAACTCTTTGAACGGCATGACCGCACGCGCTTCGAAGTCTACGGCTATTGCTCGAGCCCCGAGGACGGCAGCGCCATCCGCGCGCGCGTCATCCAATCGTTCGACCATTTCGAACGCATCAGGCAGTTGTCCGACGAGGAGGCCGCGCGGCTGATCCGCCGCCACGAAATCGATATCCTGATCGACCTGAACGGCCTGACCTCCGGCGTGCGGCCGCAGCTCCTGCGCTCCAGGCCGGCGCCCGTGCAGGCAACCTATCTCGGGTTCGTGGGTCCGGTCCCGTTGCCGGAACTCGACTACATGTTTTGCGACCGGATTGTCGTGCCGCCGCGCCTGGCGCACGCCTATCAGCCAACGCCGCTTTATATCGAGGGAAACTACCAGGCGAATGACGGCAAGCGGACCATCGGCCCGGCGATGACGCGCGCCGCCGCCGGACTGCCCGACGGCAAATTCGTCTTCTGCTGCTTCTCCAATCATTACAAGACCACGGAAAACATCTTTGCCGCCTGGATGGAGATTCTGCGGCGATCCGAAAATGCGATCCTCTGGCTGGTGAGCGACAATGAATGGGCGCGCGCGAACATGCTCAAGCGCGCCGCCGGGCTCGGCATCGATCCCGGCCGGATCGTCTTCGCGCCGCGCGTCGGCCCGGACGAGTATATGGCGCGCCTCAGCCTGGCGGACGTATTTCTCGACACGTTCCCGTACAATGCAGGAACGATTGCCAGCGACGCGATTCGCATGGGCCTGCCTTTGGTGACCCTGGCCGGCCAGGCGTTCGCATCGCGCATGGCCGCGAGCCTTCTCACCGCCATCGGGGCGACCGCCGGCATCGCCACGTCGTTGCAGGCATATATTGACTTCGCCGTCTCGCTCGCGGCTGACAACCACGCCTATACCGCTTACAAAAGCATCTTCAATCTGGAGAACTGGCGACGGACGATCGGCAATATCGAAGACTTCACCGCCTCCTACGAGGATTTGCTTGTTTCCATCGCCAAGCCCGGCACGCTGGCACAAGGCGTGTCCGGGCACCTGAAACGGAGCGACAAAGTAACGGCCGACCGCTGAGCCGGCTCGTTCTTCCGGGGGCGAAAAGCCTACTGCCGCCCGTTCCCCGGCCATGACCCCGCCAGGGCCGCCAGATCCCCGGCGATCCGGTCAACCACACCGGACCAATCCTGCCCGGGCTGCGCCTGCCTGTACAGCCGCATCGTCGGGTACCAGGACGTCGTCTCGGACTCCAGAAGCCACGGGAAATAGGGCGCAAACGGGATCATCGCCCAGGTTCGCACACCCAGCGCGCCCGCCAGATGCAGCGACGCGGTGCAGGAGCTGATCACCAGATCCAAATTCGCCATGACCGCCGCCGTGTCCGCCATATCGGCGACCTCGCCGCCGAAGTCCCGGGCATGCGGAGGCCAGGCGCGACCATCGCAGCCGGCGCGGCCCGGGCCGACCTGAAGCACGATGAAATCGACGCCGGGAACCGAGAAAAGCGGTTCAACGCTGGCAAACCCGGGAGACCGGAAGCGATCGCCCTTCGTCGCGGGATTGCCGGCCCAGACGATGCCGGCGCGCATTGTCTCGCTGCTGAAGCGCTGTCGCCAGCGCGCCCGCGCGGCCGGTTCGGCCCGCAGATACGGCACATCCGCGGGAACCGTGCCAAGCCTTGTCGCAAAGGCGCGCGGCAGGCTCAGCAGCGGGCAGTAGACGTCGAACGCCGGCAGCGGAACCTCTTCGATCGAAACAACGGCGATCCCGTCGATCGTCCGCAGCAGCCGGTGCATGGCCGGGCAGGCCGCGACGATCACCCGGCCGGCTTTGGCCACGACCAGCGGCAGATAGCGGGCGAACAGGATGATGTCGCCGAGACCCTGCTCGGTGTGGATCAGGATCGTCTTGCCGGCGATGTCCTCGCCGCGCCAGCAAGGCTGCGCGAACGGCCCGTGAACGGCGGTCATCCAGGCGAAATCCGGCAGTTTCCATCGCCAGTCATATTCCGCCCAGCCGGCCTCAAGCTCGCCTTGCAGCAGCAGGAGATGCGCGAGATGGAAATGATACTCCGGCGAGTCCGGCCGCAACGCCAAGGCCTGGCGCGCGGCGTGCTCCGCGTCCTCCAGCCGGTTCACCGCCTTCAGCGCGTGGCTGAGGTTGAAGTGGGCCGCCGGAAGCGCCTGGTCCGCCGCTATCGCCTCGCGGCACACGTCCTCCGCCTCCCGCAACGCCCCCAGATCGGCCATCGCGCCGCCCAGCGACGCCAGCACCGTCCTGTCCGCGGGCCGCAGCGCGATGGCCTGCCGGCATGCCGCCAGCGCCTCCTCGTATTGTCCGAGGCGCGCCAGCGCCGTGCCCAGGTTGGCGTGCGCCATGGCGTTGTCCGGCTGCAACGCGATGGCGCGCCGGGTCACCGAAGCGGCTTCGTCCCAGTCCTGACGATCCAGCAGGGCGGAGCCGAGATTGAGCGTGGCGGCGGCATTGTCCGGCTGGTGGCCGAGGGCGGCGCGATACGCGGCCATCGCGTCATCGGTGCGGCCCATGTCCTGCAGCGCCTTGCCGAGATTGGAGATCGCCATGGCGTCATCCGGACGCAGCGCGATGGCGCGCTTGAACCAGACCACCGCCTCCTCCGGCCGCCCGAGCGCCAGCAGCGCGGTTCCGAGGTTGATATGCGCCTCCACGCAGTCGGATCGCGCCGCGATGGCGTCGCGGTAGGCATCGACGGCCTCCTGCAGCCGACCCTGAGAGAAGCAGAGCAGGCCCAGGTTGTAACTGGCCATGGCATTGTCCGGGGTTGCGGCCAGGACGGCGCGGTACAGCTCTTCCGCCTCGCCAGCGTTGCCGGCCTTATGGTGGCCGATGGCCTCGGCCAGCTTCCCGTCGGCCGCGGCGGGCGCCGCGAACAGGATTACGGGACCATCGCCCTCGGGAAGCATCCGGGCCTGCGCGTCGGCCAGTTGCGTATCCCCCGGCCTGTTCCTGAACGCGACGGCGGCCAGGCCGAAGGCGGACAGAGCGCGCTGCACCAGCACGGCGGCGAACCCGGCCTCGGTCAAGGCCCGGGCCAGCGTTCCCCGGGTGAAGCCGGTCCGGTGCGCCATGAAGGTATTGCCGGCCGCCAGCGACGGCCGGTGACCATAGAAGATATCAAGCGGCGCTATCGGCCCCATTGGCGACAGGTAGAGCGGGTCGTCCAGCCTGTCCTCGGCCACCCGGCGGGCAACCTCCTGCAGATCGGGCAAGGTGACGAACAGGAAGCCGCCCGGCTTCAGCACGCGGCGCATCTCGCGCAGAGCCACGGGCACTTCGTGCGCATACAGATGCTCGATGTTGTGCGACGAATAGACCGCATCCACGGCGGCATCGTCGACGGCCGCCATGTCGGTGATGCTGGCGACGATGTCGGGCCGGACCCCCGGGTCGATGTCCAGCCGGATCTCATGCCACACCGGGTCCTGAAACACCGGCGGCAGTTTGGTTCGGCTGTAGGCGCCGCAGCCGACGTGCAGCACGCACGCCTCGTCCCGCCGTGTCCCCGCCGGGGCGAGGCTGTCGATCATACTGTCCATGCCGCTACTCTCGTCTGCCAAGGAGGCGGAGTATCGGCCGGGCAGGTTAACCAAACCTTAACGGGCGGGCGGGATTTGTCAGTCAGTCAGACGCCCGGCTCCAGCACCTCCTGCAACGTCGTGCATGGCAGCTCCAGCGCCCGGGCGACCGCGCCGTAGGTCACCCGGCCATCGTGGATGTTCAGCCCCGCCGCCAAATGCGGATCGTGCTGCAGCGCCTGCCGCCAGCCCTTCTCCGCCAGCGCCAGCACGAAAGGCAGCGTGGCGTTGGTCAGCGCGAATGTGGAGGTGCGCGCCACCGCCCCCGGCATGTTGGTGACGCAATAATGCACCATGCCGTCCTGCACGAAGGTCGGGCTGGAGTGGGTGGTCGGGCGGCTGGTCTCGAAGCAGCCGCCCTGGTCGATGGCGATGTCCACCAGCACCGAGCCGGGGCGCATCCGCTTGACCATTTCCGCCGTCACCAGCTTCGGCGCCGCCGCGCCCGGCACCAGCACCGCCCCGATGACCAAATCGGCTGACAGCACCGCCTGCTCGACCGAGGCGGTGGTGGCGAACAGCGTCGTGGCGCGGGCGCCGAATTGCAGGTCGAGTTCCTTCAGGCGTTGCAGCGACTTGTCGATGATGGTGACGCTGGCCTCCAGCCCCACCGCCATGCGGGCGGCGTTGGTGCCGGCGACGCCGCCGCCCAGCACCACCACTTTCGCGGGCGGCACGCCGGGGACGCCGCCGAGCAGGATGCCGGCGCCGCCCTGTTCGCGCTCCAGGCAGCGGCAGCCGACCTGGATGGACATGCGGCCGGCGACCTCGCTCATGGGGGCGAGCAGGGGCAGGGCGCCGTTGCGGTCGGTTACCGTCTCATAGGCGATGCAGGTGGCTTTGGAGCGGATCAGGCCCTCGGTCTGCGCCTTGTCGGCGGCGAGGTGGAGGTAGGTGAACAGGATCTGGCCGGGGCGCAGCAGGGCGATCTCCGGCGGCTGGGGTTCCTTGACCTTGACGATCATGTCGGCGGTTTCGAAGACGCCCGCGGCGGTGGGCTGGATGGTGGCGCCGGCCTGGAGGTAGGCTTCGTCGTCGAAGCCGATGCCGGCGCCGGCTTCGTGCTGGATGATGACCTGGTGGCCGTGATGGGTGAGCTCGCGGGCGCCGGCCGGGGTCAGGCCGACGCGGTACTCGTGGGTCTTGATCTCCTTGGGAACGCCGATCTTCACGGGGCTGGCTCCTGGTGGTGTCTTTACGATGTCGGTTCGGGACGGTCGATTGCAAGGCAAAGAAGTGTGCGAGATGACGCCGGTCGAGACGCTGAATGCCTTCGATTCGGTCCGCATCTGGGCGGCCTGCGGCAGGTGGCGGCGGGGCGCTGCCGCATCGCGGGGTGGCGGCCGATGCGGTGATCTCGCTGGCCGAGGCGAATACCCCCAAGGCCATCGGCTTCGTCCCGGGCCGGACCGAGCGAGCGGGCCGCGGCGGACAGTAGGAAGTGCTAACCCATCAGAGTCGTGAACACATACGGAACATGGCCGGGTCGAGAGCGCACGTCAATCGCTGTGGCGGGAAGCGGCGGCGCCGGCCGTCGAAGAAGCAAAGGCGGTCCGAGCGGTTTCCGATCAGTTTATCCACGCCCGCAACTGCGACTCGGATATCCAATATATGTATCGCGCGGGGGTGCGCTCCATTGCCTCGACCACGGCCGTCGGCGTGCCGAGAGCGCGCAGTGCGTTTCCGAACACGACATCGATCTCTGCCGGCCCGGTAGACTGATGAACCCCAATCCGCGCCTCCGGGCCAGTCGTGCGATGATGCCCGGCGGCGAAAACCAGCGCACAGGCCGACGCGCAGCGATCGTCGACATGGGTGTCGGCATGCAGGCGCAGGACCAGTACAGCCATGCGGCCGGCCGCTGCCACGTAACCGCCGTCACTATCAAGTATTAACAAGTCGCCCGGGGTCAGTAGTTCCGCGAGCCTTGCGTAGCTACTATCATCGATACGCCCCACGAGACGGACGCCGGTACTCGTGCGGTAAACGGCCGGGCCGGAGCAGGCGGAGGAGATGAACGCAACAATAAGCAGCCAGAGCGTTGAATACAGGAATGTGCGTCGAGCGGATCTGCAAAATATCTTGTGTAGCCCCATAAGGCTCCTCGGAAGACTGAAAAGGCAGTGTAAGCGTCTTGTAAACCACCTCTCAACGGACAATAAAATCAACTGATCGTGCCGGACTATTCAGTAGAGTACGTATCAAGCGCATGTGCACCGCACTACCCTGAGTGGTTCGCAACAATATGTGCGACCGTCGAGTCAGTTCAGGCGCCGTTCCGGCGTGCGCGCATTTAACACCTGCTGCGTTAACAATTGGTTAACGCCGACATGGCATTGTAATTCATCACTCTAAAGTGATCATAATGCCATAGTATAAGTCATCGGTAAAAGCATGGTTATAGCGTGATTCCGCATCAGGCTATTGGCATCTGCAGGTCCGTTTGCTCATGCGATCTATCGATGTCCGTCAAGCCTGCCTGGCACGTTGAGGCGCGTTCACCCCGATTAGAAACCGGCAACTGCTTACCCCCCATTCAGGCGGCGCCCGAAGGGATGAACCACTTCCGCATCGATCTGACTGAAAAAACCGCCCGGGCCGGGTCGATTGCAAACGCCGGGCGCTCGAGCTTCCTGATCTCGGCCGCCTGAGCCACGTCCGGAAGGACGTCCTGATCCGCGTGTTGCGGCAGCCGCTTGAGCCGGCCGGGCAGCGCATCGCCGAACCTGAGGCGCGGCTTGCCGAGCCCGGCACGACCCCGGACACTTCCAGCCGGCCGCTATGTAAGGGCCGGAAGCCGAACCGGCCGGAGAAGACCAGGCGCATCGGGCCGCGCAACCGCAGTCCGGGCTGCAGAGGCGGTGACGATCGCCGGTCAGCGGCAGCGGACGGCCATGGGTGGACCCGGAGCACAGGCGCGTCGCGGACAAAGCCGCCCGCTCGGGTGTGTTCCGCGCATGCAAGTCCTGAAAGGCGAGGCGCGTCCGACACGCAAGCGCAGTCGTCAGACTCCGCGCCGCAGGCAGTCCAGCGCCTCCCGCTGCTGATCCGGCACGTTGTCCCGGTTACGCAGCCGCACGCATCGCGCGTCACGCAGCAGATGCTGGCCTGTCTGTTCGATGCGGCGGGCCTGATCGGCCGCCTCGTTGACGATCCCGAAGCCATGACACTTATAGAAGGCGAGAGCGTCCCATCGGACACCCGCTCCAGGCCATGCGCTGGATGAAGGACGCGGTCGCGATGCAGGCCCGGCGGATCGCCTCAGGGTCGATGCGGCGCGCGGCCAGCGGGCGTCCGCGCGCTCATGCACGCGCCCAACGTGACGTTGAATCATTGGACACAGCCTGGGATTGCGCTCGCTGGCGATGCGCCCTTTGCCGGCGAGCGGCATGGCGGAGACCATGGTCATGACCAAGGCCTTGAACCGCTGAGTGAAGCCGCTGCCCGCGTGCGTCCGGGGCACTGCCAACACGTGCCAGCGCAATCCGACACCACCGGCGATCATGCGATGCGATAACGCGCCGATGCGAAGAACCGCCCCCGACCGCGCTGATCGGGAGTACGCTGAAATGGCTGCTCCACCGGCGAACGGATGGTCACCCGCATAAGCGCCGGTTTCCGAGTCGCGCGCTCACCGATGCTGAGGTTCGAGCAGGTTGACGGTAGCCGCTGTGATCGCCGCTCCCGGCAACCGCGTCGGCTTGCACGGTCATAACCGTGCTACCAGAGGTGGGGGCAAGGCTGTCTTACTAATACGACATCGACCCAAGCGCCGGACATTTTTGCGAGACAAAAGTGAAAGATGAGACATTTGCCGTCGTAAGGCACGAGTTTTGGGCAATTCCAACCGGATCTACGCGCGATGGTTTAATCTTCATGACTGTTGCGTCCATCTGATAAACAGGATTTGCTATCGTTCTCAGTGCGGTATAACATACTTGTGAGAAGCGTCGGTGGGCGGCGCTGCGGAAACGCGGATCGGCCGGTCCCGCGACAGTATGGTGCATTGCCTGTGTATGATCTTCGACAACATCTGCTGCTTCCTGCCGTGGCCCTTTTGCTGCTTGAGCGCGGCGCGCCGGCTGCCTACGCGCAGTCCGCCACGTCCGCCCCGTCCGTTGACGAGATCAAGACGGAAGTTGACAAGGCCAAGGTGCGGAATAGCGATCCCTTTGCGATTAGCGAACAGAAGAACCTGGGAATCACCGCGGGCGACTGGATCATCCTGCCCGAAATGACGATTGGCACCTCCTACGACGACAACCTGTTCAATTCGAGAACCAATCCGAAGGCCAGTTGGGGGTTCGACGTGCAGCCCGGGGTGACGCTGAAACGCGACACCGGCATCCATAACACCACCTTGTCTCTGACCGGCGATATATCGACACCCGTGGACGTCAGCGGCGCGGATACCTTCACCGGTGCCGCCGATCTGAAGCATGTCTATGAGATCGAGCGTGACCTCTCGCTGACGTACCAGGGCGAAGTGGCGCACCGTTATGACCAGGGCAGCGCCGTCAGCGCAACCGGCACGGGCGGCGGCGCCACGGGGGTCTATATCGAGCCGATCAGTTATATGACCTATTCGAGCTCGCTGCTGTTGGACAAGAGTTTCAACAATGCCTTCGTGTCAGCCGGCGGCGGTTTCCAGGCGTATCATTACAACAATGCCCAGACGACCGCCGGTGGGACCGTGTCGCAAAGCGGCCGCGACCTGATCCAGTATTCCGCGCATGCCCGCGGGGGACTGCGGTTCCTGTCCGACGATTATGTGTTCATTGAACCGACCGTCACTCAATATGACTACCAGCAAGGCGTTCCCGCCACTGGATATACCGTGACCGGCGGCGTTGGATCGGACCACCTGGGTTTGTTCCGCGGGGAGATCTTCGGCGGCTACCAGATCGTGGAATTCGGGTCGGGTGCAAGCGGAAGCAGCCAGCTCTCAGGCGGCACGTTTGGCGGTCGGGTTGCCTGGACGCCGACGAAGGATCTGGTCATCTCCCTCCAGGCCGCGCAGGCATTGACGCCGAACACCATATTATCCGGATCCACCGGATCGATAAACAAGACCGATACGATTTCCGCGGCGGTAACCTATGACTACACCAGGCGGATCAATTTTAATGCAACAGCATCGCTCAGCAACGTAAACTACACAGTCGGGTCACGAGACGACAAGATATCGCAAATCACAATGTCCGCAACCTATTATCTTACCGAACGGGCTGGAATCAGGCTGGAATATGACTTCGCAAACGTCAATTCGAATCAGCCGATTTATGACTATGAGCGTAATAGGGTGATACTGGGTATCCACATTCGATTGTAGTGGTTGAGGAAGCCAAAAATGCGAGGTTTGAGCGTGGATGAACCGGGGGGCGTCGGCCCGTTCGTTCAGTTCATTGCAGCCGACGCGGTGAGCATTCGCCCGGCCACGCGCCAGCACTGGCGTTTCGTCGGCGCGATGACCGCCTTTGTGCTGTTTGATATCTTCTGCATTGCGGCGCCAGGCCTGCTGATAGCAGCGGCGTACCAGAGCCCTGCGCACGCACTGGAGGAGTTCGATCCTGCCCTGCTTGTGGGTGTGGTTTGCGTCATTCTCTACGCCATGACCGGTGGCTACCAAACGAAGTCCCTGGCCGCGCCGCGGACATTCATTACGGTGCGCCTGGTCGTTATGGCGTGCGTTTGGACGATCGCGCTGACAATTGCCTTCGGCCTCAAGCGCACTGACCAGTTCTCCCGGATATCGTTGTTTCTGTGGCTGCTCGGATCGTCTGGGCTGATCGGGCTGGCTGGCCTGCTGTTGCCGGTCATCTACAGAACGACGCCCGTGATCGCGCATCTGCGAAAGCAAAAGGTTCTCATACAAACCGCGAGCGCGGCCGACCTCGGGGCCAATCATCCCGCATCAACGCGCGCGGCCCCGGTTTCAAAGCAAATTCTCACCAGCGGGGTTGATGACGCCTTGACGGTCATCGACGGCGAAGTGCCGTTCGGAAGCGATATCGTCCTGTCTTTGTCGGCTGCCGAGCTCTATCCTCTGCTGCGCGGGATAAACAGATTCCGGCTGTCAGGCATGGACGTGTCCGTAGACATAGTGATGTGCATCCCGTCTTCCTCCGGCCTTGGGTTTGAGGTGTCACGGTTCCCGCCAATCCAGATCATTCGCCGGCCGCTCAGCGATGCCAGCGTTGCCGTTAAATGGCTCTTCGACATCGTGGTCTCGTCGCTTGCCTTGCTGGCGCTTGCGCCTGTGGGCGCGATCGCGTCGGCGCTGATTTTCCTCGACGACGGACTGCCGATTTTTTTCCGCCAGCCCAGACAAGGGTTCAGAGAGAAGGTTTTCAGCGCCTGGAAATTCCGTACCATGAGAGCGTGCGATAGCGACATCGGGGCCCTGCGTCAGGCGGAGCCCGGTGATATGCGGATCACCCGGGTCGGCCGCATTCTGAGAGCCACCTTTATCGATGAGATTCCTCAGCTATTCAATGTCTTGCAGGGACACATGTCGCTTGTCGGGCCAAGGCCTCATGCATTGCAGATGAACGTGGAGGGCGTTCCGGTCGGCAGCCTGGTGAGCGAGTACGCGACCCGGCAAAACATCAGGCCTGGCATGACGGGCCTGGCGCAGGTCCGCGGGTTTCGCGGGCCGGTGCATGACCTCGAACACCTGCGGGCCAGAGTCGCGTCGGATATCGAATATATCGAACAATGGAGTCTGATGCTCGATGTCCTCATCCTCCTGAGGACGCTGTTGATCGTTTTGGGCATCGATCTCCGCGCCAAAAAAGGACAAAAGGTCGGTTGATCATGTTTGGCAGAATCTTTCCGGTAATTTTCGTCATTTTAAGTCTTGCCGCGGTTTCATGCAGCTCGTCGTGGGAGGGCGCTTCGCCCGACGCGTCCCGGAACGCAGCGGAGGACCCGGTCCGGGTCGAGGATTTCAGGCTCTCTCCCGGCGACAAGATCCATCTGACCGTTTTCAACGAAACCGAGATCACGGGCGATTACGAGATCGACCCCGAGGGCCTGATCTCAGTTCCCCTGGCAGGCGTGGTGAAGGCCGGCGGTCTGCGGAAGCTTGAGCTTGAAAAAGCGCTGGCCGAAAAGCTCGGCGGCCTGTTGAATGTCCCCCGCATTACGATTTCGGTTGTGTCCTTCAGACCATTTTACATTCTCGGTGAGGTGGAAAAGCCGGGCGAGTATGAATTCAGGACCGGGCTCAACGTCATCAGTGCCATGTCGATTGCCGGCGGTGCGACGTACCGGGCGAACAAGGGGCACGTGTTGATCCAACGGGGCGGAACGGGCGATTTCAAGGAGTATCCGATGCTCCCGACGATCAAGGTCTATCCCGGCGACCTGGTCAAAGTTCCCGAGAGATTCTTCTGATCTGCGCGTACTTAAATAGACGGCGGCGAGGCCGGAGTTGGCCGCCGGCCTGAAACTTTGTCGCCTGATCTTTGCAAGGGGATCAGGCGGCACCCCGATTTCGCAGGCTCCTCCGAACTGCCGCCGCGGAGTCCTGATCTGCAATAACAAGCGGGCCTTCCCGCCGGGAGAACTTGACAATGCCGGCCTCTGTGCGTTAAAGTAAGAATACGGTTAGGACAGGTGGCGACATGAAGGTTCATCCTCTGATATTGGCGGTCACGGCTCTTCCTCTGTTGGTCCCGTTGGCCTCCCTCCCCGCAGTTGCTGCCGACTCTTCGGCGTCGCAGCAGGCAGAAACCCCGCAAGAACAGGTGGCGGCGCTCGTGGCTGAGTATCCGCAGGGCGGGGCGGCTCTGGCGAGCGCGGTCGCGGACCTGGTCGACTCACAGACGACTGCGGATGCCGCGGCTGCCATGGCACAGGCCGTTGTGGCTGCGGCTAACTCCGGGGCGAGTAGTGCGATTGTCAGCGCCTTGGGCGCCGGGCTGGCGCAGGGCGACGCCGAGCTGGCGGTCACCAACCCGGCGGCTTCGAAAAGCGTTTCTTCGGTTGTTGCGGCTTCCGGCAACGGTGCGCTCACGGCTTCATTCTCCGTTGCGTTCAGTGCCGCGATTGCCGCAAACCCCGTTGCGCAGACAGCAGCTGCGACGACGTCCGCGACCTCGTCAAACACTACCACAACCCCCGTCAACACCCAGGTTAGTCCCAACTAGCGCAGTGCGAAAGGCGCGGAGTGCCTTGGTGCAAAATCCTCGATGAATCTGCGATGAAATGACCTTGCCCATGCGCGGGGGTGCAGCGGCCCGGGTTGGCGTCTTTGACGTATCCTGGCTCGCGGCCTTCGAAACGCACCTCTACGCCGTATTTCTCTGCGGCCTCGCCTTGACTCCCGTCTGGCTCGGCGGAAACCGGCTGATATGCTGGGGTTTTCACGCCGTGCTGTTTGGCGGACTGCTGATTGTCCTGGAGCTGGGCGTTTTGGCGGCCGGCCGGCGGCACACGGTGGGTCTGGCGTATCTTCGTGTGCCCGCGGCGCTGATTGGCGCCACGGTCATTTGGATCGTCATCCAAACCGTCGGTTTCGTGCCGGACGGTTGGAAGCATCCGATCTGGTCCATGGCCGCCGCCACCCTCGACAGAACGCTGGCGGGCAGCATTTCCGTGAACCGAGAGCTGACGATGCTGGCACTGCTTCGCCTTCTCACGGCTCTGGCCGTTTTTTGGATGGCGCTTCAGCTTTGCCGCGACGCCAAACGCGCCAACGCGCTGCTTTTCAGTCTCGCCGTCACCGGCTTTGTTTACTCGGCGTATGGCGTGCTCTCGCTGGCGATCACCCCGGAATCGAACCTCTGGTTCAAGAAGGACGCTTACGTCGGCTTCGTCACGGCCACGTTCGTCAACCGGAATTCGTTCGCCTCATTTGCCGGCGTGACCTTGCTGGCGGCGATCGGGATCACCCTGCGGCTGTTCCGCCGCGAGATTGATAGCGGCATCACCGGTTGGCGGCGAATGCTCTCGCGGGCGATCGAGGCGACCGGCAAGCGGGGCGTGTTCCTGTTGGTGATGATTTTCACCATCGTCGTGGCGCTGTTGCTGAGCGGGTCCAGGGCCGGCATCACATCGACCGCGTTGGGCATCTTTGTCCTGACGACCCTGGTCATCGCCAGGGCCGAACGTCAGCGTGTCGGACAAATCGGCACCATCCTGACGGCCTGTGCGGTGATCCTTGCCGCATTTCTGGGCTACGGCGATCTTTTCGTTGGTCGTCTCGATACGATCAATTTGGATGCGGCCGGCCGGCAGGCGGCGTATGCCATCGTTGTGGCCTCAATCCGGGATGCTCCGGTTCTCGGGTTCGGCTATGGCACCTTCCAGGATGTTTTCCCGATGTATCGGGACGGCAGCGTCGGGCTCGCCGGCACCTGGGACAAGGCGCACAACACGTATCTGGAGGTGTTCCAAGGTCTCGGCCTCGTTTTCGGTGCGGCTTTTCTCGCCGGGATCGGGCTGTTGATCTGGCGGTGCGCGCAAGCCTCGATCCTCCGCCGGCAGACGTCGACGGTGCCGATCGTCGCCGCTTCGGCGAGCGTGCTTTTGGGTGTGCACGCGTTCGTCGACTTCAGCCTGCAGATACAATCGATTACGCTGATCTGGTCAGCCCTCCTGGGTGCCGGTGTGGCGCAATCCTGGTCGAGCCGCAAGGAACTGGACGTGGTCTAAGCCCATTTCTGAAAGTGAACGCGCGTACGGTGTTCAAAATTCTGCCTTCAGGGGTTACAGCTAGTGTCAAGCGTTGGTCCGCGGCAAATAGTTCAGATGGCGAGTACGGCGGCGGAAGAGTTCGACCTCCGGCAGTTCATCAATTTCTTCTGGCGAAAATGGAAATTCATTGCCTCGGTGACGGTGGCGGTGTTAATTGTTGTGATCATGTTTCTGGCTACCGCGACACCCCGGTATACGGCGTCGGCGGAGTTGTTGCTCGACCCAAATGTGGACAAGACGCCCGGAACGGAGTCGCTATTCAATGCGTTGACGCTCGACCAAACCGTGGTTGACAGTCAGGTCGCCGTGATGCGCTCGAACATTCTGCTGCAGCGCGTCGTCAAGAGCCAGAAACTTGTCGCCGATCCGGAATTCGGTGTCGGCCCCGACACCGGCCGCACGGTGTTTGCGCGCGTCCAACAAGCGATCACCGGATTTTTTGCCGAAGACGCGGCAAAGTCGCAAATCAGCGCCAAGGATGAGATCTTTCCGCCTGATGTCCTGGCGGCGATCGCGCGCCTGCGCGCAGCGTTCGCGGTTGAGCGGGTCGGCAGGACCTATGTCATCAAAGTGTCGATCACGTCGGTCGACCGGTTCAAGGCGGCACGGCTTGCCAACGCGGTTGCCGATGCATTCATCGTGGACAAGCTGGAAGCGCGTTTTGCATCCGCGCAGCGAGCCACCACCTGGCTCGGCGACCACCTCGAGCAGCTCCGCACGCAACTGCGCGACTCTGAGCAAGCAGTGGCCGACTTTCGCTCCGAGCACGGGCTGATCACGACCGGCAAGGATATCACGCTGAACGAGGAGCAGCTATCCGAGCTGAATGCGAAACTGGTCACCGCGCGGGCCGATGCCGCCGAAAAGAAGGCAAAATACGATCAGGTGTTGGCGCTGCGGAGCAACGGCGGCGACGTGCAGGCGCTGCCGGACGTATTGCGATCGACCGTCATAAGCCAGTTGCGTGCGCAGGAGGCCGACGTCTCCCGCCGCGAAGCCGACCTGATTGCCCGCTACAGCGATCGCCATCCGTCGGTGGTGAATGTGCGCGCCGAGCGCCGCGACATCGAGCGCGCGCTCGGTGCCGAGGTCACCCGCATCGCCGCCAATCTCAAGAGCGAATATGATGTCGCCAGGGCCGGTGCCGACGCACTGCAGGCAAGCCTCGCGCAGGTCAGTGGCGCCAGCAGTGCTGACGGACGGGTAACGGTCGGACTGCGCGAGCTCGAACGGACTGCGTTCGTCAACAAGACGCTGTTTGAAGACTTCCTGTCGCGCGCGAAGATCAGCGAGGAACGCTCGACGTTCGAGGTTCGCGAGGCACGGCTGATCACCCAGGCCACGCCGCCGTCGGCTCCGAGTTTCCCGCCAAAAGCATTAACCATTGCGATCGGTTTGGTTGCCGGCTTGCTGCTCGGCAGCGGCGGCGCGGTGGCCACGGAGATGCTCCGTCAGGGCTTCACCACGCCGCGGGAGGTTGAGGAGCGTCTGGACCTGCCCGTTCTCGGCTCGATCAAGCGCCTGTCTGCCAGCGAGTTGACGGTGGAGCGTTCGACCCTGACGCTGGCACGGTTTCTTGTCGCCAAGCCGATGTCCCGGTTCGCCGAGGCGATCCGTTTGGTGCGGACCGGGATCCAGATGGCTGACGTCGATAACATACCCCGGGTCATCCAGGTGACCTCGGCCATTCCAAACGAGGGCAAGACCACGATCTCGCTAGCGTTGGCGTTTTCGGCCGCGGCAACCTCGAGCCAGAAGGTCGCGCTGGTTGAGGGTGATTTCCGCCATGCATCGCTCACCCGCTTCTTCGGCCTGGAAAAATCCAAGGGCGTGGTTGATCTCCTGCTTGGAACGGAAACGATCGAGACCATCACCCACGTTGACGAGGCAACTGGCGTGCACGTCTTCGTCGGCGGCAGCAAGACGCAAAATCCGCCTGATCTGCTCGGATCGGAGCGGATGCGGGACTTTATCGAGACTCTGCGGTCGCGGTACGACTATATCGTTCTTGATACGCCGCCCGTCGGCCCAGTTGCCGACGCCATCGTCGCGTCGGCGCTGGCCGATAAGGTGGTGTTTATCATCCATTGGGGCAGGACCGCCCGCGAGGTCGTCTCCGACTCGATTCGCCTGCTCCTCGGCGACAAGAAAGTGGCCGGTGTGGTGCTTAATTTGGTGAATGAATCGGAAGCGCGGAAATATGGCAGGTACGCTTACTCTTATTACTATGGCCGCCGTTACTATAAGTCTTATTATGCGGAATAAGAACGATGTATAAGAAGGGACCGGAAATTCGACTGTCGCTGGCGATAATCGCGCTGTCCGGTTTCGTTATGTCCAAGGGTATCGACTGTGTTAACCAGGCTCTGTCGGCGTCTGCGGCGGGCGGCCAGCCGTCCCACGCTGCGGACCAGCGGGGCGGGCGGCCGCTTCCGGCCGACACGAGGACGAGAGGGATCGAGCTGTACGCCAGAGCCGATCGGGCTATGCCCGCTCTGGCCGAGCCGCTGACGCTGCAAACCGTGGGCGCGGCGGGCGACGCAGTCACTGATGTGCTGCAGGTGTGGCCCCTCGCCGGACCCTATTGGGTCCGTCTGGCCGAGATCAGGGCCGCGTCGGGTGCCGATATCAGTTCAGTCATTGCGGCTTATCAGATATCCGTGGTGGTGGCTCCCTTTGACGGCCGGATGATGCTGGCCCGCGAGGTGCTCGGCGTGCAACTCTGGGACGCATTGTCGGCGGACGACCGCAGAAGCGTCGTTACTGATCTGGCAGGTGCCTGGACTCTTCGGCAACGCGCCTCGATCGAGCTGCTTCGACATGCAACGGGATCGCTTTCGCCGGACGGACGAAAGACTTTGAGGCACGATTTGAAGGCGCGCGCGCGTCTGATCGATGCAGAACTCGCCACGATCGGGTTGTGAGGTGAGGCCGTCATGAGTGAATCGTATTGGTCGCAGTTCGTGCGTGCGCCATGGCCTTCGCGCCGGAACACGCTGGAGTTGTCCGGCGGTGAGCGATGGTATCTCGTCCAGGCGCTGGCGCGGCAGGAGGCACGGGCGGATGTGCAGCTCGCACAGCAGCAATTCAGGGTATTTCTGCCCCGCTTCAGCAAAACCATTCGTCATTCGAGACAGTTCCGTATCGTTAAGGCGCCGGTCTTCGCCGGCTACTTGTTCGTGATCCTTGATCTCGCGCGCGATCAATGGCGGTCGATCAACGGGACCTTCGGTGTCGCTCGCATCGTCACCTTTCAGGACCGCCCTTCGCCGGTGCCGCGGGGCCTCATTGAGGCGTTGCTTGATCGTACTGACGATGCCGGTGAGACGAGCCTGACCTATACCTTCCGCCCCGGTGACCCGGTTCGGCTGCGGGATGGACCCTTTGCCAACCAGCTCGCAACGCTGGACCGGCTCGACGCAAACGGACGGGTCCGCGTGCTGCTGGAGATCATGGGAACATCGGTTGGGGTCGTCCTCATGAGGGATTCTCTTGAGCCGGCACTCATGCGCCGAGGCTGAGCCTCGGGCGGTGCCCTGAACCAAACCGCAGGCCACGGCGACCGAACCGGGCGAAGCGCGCGGCCAATCGGATCTGCGCCGGGCGCAGCACCGGTCCCGGGACACCAGCCGGCAAGAAGGTCTCAGCGGGCAACGCATGGGTTGTCGGGTCAGGCTGAGCAAGGCGCGCAGCCCGGCCGGCTTGATCGCTACGAGGCCCGCGCACGCTCACGTCGCAAGCCCGCCATGCGGGAGTTCGACGCGGCCCTGTGCGATGGCATCTGATCTGTTGGCAATCCCGGACACGGCGGCAATGTTTCGATTGCAGCGCGGTATGGAAGTGCCTATCACGCTGACGTGAACTTCCTGACCGATCTGGCCGATCAGGCCGTGATTCTCCCCGCTGCCGTTATCATTGCCCTGATGCTGGCTTTGACCGGATGGACGCGCGGCACCTTTATCTGGCTGGCGGCCGTGTTCGGGACGATTGCCACGATCGCGGTCCTCAAGATCGGCATCGCCGCCTGCGGACCGGTGCAGCTCCGGGACCTGGTGAACAGCCCAAGCGGTCATGTCGCCAGCGCTGCCATCATCTATGGCGGTTTGATCGGATTGGTGATGCGCCACTTCGGCGCCGGCCGCGGCCTGGCGTTGCTGCCGGCGCCTCTGATCGCCTCGCTCATCGGCTTCACCCGCATCGAACTGGGCGCGCACAATTTGCCGGAAGTGATGATCGGTGGCGCCGTCGGCTGTGTGGGCGTGTTTGCCATGCTGCTACTGGCCGGCGCGCCGCCCCGCAGGCTGCAACCGGCCTGGTTGCTCGGCCCGGCTATGCTTATCGTCGCCATCATGCACGGGTACCACTTGCACGGTGAGGATATGATCAAAGAAACCGGGCAATGGGGATGGCTGGCCGCCGCCTGCGGCGAACTCCGGATCGCTGACCGCAACTGAACGATAGTCGCACGAACCTGGTCGTCATGGCCCGGCTTGTCCGGGCCTGGCATCGCCGCGCCCGAAGGGGAGCGGACAGCCCGGCTAAACGTAGCGCAGGCCGGCCGCGTCCAGGCGGATGCAGCCCAGATTGCCGGTGCAAAAGGCGCCCGTATCTACATTGATGCGATTGTGCCGGACCTCGATCCGCTCGACCGGCGAGTGCCCGTGCACGATGATCTTGGCAAAGCTGCGCCGGTCGCGGATGAACTTTCGCCTGATCCACAACAGATCGCCCTCGCGTTGATCGTCGAGCGGCCGATCCGGATCGATGCCGGCATGGCAAAAGAAGTAATCACCGCTCTCATACCGGCTCGGCAGCGCGCGCAGCCAGGCAAGGTGGCTGTCCGGCATGGCATCCAACAACGCCGCCCGCGCCGCATCATGGCCGCGGCCAATCATGAGGTCCGCAACGTCGATGCCGTAGGACGCAATCGTGGCGATGCCGCCCGCCTGGCACCAGTTCCGCATGCACGCGGCGTCATCCAAAGCCCGCAGCAACATCTCCTCGTGGTTGCCCCGCAAGGCGATCTTGTAACCGATGCCGGGTTCCGCGATGATCGCGTCGATGACCGACCTGCTTGCCAGACCCCGGTCCACGTAGTCGCCGAGAAACACGGTGGAGACATGTTTCAAGGGACTCGCCGCAATGTCCGTTCGGATCCGCCCGAGCACCCGCTGCAGGCTGTCCAGCTCGCCATGGATGTCTCCTACCGCGTAAAGCACGGTGCCGTCAGGCACGGTGGGCGGTCTCAGGTTGCCGCGCTCATCGATGACCGTCAGCGGCCACTCGGCACCGGCCGCAGGTTTCATGCCGGTTAGCCGTCGCAGCAACTGCTTCATCGGGTGCCGCGGCGACGGTACTTCGGCGGTTCCCGGCGGGCGGCACGGCGCAGCCGCGCCTTGCCGTGGGCTCTTCCGGCCAGCCGGTAAAGCGCCCATGCCGGAGCCGCCCGGACGTTGGTGATGCGCTCAAACATGCACCTCACATATACTGGATCGACGGCGCGATCAATGCGATATCCAGACGACCTCAGGGGGGCGGCGTTCCGCTGCTGCGTAAGGCCGGACTCCATGGCAGATCGGCGCGCCTGCCCGGCGGGTGACCTACGTTACATATAGTTTGGATCCTTTAGCGGATGATTGTTTTCAACGGAGAAATCTGACGCGCAAGGGCCAGGACATGGAAATGCTCGGAAAGTATGAGGTTACGGGGAAGCTGGGGCGCGGAGCTATGGGCACCGTCTACGAGGGCTGGGACCCGCTCATCGCTCGTCGTGTCGCGATCAAGACGGTGGAACTGCCTGACACATCCGATTGCGACTCGCGAGAGGCAGTCGCCAGATTTCGCCGCGAGGCACAGGTCGCCGGGCGGCTCGCTCACCCCAACATTGTCGGAGTGTTCGATTACGGTGAGACAAACAACCAACACTATATTGTAATGGAATATGTGGATGGGCTGTCGCTGAAGACGCTGCTCGACAAGAGCGGGGGCATTCCACTCACCGATACGCTCCACATCATGAGCGACGTACTGGCGGGACTGCACTTCAGTCATGAGCGCGGTGTGGTGCACCGGGATCTCAGCCCGGCCAATGTCATACTGACGAGCTCCGGCCAGGCCAAGATTGTCGATTTCGGCATCGCGCGGATCGAGGGGAGCTGGATGACACAGGCGGGAACCGTTCTTGGCACGCCTTCCTATATGTCGCCGGAACAATTCATGGGACAGGCGGTCGATGCGCGCTCCGATATCTATTCGGCGGGCGTGTTGTTCTATCAACTGCTGACCGGCGACCGGCCTTTCGAGGGCAGCATGTCGGCGATCATGTACAAAGTGCTGAACACCGAGCCGACGGCGCCATCGCGGCTTTCGATGATGGTACCGCCGGCCTATGATGCCGTGGTGCGCCAGGCCATGGCGAGACGACCGGAGGATCGCTACCCGACCTCAGCAGCGTTTGCCGAGGCGATCGAGATGGCAACGAAACGGCCGCGTCCTGTCGGACGAAGCAGCGCCGCGGCAAGCGCTGCATCAGGCCAGGCTCTGCCTTCGATTCCGGGGAGCGCGCCTGTCGCACCCGAAGGTTCGGTCGCAGCCCCGCCGGATTGCAGGCGGGTGTCGCTGGCAACGATCGCGGCCGCCGCGGCAGGGGTCATCATCCTGGCGGGTGGCGGCAGTTGGTGGCAATGGCAAACGCCGGGGATCGCGCCTGTCAGCGAGATGTCGAGCGCACCGGCACCCGTGGCCAGCCAGACGCAGCCGCAGACCGTTGCGCTGAACACACTGCCAACCTCTTCCGGGGACGATTCCCGGACGCCGCAATTGGTTCGGGCTTCCGACGAGAGTTCCGGTTCACCACCACCCCCGCCGAGCCAACTGCAGCAGACCGTTGAGCCAAGCACCGCCCCATCTTCTCCCAGCGATGCTGCCCAAACGCCGCAACCGGCTCCGGTAGCGGATGGCCTATCGTCGCCGCAGGCCGCATCCTCGGGATCTGGCCAGCCGGACGCCACGGTGCAGGAAGCCGATACTCCGGATACCGGGTCCGCAGCCGCGGTGGCCTCATTGACAGCAGGGCCGGTGCGCCTGCGTGCCACCCTGCTGATGCCGGCGCGTCCGGTGACGCTTGAACGCCGGGTCATGGTGCAGGAATTGTTGACTGACCATGGCCTGTTGCCGACCACGCACGCCTACATGCGGACGGTCTACCGCCTCGGCACCGGTGAGTCGTTCGGCGGCGCATCGTTCCAGGCATCCAACTCGAACTATGCCTCCGGCGTGGCTATGGCCTACCAGCCTGTGCCACGCGCGGTTACGCTGTCGTTCTCGTTGCGCAGCGGGTCGTTCATCAATCCCTGGCCCGGCTCGCTATCGGGCGTCGCGCTGGTTCGGGTACGGCGCGATGAGCCGAAACAGGAGATCGAGCTCCCCGACATCGCGCTCTCACTGCCTGGCCAAGCCTCGTTGAAGCTGGCGGAGCCGCTCACGCACCGGCCGCAGCTCGCGGTGCGCATGCGCGATCCGGCCAGCGGCGAGGTGGTCGAGGTGCCGGTCGGGAGCACGGGCGTGCTCGACGGTCATGTCCTCTCGATACGCTTTGACGGCATGACGCTGATGGTCACTGCGCAGCCGATCTGAGTCTGATCCGGCAAGTAGAGGGTCGAATCTTATAGAGGTGGCCGGCGTGCAGTCGGCAAGTGCTTTGCGCAACTGAGCGCGTTCGGTCTTGGCTCTGCTCGCGATCTCGCGGCACACCGTTCGAGTGGCGGCCGGGCTCGATCGGCGTCGCGACCGATACCGCGAAACCGACGGCGGAGCGACCCCGTCTCCCCCAATGCGCCGAGCGAGCGGTGCTAGAGAATTCCGAATGTGGGGCTGCCCCGGGGTGAAAACAGGAGTTCGTAATTCCTGGTAGCCTGCTCGTCCGTCATGCTGGCGATATAGTCGCAAATGGTGCGGGATGCCCCGTTTGCATCGGCGGTGCGCCAGCGATCGAGCCATAGGTGCGGCAGAAAGCGCTCCGGATCGCCTCCAATCGTCTCGAACAGCCGGCGAACGATCTCCTGGCCGCGATACTCCAGCATTTGCACGACGGGCTGGTTGATTACCTGCTTGCGGACCAATGCCGTCAGCGCGCACAGGAAATCGGCAACCTCAGGCGACAGAACAGCGGACCATGCGAGCAGCGGATTGGCGGGCAGACCGTCGCAAACAAGTCGGATATGCACGATAAAAAAGTTCACCAGCAAGCCGATAGCCCGCTTCCGTGCGCTGTCGTCGCGAAACAGGTCGCCGATATCACGATCCGAGGGCGCACCATCGAGACCGGCCACAGCGGCGCGATAACGAGCCCAGATGTCGTCGACATGATCATGAGTAATCAGGTTAAGCGCGATCGCGTCCTCAAAGTCATGGACGCCGTATGCAATATCGTCGGCGAGTTCAAGGATGCCGGTGTCCAGCGTGCGATGGTCCGGCGCGCCCGCCGCTCGCCCGGCCGGGGATGTGGCGGAGAACAGCTCGCGGTCAGAGGCAGTGAACGGCGCCAGCATCCATTCGACGATGGAAAGATCGGCGTCGAAAAAACACTTCGCGGGCTTCCAGTCGACGGCGCGGACGGACTCGCCCGTTCGTTCGGCAACCACGTGGGCAACCCGAGAATAAGGGGCCGGATACTTCAGCACGCCAATCATTGTGCGGCGTGCCAGGTCCAGCCCGAACGCGCCGGAATGGGCTTCCAGCCGCCCGATCAGCCGCAGGGTCTGGGCGTTGCCCTCGAAACCGCCGTGCCGCCGCATACACCAGTTCAGCGCCACCTCGCCGCCGTGTCCGAACGGCGGATGACCGAGATCGTGCGCCAATGCGATGGCTTCGATCAGCGTCCCGGGCGGCAGCGCCGCCCTGGCTTCCTCCGCCAGACCGGGATCATGGGCGAGTTGGATGACGATGCCCTGGGCAATCTGCGCGGTTTCGAGTGAGTGCGTCAACCGCGTGCGGTGGAAATCGCTGCCGCCCATTCCGAGTACTTGGGTCTTGGTCTGAAGCCGGCGGAAGGCGCTGGAATGGATAATCCGCGCGCGGTCGCGATCGTGCCATTGCCGCCAGTCAGCCGGACGAGCCGGCACACTGCCGGAGCGCCGATCGGCCCAGGGTGCGGTCAGCAGGGTGTCTGGCTGAGTCAAATGGTCTGTCCGGTGTTAGTACGGGGAAACAGGAACGCATCGCCAACCGAATAGTCAACAATCGTTCGAAGCAAGGCGCATATGAAAACCACCACACTCAGGGTGAATAGCGTGACATCGCCGAGCAAAGCGACCGAGACCGTCTTGACGGAATAGTCCAGGAGCACAAGCTGGCTGGCACGAAGGCAAATGTAGCAGAGCAGGCTGTTCGCGACGATCCACACCCAGTACGGCCTCAATTCCGACCGGCGTTGCCAGTTCTTGACGTAGTCGACACCGAGCACGAATACATCGAACCCGAATGTTACCGACATCCAGAAATAGAAGCGGCCCGGCGCAAAATCGCTCGGAGTCCCGATGTCGGCGGCGGACGGTATCGATTCCGCGATGCAGACAAACAAGACTGCGGTCAGAAGCAGCATATAGTCATCCCAGACGAAGGCGACTCGTTCCCACACCGTTTGTGGCGGCCGGCCGCAGTGCTTCTGGTCGAGCGAGCGGTCGCCGCCATGGAATATCGGCACCAGGGTGATAAACAATGTGGCGAACATCCATAGCCGAAAGTCGAAAATGCTCTCGATCGGAAGGCTTCGCCTGCACGCCTCCGTCAGGGCAAGGCCCGCGACGATCGAGTAGACGCGCTTGAAGTGGTCGATGAGCCGTTCATGCTGTTTGAGCGGGTCCGGCGCCGGAGATCCTGACATACGCCCCCTCACGCTCCAAAGCAGGTTGCCGAGCGAGCCGAGACGTCAGGCTTCGGTGCTGGCGCATACGCAGCGTCATAGGATACCATACGTCGAGTCGGTTGGAGATTACAATTGTGTCGCACCCCTTGAGAGTCTACCTGGCCGGACCCGACGTGTTTCTCCCGAACGCCGTGGAAATCGGGAACCGAAAGAAAGCACTCTGCCAGGAGTATGGATTTATTGGACTTTTTCCTTTCGACAATGAGGTGCCGATGGGGACGCCGGGGCGGGTGGATCGGCTGATCTTTGATGCCAATGTCGCCATGATGCATGAAGCGGAGCTGGGCATCTTCAACCTCACGCCCTTCCGCGGCCCGAGCGCGGATGTCGGCACAGCTTTTGAGCTCGGGCTGATGGCGGGCCTGCGCAAGCCTTTGTTTGGGTACACCAACGCAGCCGCGCCGTTGCTGGCGCGCGTCGGCGGCGCGATACAGCGCCCGGGTGGCGGGTGGCAGGATGCCAATGGCTGGGCCATCGAGGATTTCGGCAATGCCGACAATTTAATGATCGACAGTTGCCTTGCACGGCAAGGATGCGGGTTGGTGCGGAACGATGCCGGGGGCAAGCTGGACGATCTCGACGGTTTCCGGATGTGCCTGCGCATGGCGGCGGAGACGGTGGCCACCGGCGCGCCCGAGGGGGCACGCGCCGCCGGGTAGGCCCCAACGAATGAATGGCGCACCATTGTGGCGCGCGCCGTCCGGGCGTCCGCCGGTTCAGGTCCCCGACGGTCCAGCCCCGGACTGCCGATCGGCCGCCGGGCGCCGCCGCGATTGCGCTCCGCGTTCGGCGTGAACCGCGGCGATCGCCGCCTGCACCTGCGCGGCCGAAGGCGCATAGGTATCCTCCAGCACACTGAGCCTGGCCTTTTCGGCGACGGTTGGATGGTCTCTTTCCGCCAGGGCGCGGTAGTCGGCCGCGACCTGCGGCGGCATCAGGGCGAGCCGCGCCCGCAGCAGGGCCGCCAGCCTGTCGCCGTCCTCGGCTTCACCGGCGGAAGGCCCGGGCGCCGCCACTAACCTCGGCAGGCGAATTGATTTGCGCCCGGACGCGGGGCGCCGCCGCTTGGGTTTTTTCAAATCCAGTCTCCAGGTTTGCAACCGGGCGAGGGTTAGCACAGCCGATCGGAGTCGCGCGATCCGCCGGTCCCGCAGCGGCCAAAACCTCCCCGGCGCTGCCACCCCGTCCCAAAGCTATAGCGACTTGTCGATGATGGTGACGCTGGCCTCCAGCCCCACCGCCATGCGGGCGGCACGCCGGGGACGCCGCCGCCGAGCACCACGACCTTGGCCGGTGGCACGCCGGGGACGCCCGCCGAGCGGGGTGCCGGCGCCGCCTTGTTCGGGCTCCAGGCAATGCGCGCCGGCTGCGGCCGGCGACTGATTACCCACGAAGGCTTCCTTGCCTGCCTGTCCTACGCGCGCGACACACTCATCCGGAAATGCGGTGCTAACCCGACACCACCTCTATCTGCCCCGCCCCCTCTCGCCGCCGAGCCGGCCCCACCACAATCTTCACGTCCCACCCCAACCGCGTGAGGCAGTTCAGCATCTTCGCCTCACTGATACCCCGGAACTGGCCGCGCAGCAGTCCCGACAGCTTGGGTTGCGGCATCCCGACGATCTCCGCCGCCTCCACCTGAGTCAGTCCCCGCTGGCTGATGATCTCCCCAATCTTCGTGGCGAGTTGCGCCTTGACCAACATCTCGTTCGCATCCGCCAAGCCGAGATCGGCGTAAACGTTCGTGCTACCTCGCTCAAATTCCATCACGGTGTCGCTCCTTTCGAGAGGGCCTCGGCGGCTTTCAATCGGCTTTCGATCAGATCCAACTCGGGCTTCGGTGTGGCGATGCCCTTGGTCGCCTTCTTCTGGAAGCAATGCAGCACATGGACGGCGTCTCTGAACCGCACGGTGTAGACGGCCCTGTAAGTATCACCCTTCGAACTCTCAATCACCTCAAGCACGCCCGCGGAGCCGTATCCCTTCAACGGTATAGCCTGTTCATGCTTCGAACCGGTCTGCGCCAGGTGCAGCGCATAGCCAAACACGTCCCGCACCTCCTCGGGCATCGCCAGCAGATCCTTCTTGCTGCTTGCGATCCATACGAGCGGCTTTACGGACGGCGACTCAACCACCCCAGCGTTATACCTAAACGGGACTAGGCCGACAACCGATTTCGACCGTCTGCCCGGTCTGGACATTGCGATAAGCCAGCGCCACCCCACCCAATCCCCACCCAAAAAACCGGGTTCCAAGGGCCTCCGGCCCTTGGCGGGGTCCGAGGGGCAGCGCCCCTCGCCTTACCGCCCCAACCGCCCCTGTGCATCCCCCGCATCCCCCGCTATACAGTTCACGGAAACATAACCGAGGAACGTGCCTCATGATCCGTCAACCGGACCCCAAGCCCGACGTCCTGCGCCGCCGCGACACCATCGTCGCCGGACTGCGCAAGCTGCTGCCGGAGTCCGGACTGATCGCCGAGCCCCTCCGCCTGAAGCCCTATGAGACCGACGGCCTGACCGCCTACCGCCAGGTCCCGCTGGCCGTCGCCCTGCCGGAGACCACCGAACAGGTCGCCGCGGTGCTCCGCTTCTGCCACCGGAACGGCGTCCGCATCGTCCCGCGCGGCGCCGGCACGTCCCTATCCGGCGGCGCCCTGCCGCTGGAGGACGGCATCGTCCTCGGCCTGATGCGGATGAAGAAGATCCTCGACATCGACTACGCCGACAGATGCGCCACGGTGCAGGCCGGCGTGACCAATATCGGCATCACCAACGCCGTCTCCGGCAACGGCTTCTTCTACGCCCCCGACCCCTCCTCCCAGCTCGCCTGCATGATCGGCGGCAATGTGGGGATGAACTCCGGCGGCCCGCACTGCCTGAAATACGGCGTCACCGCCAACAACCTGCTCGGCCTGAAGATCGTCACCATCGAGGGCGAGGTCATCGACATCGGCGGCGCCCATCTCGACTCTGCCGGCTATGACTGGCTCGGCCTGCTGACCGGCAGCGAGGGCCAGCTCGCCGTCATCACCGAGATCACCGTGCGCATCCTGCGCGGCCCGGAGGGCGCCCGCGCCATGCTGGCCGCGTTCAAATCCAACGAGATCGCCGGGGCCGCGGTGGACGCCATCATCTCGTCGGGCGTCATCCCGGTGGCGCTGGAGTTCATGGACCGCCCCGCCATCCACGCCTGCGAGGAATTCGCCCACGCCGGCTACCCGCTGGACGCCGAGGCGATGCTGATCATCGAGGTTGAAGGCAGCGTCCAGGAACAGGACATCCTGCTGGGTAAACTAACTGAAATCTGCCGCCGCTTCGATCCGATCAGCATCCGGGTGTCGCAGTCGCCGGAGGAATCGCTGGCGATCTGGAAGGGCCGCAAGGCCGCATTCGGCGCCGTCGGCCGCATCAGCCCCGACTACCTCTGCATGGACGGCACCATCCCGACCAGCCGGCTGCCCGAGGTGCTGCGCCGCACGCAGGAAATGGCCGCCGCCGCCAACCTCCAGGTCGCCAACATCTTCCATGCCGGCGACGGCAACCTGCACCCGCTGATCATGTTCGACGCCAACGATCCCTCCCAGCTCCATAAGGCCGAAGTCCTGGGCGCCGATTTGCTGAAGCTGTGCGTCGAGGTGGGCGGCTGCCTGACCGGCGAGCACGGCGTCGGGGTGGAGACGCGCGACCTGATGCACGTGCAGTTCGAACCGCATGAACTGGAGCAGCAGCGCCGCATCAAGTCCGCCTTCGACCCGGAGTGGCTGCTCAATCCCAGCAAGGTGTTCCCGCTGGCCGAATCCGCCATCGCCGCCGCTGTGCTGCCGCAGGCCGCATGACCCTGCCGGCGACCACCGAGGACGCGATCATCGCCGCCGTTGCCGCCGCGCTCGCCGGGCGCGAGACGCTGCGCGTCGAAGGCAACGGCACCAAATCCGGCCTGATGCGGCCGATCAAGGCGGCGCGCAGCCTGTCCACCGCCGGCCTCAGCGGCATCACGCTGTATGCGCCGAAGGAGCTGATCATTTCAGCGCGCGCCGGGACCCCGATGCCGGAGATCGAGGCGGCACTGGCCGAGGCCGGACAATACATGATTGCCGAACCGCCCGACCTGTCGGCCTTGCTGGGAAGCAACGGCAAGCCGCAGACGCTCAAGCCGCAGACCCTGGGCGGGGTCGTCGCCACCAACCTGTCCGGGCCTCGCCGCATCGCCCGCGGCGCGATCCGCGACAACGTCATGGGCATCCGCGCCATCAACGGCCGCGCCGAACTGATCCGCTCCGGCGGGCGGGTGCTGAAGAACGTCACCGGCCTCGATCTGTGCAAGCTGTTCACCGGCAGCTACGGCACGCTGGGCGTGCTGACGGAGATTACCCTCAAGGTGCTGCCCGCCCCGGAGGCGACCGGCACGCTGGTGCTGCCCGGCCTGGACGCCGCCGCCGGCATCGCCGCCCTGTCCGCGGCCCTCGGCTCGCCGTTCGACGTGTCCGCCGCCGCCTGGCTGCCGGCCGGGGCGGTCGCCGCCACGCCTGCCCTGGACGGTGTCAGCGGGCCCGCCGCGCTGATCCGGATCGAGGAATTCGCCGACTCCGTCACCTACCGCATCGGCCGCCTGCGCGACCAGTTCGCGGTAGCGGGTGCGGTGACGCTCGGCACCGAAGCCTCCCGGTCGGTCTGGCGCGCCATTCGCGACGTCGGGCCGCTGGCCCCGCGGCCCGGGGACGCCGTCTGGCGCGTCTCGGTCCGCCCGTCCGCCGGGGCGAAAATTCTCGACGCCCTGCGCCCGCATGGCGCGGCCGGGTTTCTCGATTGGGGTGGCGGTCTGGTCTGGCTTGCCGGTCCGGCGGACTCCGCCACCCATCTGCGGGTTGAGGCGGCGGCGCGGGCGGCGGGGGGCACATGGACCCTGCTGCGCGCGCCGGACGCGCTGCGCGCCGCCGTGCGCGTGATCCCGGATGAGCCGCCGGCGCTGGCGCGCATCACCCGCGAAGTGAAGGCGGCGATGGACCCGGCCGGCATTTTCAACCCCGGCCGGCTTTACCCGGGCGTCTGACAATGATCTTCATCCCCGCCTGGATAACCAACGTCCTGTTCTTCGTGACGTTCTATCTGTCAGGCTTCCAGCACGTGCAACTGAAGCGGGCGAACCCGGTCACCAACATCCAGTTCATCATGTGTGCCTTCTCGCTGGCGATGATCATCATCGTGGCCCTGTACAACCGCGAGAATCCCTGGCTGTCGCTGGCCTTCTTCATCGCCGCCGCGTCGAGCCTGGGGCTGATGGTCCGCCTGCACCGCCTGCTGCCGCCGTTGCGAAAATTCCAGTAGCGAGATTCATGCAAACCAATTTCACAGACGATCAACTCAGCGATCCGGACACCGCCGCCTCCAACGCGGTGCTGCGCACCTGCGTGCATTGCGGGTTCTGCACCGCGACCTGTCCGACCTTCGTCCTGCTCGGCGACGAACTCGACAGCCCCCGCGGCCGCATCTACCTGATCAAGGACATGCTGGAGACGGGCCGCCCGGCCACCGAGGAGGTGGTGCGGCATGTCGATCGCTGCCTGACCTGCCTGTCCTGCATGACGACCTGCCCGTCCGGCGTGAACTACATGCATCTCGTCGATCATGCCCGGACCTATATCGCGCAGACCTACCGCCGCCCCTTCGCCGAACGCTGGCTGCGCGCGGTCCTGGGCCTCGTCTTGCCGCGTCCGCGGCTGTTCCGGCTGGCGTTGCGGGGCGCGGGCCTGACGCGCCCGCTCGGCAAGCTGATCCCCGGCGACACCATGCTGGCGAACCGGATGCGCGCGATGCTCAACCTGGCTCCGGCCAGGGTGCCGCCGGCAAGCCCGGTGGAGAAGCCCCGGGTCCATCCGGCCGACGGTGCGCGGAAGGCCCGGGTCGCGTTGCTGACCGGCTGCGCCCAGCAGGTTCTCATGCCGCGCATCAACGAGGCGACGATCCGCCTGCTGACCCGGCTGGGCGTGGAGGTCGTGGTCGCCAGGGGCGCCGGCTGCTGCGGCGCGCTCAACCACCACAACGGCCAGCACGAGCCGGCAATGGCGCTGGCGGCCGCCAACATCGACGCCTGGAGCCGCGAGATCGCGGGCGAGGGGCTGGATGCGGTCGTCATCAACGCCTCCGGCTGCGGCACGACGGTGAAGGATTACGGCTTCATGTTCCGCGCGGAGCCGGAGCCGCGCCGCGGTCAGGCGGAACAGATATCCGGCCTGACCCTGGACATCACCCAGTTCCTGACGCGCTTCGGCTACGCCCCGTCGCGCCCCGCACCGGGCCTGACCGTCGCCTACCACTCGGCGTGCAGCCTGCAGCATGGCCAGCGCGTCACCGCCGAACCCAAGACGCTGTTGGCGAAGGCCGGCTTCCGCGTGGTCGAACCGAAGGAGCCGCATTTGTGCTGCGGCTCCGCCGGCACCTACAATCTGTTGCAGCCGGTGATCGCCGGGCAACTGAAAGAGCGCAAGCTGGAGAATCTGAAGGCCACCAAACCGGACCTGATTTCGGCGGGGAATATCGGCTGCATCAACCAGTTGTCCGGCGCCGGCCTGCCCGTGGTGCACACCGTGGAGCTGCTGGACTGGATGTCCGGCGGGCCGCGTCCGCCCGGGGTTCCCGGCTGAAATGGCCCGCGCGCGGTCCCGGGTCGCGGTCGCGGCGGCGTCGCTGGCCCTGTGCGCGTTTGTGCACCTCGCCCCGTGCGCGGCCGCGCATGCCCAGCCGGCGGCCGAGAAGCGGGCCGCTATCGACCGTCTGCTCGACGCGCTGAAGGCGGCGCCCGATGAGCGCGCCGCATCCGCGATCGAAGAGCAGTTGCAGCAGGCATGGCTGCACGCCGGAACGCCGGCCGTGACCCTGCTCATGAGCCGCGGGCTGCGCACCCTGGAGGCGGGCCAGACCGGCGACGCCGTGGACTCGTTCTCCGACGCGATCACCCTGCAGCCCGATGATGCCGAGGCCTGGCATCAGCGCGCCATCGCCCGTTACCACGCCGGCGACATCCCCGGCGCGATCCGCGACCTGCAACAGACCGTCACGCTGGAGCCGCGGGACTTCGCCGCGTTCCGCACCCTGGCCGATATCTCGGCTGACCGGGAAGACTGGAAGGGCGCCTACGCCGCCTGGCAGAAGGTCCTCGAACTCGACCCGAAGACCCCCGGCGGCGCCGATCGGCTGAAGGATTTGAAGAAACATGCGTTCGGCGAGGATACCTGAACGGGCGTCTCCGCTCAGTCCGCAATGGTGGTTTCGAGCCTGGCGGAGCGGTCAAAGCTGAGACCGTAACCTCCCGCCGCGGTCGCAAGACTGCCCAGGTCGCCCTTTCCGAGGAACAGGTCGGCGCTGTTGCCGCAGTCGCCGCCTGCGCTGTTGCTGGTCCGCTCGCCTGCCCAGTGCAGCCGAAATCCGGGGACGGGACGCAACACCCGTGCCTCGACCACAAGGCTGCCACCGGTTTGCCGGATGGCATCGAGATCCAGCACGCAGCCGGGAAGGCCGGGCCGATGCACGGCGATGCGGATGTTGCCGTCATCGCCGTGCGGGTCGCCTGGCGCGAAGACGACGATATCGCCGACTTTGGGCATGGCCCCGTCGCGGGTTGACGCCAGCGTCAAGGTGAGGCCCGCCGCCAGCGCAGCGGCGCAAGCGAACAGGGCGGGGCGCCAGCCGCGTCGGGCCTTGCGATTTCTTGTTTTCATCCGGAGCTCCACGATCGGGGAGCGCCGGACACTAACCGCGAAACCTTGCTGAAGTGTTAACAGTCCGGTGCCATGCTCGCCGTCCGGCCGGAGCGGCAACCCGGGCGGCGCATCCAGGCCGCCACGTCTTTATCCCGAAGCGGCCCGGGCCGGGCTGTGATAGAAGCTTTCGCAGCTACAGCCGGGCCAACAACGCCAACGTCTCCGATACGGCCTGGCGACGCGCACGAACTGATCAGCCGGGATCCGCACCCCTATGTCGCACACCATCCTCCTGCTGCCTTTCATCTTCGCCTTTGCGATCTTCGTGTTCCGGTTCTACGCCAGGGAGAACGCGGCTTCGATGGCCAACCTCAGCTTTCTGCTGGCGCTGGGGACTGTACTGGTGGCCGCGCTTTATCTGGTGCTGGGCGTGATCAGCAGCCTGCCGCCCTACAGCAGCATCGGTTTCGCCCTGACCGGGCTTGTGCTGCTTGGGGTGTCGATCGCGCGCATGTTCATGATCTGACGCTCGTCGGCCGGGCTGGCGGTTTGCCGGCTCGCCATGACGGCGAGAGGCCGCTTTCCGCGCCCATGCTCAACCCGGCCCGCCCGCCCCGCAGCGACTACTTGCGCAGCAGGCGCGACCAGAACCCGGGCTGAGCGCGCTTGCCGTGCGAGACATGCGGGGTAGCGGACGGCGGCGGCAAGGCCGCACTGATCAGATGCCGCCCGACGTCGCGTGTGGCGATCCGCGCCTGCTGAAATGCGATGATCAGCCGACCGGTCTCCTCCTGCTCACGGCCGGCCAGCACCTTCGCCCAGGCGGCCGCCGCGTCGAACAGCCCGGCACGGCGCAGCACATCCAGCCGCCGCAGCCCGAGTTCGACATCCTCAGTCCCGTCCCACAGCGCTGCCACCTCGGTGCGCAAGCGGGCCGCATCGGTCATCACGGCGGCGTCATCGGCTGCCCAGGCGGCCTGCAGCAAGGCTTCCGCCTGCTGCGCGCGGTCGCCGGTTCGCTCGCAGATCAGCGCCCAGCGGCGGAAGGGCAGCGTCTCCTCCAGCCCGGACGTGCTCAGCGCGCGGTATTCATCCGACTCGACAACGGCCTTTGCCGCCGGAGGCAGCGCCGCGAGATCGGGCGCGGCGGCGCGGCAGCGCGGACATTGCTGAATCCAGTCGGGCAGGGTGGACCGCGCCGGCTCGCCCGGGCGCATGTCCAGGTCAGGCGCGATCTCAGGCTGCGGGGCCGTGAACGCGGCTCTCGCGGGGGCGCCGCAAACGGCGCAGGTGCTGGGTTGGCTCATGATCCTATCTCCGCCCGAAGTCCGTCCCGCAGGCGATGCATCGCCCGCTCCAACAGCGGCGCCGACTGGGCGAAGCAAACGCGCAGCCAGCCCTCGCCCGCCGAACCGAAAGCCACGCCCGGAGCCACGGCAACGCCGTGCCGGGTGACGAGTTTTTTCGCCAGATCGAGACTGTCGCGCAATCCCTCGACCGCCAGAAAGGCGTAAAACGCACCCAAGGGCGGCCGGTAGCGCACGCCGTTCAAGCCGGCCAGCGCCTCCCCCGCCAGGGACCGCCCGGCCGCGCAATAGGCGCGGAATTCATCCACCGCCCGGGTGTCCTGAACCGCGGCCACGCCGCCTTGCTGCACGAACGGGGCGACGCCGGAATGCGAGACCTCCACAATGTTGATGAATGCCTCCTGCGTGCCGTCCGGCACCACCAGCCAGCCCAGGCGCCAGCCGGTCATCATCCAGGTCTTGGAGAAGCTGTTGCACACGATGATGCGGTCGCCCGGCTCGGCGATGTCCAGCACCGAGGGCGCCGCTTGCCGGCCGTCATAAACCAGCCGGGAGTAAACCTCGTCGGAGATCAGCCAGGCGCCGTGCCGATGACAGATCTCGCGGATCGCGCGCAGCTCCGGTTCTTCGGCGGTCCAGCCGGTCGGGTTGCCCGGGGAATTCAGGATGAATGCGCGGGCGCCGGCCAGCAGCGAGTCGAGGCGATCGAGGTCCAGGCGGAACCCGCCGTCCGGCTGGGGGTCGAGGTCGATCTGCTCGACCGCGGCCCCGCGCAGGTGCGCGGCGTTGGGAATGTTCGGCCATATCGGCCCGTGCACGACGACTCTGTCGCCGGCGCGGATCACCGCGGCCATGGCGATCGACAGCCCCGCCATGCCCGAGGCCGTTACCTGGATGCGGCCTTCCGCCACGGGCCTGGCGTGCAGCCGGGACAGGTAAGTTGCCAGGGCCGCCCGCAATGCCGGCAGGCCGCGCACGTCCGGATAGCGGGTTTCTCCATCCGCCAGCGCCTGCACGGCCGACTGCCGGGCGGAGTCCGGGCTTGGCTGGTCGGATTCGCCGAAGCACAGGAAATCCACGTCCGGCGTTGCGAAAGCGAGTCGCGCCACCTCGACAATGCGGGAGCCGGGAATGAGCGTGAGATCCATCACGTCCATATGGGGTTGCGCCGTTTCTACCAACGGTTGGCGTCTTCGCGCAACGTGCGCCGGACATGAACCACCAGCGACAGCGCGCCGATAAGCGCGACAAGACCGCCGGCGACCGGAAGCAGAAGACCGGGCAGCCTGGCCAGGACGGTGGACCGGGCCTTGTGCAGCGCGTCGATGCCGAGGGCGCCCGCCAAACCGGCCGGGGACCGGGCATCGGCCGGCTGGACGTCGCCGCTGGCTTCGCCGGGGCGAAAGGTCAGGCCATTCAGGAAAGCGTCGAACATCGTGCCGGTTTTCGCGGCATCCTGAACGCTGGAAACCATTGACACCTTTATATAGCCGTGCCTTCCGAAGCTGGCGGCATTGAACGTGATCTCGCCGTCGCTATCCACCGGCGCGATTGTCGGCAGTATCAGCGCCGCCCATGATATCCGCGTGTTTTCGGCATCGATGCTGGGCGGCCGGATCCAGCGGCGGACCCCCAGCTCAGGCAGTTGCCTCTGAAGCCGATCGGCATTGCGGCTCTCTATGGTATCCTGCAGGCTGGACATGTAGTCCTCGGGAGTCCACGTCACCGCCTCCGACAGGTCGATAAAGCCGGCCGGCACGTAGCGGATGATGCCAGGGGAGCTCATGCCATTCGGCCCCATGAGCAAGCCGACCAAATCGGGCGGAACCGTCATGCCCCAGATCGTCATCAGCCTGATGGCCTCGTCGCGCGGGACAATGATCAGATCCCCCGCCAGCCGAACCGTCGCCTTATCGCCGAGTTCGGCCAGTGCCGGCGCGCCGACGGACTTCCGCATGGCTTCGGTAAAGGCTTCCTCCGGCGTTTGATAGATACCGGAGGGCTGGCGGTCGAACCCGGGCGGCTCGGCCGGGGCGGCAGCGTGGAAAAGCGCGCCGAAGACAAGCGAGATCAGGGCGATGTGGCACGCGCGTGGCGCCATTGCCGTGCATCGCTTCATGGTCATGGTCCTTATCCGTCGTGGTCGCCGGCCGGTTCGCTCCGCGCCGCTCGCGGGTGATACCGCAGCCCGCTGCGGCATGTCACCGGAATCGACAGGCTGGCGGGCTTACTTCTGCTCGGCCGGCGGCTGGCTGCGCTCGGCCCCGGTGCCGGTGTTGCGCACGCAGTCGCTGACCAGCCTGTCATGAGCAAACTGCTGGGACAGGCCGCGGCTGGGATTGTCGCCCGCGAAGTTGGCCGAAAACGGCGAGTTGACCGACGGGTTGGCGGCATAGATGGCGCCGCGGTTCTGCCGGTCGAAGATTTCGTTGGCGCGCTGGCGGCAGGCGGCGGCCGTTTGCGCATCAGCCTGCTGCTGGGCGGTTTGCGGGGCGCTGTCGCAGGCGGACAGGGCGACGGCGCCGAGCAGAACCCCGGTCGAGATCGCGATACGGAGGCAGGTCATGGATGGGCTCCTGAAAGGCGGGGGACCGCCTCCGGGGCTTCGATTTGGAAGCCGCCGGCGAATCGGGACAGGCGGGTGTGGAACCCGGTTTCATCGAACCGCGCGTCCCGCGTCAACGGTTGACTTGCGGCGACCTTCAGCAGCGCCGGGTGGAACTCGGCGCCGTCGCGGGCGAGATGCAGCAGGGAGCGCGCCCAGGGCGCGCGGGCCAGCAGATCGATCAGGGCGAGCAGGCGCAGGCATAGCGACAATCCGTTCGCCGTGGCGATACCGACCGTCAGGTCCACCGCGCCGACCCAGCAGCGCGCGTCGCGGTCTGCCAGGGCGAGATCGGTGTGGCTGCCGTCCGGGCGGTTGAAGCGGAAGCCGCGCACCGCACCCTGGCGCTCGGCCAGGGCGGCATCGCGCGCAGCATACCAGGCGCGTTCCAGGTCGCGCCTGCAGACGGTGGGAAGGGCTTCGGGCGGCAGGTCCACCAGGTAGGTCACGAGGCCGTCGGGCGTGCCGCCGACGCGTATCGGTCCGCCGGCGGTCCCTGTCCTTTCCTGCCCGGGCTGCTGCTGTGCGCTCATCCGCGTGAGGATGGACCCGCACGAAATGCGGCGCCAGGGGTGGTTGGCGATCAAGTGGAAGAATTCAGGCATGCGCGATATGGGCGTTGAAGCGTGTTCAGGCTGACCGGAAAGCGGCGGACGCTGCCACACCGTCATGGCCCGGCTGTCCGGGCCACCTATGCCAGCACCCTGCCGCGATAGGTGGCCACGACAAGCCGGGCAATGACGAACAGGGTCATCGCCACGATTCCGGTCAGCCTGAAAATGCTCTAAAGGCAGGACGTCCATGCAACGCTAGGCCTTGCCGCTTTGCGGCGTCGAGGCCTGGCGGCAGGGGCGCCGGATCGCCCGGACCCCCGGCGTCAATCAGCCGTCGCGGATGCGGCGCGCTCCGGATAGGGCTGGTCGCCCATCACACCCTCCCACACGACCCGGTTGAACAGGTCATGCGGAATCCTGTCGGCGTCGGAGAAGTCGAAACCCGCCGTCGCCTTCGCCCAGTAGGCGCGGTCATGCGTCGGAACGACGTCCGGCCCCTCGGCGTAGCGGACGCCGCTCTCATTGGCGGTGATCAGCGTTGTCGTCTTCAGCACCGTCGAGGCGGTGGCCGAGTAGGTCCAGCCCAGATTCGACCGGGAGGTGTCGAACACCTCCAGCATCGGGCGCTGATAGGCCGTGTTCAGGTTCATATGCGGCGTGCCGAGGATGTCCTCGATGGTGCGCAGTATGCTCACCATGTTGTACCGCACGCTGACGACGGCGTTCTTCTTCACATAAGGGCCGACGACGTAGGTGGTCGTGCGGTGCGAGTCGACATGGTCGGGGCCGTCCTGGCTGTCGTCTTCGGTGACGATGATCAGCGTGTTGCTGGCATACGGGCTGTGCGCGACGGTGTCGACCAGCTTGCCGACGGTATAGTCGTCATCGGCCTGCTCCTGCTCCGGGCTGACCATCCCGGCCTGCGCCGTGCCGAGGCCGCCCATGTGGTCGTGACTGAAGCGCACCGTCTCCAGGCTCGGCAGGCCGCCGTTGGTGACATAGGCCTGGAACTCCCGGTTCCATTCGTTGAAGCGCCACAGGTCCGGCACGTTCTGGTCGAAGCCGCGGAAATACAGGTCGGTTTTGTCGAGCAGGTCCGGATCGGCGGGCGCCACCTGCACCACGTTGGCGCCGTCGGGACCCGGATGCGTGAAGCCGCCGGGATAGGCCGCATTGGAAATCGCGCCGCTGTTGTTGACCAGGAAGCCGTAGTTGCGAACGGTTTTGCCGGCCGCCAGCACGGCATCATAGATGAAGCCCTTCTGGATGCCGTACGGCGCATCGGGCGAGGTGACGTTGGCCAGCCCCGGGAGCAGGTTGGCGGCCCCGCCGGGCAAGCCGGCCGCGGCCGTGGTGTAGGCGCCGCCGGTCGCCGTGTCGCGCGCCGCCTCGGTCGCGGGGGCGATGGGGACGTTGCGGTTGTTGCCCTCGGTTTCATAGGCCAGGCCATGACCGCCGTAGTTGATCTGCTGCGTGATCTCCTCCGTCGTCGTGACCAGACCGCGGGTGGCGAGCGACCAGCCGTCCATGCTGCCGTCAGCCGCATCGAAGGAGTTGTCCAGCGTCACGAAGTTGGTCGCGAGTTGATGAAAGTTCGGCGTGATCCGCTTGCCGAACACCGCATAAGACGGATCGGCGTTCGCACCGTTGGTCAGGTCGCCGAGGATCTGGTCGAAGGTGCGGTTCTCCTTGACGATATAGATCACGTGCGTGATCTGCGCCTGGAGCGCGGCGATCTCCGCCTGTTCGGCTGAGGAGAGCTGGGCGGTGTAGAAATTGTTGCTCGCCACCTTGGTTGTCAGCGCCGCCAACTGCGTCGCCGTCGGCACGGTGCCGGAGACGAGGGTCGCGTGCTCCAGATCGAACTGATAGGTGTTCTGGCCGGCCACGGCGATATAGGCCGCGGTATTGCCGCCCGGATAGGTCGTGTTGGCGAGATACGGGGTGCCGCCGGTCAGATACGGGGTGGAACCGCTGTCGCTCTTGCCGTTGATGACGTACATTTCCGACCCGTCCCGGGTGCGGTCGGTCATCGCGTATCCCTCGTTGATTCCGCCGCGGATCGGGTGAGTTCGGCCGCGGATTTCGGACCGGGACCAGGGTGCGACGCCGGCCACCTGCGGCGTCACGAACTGCCCGGTCGGCAATGGCGTCTGACCGTTGTTGCCGGTCACATTCGTCGGCTGCGGCGCTGCGACCGCGGCCGAAGCGAGCGTCGTCGCGCCAAGCAGCGCAATCCGGAACAGTCTCCGGCTGTATCTATAGGGAGTCTTTTGCGGCCATCCGGGCGGCGAGCCGTTCGCTGGTTGCGGCACCTTCGCCTGCACAGACATGGCGGGCGACGGTGCCGCCATCCACGGCTTGTTTATATGGAAAAAAGGCGTGGATGCCGACCAGCGCCGGCATGACGGGCGGCGCTGCCGAGGGGACCGCCTTGCCGCGAATTAATATCATGAATATGTTATCATATCCGCCATAGTACGTTGACCACCCTGCCAAGCCACGTATCGCGGAGAGCATGATCACATGCTTCTCCGCCCATACGCCGCTCCGCGGCCTGTTGTCAGTCTCCGGCCGCGAGCTTGTCCTGCGTTCTTGTTTCGAAATCAGCGGCATCATGCCGCTCGTGCAACTGGCTCGACGGCTCGCCGGTGACGCGGTTGACCATGCGCCCGCGCCGCACCGCCGGACGTTGGCCGACAGTATCGGCCCAGCGCTGGACGTGCCTGTAATCCTGCACCTGCAAGAAATCCGCCGCATCATACAGCCAACCCTTCGCCAGCCCGCCATACCAGGGAAACACGGCGATATCGGCGATGGTGTAGTCGCTGCCGGCCAGATACTCGGTCTCGGCGAGGCGGCGGTCAAGCACGTCGAGCTGGCGCTTCGCCTCCATCGCGAACCGATCGATCGCATATTCGATCTTCACGGGCGCGTAGGCATAGAAGTGGCCGAAGCCGCCGCCGAGATAGGGCGCGCTGCCCATCTGCCAGAACAGCCACGACAGGCACTCGGCGCGGGCGGCGGCCTCCGCCGGCAGGAAAGCCCCGAATTTCTCCGCCAAGTATAACAGGATCGCGCCGGACTCGAACACCCGGACCGGCTGCGGACCGCTGCGGTCCAGCAGGGCGGGGATCTTGGAGTTGGGATTGACCGCGACGAAGCCGCTGCCGAACTGATCGCCCTCGTTGATGCGGATCAGCCAGGCGTCGTACTCCGCGCCGCCGTGGCCGAGGGCCAGGAGCTCCTCCAGCATGATCGTGACCTTCACGCCGTTCGGCGTCCCCAGCGAGTAGAGCTGCAGGGGGTGGCGGCCGACGGGCAGTTCCTTCTCGTGGGTGGGGCCGGCGATCGGGCGGTTGATGTTGGCGAAGCGGCCGCCGTTATCCTTGTTCCAGGCCCAAACCTTCGGCGGGGCGTATTCGGTCGAGGTGCTCATGGTCGAAACTCCGGACAATTGCAGGGTGCCCGCCATCGGGGCGGAGGCTCCGTCCGAACCTATATGGATGGAATGGCACGTGGGGCAACGGTTCCGGCCCGGCCGGCAATGCTGAACAAAGGACGGGAGACGGCATCATGGATCTGATTAATCTCACCGCAACGCAAGCCGCCCGCTTGATCCGGGATGGCGGGCTGAACCCGATCGATCTGACGGAAGCCTTTCTGGACCACATCGCCCGGCGCGACCCGTCTGTAAAAGCGTTCGCGTTCTTTGATGCCGATCTGGTCCGGAACTCGGCCGCATCGTGCCGGCCGGGGCCGCTGCACGGTATTCCGATCGGGGTCAAGGACGTGCTCGACACCGCGGACATGCCGTCTGAATACGGTTCGCCGATTTGGCGGGGCTGGCGGCCGAAGGCGGACGCCGCGGCGGTGGCAGCGGCACGAGAAGCGGGCGCGGTGCTCTTCGGCAAGACCGTCACGACGGAGTTCGCGACACGCCAGCCGGGGCCGGCGATGAACCCGGTCAATCCGGCTCACACCCCCGGCGGGTCGTCCTCCGGTTCGGCCGCGGGAGTCGGTGCCGGCCTGTTCCCTCTGGCCTTCGGCACGCAGACCGCCGGCAGCGTCATCCGTCCGGCGGCGTTCTGCGGCGTTGTCGGTTACAAACCGAGCTTCGGGCTGATCTGCCGCGGTGGAATGAAGATCATGTCGGACAGTCTGGATACCGTCGGGGTGATGGCGCGCACCGTCGCGGACTGCGCGCTGTTCGCCGGAGCGGTGTCCGGCCGCGACCTCGGCGATCCGGACGCAAAAACCCACCTTCTGCCGCGGATCGGGGTTTGCCGCACGCCAGCCTGGTCCGCCGCGGCGCCGGAAACCGTGGCGCTGCTCGAGCGGGTGAGCGATGCGCTCGGCCGCGCGGGCGCATCCGTTTGCCGGCGCGAGCTGCCGGACGGTTTCGCGGAACTGATCGAGGCGCACCCGATTGTCATGAACGCGGAGAGTGCGCGCTCGCTGGCATGGGAACTGGCGCATCGCTCCGGGCAAATCAGCGCGGGCCTGCGTGAACGGCTTGCGTTCGGGATTGGGCAAAGCGAGGCGGCGCTGAACAACGCATACGCGGTGTTCGAGCGCACCCGCGCCGCGTTTCCGCAGGCGATGGACGGGCTGGATGTGCTGGTGACTCCCGCGGCGCCCGGTGAGGCGCCGAACGGGCTGGAGTGGACGGGCGATCCGGCGTTCAACTTCATCTGGACGTCGTTGCATGTGCCCTGCGTGACGGTGCCGGCGGGCACGGGTCCGAACGGGTTGCCGCTGGGCATCCAGGTCATAGGCCAACGCGGCGACGACCGGGCCGTATTGGCCCGGGCGCGCTGGGTGGAGTCCGCGCTTGGCTGACGCGCGAATGACAGACGATCGATTGCCGGGGCCGCCTCCGGCGCAGCCACCGACCCCTCAACCGTCATGGGCGGCTCTCAAAGCCGGCTGCCAGCCGATGAGACAGGATCAATCGATAGCCCGGGCCCAACCCGCCTAGACAGCCTCCTTCAGCTCCTTCGACGGACGGAACGCGATTTTCCGGCTCGCCTTGATCTCGACCGCCTCGCCGGTCGCCGGGTTTCGGCCCATCCGGGCCGGCCGCGCGCGCACCTGCAGGATGCCGAGGCCGGTCAGGCGAATCTTGTCGCCCTTTTTAAGGTGTTCGGTGGTCAGCGTCACCAGATCGCCCAGCACCGCTTCGGCCAGCTTCTTCGTCAGGTCATGGCTTTCCGCCAGCTCGGCGGCAAATTGCTTGAGCGTCACCGTCACCTGCGGCTCGGCTTTAACCGGGGCGGCCTTTTTGGCGGGCGGGGCGGCTTTTTTGGCGCCTTTGGCGGGCGCGGCCGCTTTTGCCGGCGCGGCGGCCTTCTTCGGCGGAGCGGCCGCTTTCTTCGCGACGGCGGCAGACTTCTTGGCTGGGGGCATGTTACTCTCCTTCGGGACTCCAACGACGCGGCAACCTGCTCGCTTGTGCCCGATTCGCGCAATTACGCCGTTATGTCATGATTGAATCAAGCGCTCGTCATGACTTGATTGGCCTGCTGTTCCGTGCGGCTTCGAGCTGGCTGGCCTCGGCTTGTCCGTTGCCGGCTCGGGCGGATAAGACAGCACGTTCAGAGGCGAGAAGGTTCGATCAATGGTGAGCCGACCGAAGGACTGGCAAAAGATCATCAATGCCGAGGCGGAAAGCTGTTACTGGCTGGCGCCCGACGGCACGCGCCACCCCGGCACAGAGGATGAGAACGCCGAGGTGCGGCGCGAGTTGCTCAACATGCGCACCATCAGCGACAAGCGCCGGCAGCAGCAGATCGCGGAACGCGGCGGGTAGGGCTCGCGCCGACACTCTGCGCGGGGCGGCCGCCGCCGGTTCGCAGGCATTGCCGGCGCACGCATGACGGGCGTCCGCAGGCTGCATTGGCCTTCGGTTTCATGGTATTGTAGCCTGAGGCTTATTCAGACAACGAGACCGCAGTGACCCAGATCGCGATAACCCGCACCGCCAACCCCGCGCAGTCCCCGCGCGACGAGAGCCTGTCGTTCGGGAAAGTGTTCTCCGACCACATGTTCCTGATGAACTATGATGAGGGGAAGGGCTGGCACTCGCCGCGGATCGAGCCTTACGCGCCGTTCGTAATGGACCCGGCCACCTGCGCGCTGCACTACGGTCAGGGCATCTTCGACGGGCTGAAGGCATTCCGCGGCGCCGACGGGGAGATCCGGCTGTTCCGCGTGGCCGACCATTCGCGGCGGCTCAACCGGTCGGGGCATTATCTCTGCATTCCGGAGATCGATCCGGCGCTGGTGGAGGAATCGATCCGGGCGCTGGTGGAGGTCGATCATCGCTGGGTGCCGTCGCTGCCCGGCACGTCGCTGTACATCCGGCCGACGGTGATCGCGACGGAGACGTTTCTCGGCGTGCATCCGTCGCATTCGTATCTGTATTACGTGATCGTCGGACCGGTAGGCGCTTATTACAAGGAAGGCATGAATCCGGTGCGGATCCTGGCGTCGGACCAGTATGTCCGGGCGGTGCGCGGCGGGCTGGGCGCGGCGAAGACCATGGCCAACTACGCGGCGTCGCTGTTCGGCGCGGAGGAGGCGCAAAGAGCCGGCTACACCCAGGTGCTCTGGCTCGACGGCGTCGAGCACAGATACCTCGACGAGGTCGGCACCATGAACATCATGCTGAAAATCGGCGATGAGGTGATCACCCCGCCGCTGAACGGGGCGATCCTGGCGGGGATCACGCGGGATTCGGTGCTGACGTTGCTGCGCGACTGGGGGCTGCGCGTGTCGGAGCGGCCGATAGCGATCGACGATGTGCTGGAGGCGGCGAAGGCGGGGACGCTGGAGATGTGGGGCACCGGGACGGCTGCGGTGATTTCTCCGGTGGGCGAATTGGGCTACAAGGGCGAGAAGTATGTCATCAACGGCGGCCAGACCGGGGCGCTGACGCAGAAGCTGTATGATACCATCGTGGGTATCCAGTATGGCACCGCGCCCGACCCGCACGGGTGGGCGACGAAGCTGCGGGGGTAGGGACGTTTCGCCCGCGTCGTTTGTTCCCGTCACGGCCCGGCTCGGGGCCATGACGGGAGTGCCGAAGTCGTCGCTCCGTCAGATCGTCACCGCAGGCCGGGTAACGAGACGTAGTGCACATCCCCGACCGGCGGCGCGGGCGCCAGCAGATCCACCGGCTTTCCCGAAAGCAGTGCGGCAAGAACCTTCAGCGGTCCGCCGTGCGACACGACCACGCATTCCTGTCCATACCGATGCAGCGCCGCTTCAAACTCCCGGATGCGGGCAATCAGCGCCCCGCCGGACTCTCCTCCGGGCGGGGCGAAGCCGATCGGCTCCGCGGCCCAGCGATCCAGGTCCGCGCGTGCGACCTCGTCCCACGGGCGCCCTTCCCAGTCCCCGAGATCCAGCTCTTGCAGCCGATGGTCCAGAGTCACCGGCACCGCGAGAGCTTCGCCGATAGCATCGGCGAGCACCCGGCAACGGCGGGCGGGGCTGCTCCAGACCCGGGTTGCCCCCTTGAGTCCGGAATCCGCCGAGATCCGGGCGATCACCGGCCCGGCATCCGGATGCAGGGGCATGTCGAGGCGTCCGTAGCAGATCCCCGGCGCGATCAGCGGCCGCGGGTGGCGAATCAAGATGACCCTCATTTTACCGTCAGCGGCAACCCGGCCACCATGAACAGCACCCGGTCGGCCAGCGCCGCCATGCGCTGGTTCAGCCGCCCAGCCTCGTCGCGGAACGCGCGGCCGAGCGGCGTCTCCGGCACCAGGCCAAGCCCGACCTCGTTGCTGACCAGCACGACCGGAGCCTCCCGCCGGGCCAGTGCCGCTTCCAGCGCGGCGGTCGCGGCGGCGATGTCGCGATTGCCGAGCATCAGATTGGTCAGCCACAGCGTCAGGCAATCCACCAGGACGGGCAACTCCCGATGCCGCACCAGCGCGTCCGGCAGGTCCACCGGCGCCTCCACCGTGCGCCAACCCAGCTCGCGCCGGGCCTGATGCTCCGCGATGCGCGCGCGCATCTCGTCGTCGAACGCCTCCGCGGTGGCGACATAGATCCATGGCGCGTCGTGCGCGGTGACAAGCTGCTCGGCATGACGGCTCTTGCCGGAGCGCGCGCCGCCGAGGACCAGCGCCAGCGGGGGCAATGTCGGTGGGGGCAATGCAGGAATGAGCGGCGGCCTGTGTTCGGGGGCAAGAACCTGTGATACGGCGAGCGTGTCGGCGAATCAAATGGAAGCGGCAGCACGCTTCCGGCGCCGCTTTTTGTCCGCCAGTCAACAGGTTGCTTATGACACCGTTTTCCGATCTTGCCGCCCTGAACGCCGCCTGCGTGAACCTGCCCGCGGGCAACGCCGCCGCCGCCGCCGCGGTGCGCGAGCGGCAGGCCACCCTGACCAAGCCGCCGGGCAGCCTCGGGCGGCTGGAAGACCTGGCGGCCTGGCTGGCGACATGGCAGGGCCGGGCGATGCCGCGGCTGGACCGGGTCGAAACTCTGGTCTTCGCCGGCAACCACGGAGTCACGGCGCAAGGCGTCTCGCCCTATCCGCCGAGCGTGACCGTGCAGATGGTCGCCAATTTTTCCCGCGGCGGCGCCGCGATCAACCAGATCGCCGGAGTTGCGGGCGTCGTGCTGCGGGTGGTCCCGCTGGACCTCGGCAATCCGACCCGGGACTTCACCGTGGCCCCGGCGATGACCGAGTCTGAATTCCTGACCGCCGTCTCCATCGGCTATGAGGCGGTGTCCCCGGTGGCCGATATGGTGTGCCTGGGGGAAATGGGCATCGGCAACACGACCGCTGCGGCGGCGCTGGCGGCTGCCCTGTTCGGCGGCGGCGGCGCGCGCTGGGCCGGCCGCGGCACCGGCATCGACGATGCGGGGCTGCGGCGCAAGCAGACCGTCATCGATGCGGGACTGGCGCGTCATGCCGCGCTGCTGGACGATCCTCTGCTGGTGGCGATGGCGCTGGGCGGGCGCGAGTTGGCGGCGATCCTCGGCGCCACCCTGGCGGCGCGGCGGCACGGCATTCCGGTTCTGCTGGATGGCTTCGTCTGCACCGCCGCCGCGGCGCCGTTGGCCCTGCTGCGGCCGGATGCGCTCGACCATGCGATGCTGGCGCATATCTCCGCCGAGGCCGGTCATTACGGCCTTGCCGAGGCGCTCGGGCTGCAGCCGCTGCTGGATTTGGGCATGCGGCTGGGCGAGGGGTCGGGGGCGACGCTGGCGGTGCCGCTGCTGCGCGCGGCGGTGGCCTGCCACACGGGGATGGCGACGTTCGCCGAGGCGACGGTCGATAACCGGGACTGATCCGGTGCTGCGCTCGGACCTGGCGGCGGCGTTCATGCTGCTGACGCGGCTGCCGGTGCCGGGGTCCGCCGGGGCGCCCGACGTGGCGCGCTGCGTTTGGGCGTTTCCGGTGGTCGGGCTGGTCGTGAACCTGGCGGCGGGGCTGGTGTATCGGCTGGGTTACGAGGCCGGGCTGCCGCCGCTGCTCGCCGCTGCCTGGACCGTGGCGGCGGCGCTGGCGATGACCGGTGCGTTCCATGAGGACGGCCTGGCCGACACCGCCGACGGCTTCGGCGGCGGCGGGTCGCGGGAGCGGAAGCTGGAGATTATGCGGGACAGCCGCATCGGCAGCTTCGGCGCCCTGGCGCTGCTGCTGTCGGTGCTCGTGCGGGTGGCGGCGATATCGGCGCTGGCCCGGCCCGGGGTTGTGGCGGCGGCGCTGGTCGCGGCCGGGATGCTGGGGCGCAGCGGGATGGTGCTGCTGGTGATCGCGATCCGTCCGGCGCGGGCGGATGGCATGGGGGCTTCCATGGGCGGGCTGCGGGTAGGACCCGCGGCGGCGGGGTTGGGGATGGCGGTCGCCGCGTCGTTCGCGCTGTTGCCGGCGCGTCCGGCCGCGGCCTTGGTGCTGCTGAGCGTTGCCGTCTCGCTGGGGATGGCAAAGCTCGCCGCCGCGCAAATCGGCGGATACACAGGCGATGTGCTCGGCGCATGCGAGGTGGCGACCGAGTGCGTCGTGTTGACGGCGGGAACAGTGGCATTCGGCGCGTAGCGGACCGCTGCCGTTAGAACCGGCCGGATGGCGCTCGCGCCGGCGACGGCGGGTTAGCGTTGCCGCTGCGCTTGGCGACGACCGGCTGTCTTGCATATTTTGCGATGCAGCTTTCCATGGTTGCCCTTGCGGGCCGCCTAATTGCACGCTGTGCTTGCGATCTGGCGTTCACCTTCGTTCCAGACGAGGCACTCCCTCGCGGGTGAGCTTCCTGAGCCATTCATGATGATAAACTCACCGCGTCCAACGGACCGCAGTTCCACGACAGCCGCGTCGCGCTGCGCAACGGCGACCGGCAGTCCTTCGTTGTTGATGCCGAAGATCAGCAGGGACTCTGCGGCCGCCCCCTGCTGAAATGTCAGGGCAAGCATGGGGTTGCGGTCGTACTGCCATCCAGGCAACACCGTGACAGCCGGCTGGAAGCTCTCGTCCCAGGAGCGTGACCACAGAACCCTGGTTGGTGTTTTCTTTCGTGTCAGCAGCGCGAGATGAACCTTTCGCTGCGCCCCGGGTCCCGTATCCCATGCAGCCCACGCCAGAGAGCGGTTCGGCAACTGCGCATCAACAATGGACAGATTGCCGAACTTCTCTGATGCAATCGCAGCGACATCGTTTTGGCTCAGAGCCGCGGATTGCGCCCGGGCATTATCGGCACACTGGCAGACGAGAAACACAAGTGCAATAATAGATCGAACTCTCATGATTTTCACTTGGGTTTTTCGTTCTGAATTACAGGGCCGACAGGCGTGGTCGGTGGCATTACTTCGATTTTGTCCAGGGTGATAACAGAAGCGTTGTCGTCAGTGATGTCCTCAGTCTTTACCCCAATCAGACAAGCCATGGCGGCTCTGCTCAGATCGAGCACACGAGTTTCGTCGGCGACGTGGTTGACAATTTTTCCAGCTCCCCGGTCATTGACTTTTACGATCACCTGCCTGGTTCCATAAGTCAAACGCAGGACGGTTCCCATTGCAAATGAGTGCCGGTGTGAACGCGGCAGAAGTGCCGCAGTGTAGCGTGAATGAAGCCGGCGGCAAGCCGGGTTTGCCCGTATTGCGGCTGCCGGGTTTGTTATGATTGCCGCGCCATCGCCGGCCGGCAGGCGCGCACCGCGCCCGGCGGCCACTACCGGCAGCAAGGCGATCTGGTCAGCCTGTTCAGGGACGCCGCCGCCGCCTTCGTGCAGCATGCCGGCGCATCCGCCCGGGTGCGCTACCTGATCGGCCGCGCCGTCCGCATGGCCAAGGCGGAGCGCCGCGTCACCGCGCTGATTTGCCCCAACGACCTGCGGGACGAAGCCTAGGCCGAACCGCCGCGCAAGCACGGCACGATCAACTCCGGGCGCTCCGCTCCGCGCGCTCTGCGTTCCAACGCGGAGGCCAACGCACAGGACGGCGCCCAACGCGGCGGCGCCGCGGAGGCCGCAACTTTTCGCTGCCCGCTGTTCAACCTTCCGGAACTGCATAGCCGCGCGCCGCGGACCGCGGGCAAGCTTCGCCGGGCAATCGGAAGAGCACACCAATTTTCCGCTTCTTCCGCCTGTACTCGATCCGCGCGGAAACAGGGAGCCAATGTGGTCCGCCATGCTCAACCGCCCCGGCGCCTCCGGCTTCGGCTCGGTGCCGCGGCGTTCATCCCGGAGCTGTTGGAGGAGCAAGGCCTGTCCGCGGAGGCCGCCGTCGGCCGCGCCGGCTTCACGCCTCGGTGGTTCGCGCAGGGCCAGCCGATTGTCCCGCTGGGGAGGCTGGGGCTGGCGTTCGAATGCGCCGCGGCAGCGGCCGCGCAAGCGGAGTTCGGCCTGCTCGTCGGCCTGCGGGCGGGACTCCGGCTGACCGAGGCGGCGCAACGCCTCCCGCAACGCGACACCCGGGTCAGCGCGGCGTTGATGCACATGGTCGCGCAGCCGGAGACGTTTCCGAACGCGTTGCTGACCCTGAACGTCGCCGGCACGATCTGCACCATCGGCTGCCTGAAGCTGCCTGACAGCGTCCCGGGACAGGATCAAATGACGGACTGCGCCATCGGGTTTGCCACCGGCGCGCTGCGTGTGCTGTGCGGACCGCGCTGGCGTGCGCGAGGCCTGCATCTCGCGCACGCCCCGCCACCCGATCCGCAGCGTCCCGCGGCGCTGCTTCAGGCGCCGGTGACATTCGATTCGGCCGTTACGGCGATGGAGTTCGAAAGCGAATGGCTTGGCCGCGATTGCCTGCGTCCGGCGGGCCGGGCCGCGGGGGACGTTTCGGGCCGCCGAACCGGGCAGGACTTCGCCGCCGAGGTTCGCGCGGTGCTGGCCTCCTGGAACGCGGTCGACAAACCTTCGGCTCCGGCGGTGGCGGCATCGCTGGGCGTGCACCCGCGCACTCTGAACCGCCTGCTTGGCAGGACCGGCACGCGATTCAACCGGATGCTCGGCGACACGCGGTATGAGACCGCGCAGCGCATGCTGCGCGATCCCGCGACGCCGGTGATCTCGATTGCCTGGTCCCTGGGCTATGCCGATGCGAGTGCGTTTTCCCGCGCATTCCGGAGATGGTCGGGCATGACGCCGTCCGAGTGGCGCAGGGCGGCGGATAACCGGCAAATATAAGACCAGGACGCGTAGCGGCGAACGCACAGGCGACGCCCAAGAATGAGCGGATCGGGGGCTGAGTTCATTTCGTCATGGCCCGGGCCATGACGACGAAAGGACGCCCCCGGTATCAACGGCCGATCGGCTTCTCCAGATCGAGCACCAGCATCCGGATCTGCGGATTGCCCGGATACAGCCGCTCCAGTTCCCGCGCATGCATCAGAGCCGTCGGCAAATCCCCGGCACTGCGTGCCGTTGTGACCAGGGCGACCAGCACATCCGGGTCCGCCGGATGCTGTTGGTGCAGCCGTTCCAGCAGCCCGCGCGCCTGCTGCGGTGCCCCGGTCGAGTCCAGGGCGATAGCGTAGACATAGCCGTAACGCACGTTATCGGGTGCCAGTTCGGACGCCTTGCGCAACAGCGGCAGCGCTTCGGCGTAGTTGTGCAGGCGCACCAGAACGAGGCCGAGGCTGTGGGTGACGTCGGCGTTCCCCGGCTCGATCGCCAGGGCTTTGCGCAGCAGCACCTCGCCTTGCGCGTCCTGTCCGCGCATCCGGTCCAGATCCGCGAGGTTCATCATCGCGGGCACGAAATCCGGATCTAAACGAAGCGCGGTGTTGTATTCGCCCTCGGCATCGTTCGGCCGGGCGCGACGCGTATCCAGCAGGCCCAGGTTGAGATGCGTCTCCGGCCGATCGGCGTTGACCAGTTCGGCGGCGACCAGTTCACCCTCGGCGGCTTCCAGGGCGGCGCGCTGGTCCGCCGGGATCGCTTGCGGGTCCACGCCTGACAGCGCCCGCGCCGCCTCGGTGCGGACCGCGCGAACCGGATCGCGCAGCAGCGGCAGAAGTGACCTGACGATCGCCGCCGGGGCAGCCGCACCCAAAGCGCGCGCCGCCGCGGCACGGACCAGCGGTTCGGCGTCCGCCACCGCCGCGGCGATGGCGGGACCGGACGCGGAGGATGCGTAGCGCGGCAGCAGCGGCAAGGCGCTCGCCCGCGCAATGGGCGGCTGCTCCGTGTCCAGGATCAGCGCATCCAACTGCCGTTCGGCGTCAGCGCTTCCGGTGCGGCCGGCCTGAAGCGCGGTGCCGTAGTGTGACCGAGTTTGCCGGCCGTTCGGAAACCATGCGGCGACGCTTTTCGCCGCCCAGTCGGCGGAGCGGTCCTTATGGCACTGCGTGCAGGTATTCGGCGTGTCGAGCGAGGCGGACAGATCCGGCCTCGGCACCCGGAAGCTGTGGTCGTGGCGCTCGTGCACGACCATGTAGGTCTTTGCCGGCATGTGGCAGGCGATGCATTGCGCGCCGGTGCCGCCAGCCTGGTGGTGGGTGTGCTCCGGCACATCGAACTTCGCCGGCAGGTGGCATTGCGCGCACAGCGCGTTGCCCTCGGCCCGCAGCCTCGCGCCGTGCGGCTCGTGGCAGTTGGAGCAGGTGACGCCGGCGCGGTACATGCGGCTTTGCAGGAAGGAGCCGTATTCGAACACCTCGCCGTCGATCTGGCCGTCGGCGTGGTACATCCCCGGTTCCAGCAATGCGGGCAGGAAGGAGTCGAGGAAGGGGCCGCCGGGCGGCGGTGTTTGCGCGATGACGCTGCGGCGGGCGTGGCAGGCGGCGCAGGTGTCGATCTCGGTGGAGACGAGCTTTTCGGTGCGCCGGGCGATCCCGGTCCGCGGGTCCATCTCCCAACGCCCGTTATCCGCTGGCTTCAAGCGGTTGGTCAGTCCCATCCGGTCGTCGCCGGATTCCGGCTTCCCGGCCTGCGCCCTGGCGACGTGGCGGGAGCCGGGGCCGTGGCAGGCCTCGCACGACACGTCCACGTCGGTCCAGGTGGTCTTGTAGCTGTTGCCAGCGAGATCGTAGGTTTTCAGCAGGTTGGTGGAGTGGCAGGCGGCGCATTGGTAGTTCCAGGTCTGGTCGCGCCCGGTCCAGTGCACGGGATCGCCGGGCGGCGGCGGGTGATCCGGGTAGAGGTGGAACCAGCGCTGGCCGCCCTGATCCCCGGGGCGGCTGTCCCAGGCGATGCCGAGCGCCTGGAACCGCCCGCCCGGGAACGCGATCAGATATTGCTGCAGCGGATAGACGCCGAACGTGTAGGCGATATCGTAGTCCCGGGGTTTGCCGTCGGGTCCGTCCGTCCGCACCCGGAAGCTGTCGCCGGAGCGGCGGAAGGTGGTGGTGACGCCGCCTTGGACAAAGGTCTTATCGTTGAAATCGCCCAGCACGGTCGCCGGCGTGGCGGGCTGCATCGCCAGCGCGTGGTGCGATGTCTTCCACAGCGCCGTCTCCGCCGCGTGGCAGCCGGAGCAGGCGCCGCTGCCGGTATAAACCGCCGGTTCGCCGGCCCGGGCGGGGGGCTGCGCCCGCAGGACAGCGATGCAGAGCGCGACTATAAGGCTGAAGAGCCCAAGGCGATGGCGATCCCGCGGCGCGGCGCGGTCATGCCGGCGCAGCCCGCCTTTTATGCCTTCCAGCGGCGAAGACAAAGGCGCCGGGGTGAAAACACGGCGCTCAGTCATCATGCCCACTCGCATGGAGACTGACGCATCGTGCCGTTTTGGACCTTCCCGAGGGGCTGCCTGTCACGGCACCTGTTATCTCCATAGGCGACCCGGTAGCAACGCTTCGGCCGCGTTGTGCGAACGATCACGGTTCCACGTCCGGGGGAGCGGCGCTATGCATTTTCGACCAAGATGGCTCATTTCGACCCCGGTCAGCGGGTCCAGCTTGCGTCCGTGGTCAATTCCCGATCTGCGCCAGCGCATCCACCAGCGGCGCGCCGGACACCCGCATGAACCCCTCATAGGGTTCACTGAGTTCCAGGATCAGGAAAATCGCGCCGCCGACGGACAGCGCGCCGATCAGCAGCGCGATGGTAACGGTCGCGTGGAAGCGGGCAAACAGCCCGAAACCCAGGAACAGCATGCAGATCCAGAACACCATCACGGTCAGGAACGGCCAGGAAATGGACGATCCGTGCTGCTCGAACATCAGCAGCCGGGTTTGCCCGACACTCTGGCCCACCTGCATCGCCTGGCTCAGCAATGTCCTTTGCATGTCCGTCTTCGGGTTCAGGTTTGCCAGCGCCCCTACGAAGGCGCTCGGACCGTGTTGCGTTGCCCGCGGATCGAGGTTCGCCGCCGCAAGGCCGTCCGCCGGCCAGATATGATCATGCACTTCGGCGACTGCCCCATGCAGCCGGAGCCGCGCGTCCTGCGCGTCGGGGCCGTAATATGCCAGCGTTCGGTCGAGCAGCACGACATTCGCCGCCAGCGACTGCACCTCGCTTCGTTGCGCGTCGTACGAACTGCTGGCGGAGGCGATCAGCAGGCTGAGCACCAGCGCCGCCATGGTGGCGATCAGGCTCATGATGAGCTGGATGACGTTTCTCGACTCTTCGTCCACATGATGCGCGGGAAGCCTGGCGTGCAACAGCATCCCGGCGATGCCGGCGGCAAACGAGCAGCCCGAAACGATCACCGCGGTGCCGAACGAGGTCATCGGCGGCGGAGTGCCCGGGAGGGCGGGCCGCACAGTGTGCGGGCCATTCAGTGCCGGCTTGCCCTGGCACTCGCGAAGCCCCGGCTGAAAAAAACCTTCATGAAATTGTCCTTGCCGAACACCGCGATCAGTTCCGCCGCCGTCGTGTAGATCAGGAACAGGGTGAAAATCCAAATCTGCACGGCGGCGAACTGCGACCACGGATAGTGGGTTTCGCGGTATTCGCGAATGCCGCCCAGCCGGCCGCCGCTGCTCGAATACTCGATCAGGTGCTCCAGCATCCGAAACACAAACACCACAAACCAATAGACCGCCGACTTGAAAAGGATCGGCACGACCAGCGGCGCGCTGTCGAACCGGCGGAGGAACGGCAGCGCGTTCGCCACCAGCACCGCCTTTCCCACCACCAGGGCCGCCACGACGGCGACCATGTAGTTGAACGCCCGCTCCACGTAGGCGTCGAGGAAAAGTTGCGTGGTCAGCTCGATCAGGCTGAAGCCGACGGCAAAGAAGATGATCGCCGGCAGCGCCTCCTCGATTTCCCTGACGATGAAGGTGAAAACGCGCGATATTTTCATGCTGGGCAATCCTTCGTAAGCAGCCGGATACAGGGCCGGCTCGATCGGCCCGAGGACCGCGATTTTACCCGGGCCGAACGCCCGCGACCAGACCCGTCCGGTTGCACCGGCGGCGGCGTACCCGTTTCAGCGGCGTGCGGTTGCGGCCAGGTCTATGCCCTGGATGACGCGTTGGAAGACGGCGAAGACGAAGGCGGTGCTGATGCCGAACAGCAGCATGCCATCGGCCGCCTCCAGCGCGCCCATCAGACCCCAATGCCGGGTCAGCAGCACCTCCGACGCGCCGCGGGTGGTGAACGAGTCCAGCGAATAGAGCATCGCATCCTGCTCCGAGCCGATTGCGCCCAGCGCCAGATATGCCAACATCCAGATTGCCGCCTCGATGCCGTGCAGCACCGTCAGGAGCAACCCAACGACCGCGACCAGCGAAACGGCATGAACGATGGGATGCCGGCCGTGACGGGCACGGATCTCGGCCGACCGGGCCCGGCGCATCACGGCAAGGTAGATCATCACGACACCGAACGCATGAAACGCGGTCGTCAGCGTGATGAGCGACAGGCCAGCGATCCAACTCGCTGCCCATACAGGTTCCATGCGGTTTCGCCCTTCAATCGCGGTCGCGGGGCGCGGCCTCGGAAGATCAATGTTATCTGTGTACTCAATTGGCATGTCGAGCCGAATTCCGGCCGCAGCGCGTCATGGTTTGCCCCCGGGCCGCGACATTGCCTGTTCATCCTCGGATCAGAAAATCAGCGTGATCTGTGTCCGCAGGGTCCATGCGCCGGTGTAGCTGGGATGGACCGCGTTGTAGAAGGCGCCGACCTGCAGGTTGACCGGCAGCTTGCCGAACAGCTTGACCACCTTGCCGCCACCGCCGCCGAACGGCACGGTCCAGGCGTGATTTCCTGCGGCGGGCCAATTGGCGGTGTATAGCGGGGCGGAGGAGATGTACCAGCCGCCACCAAAATTATAGTTCACGAACGGTTCGATCAACAATTTGCTGTACTGTGTGCCGCCGCGCCCCGTGGTGCCACCGAACGACCAAAGGCCATTGACCAGCAGGCCGGCGACCCAGGGTCCCTGGATGTAGACGGCCACGGCCTCCGGCCCGGCGCCCCAGACGTTGGAGCCGAATGTCCTGTCGCTGCCGGTCGGCACCCCGAAGATGGGTCCGGCGCCGAACACAAAGTGATCGATCGGGATGGCATTCGAGAGCACCGCAGAGAATTGGGTCGGCGCGGTGCCAAAGGGGACCGTGTGACTCGGTTCGTAGCTGGGTTGCCAGACGAGCGGGAAGATGGTGCGCGTGATGATCGTCAGGTCGTCGTTGACATGAATTGGGATCACCGGCTGGACCTTCAGAATCTCTTGCGTGCCGCCTTTTGTCCCGGCGTTGAAGTTGGTGTTTCCCTGGAACGGGAAGATGAACAGATTGCCGATCGGGTTCTGCACCTGTTTGGCGAGGGCGGTTGCGGCGTCGTTGGCGGCTTCCGCGTCCGTATCGGCCATGTGGACAGCCAGGCCCGCGGGAGGGGCCGGCGCCACCGACTGGGCGAGCGCGCCGGCCGCCAGCAGCAAGAGAGCCCCAAAGCCCGCGCAAAGTGCATGGAAGCCCTTTATGCCGGCCATTTTTCCGCCACCTCCCTTCGTTCTATGTCAAGGCTCCCGGCGCAAGGTGTTGCCGGGGTGGAGCCTAATCAAAACGGTCGCTTATTGTCACCGAAATACAACCGGTGGTTTCCGGCCGCCATCAAGAATCGCCTGATAGGGCCATTACGCCCAAACCCAACGTGAGAAATTGCCTGGCGGCGCCGGACGCCAGTCGGTTTCTTTCTCCTCGGCTTGCAATTCTGTCCCGGGGGAGTGGTCCGCAAACCATCCGGATCGTACTTGAAAGACTTGTCCTCTGTGACGAGCGCATAACGCCCGATTACGTTCGGAGCTCAATAATGTTCCGGACCGTAACATCGCTAACGACCGGAAGCCCTCCACCGGCGGAAGCTCCCCCTTCGGCGAAAGTTACCGAATACGACGACTCGCCTCTGAGCTGCTGCCACCGCGAGTCGTTGGCGGTGCAACAAGCCACCGACTCATTGCGCATCCGGGTTGTTGCTTCCTGCGCGAAGACAGGAACGGCGCACAAGATAAAGGCACCGATAATGGATATATTGAGTGCGCTTACGCGAATAAGCGCCGGGGCACCCTGCGAACGATGCAGGCGCCGGTCATCGGCGCGGGGCAGCGCGGAGCTGACCTGTTTCACACCTCGGAAAGCGGGCCAGGAAAGAGCGCGGGGCGCGCCTTCAGAACCGGAAGCCGACCCCGGCCAGCGGTCCATAGGCGGTAAACTTGAACGAACGCTGTCCCGTGTCGAGCGGACCCGTATTGGACTCGTATCGCGTGCTGCTCAGCGCCCGGAATCCCAGGTTCACGTCGAACCAGGAATTGAACGAATAGGTGCCGATCAAAGACGACCCCCAGCCCCAGGACCCGCCGCTGACGCCAAATCCCTGGCCGAGCGCGGCGAGTTCCACCCGCCAGCGTTCCGCCGGGTAAAGCGATGCGCGGAAGCCGAGCCAGGGTTGAACGAAGCTGCCGCTCGGGCTGACTCCGACGGGATCGAACAAGGACGTTGCCTTGGCGCTCCAACTGAACCAGGCGAAGCCGGCGCGGGCATCGACCGTGAGCGGCAATCCGCCAAGCGCGCCTTTGTAGACCTCGTAGCCGAATCCGGGCGCGACACGCACATAAGAGGCACTGAGACTGAGATGCCCGGAAGTCCCGCCCGGGCCGGGTCCGACGGTCTTGCCCTGCGCCGCATCGACCCATTGGATGTCCACTTCGCCGGAGAACGGCCCGTAACGGGTGATCCCGGCGCCCATGAACGCGCCGTGGAGCGTCTGGAACAGGTCCGAGACGGACGGGACCCCTACCGTGGTGCCGCCGCTGATTTGGCCGTTACGCCCCGCGGCAAAGCTGGCGCTGGCCGCCGGCAGCCATAGATACGGGTCCAGCTCAAAGTTCCACTGGTAGGTCCCATTCGCCCCGAACCCGTCCTGTGCCGACACGGGTTCGGCCCGCGCCGCGCTCGTGCATACGGCCACGGCAAGGCATCCCGGCAAGGCAAAACGGGTGAGTCGGTGGCCGTGCCTGCATCGTCCGGCGGTTCCCGGTCTTGCCGATGGGATCAAAGCCCGCCGCCTGGATCGTTCCATACCCGCCCCCGAATCGATGTCTGCGGCGAAACTACGAGACGGCCGGTGTGCGGGCTATGCGATTCCGGCACGTGTTCCCGGCGTTGACCCGCCGGCGGCGATTCGGCCTTGGCATCTTCGGACAGGCCGAATGTCTCATTTAGTGTCCAGTCCGACCTGAAATTTCAAAATAGCATCGCGCCGCAGGGCAAAAAGACACGCTTAGCCTCAGGTTTCAGTCACTATTATAAAATTCCCGCGAGACACCAAATTCCGCTTACCCACACCATAGCACAGACATTATTGGACAGTCCGCAACCACCATCGGCCAGACTATAATGGCGCTGCAACAAAAATACCCGGGGGATGGCATGTGGTCCAGCAAGGTTGTTGACTCCGGCGACCCGAATGAGTGCGTCACCGTGGCCCCGCCCTCCGGCTGCACACTGCCGGCGGCCGGCCGGCGCGAATTCCACGCCTGCGGCACCTTGACCGATCTTGGTGAGATCTGCGTGCAGCGAGGTCGAACGCGGTTGGCGCGGGTCGAGATCTCCCGGTCGGGAATCCTGTTCCATACGAGGCCGGGGCCATCGATGCACTGGGACGGCGCGGAAATCGGTCCGGACCAGGTCGGCATTGTCCGCTCGGCCGGCGGCAATGTGTCGCCGCTGCCGGGCCCGGCCAGTTGGGGCGGCATGACCCTGTCCGACGCCGACACGGAAGCGTTTTGTGCGTCATCGCCCGAGGCTCGGGCAGCGTTCATGAGCGGGTGCGCCGTGGTCACGCCGCCCGCCGCTTCTCTCGCGCGGTTGCGTCTGCTGCACGCCTCTGCCGAACACCTGGGCGAAACCCCCGACACCTACGCGGTGTGGCTGGAGCGGGCGCTGATCGAGACGATGGGTGAGCTCGCCGGCTCCGACAGCGGCCGGACAGACACCATGGCCCGGCAACATCATCAGATGATCATCCGCCGCTTTATGGACGTGCTGGAGTCGCAGCCGGCCGGGCCGTTCTACATGCAGGAGATCAGCGATGCCATCGGCGTCTCCAGCCGGACCTTGCGGATGGCCTGCCAAACCCAGCTCGGGGTCAGTCCCACGCAGTACCTGCTGCTGCGCCGCATGGGGTTGGCGCGGCGGGCGTTGCGGAACGCCGAACCGGGGGTGACACGGGTGACCGATGTGGCGACCCAATTCGGGTTCCTCGAGCTGGGACGGTTCGCGGTCAAATACCGGCAGATCTTCGGCGAGACGCCGTCCTCGACGTTGCGGGCCGCCTGTCCGCCGCCTGCCGGCCGGGCGGCGGCGAGCTATGCATTCGCCTGAGCGACCCGTTCCTCAGCCGCGTCCCACATGATGCGGGGGTCGAAGGTCTCCGCGGCGAAGATCGTCAGGATGACGACGGCGCAGAAGGCCACGGCGCCGATGCCGGGTTCGATGGTCACGACGCCGCCGAACTGAACCAGGGCGCCGAGCAGCGCCTCCATAAAGATGTCGATCATCGACCAGCGGCCGATCCAATGGATCGCGTAATAGAGGCGGGTGCGGTCGCGCAGCCAGGCGGCGTGGCCGGTCTGCACGGTGATCAGCATGAATGTAAGCCCAACCAGCTTCATCATCGGCACCGCGATGCTGGCGAAGAACACCAGCGCGGCCAGCGGATACATGCCCGATTGAAGCAGTTCCTCCACGCCGCCCAGGATCGTGCTCGGCGCGCCGGCACCAAGCTGCATCACGGTCAGCACGGGGAAGATATTCGCCGGCAGGTACATCACCGCGGCGGCGATGACCAGGGCCCAGGTCCAGGCGAGGCTGTCGGGCTTGCGTTCGTGCAAGGCCGAATCGCATCTCGGGCACTTCGCGCCCGGCTTTTCGGGGACGACGACGAGGGTGCAGGTCTCGCATCCAACCGCGCCGTGCGGGACGACTCCGGTGCGAGCGGCGCGCCGGGAAGTCTCGCGGGCGCCCACGCTGTCAAGCCGGTCCCAGACCGCTTCGCGATCCAGCGCGCCGTCCGCCCAGACGATCACCACGGTCAGCGCCAGCAGCGCATAAACGCCGGCGTCCAGCGTGATCTTCACCAGGTCGCCCAGCTTCACGTATGCGACGAACACGCCCAGCACGAAGACTTCCAGCATGGACCAGGTCGATAGCCGCTCCACGGCCGCGAAGATGCGGCGGAGATGCCGCGGCGGGTTTGCTTCGCGGACGCGCAGCAGCACGTAGACGGTGCCCAACAGCTTGGCGAGCGGCGCCAGGATGGTCACGAACACCACCACAAGGGCGAGGCCGGACATGTTGCGCCGCACCAGTTCCACCGGGCCGGAGAGGATGCCCGCCCGATGCACCATGCCGGCCGAGCTGACGGTCATCAGCGGAGTCAGGCACATCACCGCCAGCAGGATCAGCGCGGCGAGGGCGAGGGCGATGGTGTGCTCCAGCGGGCGGTGCTTGGCCTTGCGCAGGATGGTGCCGCAGCGTTGGCAATGTGCTGTTGTGCCGGGGGCCAGCGCGGGCTCGATCTGGAACAGTCCGCAGCCCGGGCATTCGCGGAGTCCGCCCTCCGTCAGTTCGATCGGCTCGTCGGCAACGAGCGGGTTGCTCAACGCCGCCCCGGCGCCGCGGTCAGCATTCCGGCGATCTCGTCCGCAACCTGAGCCATCGCGGTGCTGGTTGCCGCGATCTGGCCTTCGACGCCCGGGGAGGGCAGCGGCTGCGAGATCCGCAGGCTGCGGGTGTCCGGCGAGGTTTGCGACTTGAAGGAAACCGATGCCTGGCCGATCAGCAGCAGGTTGCCGGCACGGTCGAGATCAAGGCGCGAGAGTTCGACCTCGACGGTGGCTTCGGGCGAACCGGTGACGGCGCCGGCGGAGGTGTAGACCGTGGTTTGCGGCAGCCGCTCGGTCAGATCCTGCGCCAGGACGCGGGTCAGCATCGCGTCGAGCGGTTCGGCCCACCAGTCGGTGCCGCGCAGGACGACGCGGTAGTCTTCCGAGGTCTGGACGATCTGGTTGCGCTGGAGGTAGCGGGCGATGCCGACGGTGTGCAGGGAGACGACCCTTGGGGCGCCGGAGACGGCGGTGCCTGGCAAAGTGGCGACAGTGTAGAGCTTAGGATCAGGCGAGGAGCAGGCGGCGGCCGCCAAGGTTGCGGATAGAACAACTATCAACCGGAGCAAGGGCATTATACCGGCCCGCGGAACGGGTGAATGGCTCCACCACGAATCGGGAGCATGCCGTTCCTCACGTTTCGCCTTATCCTGATAGCTGTGCCGCTTGTCCGGGCGGACTGATCCTGTGTAAATCCGTGAAAGCATCGGTATCATTGTCCACCCGTATCTGTCCGGCCGCGCACCAGCGCCTCCGGATGGCGTGTCAGCAAATCGGCCAGCGCCTGGAACGAGCGCACCGCGTCGTTAAGCTGCGCCATCAGGCGATCGAGATCGCGATGGAACTGCGTGTTGTCGCCGTAGCCGGTGCTAACCGACCGCATCAGCACGTCCATCTGCTTAAGCGAGCTCTGCAATTCGGTTGCGAGACCGGGGAGTTGCTTCAAGGTCGGCCCCATTTCCGTGTCCAGCTTCTTGATCGCCGACTCCGCCGCGGTCATTGTGGCAGCCACTGCGTTCAGGGTCTGCTGAAGCTGCGGGCCGCTGCTCAGCGAGCTGAAATTCTTGGTGATCGTCGCGACGCTCTGGCCGATGCTGGCGAACGGGATGGCGTTGACGTTGCGCAACAGCTCGCCGGCCGATGCCTGCAGGCCCGCCAGGCCCGCGGTTTCCGTCACCGGGATGAGGAACGATCCGTCCTCCTCGGTCACTTTGACATTCGGCGCATCGGGGACGACTTCGAGCGAGATCAGCATCTCGCCGGTCAGCAGGTTGCCGCTTTGCAGCGACGCGCGCATGCCTTTGGACACCAGCATCTGGACGCCCTCGGCGGTGTTCTTGAACGCCTGGTGGCCGACGCCGAGGACGCGCTCCGGTTCCACCTCGAAGTGGACGGGCGCCTGCACCGTGTCGTTGGCGACATCGAATGCGAGGCGGACGTCGGTGACGTGGCCGACGGTCAGGCCGTGCATGACGACATCCGATCCGGGGGCAAGGCCGCGCACGGAGGCGGAGAAGTAGGCCAGCAACGGAATCTTGCGGCTGTAGGAGGCGTTCCTGGCGGCCTCCTGGCTGGCGAACAGCGGAAACACATGCTCGGATGCGCTGACCGGGCTGCTTTCTGCGTTCGACGCGGTTTCGAACGCGATGCCGCCCAGCAAGAGGGCGCGCAGCGATTCCACCTGCACCTCAACCCCTCCGCCGCCGAGCTTGACCGACAGGCCGGAGGCGTTCCAGAATCGCGTCTGGTCATGCACGTAGCTGTCGTAGGGGGAGCGGACGAAGGCGTGGATGGTCACATTCTCCGCCATCTTGCCGATGTCCCAGCCGAGGACCTCGCCAACCGACAGGCCGCGGTAGAACACCGGCGAGCCCAGATTGACCGAACCGAGCTGGTCGGATTTGAGGAAAAACGTCGTCCCGGGCACGTCGCTGTCCAGCACCGGCGGGTCTTCGCGGCCAACGAAATTGCGCTCCGGCTTGGCGGAGGGGTCGCCGGGCAGCATCCCGATATAGGAGCCGGACAGCAGCGTGCTGGCGCCCGAGATATTGCCGGCGAACAGCCGCGGCTTGACCACCCAGAATTGCGTTCCGGCGGTCAGGAACTGCTCTGCCTGCGCGGTGGTGGCGACGGTGACGAGAACACCCCGGCGGTCCTTGGTGAAGTCGAAGCTTTTCACCGTGCCAAGGGCGATTTCCTTGTATTTGAGCTGGGACTGCCCGACCTGCAGCCCCTCGGCGTCCTGGAACGAGATGACAATGGTGGGGCCTTCCTTGGACAAGGTGTCCCAGGCCAGCCACACGCCGATCAGGACGGCGACGAGCGGTATCGCCCAGATCACCGGCAGGCGCCGGCTTTTCCGGACGGTAGACTGGCTGAGGGCCTTCGGCTGGCTGCCGCTCATGTCGCGGAGGCTATGGTGGTGGTCCGCATGTCTGCCCCGATCCTCTGTCGCCTGCGATGCGGCAGGCACCCGGCGCGATTCACCGCATCCGCGGCAGCGACGCTATGCGGTTTCGGCACGCGGGGCCCCTCTCGATTCGGAAAATTACCATCGGCCGACGGCGGTCGTTCTCCGCCGGGGCGGCTAGGGATACTTGCGGATGACGGCGGCCCCGTTCGGTCCGGCGCATCCGGCGCGATAGACGCCGTTGGCGCAGTGGACGGTCTGCGGCGGCGCGGGAGCCTTGTGAACGACGGCGGCCCCGTTCGGTCCGGCGCATCCGGCCCGGTAGACGCCGTTGGCGCAGGTGACGGCTTGGGCCGGGCGGGGCACGGCAAAGGCTATGACGGCTGCGAAGCACAGCGACGCCACGGCGAGCGGAACAGCGTGTTTCATTGCGGGGAACCTCGGTTGGGAGCGTGTTGACGATCGGGGTAAAAAAGGCGGCCGCCCGGCCGGTAAGGGCTTCGGCGGCAAAACCCCGCTCTATTGCATCGATATCACCACGGCGTCGCCGCCAAGACTCAGCATCAGGCCGGTGCGCCTTGCCTTGAGGTGCATGATGACACCCCTGCTGTTCTGCAGCCACAGATCGCCGGCGCTCGTATTGCCGGCGGCGAAGCCGATGCGGCCCTGGGCGTAGGCGCCGGGGAAGTCCGCGACGCTGTTCAACCCGTAAACGTCGCCTGAGGCGTTGATCGTCGATGCGCCGATTCCGCCGATGCCGAGGCCGCCGACGGCGAACGGGTAAGACCGCCCTCGAAAGAACAGCGTTCCGCTGCCGCCGCCGCCGCTGCCGATGAACGCCGCCTGCACCTGGTTCATCTCCACGGTGCCGTCCGGCGTCCTGCCCTCCAGCGATTGCGAATCGATCGTCTGCGAGGAAGAGCATCCGGCAAACGGCAGCGCGGCAGCGATGGCCAGGCCGATCACTGCGCGCCGTGGTTGAGGTCGATCGAACGTCACGGGTGGACTCCTATGCGAATAGACGTTCCGGACGTTACGACGCTGGTTCGACGCCGACAAGCAGCGCCTCGGTGATGATCGCGGTGATGGTGTCGCCCACTCTCACCCGCTTCAGGTTCTGCTGGCCTGCCCGGGTGACGACGTCGATGGTCCGGACCGCGCCGCCGGCCGGATCGACCAGGGAAACGGTATGGTGCGTCGTATCGACCGCTACCACCAGCCCGGTGACAACCAGCTTGCTGCCGACGGCGCCCTCGGGCTTTGTCCCGGGCCTGGCGCGAACGCCGCCCACTGTCAGGGAATTTTCCGGCAGCTTGGCTCCAGCGGGCGACAGCACGTACGCGGTCGAGATGAAATAGTGCGCGATCACGGTGTCGCCAACCTTAACCTGGGGCAGGTTCTGGACCGCGGGGCCGACCTTGAGGACGACGGTGTTGCCGTCGGCGCCCTGGAGGGTGACGGTACGGGTCTGCTCATCGATCGCCTTGACGGTTGCCCGGGCGGTGATGGTTTGGCTACGTCCGATGCCCGCCATGTCGGCGGCCTGGGCGTAGGCCCGGGTTGCCAGACGCGGGTGCAGCAGCCCTGGCGCCGCGATGAACACGCCCAACGCGGCGGCGCCGGCGACTCGACCGAAGTTGATGGCCATTTCATGTCTCCTTAAGGTGAAGAGGTGCCGCGAAGCGCGGCATTGAGCACGTCTGTGCCGCAAGCCGGGATCGGCGACTATGCGGATTTGGCATCGTGCGTGCGGGAATGACGATTCCCGCGGTCGCATCGACGCGGGCAATGTCCCTTTTTTGACCCGAAAGTCGGTAATTGACACTTTCCTTTGTGGTGTTCCTATGGCACAAGCGAGTCACACATCGTGAAGGCTTTGGCGCGACTCCGCCGCACACCAGGAGATTGCAATGGCATACAAGCGGTCCAACGATCCGGCCAGCCAAAAATCGGCCCCAGCGCCGAAGGCTCCGCCGCCGCCGCTCGGTTCCCTCGAATTGTCACTGTTCCGCAGCGTGATCGGCGTCATCGCCCCTGATTGGACCGTTGAATTGCAAGGGTTTTGCGCCGGCGAAGCCAGCCTGATCGTTGTCCCGGACAGCGGCGAGGATCTGACCGGCCCGAGCTTCGCCGTGACCCGTGAGAGCTACGGTTTCAGGCTCGACCGGGTGCATTGGGACGTCATGACAGAAGTCGGGGTCTATTCAGCCTTGCCGGACGTTCTTGCGGCGATTCGGCGCCAACTGGCTTTTTGTTCCGGCGTCGCTAATTCCGGGTCGGTGACGATTCATTAGACCCCGCGGCTAGATCATGAGATCGCACGGCTGATTTTCTGTCGCGATCTCGACATGAATTCCCGGGGCGAACACCCCGGCGGAAGACGCCGGCGCGGTCCGGTTTGAATTGTTCGGTTCACGTCTTGCTTGCTCGCGAGCTGGTGTTCAAGGCATGCTGTTGCCTTCAACACGGATCAGATCGTGGAAATCCTGGAAAAGCAACCGCTGCTTGCCGCCGCGAGGGCGCCGTTCCCCCTGCTCGTCGCCATGGCCGCCTGCGGCACGCTCGGCATGCATGTCATCGTCCCGGCACTGCCCGCCACGGCGCGCGCGCTCCACATGTCGATCAGCACCGCGCAGTTGACAATCACGCTCTATCTGGTCGGCCTGGCCGCCGGGCAGTTGCTGTATGGACCCGTCTCCGACCGGTACGGACGCAGGCCGGTCCTGCTGGTTGGCCTCTCTTTGTTCACTGCGGCGAGCATCGCGACCGTGCTGGCGCCGAGCGGCGGATTCCTTATCGGCGCCCGGATCCTGCAGTCCATCGGCGGGTGCGCCGGCCTTGTGCTTGGGCGCGCCGCGGTGCGCGATGCCGCCACGCCGGAAAAAGCGGCGGGACAGCTTGCCCTGCTGGGTCTGGTGCTGGCGCTGATTCCCGCCATTGCCCCGGCCATCGGCGGCTATGTCACCGCGTATGTCAGTTGGCGCGGAGCCTATGCGCTGCTCGCGGTGTTTGGCGGCGTGACGCTGCTGGCCTGCGCGGTGCTGCTGCCGGAGACGCTGGCGCCGCAGACCCGGGCGCGCACCGGATCCATGGCTGCGTCCTACGTCCGGTTGCTGCGGTCGTCCTCGTTCCTGGGCTATTCAATTGGCGGCGCCTGTACGACGGCCGCATTCTATGGCTTCATATCCGCCTCGCCGTTCATCTTCGAGCGGCAGCTGCACCAGCCGACGCAGAGTATCGGCATCTTCTACGTGTTCCTGATGGGCGGCGTGGCGCTCGGCAGCATCCTCGCCAACCGCATCGCCCGCCGCGTGTCCCTGCTGACGGCGCTGCGCATCGCCAATGTTCTCGGCATCGCCGGAGGCGCGCTTTTCGCGCTAGCCGATGCCACGGACACGCTGACCGTAGCCACCGTCGTGGGCCCGGTGACGTTGTTCATGGTCGGGGTTGGTCTGGCGAGCCCGTTCGCCCTGGCAGGCGCCGTCAGCGTCAACCCGAGCGCCATCGGGGCGGCCTCCGGCCTGTATGGATTCATCCAGATGGGATACGGGATGCTGTGCACGGTGGTGGTGGAGGTCTGGGATCCAGGCGCGGTCTATCCGGTGGTTGCAGTCCTGCTGGGTTCGGCCGTTTTCGGCCAGGCCGCCATGATGCTGGCGGCGCGGGCGGGGCGCCATGCGCCGTAAGGCAGGTTTGGCGTGAAGCCGGCCGGCAGGAGAACTGCAGGCTGTTTGAGGCGTTGCAGCCGTGACCGGCACTCTCGCCGGATGGAAGGACTGCCATGCCGTTTGATACGCACATCGAGCGGTCGGAAAGCGATCACGACAAGACGCTGAAGGATAGCTTCCCGGCGAGCGATCCGCCCGCGCATTCCGGGATCACCGGCGCCGAGCCGCCGAATAAGCCGCCGGAGGAGCGCGGTGTCGAGGAGCGCCCGACCGGCACGCCGACATCGGTTCGCCACGCCGCGGAGACGGCGCAGCAGTGGGAGCAGGAAGAAAAGCCGGGCGGCGAGTAGAGTCCGGCGATGCCGGCTTCCCGTCCAACCGTCAAGGCCCGGCTCGTCCGGACCATGACGATCCCAAGGACCCTGACCGGCGTCGCCTAGCTCTTCGCCGCCTCCATCCCCTGCACCTCGTCCGCCCAGACGTTGAAGCTGACCAGCGTATTCGGACCGAACGTGTTGCTGATGGGCACGTCCACCGCATCGCGCCCGCGGCCGATCAGGACGCGTCCCCAAAGCGGCTTGTTGTTGCGAGCGTCAAACGTGTGCCAGGCGCCTCCCAGATAGGCCTCGAACCAGCCGGCGAAATCCATCGGCCCGTGCGGCGGCGGCACATTGATGTCGCTCAGATAGCCCGTGCAATAGCGCGCCGGAATGTTCATCGCCCGGCACAGCGCCACGGCCAGATGCGCGAAATCGCGGCACACCCCTCGCTTCTCGCTGAAAACCTCCCAGGCCGTCTTGGTCGATCGGGCCGACATGTAATCGAACGTGATATGGTTGTGGACGAAATCGCAGATCGCCTGCACCCGCGCCCAGCCTGGCGGCGCGGTATGGAACAGGTGCCAGGCGACCTCCGACAGGCGATCGGTTTCGCAATACCGGCTGCCGAGCAGGTAGGTCAGGGTTTCGTCCGGCAGATCCTGCACGGGATGCTCCTGCGCCGAAGCCACCACCGGATCGGGCAGGCCGGCATCGTTGACCACCGCGGTGCTGCTGATCCGCAGCCGGCCGGCGGGTGCGACGATCCGGCTGCACCAGTTGCCGAACGCGTCGCGGTAGGCATGCACCGGCACGAAAGGGTCCGTCACCAAGTGGTCGGGCACCGCGAGGTCGGGCGCGCGCGAGTGATGCACATGCAGCATCAGCACCATCGGCGTCGGCTGCACACAATCATAGACGATCTCGTAGCCGACGCGAATCTGCATGGTGTTCTCCGTTCTATGCTAGGATCAGGTGGTAATGCAGACCCCGGCGGTCCGGAGTCGCAAGTCGGGAGCAAAGCCGCATGGCGCGTGAAACGCTGTTTTTGGTTCAGGCATTCAAGGCCGGCAAAGGCCAGAAGTTGACGGCCGAACCGGCAATCCAGTGCAAATCCTCGGCCGGTGCCCGCAAGCGCGCCGAGCTCCTTTCGGCGACCAAAGCCGGGGTGGTCGCGTTCTCAACCTCGGGAGATGCTGAGCTGGGTGAATACGACGACGAACCGACAATCATTTTTAAGACGGGACGTCTGCCCGCCGCGTTCGAAGAGGCCTGATCGGGCGCGGGCGTGTCGCGAACGAGACGAAGCCGGCGCGTTCATCCCGACGCTCAATGCCGAACAGCCGGGCCGGGCTTCGCAGGAACCCCCCTCGCGCCGCGAAGCGGGACGCGCACGGCGGCACGGGACTGGCGCGGAGGGTTGGATTGTATCATCGGACATATATGGCGGTTCAAAGGCTGCCGTGCATCCCTGGACACGGCATTTAATGAGCTGTCGGTATTTGTCGGGACGCCACGCCCCAAATATGTCCGTGAAATCGCCAACGGCAATTTTTTATGTGCTTTGCCTTGTATTCCGGTCGATTTGAGCGCAGCTTAACAAGCCATATGGTGCGCCGAACACCAAATCCTCATTTCGCCGGGGCTTCGACCCGTGCCGGGTATGGTGCCGGACAGCGAATAGCCTTCGCGCCGGAGTTCGGCTGCATAGGATACGCCCGGGCGGCAGTCGCCCGCGTCCGCAAGGAGAGCATGCATGAGTTTGGAAACCCTCGACCCGAGCGTGGTGCCGGAGACTGAGGCGGATCCGCAATCCGATGCCATGAAGGACCAATTGCGCAAGGACGTCGCATCCTGGCGGGAAGGCCGGGCTGACGGATCGACCGCCAGGGAGGGTGAACTCAGCGTCGCCATCGCCAGGCCTGCGCCTGCCCCGCGCGCCAGGCGCGCGAAGCCTGCCGCCGCCGCGCCGGAGGCTGCGACGGCCAAGAAGAAGCCGTTCGGCATGTCCTATGACGGCTCCAGCAATGCCGACTACATCAACTACATGATCTCGCGCGGCGCGCGGTGAGCTGGGTCACCTTCGAAGCGGCGACGGGCGGCCTCGTGGTGGTGCAACTGCGCCACATTGTGGCGATTTACGATGAGCAGGGCGCCGTGAAGCTGGCCACCGCCTCGGGCGGGGAGCACATCCTGAAGGATATTACCGTCCAGCGCGCCGCCGCCATCGTCACGGCGGCGGAGGAGGCCAGCCAGGCCGAACCTGACCGCTGAACGCTCGCACCATTTCATAGCGGAAACACAACCGTCATGTCGCAAGCCGCCCCCGCCGTGCCACATTAACTGATGGCAGACACAGACTATCGGATTGTCCATCGCGAAGATGATAGCTTCGCCGTCGAGATCAGCACGTCCGGCGCGCTGCCGCAGGTCGCGGCTGGTTTCGCCACCGAGGACGACGCCAAGGGCTGGATCGCCCAGGACCAGCGCCTGCGCGTTGCAGCCGATCCGTTCGGAACCCCGGCGGGGAGGCGGTGGCGCGGCTTCTGACGCCTGTCAGGTGCCGGCGTCGCCGGGGCTGTTGGCGTCCGGCCGGCCAAACAGGCTCCGCGGAACGGCGCCAGCGGCCCTGACCGCGGCGTAGCCGTCGGTTTCGTCCGACCCGCCGGACCGTAGGCCAGGTGCTTCGGCGGGAACGCGCCGGATTTCCGCCGGTGGCGGTGGTGCCGGAGACCACCGGCGCGGTTCGTGAAGCCGATACCAACCGGGAGCATGTCCATGCAGCTTGGTGCCGTCGTGCCCTTCACCGATACCGGCGGCGAACCGTCGCTGGTGCGCGACTTCGCGCAGTCGCCTGAATTCCTCGGCTAGGACTTCCCGGAGGCGGCGGATCATGTGCTTGGCGCCAATCCGGCCACGGATGCCAGCGGCGAGCCGCGCAGCGCCATCGCGGGCGATATGTTCCACGATCCGTTCGTTCTGCTGAGTTACCTCGCCGCCGTCACCACCCGGCTGACGTTTTCCACCGGCGTGCTGATCGTCGCGCAACGCCGGACGGCATTGGTGGCCAAGCAGGCGGCGTGTCTGGACGTGCTGTCCGGCGGCCGTTTGCGGCTCGGCATCGGCGTCGGCTGGAACCTGGTGGAGTTCACCGGCCTCAATGGGAACTTCCACAACCGCGGGCGGCGGTCGGAGGAGCAGGCCCGGGTGATGCAGGCGCTTTGGGCGCAGCCGCATGTGACGTTCAAGGGCAATATCACACGATCGAGGATGCCGGGATCAACCCCCGCCCCGCCTCCGGCCGCATCCAGCTGTGGTATGGCGGGCATCACGACCACACCTTGCCGCGCATTGCCAAATGGGGGGACGGCTGGATGCCCAACGCCTATCCCCCCGATCAATCGGCCCTCGACATATTCGCGGAGCCCGGCCGGCTGACCGTTCGTCAAAACGGTCTTCGCCGACAGCGTCGATGTCGGCGAGAAGGTCGCATCTGCCACCTCCATGGCGGTGGAGATCGTGCGCAAGCTGCCTGATCAGGTGGGCTTCCAGGTGCGGCCTCGCCGGTGGGTCGTGGAGCGCTTCTTCGCCTGGATCAACCGCAACCGGCGGCTGGCCAAGGATTTCGAGGCGACGATCGCTTCGGCGACGGCTTTCCTCTATGCCGCCTGCGTCATGCTGCTAACCCGCCACCATGCCGCGAACAGTGCCGCCGGTGCTGGCGATGGACACCCGCGGCGTCTCCAGCTCGTCGGCACGGGTGTCAGTCAGAAGCAGGCGGGCGCCCTCCAACGCCGCGAGCCGCGCGGTCGCTGCGCCAATGCCGCGGGCGGCTCCTGTGATGATCATCGCGGTGCCGCTAAAGCGGGACATGCAGGAAACCTCCCTCATCGCCGGCACAGGCTGGCCATCCCAACGCACCGGGTCAAACCGGTAACCGGCCACTTTGGGCGCCGACCGGTTTGGCGCGGAATACGCGGATAGCCCGAGAGGGGTACGAACTATGTCCAGGCACCTATGCACCAAACGGATCGGGCTTTTGCAGCACGCCGGCGCTGCCGTGCAGGAAATGACCAGCCGTCCGGCTACCGGGGCTGCCTGCCGGTCGGGGCAAAGATGCCGGGCTCGCACAATCCATCGGATGCCAGTGCAGGCAACCGCATGAGTCGCGATACCGCCGGCAGCAAGGCGTCGCTGATGGACGGGTCTATTGTTGCTGTCGCGCTTTCACAACCCGGTGCCCAATTTGAGCACCTTGCCGGTCGACACGCCCGGTCGGCGGCTGCTTAGAGAGCGACTGCTCAGTTAACGCAACGAGACGCCCGGCACGCCGGTATCTCCCGCGGGACTTCATCAAGGGGGCTCCAATGATCGACATTTCATATTTGCTCCACAGCGTACCCTACATTGCGCTGTTCGCTTCGATGGCAGCCGGCTATTGGATCGGCAAGTTCAGTTGGAAGAACATCAGCCTTGGCGCCGTGGCCGGAACATTACTGGCCGCGGTGATCATCGGCCAGTTCGATTTCGCGATCCCCGGGCCGTTCAAATCAATCATGTTTGCATTGTTCATCTACGCGATCGGCTATCAGGCGGGCCCCGCGTTCTTTCACTCGTTTAACAAGTCGGCATGGCGCGAAGTGGTGCTGGCCACATTCCTCGCCGGCGCGGCGCTGGCTACGGTGTTAGCCTGTGCCTACTTCGGCAAGCTGAATCTCGGGCTGGCCGCCGGCCTCGCTTCCGGTGCGCTGACCCAATCGGCCGTCATCGGAACTGCGCAGGGCGCAATCGCCGCCCTCCCTTTGCCGGCTGAGATAAAAGCCACATTGGACTCAGACGTCGCGATCGCCTATGCGGTCACATATCTGTTCGGCACTTTTGGCGCGATCATGCTGGTGGCGTATGGCACGCCGCTTATCGCCCGGCAGTCACTGAAAGCCGGCTCGCAACTGGTTGAAGCGCAATTATCCGGTGGCAACAGCAATCTGAAACCGGGCGAGTTCTTCGAACTCGCGCCCTATGTTGCGAGGGCGATCGCGGTTGAAGCGGGCGCCGGCAAGTCCGTCTCGGCGCTTGAGCGGATTATTGGCGATGTCGCCATCACGCGGGTTGTGCGGAATGAACATGCGACCGACGTGGCCGGCGATACGGTGCTCGCCGAGGGCGATCAGGTGTTGGTCCTCGGCAACCGTCAGGACGTCGTAGAGAAAGCGACGACGGCAATCGGTCACGAAATTCCTACCCTCAGTGGCATCTCTGCTGTGGGGGATGCCCTTGACGTAGTGGTCACCAATAAGGCCCTGAAGGGAAAAAAGCTTAGCGAGTTACCGTCGGTACTGGGCGCGAAGGCGTTGCATGGCATCCATATCCTGAGCCTGACGCGTTCAGGCCAGCGTGCGCCGCTTCTGCCAAACACGCAAATCGTCATCGGTGACACTCTTCGCCTGGTTGGCATCAGCTCGGATGTCTACGCCGTGTCCCGCAAGATCGGCTACCCCGAGGTTGACGCTGACAAAACGGATTACGTTTGGCTCGCACTTGGCATCGCGGTCGGGATCCTTATCGGATTGATAACGATCCCGTTAGGGCCAATATCTCTGTCGCTCGGGACCGGTGGCGGTTGCGTGTTCTCAGGTTTGATCTTCGGTTGGCTGCGCTCGCGCGATCCGGTCTTTGGCCAACTTCCATCGGCTACGGCGGGGTTTCTGAAGTCCTTCGGACTGTGCGCATTTATCGGGGTGGTGGGCCTGGAGGCGGGACCGCGGGCGATCGCGACACTCGCACACAGCGGCCCCGCGATATTGCTATTCGGCGTGATCGTTACCGTCGTTCCGATTATCGCCACGCAAATCTTCGGCGCGTATGTCCTGCGCGGGCAATTCACGAATTCCGCCCTGCTCGCCGGGGGTCTTGCCGGGTCGCGTAGCTGCACGGCCTCGCTCGGCGCGGTAATTCCAATCTCCGGCAGCAATGCCGCGATGCTGACGTACCCGGTTACGTACACGTTGGCACAGATCTACCTGACCTTATTCGGGCCGCTCATCGTCGCCATCATGCATGGTTGGGGCGGGTTTGCCATCCTGATGAAGTAGCCCCACGCGCCAATCCACAAACACAGGAGCCGTCGTCATGGCAATATCCAAAGAGCAGCTGGCTGAATATTCGAAGCTAAGTCCGTTCGAGGTAAAGGACGCACTCATTCGTCTTGCAAGCAGAGTGTCCGACCGCCTGATGCTGAATGCCGGCAGAGGCAACCCCAACTTCATGGCAACTGTTCCCCGCCACGGGTTCTTCCAGCTCGGCGCATTCGCGATGGCGGAAGCCGAACGCGGTTTTGCCCATGTTCCGGGAGGGGTCGGCGAGACGCCGCGGCGCGACGGCATCGAGAATCGCTTCCACACATTCACCGAGATCAACGCAGGCTCGCCGGGAATAGATTTCCTGCGGCAATGCCTGTCCTACGTGCACGATCGCATGGGCATCGATTCCGGCGATTTCTTGTACGAGATGGTCTTCAACATTCTTGGCTGCAACTATCCGACGCCCGACCGCATGCTTCGGATTACCGAGACAATTTGCAAAGCTTACGTCATAAAATCCATGTGCAACGGCAAACCATTCTCCGGCGGCGATTTCGACCTCTTCGCCGCTGAAGGCTCGGCCGCCGGTATCCCTTATGTCTTCAATTCACTCATGGAAAACAAGATCCTGAAGTTCGGCGACAAAATTGCCGTGGCGCTGCCCATCTTCACACCGTATATCGAAATGCCGCCGCTGAACGATTACCAGCTCGTCAGCGTTTATCTGAACGCGGACGAGGATTCCGGATGGCAGTACAGCGACGCCGAGCTCGACAAACTGCTCGATCCGAACATCAAGGCATTTTTCCTGAACAACCCGAGCAATCCCCCATCCGTGAAAATGGATAATCGTTCCCTCGAACGGATCGCGGACATCGTAAACACCAGGCGCAGGGACCTCGTAATCCTCACGGACGACGTCTACGGCACATTTGCCGACGACTTCGTCTCGCTGTTCCAGATATGCCCGCGGAACACAATTCTGGCCTACAGCTACTCGAAGTATTTTGGCGCGACCGGGTGGCGCATGGGAGTTGTCGGCCTCGCGCACGAGAACATCATCGACGAGACCATCGCGGCGCTGCCCGCCAGCGACAAGGCCGCCATCGCCAGGCGGTATGCCACGCTCGCCGTCGATCCAAGCGGGATCAAGTTCATCGACCGGGTCGTCGCGGACAGCCGGGCAGTCGCACTCAACCACGTTGCCGGCCTCTCCACCGTCACGCAGGTGCAGATGGCGCTGTTTTCCCTGTTTTCTCTGATCGATGAACACGACATTTACCAGACGGCGATGAAAGACCTGATACGGAACCGACACACCGCGCTCTACGCCGGACTCAAGATGGACGTCCCGAAGGATCCAAACGGAGTTTACTATTACTCGGTCATAGACCTGCTGGAACTGAGCACACGTCTCCATGGGAAGGATTTCGCCGATTGGGTCCAAGCCAACCATCCCGGGGAGTTCATCTTCCGTCTCGCTGAGGAGACCGGGGTCGTCCTGATGCCTGCAAAGGGATTCGGTGTCGTCCACCCCTCGAGCCGCGTCTCGCTCGCAAACCTCAATCACAACGACTACGCAGCCATTGGCCGGGCGACGCGAAAAATCCTCGACGAGTATTATGCCGATTTTGCCCGGTCAAAATGACCGGTGTTCGGCCGATGCGTGAACGAATGAGCGTCTGGTCGGCGACGGCCATCGGTGTCGGAGCGATGGTCGGTGCCGGGCTCTTCGCCCTGCTTGGGCAGGCGGCGCTGCGAGCGGGCACGAACGTGCCGCTTGTATTTGCAATCGGGGGCGTGGTCGCAATTCTGACTGGCTACTCGTACGCGAAGCTGGCGGCCCGCTTTCCCGGGTCGGGCGGCATCAACATCTATTTCCGGGAGAGCTTCGGCAAGAGCGTGCTTTCCGGCACTATGTCGATTCTATATTATATTACCATCATGGTCGCCTCGGCCATGATCGCCCAATCGTTCGGCAAATATGCCGTCGCGCTGGCCGGTCTGGACGACAACGGCATCGCGCCCCAGGCCTTTGCCGTAGGCATCATCCTGCTGCTGACGGTCGTAAACTCGATTGGCACAGGCCACGCCGGCAGGCTCGAAACCTTACTTGTCGTGTTCAAGCTGGTGGTACTCGGTATCCTCGCCGTCGCCGGCGCCGCTCAGATGCACTCTTCGTTACACGTCAGCTACACACCCATGCCTCCATCGCAACTGCTGAGCGTTGTTGGCCTCGTGTTCTTTGCGTACGCCGGGTTCGGCACCATCACAAATGCGTCGGGATCCGTGGCGGATCCGAGCAAGACCATTCCGAGGTCCATCTACGGCGCCATTATCTTCGTCACTGGTCTTTATGTGGCATTGTCGATTATCGTCCTCGGGTCCGTTGATCCCGGGGGACTTGCCGCCCACGCCGACACCGTTATCGCCGACGCTGCCAAGCCGCTGCTGGGAAGAGCCGGTTTCTACGCCGTGGTGCTCGCCGCGCTCGCCGCGACGGCGTCCGCGATCAACAGCAACTTCTTCAGCGCCCTCCAGACCTTGACCGGACTTGGCGAACACCAACAGCTGCCCGCTTTCTTCAATCGTTTGATATGGCGCAACGGCACCCAAGGCTTCTTCTGGTCAGTCGGTGGTGTAATCATACTATCAGTAACGTTCGATCTGTCCGCTACGGCCAACATGGGCAGTGCGACGTTCCTCATGACCTATCTTGGTGTTCAAATTTCGCATATGCGGCTTCGCAGGCAAACCGGCGGCTCGGCGTTTCTTATCGGTCTTGGCTCGCTCAGTATCGCAATTGTACTCATTTCCTTTCTTTGGCAGATTTCCCTGACGCAGCCCGTGTCGATCATTATGATTGCCTCGTTCGTGGGGTTCGCCGCGTGCGCTGAATGGCTTTGTCTACGATTGCAACCAGCATAACGTGGACACGTCGTCGCAGCGCTTGCCGCGGTGGGCGCAACCAGGGCCGCCGGTCCGGGTTGGACCGTCCGGTGCCTCTCAGCGCCGGCCTGGCCGCGGCATTGACTGATGGAGCCATTTGCGCGCCGCTATGACGGTGCAGCCGCCATATAGTCCCCGATTGCCGCCATTATGCCCTGGAAGATCAGACCCATGCCGATTGCGGCGACGAAGAAGCCGACGATGCGTGTCGTCGCATCGACGCCGCGAGGGCCAATCCGTCCAAGAATGGCCGGCGCGAAGGCCAGCACGCCATAGGTTACCAACATCGTGGCGACGATGGCCGCGGCGATGGCTGCCAGCGCGGTCAGGTGCTCGAGCGGATCGTGCACATGCGAAGCCATCCCAAGGACGGTGGCGATCCCGCCCGGGCCGAACATCAGCGGCATCGCCAGAGGAACGAAGGCGACGTCCTCGTCAGCCTCCGCCGAACCGCTGGACACCGGACGTTTGTTCGCCGGCGGATCGAACAGCGAGAAGCCGATCTTCATCAGGATGATGCCGCCGACGATCCGGACCATGCTCAGGGGCACGTCGAACACCTTCAGCAGCAGCGTGCCGAAAATCAGAAAGAAGAACAGCAGGATCACCGCGTAGGTGCAGGCTTTCCGGGCAACGAGCAGGTGCTCGGCCTTGCTCTTGCCCTCCAGCAACTGAAGAAAGACCGGCATCACCTCCAGCGGATTGATGATTGCCAGCAGCGTGGTGAACGTGCTGACAAAGAGGGTCAGCGCCTGACTTGTCACGCCCCGCACCCATCGGAGGCGCATCTGTTCGAAGCGAGCCGCGAGGCTGTCAGAAAACCTTCGTCAGGGACCGGTTTCACCTGAACTCTCCAAAATTCCATCGTAGCGAATGCCGAACACGGTACTCACGAATCCCGGGCGGCCAATCATTGCGCGGTACAGCACGGCGCCCTTGCCGTGTTGGGTAACCTGCTCAAAATGAGCACGCAAGCAGGCTCGGTTGGACCTCGGTAGTGCACGACGTGCTTCCCGCGAAACACCCGGTAGACGACGCCGGTGTAGACCGCGACGATCGGCAGCACGAAAATCCCCGCACCCCAGAACGGGAACGAAAGCGAAACCTCCGGGGCGGCGGCACTGCCGACGGTCAGGCTGTACGGAATCATATTGCCGGTCGCCAGACGCATGCTGCCCCTTCAGCCCGGAAAGTTTGGTGGTGCCTGCTCATTTCGAGCGCCCTGGAGAACCACGAACCTTTGGCCCGGTGGGACCACTGGCGTGCCGAAAGCCACGCGGAAAAAGACCGACGCCGCAAGCTTGAACCGAACCGTCGTACAGTTCGGGTCCCATCGCGCGCTCATTTCGGTCACCCGGCCTCTGGCTTACCCCCGGCAGCTTGGTGAAAGTTGCGCCGCCAAACAGGCGGCCGGCCGGCTGCCTTGCCAAGAAGGAAGGACAGGAATCGTCGTAGTTATACCGTAACAAGCGACCCTTCGAGACCCACGCAATCGCGCCTGATGCCAACCGCAATTGCATGACAACTGGAGATTTAATGCCATGTTCCCCAAAACCATACTCGCCGCTGCCAGCCTGGCGGTGGGATCGCTCATGCTGCAGGCCCCGGCACGGGCGGATTTTGCAGTGAAGACCGGCCTGTTGACCTGCCATGTCGCCAGCGGCTGGGGCTTCGTGTTTGGCGCGACGCGTGACCTGAACTGCACCTACAGCAGCGTCGACGGTACGAAGATTGGCAACTACAAAGGAACGATCTCGAAGTTCGGCGTCGACATCGGCTATCTTCAGAGCGGCGTGCTCGCCTGGGCCGTGCTGTCGCCGACCGCCGATCTCGAGCCCGGCGCATTGGCTGGCGATTACGGCGGGGTGACGGCTGGCGCGACCGCCGGCGTCGGCGGCGCCGCCAACCTCCTGGTGGGCGGGTCGAACAAGACGATTTCGCTCCAGCCGCTCAGCGTTGAGGGCACCACGGGCTTCAACCTGGCGGCCGGCATCGCAACGATTTCCCTGACTTACGTGCCCTGAGTCCGGCGCCGTTCCGCGCCGGGCAGCCCCCGGGACGCGATGCCTGGCGCCGGCTTTGGCTTGATGCGACAGCCCGTCGGCCGATCCGGGCATGGCGTGCGGCGCCAGCCATGGCGCCGCCGCCGCTGGCTCATGTTTGTCGGACGCGCAAAGCCGCTTGTGCTGGCGCAGACCGCTCCACGAGACTAACGGCCGCCGCCCGGCCGGGTCGCCCCGCTTTCCAGCAGGCTCACGATCGAGAACAGCGTGAAGCAGATCGCGCCGAGGCCGGCGGATACGCGCGCCGGAATGAAATATCCCGGGTCCCGGGTCTCGGCCTGGAAAAGGAACGCGGCCATGAACAGGCAGAGCAGCGCGGTGAAGGTCGGGATCAGTGGGATGTGGCTGATCCACCCGGGCGTGCGTCGCCAGTTGGCTGCAAGCAGCCACGTCTTCGACAGGATGGACCAGCAGACCAGCCCCGGGCCCGGGAGCACCCACCCCGGGGCCAGGAAAAGCGGGTTGGTCGCCGTCGCCAGCAGCCAGCCGCCATACAACCGAGACCGATGGTGGCAGTGCCGATGGGCCAAAGGTAGCGGTCGACGTCGCTGCAGGACCCCTGCTCCTGCCGTACCACGCTGAAAACCAGCCCGATCAGGCAGGTGCAGATAGCGGCGAGGCCACCGAGAACATGGCCGGCAACAGAATGTGGCGGCTGGTCCTGCCATGCCAACGGCAGCGCGAACGCCCGGGCGATTGCGGCAATCATCACCGGCAGCGCATAAAGGATGCGTGCCACGGCCGCGGCCCAGGCCGGTGTTGGCGCCGGCGCGGCCGGAGCGGGATGGGCATGGCTCGGGATCGCCGCGAACTTGCAGGATGCCGGTGCGACGGTCGACACGCAGCCGGCGATGCAGCCCAGGCCGAAGACGACGTGCCCGGCGACGAAGGCATAGGGCGCCGGGTCGTTATGCCAAAGATGATAGCCGAACCACGCCGTACTCGCCGCGCCCGCATAGCCCGACGCCGGATAGAATACGCGCGCGTCCACGCGGCCGATGCTCAAAATGAGCGGGCAGCCAGCGGATCCATGCCCGAATACCCCGGGCGAAGTCATCGCGGCGGTGTCTTTCCAGGTCATGCCGGACAACGCCGGATCGATTAAAGCCGGACCTAACGCGCGAAGCGTGCGGTGGCAACGATGCGGCAACGTGAGTGCGTCCAACAGTGCGGCGCACGGTCCGCAGCCTTAAGGAAGACGCTGCTCAGTTTGAGCACTCAAGGACTTCCGGAGAACGCAAAATCCGGGAAGATCACCCAAACAGTCAGGCTGGAGGAAACCATGAGGAATGCGACCGCAGCAGCCAAACCCTCCCGCACGCGCAACGAATTCGCGCAGTTTTCGGCCATGCTGCGTCCTCTGGCCGTGGCGGTGTCGCCGATACTGCTCGCTGCCCAGCCGGCAATAGCCGCCGACACGCCGGGTGCGGAACAGGTTGCCCGCGGTCAGTATCTGGCGCGGATGGGCGACTGCATCAGTTGCCATAGCTCCAGCGAGGGCGGCGAGTACGGCGGCGGCCTGCGAATCAATACCGGCTTCGGCCACCTGATCAGTCCGAACATCACCTTCGACCCGGCGACGGGCATCGGCACCTGGACCAAGGATGATTTCTGGAACGCACTCCACAACGGCGTGAAGAAGAACGGCGAATATTTGTATCCGGCCATGCCGTATTCGTTCTTCACCAGGACGACCCGCGCGGACTCGGACGCGATTTACGATTTCCTTTCGACGGTCCCGCAGCAGATCTACCCGGTCGACGTGAACCACCTGGACTTCCCGTTCAGCATCCGTGCGACAATGCTGGCCTGGAACGAGCTGTATTTTACCCCCGGCACGTATGTGCCAGACCCGAAGCGCAACGAGACCTGGAACCGCGGCGCCTACATCGTTGAAGGCCTTGGTCACTGCGGCGCCTGCCATGACCCGCGCAACTTCATGGGCGCGGTCGAGAGGAGCGAACGGCTGACCGGCGGACGCATCGGCGACTGGTTCGCGACCAACCTCACGGCCAACAAGCAGACCGGCCTGGGCACCTGGAGCGACGATGAGGTGGTGACCTTCCTCAAGAAGGGCCAGAATGCCCGCATGGTCGCCGAGGGCCCGATGGCGGAGGTGGTGCACAACAGCCTGAAGCACCTGACGGATGACGACCTGATGGCGGCGGCGGTTTATCTGAAGTCCGTGGCGGCGGAAACATCGACGGTCTCGACCGCGCCACCCGTTTCATTTGCCCGGCCGGAAGCCGCGACCCTGTTCGTCAACAACTGCGGCCAGTGCCACGGCCCGCAGGGCAATGGCAAGCCCGCCGCAACAGGCGGCGGACCGCCATTGCGCGGCAATGCGCTGGTCGTGGCGCCGGATCCGACGAATGTCGTGCGGGCGACCGTCGGCGGGCTGCCCGGGCATTTCGGTCGCGTTCCGATGTCGTCGCAGCTCAACGGCGTGACGGCGCAGCAACTGGCGGACATCATCAACTACGTGCGAACGAGCTGGGGTAACGACGCGTCGCCGAACGTCACACCGGCGATGATCTTCGCCATGCAGGCAAGCACGGCGCCGCAGTAGAGCGACGACCTCCCGGTCTACTGCGTGACCGGGAGGCATCTGCGTCCGCCCGCGAGGCGGATGGTCCGACGCGTATTTGCGCTACAGGAACGAGGTCAGCCGCAGCGTGAAGATGTACTCCGCACCATGGTTCGGCGCGAGCACCGGGTTGAGGATCGCCGCCGCATCCGGCGTGATCTGCAGCCCCTTCATCAGCGTGTAGTTGTAATACAGTTCCGTGCCGTACTCCCACAGCCGCGGCGTCACGGAGCCGCCGCCGATGGCATCGCTGTTGCCCCGGTTCAGGAACACGCCGAGGCCAAGCTGGTCGTTCGGATGGCGGCCGAACGGGTCGTTGACAATGCCGCCGCCGCCGAAGGAACTGGTGATCTGCAGGATGCTGCCGCTGGCGTAGTTGGCCCGGGCAAAGAAGCCGTATTTCTTGTTCAGCGCCTGCGACATGGCGAACGAAACGCCGGTGGACTGGCCGGGCTGCATGGGAACCGACGGCTGGTAGTAGACCAGGACGTTGTAGCTGCCGGCGCCCATCCCCGGCACGTTCGGCGCCCATAGCGCGTTGCCGAACCACGCGTATTTCCCGGTCTGGTAGCCTTGGGTCGACAACTGCCGCCCGGCCACGTCGGTGGCCCCCTGGAAGCCGGCGTTGAATGACAGCGTCGTGTTTGGCACCGATGCGGTCAGGTATCCGCCGACGCCGGCGTTCGGGTAGGTCTGCGTGGCGTTCTGCGCCAGCGCATAGGAAATGAAGTTGGTCTGGGCGTTGCCGGCATAAAGGTCGCCGTCGAAGCCGCCGAAGCCGTATTGGCCGCCGGTGATCGACAGCCAGCTCAGCTTGCCGGGCAGCGTCTGCGTGTAGCTCACCTGCGACCAGGTGTAGCCGTTGGAACTCCAGTCGTTTGGCGCCGTGATGGTGCCGATACGCGCCTGCTGCGCGGCCGTGGTCGTGCCGCTCCAATACTGGTTCTGCGAGAAGGCGATGTTGACCTGACCACTGCCCCAGGTGGCGTTGTTGAATGGCGTCCAGGTGATCGAAGGTGAGTAGACGAACAACGACACGGGCGGGCCGCCATTGGGCGTGGCCGACTGCAGGAAATAGGACGACTGCATCGAGAAGCTGAGGTTGTAGTCGGTGTTCAGCTTGTTCTTGAATGCCGTGTAGTCGTCGTACAGCTTGTTGTAGCCGCTGAAGAGGTCGGCGGTGAAATCGGTGGCGTCCGCGGTCGGCTGCGGCACCGTTCCGGTCTGCCGCTGGAACTGGCCGGTGACGCCGGTGGCCCGCTGCCCCTGGGCCGCGGCAATCGTTGCGAGACCGGCGCTTGTGCTCTGCGCCCGGGCAACGAGCGGCAGAACGGCCGCCATACCGAATGCAACGATGGCTTCAATACGACGGCTTTTGCGGTTATAGGGCAGCATGGCGTCCTGCTCGTTGCTGTTCTGTTTCGGTCTTGTGCCGACGAAGGAAGTTGCACCGGTCAACGCCGCTGCTGCTCATGTTGATCACGCGCCGGTGGCCGTCAGCAGGCGCCACAACGGCCCGAAGGCGCGTCCACCGTCGCTTGGGTGGACGCGCTCAGTCGCCGTTCAGGCCGGGATTTGCGATGCCGGCGGCAGGTGGCCAGCCAGCGCCTCCTTCAGCGCGTTTTCCTTGGCGTGATCGAACGAGGTGCGGATCACGGTGCCGCCAACGCCCTTCAGGTCGGCCAGAACCTTGTCCGTGGTCATCTTGCGGATCAGCAGGAACAGGCCGGCCTTGCCCGGCTGCAACGCATCCCGGGCCGCCTGCTTCATCTGGTTGTCGCTGATGCCGACATCGGTCAATGCACCGCCGACCGCGCCGCCCGCGGCGCCAACCGCGGCGCCCACGAAGGGCATCAGGAAGATCCAGCCGATCAGCATGCCCCAGAACGCGCCGGACAGCGCGCCGGCGCCCGTTGTGTGGAACAGTTGGTTCAGCTTGATGCGGCCCTTCTCATCCCGCGTGGCAATAACGGCATCGCCGATATCGATGAGATACTCCTGCTGCAATTCCAGAATCTTGGTCCGCACTTCCTCTGCCTGTTGTTCGTTGTCGAAGGCGATGAAAACGAGATCGCTCATGGTGAAGGTCCTTTACCGGGAATGAAGCTGGTCGGGATCAGGTGTTGCGAAGTTGCAGCGTGGTGATGTCGAAGGGCAGGACTTTGATATCGCCGTTCGGCCCCTGCCAGACCGCCATGCCCTTCTCGAAATCGATTGCTGTGACCTCGCCGCTGGCAAAGATCTGCGAGATCTGATTCAGCAGTATCGTCTCCACGATACCCCGCACGGTCTGGCCGGACGTCAGCCTGGCTTCGACCTGTGTCCGAAGTGCGGGCGAAAGCTGGTCAAGCTCCGCCTTGTCGAACGCTGTCAGTTCCGCCGCCGACACGACAGCCGGTGCAAACACAGCGGCCATCGCCAGCGCGATGGCCGATTTTCTGAGCGTCGCTTTGAACATGTGTGTCCTTCCTTATTGGCAAGGCAGCCCCGGGCCGCCTATATTGGCGGCGTAATTGTCACAAGCCTCCGGCCATGATCCAGAGGCCGGGTGACCAAAATGAGCGATCGATGAAGCCTGGACTGTTCAATGATTTTGTTTCATTATGATGTCAGGGTCGGCGCGACGGGCGCCGTTGGAGTCCCCAATGCTGGTCGAGAACAAATACTTCGTCATCGCCGCCGTTATCCTGTTCCTTGCAGCCGTCGTGCTGACCGGCACCCTATGGGCGGGGTTCGGCATGCTGGCGCTGGTCGCAGGCATCGGATGGGCCGTCCGCCGTCTACGGTCGTGACCTTGAAGCGACGACCCATTTGTCCTTCCCCAGCGACGGGTCGGGTGAACGTCGCGAATGGCCGATCCGCCAGGCCCGGACAGCGCTCAACCGCCGCAGCGGGCTTGGGTGGTGCCGCCGGACTGGTCGATGGCGTCCACCGTCACGACGGAAGGCGTGGAAGGCGGCCCTGCGCCCGCCACGCTGGTATCAGTCATAAGTCGATCTGATGGACGGTTCAGGCCCTATCCCGGCCAGACCTCCGACCTGGCCGGCGGCCCGGATACGTTCGGGTACGTCACGCCGAGGACGGCGCCGTAGACAAGGTGCAGGCCCAGCGTCGCAACCACGGCGGGCAGGCCGAGCGCTGCGCCGAAGAGCCCGTGGCCGGCAACCGGCATGAACACGATCATCATCGCCAACCAGGCGAAAATGCCGAAGACAACCCCTTTGATGACGGCCGGTCCCGGCAGATACGGCTCCAACAGGGCGTAGGCGATGCCCCAGACCACCGTACCGATCAAGAAATGTGCTACCCAGCCAAACGGCGAGGGCAGCTCCATCCCGACAAACGATGACGCAACGTGGTTGAGATCGCCGATCGGGTTCAACGCGGGCATCAGGCCGAGCGCGGACTTGCCCATCATCAGAAGGGACAGTACGACGGTTGCGACGAAGCCCGCGGTCAGTCCGCCCGTGACGCTGACGTTCCGGCGGCCAGCGAGGCTTTTGACTTCACTCATCGTCCTGTCCCATTTGTTTGCTTATGACATTTTACCGTCGTTCCGAAGTGGAGCGACGCCAAGCCGATTGTTCATGGCGCATCACGGCTTGCAACGCCCCGGCCGCTCAAACTGAGCAGCGTCCGGCACACCTGCTCAAGACGAGCACCGAAGGTGTTGTGCCTCCCGCACAACCTGACTTTATATTGAGCCAAAACGAAGGACCATGATCGTCGGCGCTGCGGCCGTTCCGCAGCGAGGTGACGGCAGTCTGTCTGCTCGCCCTGGGCTTACCGGAATGTCTGCCGGTCCACTCCCGGTTGTGGCGTTGACGGAGAAGGTGTGTCTAACGAAGCGTTTGCGGGCCGGTCTGACCTCACTCGGCTGCAAGGCCGGATCAGCCCTGTTGGTAGCCGTGGCGGGGGGACCACCTAAGGCGGTGCGACGGCTGCATAGAACCGATGAGCACCGGTCTGGCTGCTCAAAATGAGCACCGAGTGAGCAGATGGCGGCGGAGACAGGTTGTCTACGCCGGAAGACACTGTTAGGATTCATTCATGTGAGTAGCTGATATGGGAATTAGGATCGGCCACTTCGGCCGAGTCTCGGCCTTAAGCTAATGCGCAACCTTGGATGCCGGGGGGGTCCAATGTTAAAGAGATTGCCGCGAGCGGACGACGCCGACGAGCATGCGCTGCCGGATCTGTCCAGCGATGCGCTGTATTTCCGCTATCATCTGGTCGAATTTGTAACAGATCACCTTATTGATGTGTCCCGCACGTTTGACGGTGACCTGCAGGAGGCGCTCGTCCTGGCCGTGGTCGGCCAGGTTGTCATGCAGGCGAGAACCAGGCATGGCACCGATTTCTCAAAAATCACCAAGTCCATTGCCGCCTCACGCATCGCCGATATCACCCTTATTCCGCGCCAGACAGTGCGCCGCAAACTGGCCTCCCTGCACGCGCGTGGTTGGATTGAGCAGGATGAAACGAAAAGCTGGCGCGTCGTCGTTCCCGACGACGGCCGGGCGGCCGCACAACGCGACCTCGCGGGGCTCGACGTGCGCGGCATCCGGCGCGGCGTGCAGCTCGCGTCCGCCTACAAGGAACGACTGGAGCAGTCAGCCGGCGCCGTGAAACAGCCGAGCCAACCTGATCGCCCGGTCGATCCCACGCGCATCGATATCAGCAAGAAATCGATGCGCGTTTGACATCCTGTCCTGCATCGCCAACCGCCATTCCTGCCGATCGTCCTGGACCAGCCAGCCTTTTGCCTTCATGTCCAGCAGCTTGCGCCGCACCGTTTGGCGTGGGATCGCCGTCAGGTCCGAGAGGCGCGAGGCGCTCATGGAGGGCGGTGGGGCGGGGGGCTCCCAGGCGCCACTGATCCGCGCACCGATATGCATGCGGCCGAGCACGGCCAGGATCAGCATTTGGTGGAGGTCGCCATTAAACACCTGCGACAGGTCGATCAGACTCTCCGTCAGGAAGTCATAGAAGTGGTAGCGAAAGCCCATCTCGGCAGGAGCATGTGGCACCGGCGCGTCCACGCGCTCGGTCCCCGTATTTTGATCCGACGTGGTTGCCGTCACCTGCGCCACCGTGTCGGTGCAATGAAAAACCCGGACAACCGCATTTGCAGCATGCCAATCCCTGGCCCAAGCAACCTGCCCATTAAGCACCCTGGCGAAAAAGAACTACATCCGTGTCGATCGGGCTGGTCAACACGCGTGACGTTGCACTTGGCTTACGCCTTGGGAGACGGACGCGCCAACACAGGACGTGTCCGTTTTGAGCCTTCAACTGAGCATGCGGCCAATCAACACGCCCGCCCCGGCCGCGGCTGCCGCCACGAACAGCGTCTCCAGCGTGGTCCGCAGGACGGCACGTCCCGCGACCAAACCACGTCCGATCCCGAGAGCAATCAGCAGGACGGTTGTCACGATCAGCGAGGCGATCCGTGCCTCGGCAAGCGGCAGGAAGGCGAACGGCAGCACCGGGACCGCGCCGGCAAACAAGTCCGATACAAACATCCAGAGTGCATGCGCCAGCGGACTGGCATCGGCGACCTGGCTGCCGGGCCCGAACTCTGCCCGGCAGGCTGCCACCGACCCGGGAATGGCATCGAATGCGGTGCGTAGTGCATCCGCCTGTGCAGCCGGGATGCCGGCTGCACGCAGGCGTTCGCCGATGCGTCCGATCGCCGCCGCATCCTGTTGTGCCGCCATCGCCGGCGTGCGGGCGCGGGCGAGGTCCCGTTGGGACTCCGCATCCAGATAGCTGCCTGCCATCATTGAGACAGCCGCCGCCGCCGCCCCCGTGGCGCCGGCGAGCAACGCGGCACTGCTGTCAGGACTGCTGAGCGCGACCCCGAAGACGAGACCGAAGATCGACACGGTCCCGTCTTCCATGCCGAAAACGATATCGCCGATCGAGGCGTGCAAGGAGGTCCGAAGGCTTCTCAGAAGGTTCATTGGGCGCAAGTTAAGAGTCGCACGATCCATTGTCACGCCTGACTGCGCTCAATTTGGCCACCTATCCCCTGGAATGCATAGCTTGGGTCCAGCGACACTTCGGCGCGGCGTTGCGCCCGCGGAGATCAGCCGGGATGAATGTTCCAATAACGCGCCGGCGGATGCTGCAAAGCGCCGCGGCCACGGTCGCCGTGTCGACGCTGTCCGCTCTGGGCTTCGGCGCGCTGCAGGATGCCGTTGCCGAGGTCGTCAGGCCGTTCAAGATCGCCAGGGCGAAGGAGACGCGCAGCAACTGTCCGTATTGCTCGGTTTCTTGCGGGCTGCTGATGTATTCCGAAGGCGACGGCGCCAAGAATGCCCGTCCGTCGCTCATTCATGTAGAGGGCGATCCTGACCATCCGGTGAGCCGCGGGACGCTGTGTCCGAAGGGCTCGGCGCTGCTGGACTTCGTGCATTCCGATAGCCGGACGAAGTATCCACTGTATCGCGCGCCCGGATCGAGCACGTGGGAGCGCAAGTCCTGGGACTGGACGCTGGACCGCATCGCGCGGCTGCTGAAGGATGACCGCGACCGGCACTTCATCGCGAAAAATCAGGCGGGCCAGACCGTCAACCGGTGGCTCACCACCGGGTTCCTTGCCGCCTCGGCTTCGACGAACGAAACCGGCTACGTTACGAACAAGGTCGTACGCAGCATGGGTGCCGTTGTGTTCGACAACCAGGCCAGGATCTGCCACGCCCCTTCGGTGGCCGCACTGGCCCCGTCGTTCGGCCACGGTGCGATGACCAACACGTGGATGGACATCAAGAACGCAAACCTGATCCTGGTGATGGGCGGCAATCCCGCCGAGGCGCATCCGTGCGGCTTCAAATGGGTGGTTGAGGCGAAAGCGGAAAACCGGGCGCGGCTTGTCGTCGTGGATCCCCGCTTCACCCGGACGGCGGCGGTGGCTGATTTCTACTGCCCGATCCGTCCGGGCACCGACATCGCCTTCCTGAATGGCGTGGCGCGCTACCTGTTGGAGAACGACAGTATCCAGCACGAGTACGTCGGCGCCTATTCCAACGCCGGCTACCTGGTGCGCGAGGGCTTCGACTTCCACGCAGGCCTGTTCACCGGCTATGACGCGGCGAACCGGGCGTATGACACATCCACCTGGGAATATGAGATCGGGCCCGACGGCTACGCCGTGGTGGACGAAACGTTGCAGCATCCGCGCTGCGTCATGCAGCTTCTGCGGAAGCACGTCGCGCCCTACACGCCGGAGATGGTGGAGCGCATCTGCGGTTCGCCGCGCGACAAGTTCCTGAAGGTCTGCGACATGATCGCCGAAACCGCGGCGATCGACAAAGTCATGACGTCGCTCTACGCGCTCGGCTGGACGCAGCACAGCAGCGGTTCGCAGAACATCCGCGGCATGTGCGTGATCCAGACGCTGCTGGGCAACATGGGCCTGCCCGGCGGCGGCATCAACGCGCTGCGCGGACACTCCAACATCCAGGGCCTGACGGACCTCGGGCTGCTGAGCGAGTATTTGCCCGGCTATCTCGACCTGCCGATGGATGGCGACACGGACCTGGCCGGCTATCTGTCGCGCTACCAGTACAAGCCCCTGCGGCCGGGACAGGTCAGCCCGATGCAAGGCTATCGCAATTGCTTCATCAGCTTGCTGAAGGCGACCTATGGCGACGCGGCGGCGGCGGCGAATGATTTCGCCTACGACTACCTGCCGAAGCGCGACCTGCCGGTCTACGACATCATGATGGCGATGGAGCTTGCCAGCCAGGGCAAGATGACCGGCTACATCGCGCAGGGCTTCAACATGTTGATGTCGTTCCCGAACCAGACCAAGATGCGGGAGGTTCTGGGCAAGCTGAAGTTCCTGGTCGTCATGAACCCGCTGCAAATCGAGACCGCCCGGTTCTGGGAGAATCACGGCGTCTACAACGATACGGATCCGGCATCGATACAGACGGAAGTGTTCGAGCTGCCGACGACATGTTTCGCCGAGGACGAAGGCTCGCTGACCGACTCGTGCCGTTGGCTGCAATGGCACTGGCCGGCGCAGAAGCCGCCGTTCGAGACGCGCCTGGACATCGACATCATGGCCGGCATCTTCCTGCGGCTGCGGGACCTTTACCGGAAGGAAGGCGGCGCCTTCCCGAACCCGATCCTGGACCTGAACTGGGGCTATGACGATCCAGCCTCGCCACGGCCGGAGGAGGTTGCGCGCGAAATCAACGGCCAGGCGCTGCGGGACATCCGTGACCGGCAAACCGGCGCGGTTATCCGGGCGGGGCAGCAGCTCGACACGTACACGCAACTGAAGGACGACGGCTCCACGTCTTGCGGCTGCTGGCTTTATTCCGGCTGCTTCACGGAGAACGGCAACATGATGGCCCGCCGTGACGCGACCGACCCGAACGACCGCGGGATAGCGCCGCACTGGGCATGGGCCTGGCCGGCCAATCGCCGCATTCTGTACAATCGCGCCTCGGCCAATCCAAAGGGCAATCCGTGGAACGAGGCGAACAAGCTGGTCTGGTGGAACGGCCGCATATGGACCGGTTACGACGCGCCCGACTATCCGCTGACGGCGCCCCCGGACGCTGGCATCGGCCCCTTCATCATGAACGAGGAAGGCAGCGCGCGGCTGTTCGTTCGCGCGCTGATGCGCGACGGGCCGTTTCCGGTGCATTACGAACCGTTCGAGACGCCGCGCGTAAATCTGTTGTCGCCCGACATCAAGGGTAATCCGGCTGCGCGCATCTTCAAGGACGACCTCGCCGCCCTGGGCACGTCAGCCGCCTTTCCATGTGTGGCGACGAGCTACAGGACGACGGAGCATTTCAACTTCTGGACGATACATTCCCACATCAATGCCATCCTGCAGCCGCAGCAATATATTGAGATCGGCGAGCACCTGGCGCGCGAGAAGGGAATCGCCAACGGCGGCTGGGTGCGTGTCTGGAGCAAACGCGGGGAGATAAAGGCCAAGGCCGTGGTGACCAAACGGGTCCGGCCGCTGATCTGCGACGGCACTCCGGTGCACGTCGTTGGTCTGCTGAACCACTGGGGCTTCACCGGCCTGACCAGGAAGGGCTGGAGCGCGAATGCACTGACGCCTGTGGTTGGCGACGCCGATACGCAGACACCTGCCTACAAGGCGTGGCTGGTGAATATTGAGCCGACCACGCCGCCGGCCGCGGAGGTGGCGTGATGCCGGATTATCCGTCGCTGGCCATCATCCGCCGCTCCGCCTCGGATGACATTCCACCCGATGCGCGGGCCGGCAACGAGCCCGTGCTGGCCAAGCTGATCGACATCTCGAAATGCGTGGGCTGCAAGGCCTGCCAGTCGGCGTGCGAGGAGTGGAACAACCTGCGCGGCCCGATCGGGACCAATGCCGGCACGTTGCAGAATCCGCCGGACCCGGGTCCCGAAACCTGGACGTTGATGACGTTCGACGAATACGAGGACCCGAAAACCGGCGATGTGGAATGGCTGTTCCGCAAGGACGGCTGCATGCACTGCGCCGATCCCGGCTGCCTGAAAGCCTGCCCCTCGCCCGGGGCTATCGTGCAATACGCCAACGGCATTGTAGACTTCAACGAAGCCAACTGCATCGGCTGCGGCTACTGCATCAAGGGCTGTCCGTTCGATATTCCCCGCTACGGCAAGGAAGATCGCAAAGCCTATAAGTGCACGCTGTGCTCCGACCGCGTCGCGCTCGGGCTCGAGCCCGCTTGCGCCAAAACGTGCCCGACCGGGGCGATCAATTTCGGCACCAAGGCGGCGATGGTCGAGCATGCCGCCGAACGGGTCGAGGACCTGAAATGGCGCGGCTTCGAACACGCCGCGCTGTATGATCCACCGGGCGTTGGCGGCACGCACGTCATGTACGTCCTGCCGCATGCCGATCGGCCGGAACGTTACGGCGGGTTGCCGGCGGATCCGCGGATCAGCCCGTTCGTCAGTCTCTGGAAGGGCAGCGCGAAGGTCGCCGGCCTGGCGCTGATGGGCCTGGGCATCGTGGCCAGCTTTTTCCACTACATTACAGTCGGACCGGACGAGGTTTCGGCCGCGGCGGAAGAGGAAGCCGTGGTCCTGAAACGGCAGGTGGAAGACGAGACCTGGCCATCTGACAGGAGGGGCTGATGGAGTCCGCATCGAACGAGGCGCCGTTGAGCGTCCGCCGCTATCATGGCCTCCAGCGGATCAACCACTGGGTCACGGCGGTGCTGTTCATCCTGCTCGCCCTGAGTGGCCTTTCGATGTACCATCCCGGCTTCTTCTTCCTGTCGGCGCTGTTCGGCGGCGGAACCAGCGCGCGGACCATTCATCCCTGGCTGGGCATCGCTGTGGCCCTGTCGTTCTTCGTGCTGACGAGGCCGATCTTCCAATACAATATCTGGAACCTTGACGACCTTCGCTGGATGCTCCGGTTCTGGCGCGTAATGACCAACCGCCACGACGGGCTGCCCGACCTCGGCAAGTACAACGCCGGGCAGAAGGGCGTCTACTGGACGCAGGCGCTGCTGATCCCGGTGCTGCTGATCACCGGCCTTGTCGCGTGGCAGGAATACCTCGGCGCATGGATGCCGATCCCGATACAGCGCGCGGCGCTGCTGATCCATTCGGTGGCGGCTGTCGTGGTCATCACCGTTATCATCATCCACGTCTATGCCGGCATCTGGATCAAGGGGACGATGCGTGCGATGCTGCACGGCCGCGTCACCGGCGGCTGGGCCTGGCTGCACCACCGCAAGTGGCTGCGCGAGACGCTGCTCAGCGCAGCCGATTCCCGCCCCGTCAGCGCTGGCACCCGAGACTCCGCCGGTGGTTGACGGTCCGGTCGACGCGACGCCACGGCGCGAGAAGCATGGACCGCCGCGGGACCACACGCCGATCGGCACCGTCGCCCGGCCGGATTTCGTCCGCCTTCCGCATCCGGCAACGATCTTTGCCGCGAGGGCGCGGCGCTTTGCCGAGCTGGCCGCCGCGGACCAGCCGCTGGCGCCTTATCTGCGCTTTCTGTCGCATCTGGCGGACGTCCAGCACCGGACACAGGCCATGATGCCGACGGTGACGCGGCAGGCCCCGGGTGCGTTGCGCCTTCACGACTTGCTGTCGGCCGGCGGACTGGCGGATCGCATCGCCTGGTTCGCGCAGCGCGCCGCCATGGCGGATGCGCCGGCGGCGGCGGAACAGGCGCGCGCAGGGCTGGCGGCAATGCCGGCCATGGAACGCCTTGCACTGGCCGGCGCCGTGCTCGACGGGACTTACCTGCCGGACCGGCTTGGCGAGAGTCTCTACGTGGCCGCGGCCCTGCAGGTGCATTTGACCCGCCTGGCATCACGCCTGGCGGCCGGCAGCCTTGCGCCGGGCGGTGATGGTGATTGTCCCGCCTGTGGCAGCCGACCCGTTGCGAGCATGATTGTCGGCTGGGCCGGCGCCAACCGCACGCGCTACTGCTGCTGTTCCCTCTGCGGAACGCTTTGGCACGTCGTGCGGGCCAGGTGCACGTCCTGTGCCTCCACCGCGGGCATCTCATACGTGACGTTCGAGGAACAGTCGATTGACATCGCGGCCGAAACCTGTTCCGTTTGCAATCGGTACATCAAGCATTTACGCCAGGATCGTGCCCCGGAGATCGATCCTGTCGCGGATGATATTGCCTCTCTTGGCCTCGACCTCCGGCTGCAGGCCATGGGCATCCGCAGGGCGGCGCCCAACCCGTTGATGGTGGTTCATTGACCACAGCACCTCGTAGGACACCACACCGCCTCGGCGATCTGTTCCGGCTCTTTATTGCCAGTCTCCTGACCGGTGTTGTCATCGGCGCGATCGGTTCCATGTTCAGGGCGGCGTTGACATTGCTGAGTTCCGTGCGGGAAATGCTGACCGAGCAAGCGCGCGCGACGCCGCTCGAGGGCGCCTGCGCCGTGGTCATCGGCACCGGCATTGCCGTAATCCTGGCGCGCTGGCTTGTCGTCCGGTTCGCCCCGATTGCCGCTGGCAGCGGCGTGCAGCACGTCGAGGCGGTGATGCGCGGCGAGTCGCAACCGGCTGGTTTGGCCGTCGTTCCGGTCAAGTTCTTCGGCGGCCTGCTGGCTATCGGGGCAGGCCTGCCGCTTGGCCGGGAGGGACCGACTGTGCAAATGGGCGCCGTTGTGGGTGACACGCTGGCGGCGCTGATTGTCAGCGACCCGGAAACCCGGCCCGCCGTGGAAGCCGCGGGCGCCGGGGCTGGGCTTGCGGTCGCCTTCAATGCACCGCTGGGCGGAACCGTCTTCGTGTTCGAGGAACTGACCAGGAATTTCGTGCCGCGTCAGGTCCTGGCGGCGCTTGCCGCGGCGTCGGTCGCCATGGCCATCATGCGCCTCGGGCTCGGCGAGCAGGCGCTGTTCGCTGCCGGCACCGCCTCGGACCAGCCACTGGCCCAGCTGCCTTTCCATTTCGCCCTCGGTGCCGTCCTGGGACTTGTCGGCGCCGGTTATGGCTGGCTGACCACGGCATTTCTGGACGTCGTGGAGTGGATGCGTCGCGTCCCGTCACTGCTGAAGGCCGGCG